>JBIPNK010000012.1:0-59493 GCA_044373365.1 Chitinophagaceae bacterium
CTTAGACTCAGAACGGCTGAGTGCATAGATAACAAGACCAAATCCAATTTTATTTACAGCATCACCGATGTTGTAGATGATGTCCATGTTAAGGCCACCAATTCCCAGTGCATCAGCAGTAACTCCGAACAATCCGCCTGGAGTTCCAACGATGTAACCAAGTGGATAGATAGCCCATCCTACCAATACGAACCAACCCAATGTTTTGTTGGCTTTTGCAACTGCAGGTGAAGCAGCAGTAGCCAGTTTGGCAACTTCTCCGAACCATACAAGGTATACAATGTAGAAATAAGCTGCACCGCTGATAACACCCCAAAGAACAGACTGGTCTCTGTAGATGGTTTCACCAAAGTAGCCTGTAACAAGCATAACTACTGAAGCGAAAATCAGTTTCCAAAGAAGTCCAGTTGTACCACCAGATTTTTTAGTAATCAGGTAGAACTCAACGCACATCAAAGGAACAGTCAACAACCAGTCAACATAACGGAAGAAGGTTGGGGATTCTCCGCCTGTTTCGAGGTTATAACCCCTCATGTAATAATAGTGAACTGCTGCAATGAAGGTAATCAATCCTGAAACGAGTACTGAAGTGCGCCATGCCTTGTCAGTGTTGTTCAATTCAAGAAAGAAGAAAACGGATGCTGCCATCATGGCCATAGTGCCGATGAAGAACGTGAAGGCAACATAATTGTCAGGCGCTACGGCCTCGAGAAAAAATGGAGTCATTGTGTATTGTTTTGGTTAAAAAATGACAAGCGTTGAAAAATCCGCACATTTCACACCCACAATTTACTAAAACCACATTTCCAAAAAAAAGTTCAAAACCCTTTTAATTTTTTTTCGTTGAATGAATTTACCATTTTTTTAAACAAAAAAACAAAATTTTAGCTGGATTATATTTTTTTTAAAATTTTTAATAATATTGACTTGAAACTGGCATATTCGGGCGGGATCAGGCAGGCAGTTTTGATTTTTTTCATGAGGGCACACAGGCTTTGGGGTATTGCGGGGGAATAACCAATGGCTTCCTGAACTACTGTTGGAAATTTTACAGGGTGTGCTGTTCCAAGAATAAAGCCATTCTGTCCTGGATATCCAAACAAATGGTCTTGAAGCGCCTTGTAAGCAACTGCAGCATGCGGGTCTAAAACGTACCGGTAGGTTTCAAAAACAGCTTTTATTGTGCTAAATGTTTCAACATCGCTTACCGCGATGCTGCTGATCATTTCTCTAATCCGCTTATAATCATGTTGAAATATGGTAAGAATTCTGGCAAAATTGCTGGGGTTTCCTACGTCCATAGCATTCGAAAGGGTAGGAACGGCTGAGGTTGGATGGTATGTTCCAGTGTTAATGTATGCTGTGAAAACATCATTGGCATTACAGGCTGCTATGAAATGGCCAATCGGCAATCCTGATTGCTTTGCAACAATTCCGGCACAAAGGTTTCCAAAGTTGCCACTGGGTACGGCAACAACAGGTTCATGGCCTTTATCCCACTGCGTCATGGCAAGTGCATAATATATTTGCTGGGGCAACCAACGGGCAACATTGATGGAGTTGGAAGAAGTAAGCAAAATATTTTTCTTCAGCTCCTCGTCTCGAAAAGCCATTTTTACAAGCTTTTGGCAGTCATCAAAATCTCCTTCAATTTCAAGGGCATGAATGTTTCCTCCAAGGGCAGTCAGTTGTTTTTCCTGTACCGGACTTACTTTGCCCGAAGGATAAAGGATAATTACCTCCGTTCCGGGGATGTTGTGGAATGCAGCTGCCACTGCACCGCCTGTATCACCACTCGTCGCAACCAATACAATAATTTTCTTTGCCAATTTTCCTGCAAAAAAACCCATGCAGCGGCTGAGAAATCTTGCGCCAACATCCTTGAACGCAAGGGTTGGGCCATGAAAGAGCTCCAGGCTGTATATGTTTTCGCTGATGGGTTGTAATGGGAATTCAAAGTCAAGTGTTTCTTCAATGATGCTGTACAATTCTTTTTCGGGAATTGTATTCCCAACATAAGGAGCCATGATTTCAAAGCCTATTTCAATCTTTGATTTTCTTTTAAGGTTCCTGATAAAATTATTGTTCCATACCGGAATTGATTCCGGGTAGTAAAGGCCTCCATCGGGTGCCTGTCCTTGCAAGGTTGCCTCCTTGAAGTCAACAAAATGATGATTATTGTTTAGGCTGAAATATCTCATGATATCATTTTATAATGGTGATGCCACTTACGTTCAATTTCGTCAGGTAGGTTTTATAATCAATACCAATTGCGGTGTAGACCTTGTTCATCTCTTGCTCAACTGCTGCTGCAGTTTTCTCATCTTTGCTGAGTATGAAAATGGAAGGTCCGCTGCCGGAAATTCCACCGCCCAGCGCACCAGCCTCCAGGCTTCTTCGTTTGGTTTCCTCAAATCCTGGGATGAGGATACTCCTTACTGGTTCAATAATGACATCCTCCAATGATCGTCCAATCAATGCATGATCTCCTTGCATCAGCCCTGCAACCAATCCTGCAATATTTCCCCATTGCTTGATGGCCTGCTTCAACGGTACTTCTTTTTTGAGTATTTGTCTGGCATCAGCAGTGCGCACTTCAATCTGTGGATGAACCACTGTGATGAAAAGTTCTGGGGCGGAAAGAGGGATAATGTCCAATGGATGAATGGATCGAATCAGTGTCACGCCACCCAGCAGACAAGGCGTTATGTTGTCGGCATGTTTTACGCCACTGGCCACTTTTTCTCCGAACATGGCAAACCTGATGAGGTCTTCATTGCTAAAAGGGTTACCCAGTAATTTATTGGCTGCAAAAACCGCACCGGCAGCACTTGCAGCACTGGATCCCAAACCGCTTCCAGGTTTGATTCTTTTGTCGATGGTCAGTTTCCAGTTTGGAACTTCAGGCAATTCTTCCATCATGGCCAATAATGCCGCGCCAGAAACATTTTGCTCAGGTTCAGTGGGCAATCCATGGTCATCCACATGTACGATTTCCAGGCCAGGATGATCCGTATTCTCTAGGGTCATGATGTCGTAAGGTTCTTCCAATGCGAGGCCCAGGATGTCGAATCCACAAACCAGGTTGGCAATGGTTGCCGGAGATTTGATGCTTATCTTTTGGATGTTCATGGTTTAGTTGTTGATGGTTCTGAGTGTGTCTGCAAATACGCCGCTGGCTGTTACTTCTGCTCCTGCTCCTGCACCCTTGATAACCATTGGTTGCTGATCATACCTTTCGGTATAAAAAAGTACAATATTGTCTTTTCCATACAAGTAAAACATATCGCTTTCTGGCTTGATATGTTGCAGACCCACAGTAGCCTTTCCATTTTCAAAACTGGCTACAAACTTGAGTTTGGCATTGTTTGCATTGGCTTGGTCCAGTAAGGATTTGAAATGGTCTTCGTGCTTCTCCATCTCCTGATAAAAATCGGCTACTGAACCATTCATGCAGGTTTCCGGAAGGAAGCCGTTGCATTGGATATCTTTCATTTCCATCGCCACTCCGGCCTCTCTGGACAAGATCATGATTTTGCGCATGACATCTTTTCCGCTGAGGTCAAGCCTCGGGTCAGGTTCTGTAAAACCTTGATCTTGCGCATCTCTCACAACAGATGAAAAAGGCCTGCTTCCGTTATAGTTGTTGAATACAAAATTGAGCGTTCCGCTCAATACAGCCTCCATCTTGTTTATTTTGTCTCCACTCTTGATGATGTCATTCAAGGTACTGATGATGGGCAATGCTGCTCCTACATTGGTTTCAAAAAGGAATTTGCAGTTGTAGGAAATGGCAAGCTCCTTCAGCTCTTTGTATCGCAAGTAATGGTCTGAGGCTGCAATTTTGTTACATGCCACTACAGACATGGATTTTTTCAAAAGGCTTGCATAAAGACCTGGAATTATTTCATTGGCAGTGATGTCTACCAATACACTGTTCCTAAGATTGAGCGCTGTCATTTGATCAGCGAATCCTGATGGATAAGAGTCCTCTCCACTGCCCAGTGTTTGTTCCCATTGTTCAAGATTAATTCCTTGCTGTTGAACAATCATTTTTCTGCTGTTGCAGAGTCCCACAACATTCATCTTGATCTTGTGTAGTTCTCCGATTTTTTCTGCTTGTTTTCTTATTTGTTCTATCAATTTTTTTCCAACATTTCCAGTGCCAACGATGAACAGGTTGAGTTCTTTTTTTGCATCCTCAAAAAAAGATTCATGTAAAACATTGATTGCTTTTTTTCTGTCAGCTGAATGAATGACGGCCGAAATATTCCGTTCATTTGATCCCTGTGCAATGGCCAGTACATTCACACCGTTTCTGCCAAGGCTGCCAAACATCCTTCCGCTGATGCCTGGATGATTTCTCATGTTCTCCCCAACCAATGAGATGATGCTGACATCTCCGGAACAGCTGATGGGTTGTATGTTGCCATTGCTGATTTCTTTTTCAAAGGCATGGTCAAGCATCTGGATGGCTTGATTTTTTACATCATTGCGAACAGCAACACAAATGGAATGTTCAGAAGAACCCTGGGAGATGAGAATGACATTGATGCACGCATCATTCAGGCAAGCGAAGACCCGCTTTGCAAAGCCAGGAACACCCATCATGCCGCTTCCTTCAATGCTGATCAGTGCAATGTTTGCCATTGAGGAAATACCCGTAATCATTTCAGTTTTTCCAGCCACATCATGGTGAATGATTGTTGCAACACCAGTCATGTTTTCAAGTGCCAGGATTTTGATGGGAATTCTTTTCTTTATCGCATTGTTCAATGCTGCCGGTGCAACAAGATGATGCTCAAAATGGCTTAATTCAATAGCCTCTTCATAAGTGATTTCCGGAATGGTTTTTGCATTCTTGACCAACAGAGGGTCGGCTGTAGTGTATGTGTTTTGGGAAGACCAGATTTCAATTTCATCCGCTTTCAACAGTCCTGCAAAGTACGAGGCAGAAAGGTCTCCACCACCTTTTCCAAATCCAATGGTATTGTTTTTGTGGTCTCTGGCAGCACTACCGGCAATGATGTGAATTCCTTGTTCGGGTTTGTTCCATATTTTCTGGATATTTACAAGTGAAGCCTCCTCATCGCAAACTATCGCTCCATTGATCCTATCCGCTACAAGGATTTCTTTTCCATCTGTCCAGCTGATGTTCTTGAAGACGGCATTGCATGCTGCAAAAAATAGGTAGGAAGAGATGATGGATGCATAGTTGATGATCTCGTGAATTGTTTTCTCTGGCAGTTCTCCCAGCAATTGCACACCTTTACAAAGTTCTTCCAATGCATTGAATCGTTGTTTCACAAAACTCAGGCTGGCACTCTGTTCTATTACTGGTATGATGGCCCTTGTCAGCGAAAGGTAGTAGATTTCAATGGTGGAAAGTTGATCAGTATATGCCAACGATTGGTCGCGTGCTGAAAGCGCAATGTCGAGCAATGCTTTTTCTGTTTCTGTTGATCCTGTAACAACAACTGTTGTGGCCATATTTTTAAATCGCTCAAGATGGCCAATGGCCCTGAAAAACATTTCGGGGTTTGAAAGCAAATTGCCTTCTATTTTGATCAATTTCATGTTGGTTGAATTGCAATGTAAAAATTGGATAGGATGTTATCCGAGAATCAGCAGGCGCCCAATGGTGATATGAAATGATACAACCCTAGCGGGTTGTTGTCGTGTACGTTGTTGTGAAAGCAGCAAACATGGCCGTGAAAGCCTTGTTGGATGTGGTAATATTTAATTTGGTTGCTGTCATTTCACTTTTGTGATAATACAAAATTAAGCATTTCCTATTATTTGTTGAATTTTATTTATTTTTACACCTCGATTGCCCCAGTTTTCCCAATAAAAATATCAAATGAGCAGTAATTCATCTACTGAACTGGTAAAGTTCAATAATGAGGTGGGCATAAGATACCAGCTCTACAACAGCCTTTTCACCTCACTTCCTTTTCACAGGATTGAGAAAACAGGCATCATGCTTTCTTTGCTTCAGTCCAACTGTGAGGAAGGATTCAAAAAAAAGATGAGCCCGGACCAGATTTTGAAGGATTTTTTCGAACGCCATACCTCTTATACTTCTGAACAGCAGCAGCTGGATTTGTTGTTTCGGTTTGTCCAATATGTGGAACGACAAGTGGTGCTTTTTGATGCTCTTGAAGATGCTGCATTTCCTCGCTTGAATGACATGAAGGGTCTTGGTACATTAAAACATTTGGAAACAGAAGTTGAACAATACAGCAAGCAATCTCAACTGCAGAAAAAATTAAAGGATTTTTGCGTTCGCCTGGTGTTGACTGCCCATCCAACACAGTTTTATCCAGGATCTGTTTTGGGGATCATCAACGACATGTCAAAGGCGATTGCTGAAAACAACCTGAACCAAATCAATATTTATTTGCAGCAACTTGGGAAAACCCCTTTTTTCAAAAAGCAGAAGCCCACTCCTTATGACGAGGCAGTGAGTTTAATTTGGTATCTCGAGAATGTGTTTTATCCTGCAAGTGGAAGAATTGCATCAGCCATGCAATCACAGTTTTCAGATGCTTACGACCAGGATAATCCTGTCATACGCATGGGTTTCTGGCCAGGGGGAGACCGGGATGGCAATCCATTTGTCACCAGTGATATCACTTTGAAAGTGGCGGATGCCCTGCGGGGTAGTATCATCAAATGTTATTACCTTGATATAAGAAAACTCAGGAGGAGACTAACTTTTGAAGGGGTAGAGGGTAAGCTGCAGGAACTGGAAAAAAAGCTCTACAACAATATTTTTATTCCCGGTTATAAGGCAGATCTGAAAAAAGCTGAGGTGCTTGATACCTTGTATGAGATCAAGGAGTTGATTGTATTCAACCACAATGGCCTCTTCTTGAACATGGTGGATGGCCTCATCAACAGGGTCCATCTTTTTGGGTTGCATTTTGCAACGCTGGACATCCGTCAAGACAGTTCAGTGCACACCCGTGTGATAACAGAAATTTGTACACTGTTGGGCAATGGAGATTATACTGCGATGGATGATGCCAAGAAAATAGAATGGCTTTCGTCTCTTTCTGATGCTGTTAAACTTGATGAATCAGTTACACCCATAACCAAAGACACCATTGACTCAGTGAAGGCTGTCAAGCATATCCAAGAGCAAAATGGCAAACCTGGATCAGATCGCTATATCATCAGCCAGTGCAACAGTGCCGTTGATATACTGGAAGTATTTGCGCTCTTTGTTTTTGGTGGATGGAAGCGGGATGCTATATCTGTTGACATCATACCCTTGTTCGAAACCATTGGAGATTTGAAAAATGCTGCTGATGTGATGCAGCTGTTGTATACATTCCCGCAATACCGTGATCACCTGAAACGCAGGGGCAACAGGCAAACCGTGATGCTTGGATTCAGTGATGGAACAAAAGACGGGGGGTACCTGATGGCCAACTTCAGTATTTTCAAAGCCAAGCAAGAGCTTTCTGCCATCTCAGCAAAATATGGGATTGATGTGGTCTTTTTTGATGGACGAGGTGGTCCTCCTGCAAGGGGCGGAGGGAAGACCCACAAATTTTATGCATCCATGGGAAGTGATATTTCCAACAAGGAAATTGAATTGACTGTGCAGGGGCAAACCGTCAGTTCCAATTTCGGCACCATTGATGCTGCGCAGTTCAATATTGAGCAATTGCTTCATGCCGGAATCGGCAATGAATTGTTTTCAAACGGGGCCAGCACTTTCAGCCAGCATGAAATGCTGTTGATTGAACAGTTGGCAGAAGAGAGTTTTCAATCCTATTCTGCATTGAAGAATCATCCTTTTTTTCTTGACTATCTTTCACATACCAGTCCACTGCGTTTTTATGCAGAAACCAATATTGGCAGCAGGCCTGCAAAAAGAGGTGCAGCCGGGCAGCTTTCCTTGCAAGACCTGCGGGCAATCCCGTTTGTAGGCGCCTGGAGTCAGATGAAGCAAAATGTAACCGGATATTATGGTGTAGGAACAGCCTTGAAACGCATGGAAGAAAAGGGAATGATGCCAGAGCTCAAAGCCCTTTACCAGCGTTCAGCTTTTTTCAGGACCTTGATCGACAACTGTGAGATGGCAATGAAAAAATGTTTCTTTCCGCTCACTGCATTTTTGGCGAATCATCCCAAGTACGGAGAACTGTGGAGAAGCATTGAGGGTGAATTTGAGTTGACAAAAAAATACATCCTTATGCTCTCCGGAAACACGGAACTCATGGCCAATTATCCGGTAGAACAGCTTTCGATTCAAACCCGAGAAAGGATTGTTTTGCCTATCACCACCATCCAGCAATTTGCCATCACCAAGGTAAGGGAAATGGAAGAGCGTAACCTGCAATCCGACTTGAGGAAGAGCTATGAGAAGCTGGTCATGCGGTGTTCTTTTGGTATCATCAACGCAGGAAGGAACTCTGCCTAGGCCTTTTCCAAAGCCGATCGCTTCATTTCTGCTGCCTTTGTTTTCCCAAGGTAATCCTCAATCAGGTTGTGGATGAGGTAAATCAATGGTGTGCAAAGAATCGCAACGATGAACTTGTAGATGTAGCCAGTGAGTCCGATGGCAGTTACCCTTGGGAAAGAAAATCCAAGTGAAAAATAGAGGTAAATATAGGCCACACAAAAAGTGTCGATCAGCTGGGAAATCAGTGTTGAAAGGGTTGCCCTTATCCAGATGCCCTTTTCTCCTGTTATAATCTTGATCTTTTTGAAGACAGAAGCATCTGCCATTTGGCCGACTAAAAATGCGGTAAGTGAAGCAAAAATAATGCTCATCCCTTGACCCAAAACCTGTGCGTAACCAGCTTGCATGTCCGGTACTCCATTTTCTTTTTGTGAACCCATCCAATAATTATCAGGTGCGAGATGAATGGCGCCATAGAAAACCAGAAAAGCGAATCCAATGATGGCTGCGGTTAGAATGGAAAGAAAGCGGACACCACGGAAACCATAGTATTCATTGATGATATCTGTCATGATGAATACAATCGGCCATGTCAAGGTACCTGCCGAAAGTGTAAATCCAAGTCCGGATTCTCCCAGCATGGTCAGGTTGGCTGGTGCCATGCCCAGGGTTTGCTCTAAAGAAAAAAGTTTGACGCCCACCACTTCTGCAATCAACGCGTTGGCTACAAAAAAGCCACCGAGGATCAGGAAAAGTCTGGTTGGTTTGTCTTTGATGATCGAGTGAATCATGTTGTTTTGGTTTATTCGTTGATGTGTTCGCGGTGAACCCTTTTTTCGAATTTTTCAAACAGCCAGGTAATCAAAACCAAGATGATGGTGATGGAAATGGGAATCAGGTAAAAATTACAGCCAATGAGGATGCTGATGCCGCTGTTGGCCCAAATAAATGCCGCTGTGGTTACACCACTGACTTTTTGATCTGATTTTACAATGGCACCTGCGCCAAGGAATCCAATGCCCGTGGCAATCTGGCCGATGATTCTTGATGGATCTACCGATGGGTAGATTTCTGCCAGGTAAAATCCGACTGAGGCATAAATGGTGCATCCAACGCTGATCAGGATATTGGTTCTGATTCCAGCAGGCCTTTGTTTGATCTCCCTGCCATAGCCAACAATGAATCCACAAAGCGTTGCTGTCAACACCTGCGGTAGCAGTCTTTCCAGCAAAAATGCATGTTCGGTTGAAAAAAATTGCATAATTATTGATTTTGACAGGGAAACTAAGGTAGTTTGAAGGTAATCAAATACTTGGTTCAGTCTGAATACTGATTTCTCTTTACATTTGTAAAAATTCTTTTATGAACATTTTTGTAGCCGGGCTTCCTTATGATCTTGATGATGCCGAATTGATGGAGATCTTTGAAAAGTTTGGGGAGGTAAAGTCAGCAAAGGTTGCTATGGACAGGGAAACCGGGAAAAGCCGTGGTTTTGCTTTTGTTGACATGCCGGTAAAAGAAGAGGCCATGGATGCCATTGAAAACCTCAATGATATCTCCCTGGGTAAAAAACCCCTTGTTGTAAAAGCAGCTGAAGAAAGGCCTTCCGGTGGAGGAGGTGCAAACCGCAGGCCAAGTGGCGGTGGATATGATCGCGGTGGATCCGGCGGCGGTGGATACGATCGTGGCCCTAAGAGGTATTAATTTTCTGTTTTTCAATATGCTGCATTCAATTATATTGCAGCATGAATACAATTCAAAAATCATTGGCAATGGCATTTATGGCTGTTGCCTCTTTTTTTTATACTGGTGCCCAGGATGTTCAGCTCATTCCATATCCTGAAAAGGTAGTGAAAGGCAAAGGGGGTTTCATCGTCAAGCCTCAGACTGTTTTGGTGGTTCCTGATGCTACTGCTTCAATGCTGTCAGCCCTGTCACCACTGAATGAGAAATTCTTACGCGCTGCAGGTTTTCAGTTGAAGGTTGCCAAGCAGGCTCCGCAATCCAATTTTATTCAATGCTCATTTGATCCGGCGCTCACCAAGCCAGGAGCATATTCCATCAATGTTTTTACAGACAAAGTATTGGTTGCTGCAAAAGACCCATCAGGAATTTTCTATGCTGTACAATCTTTGTTGCAGTTGCTCCCTACTGCAATAGAGAGCGATCGACTGGTTGCCAATCAGCAGTGGGCAATGCCGGTTGTATCCATTCAGGACGCGCCGGCATTTGAGTACAGGGGCCTGATGATTGATGTAGCCAGGCATTTTCAGCCCATCTCCTTTCTCAAAAAATTGGTAGACCTGATGGCCATGCAGAAAATGAACAGGTTGCATTTGCACCTGGTTGATGACCAGGGCTGGAGAATTGAGATCAAGAAATATCCCAAACTGACCCAAGTGGGTGGAAAAAGAAATGGAACCCTGGTGGACAAGTATCCAGGCAAAGGCAATGACAACAAGCCTTATGAAGGTTTCTATACCCAGGCGCAGATCAAAGAACTGGTAGCCTATGCATCAAAAAAATTCATCACCATCATCCCTGAAATAGAACTGCCAGGCCATAGCAGCGCTGCGATTGCAGCCTATCCGGCGCTGAGTTGTTTCCCTGGAGAGGCCACCGTGGTAAATGATAACATGGTTGCGGCTAAAACCAAACAACAATTGAAAACTGCTGGAACAAAGGTTGTGCAGGAAACCTGGGGAGTTTTTACAGATGTGCTTAGCCCTACTGATTATACTTTTCAATTCATGAACGATGTGCTGGATGAGGTCATGCAAATTTTCCCCTCAAAATACATCCATATCGGTGGTGATGAATGCCCCAAGGATGCCTGGAAACGTTCTGCATTTTGCCAGGAAATGATCAGAAAATACAACCTGAAGGATGAGCATGGGCTGCAGAGTTATTTTATTCAACGCATAGAAAAACATATCAACAGCAGGGGGCGCAGCATCATTGGCTGGGATGAGATCCTGGAAGGAGGCTTAGCCCCCAATGCTGCAGTCATGAGCTGGCGCGGAACCCAGGGTGGTATTGAATCTGCAAAACAAGGACATGATGTGGTCATGACCCCAGACAGCCATTGTTACCTTAATTTTTACCAATCCGAAGACCAGACAGATTCTATTGCATGGGGAGGATTTCTGCCACTAAAAAGGGTCTATGGCTATGAGCCCATTCCTGCTGAATTGAATGCTGAACAAGCAAAGTACATCAAGGGCGTTCAAGGAAATTTATGGACAGAATACATCAAATCATCAGCCCTGGCAGAATACATGCTGTTTCCAAGGGCTGTTGCATTGGCAGAGATTGGTTGGACCAAGCACAAGCCAGGATTTGATCATTTCACTACCCGATTGATTCCGTATTTGAAGCGCCTCGAAAACCATGGCATCAATTATTCAAGACACATGTATGATATTGGTTTGAAAAGCCAGTATGATCCCCAAAGCAATACCGTGAAAGTGAGTGTTGACGGTGTATCTGACAAGAAAAATCTTTTTTATTCGGTAACAGCCCAGCAAGGGGAGGTTCTGAAAAAGCCATATGATCAACCCATTACCATTTCGGCAGCTGCTAAACTGGAAGTCGCCGCCATGGTTGAAGGCGAGGTTGTAGACAAACGCACTGCATTTTTTAACATCAACAAGGCTACCGGAAGAAAATTGGGTTTATCCATCGATCCTGCTCCCCAATACGGAAAGGGTGGGCCTTCTGCCCTGATCAACGGCATCATGGGAAGCCTAACACGCTTCAATGATGATGAGTGGTTGGGATGGAATGGGAAAGATTTTGAAGGCATATTGGACCTGGGTAGGGAAGAAGAAATAAGTAAAATCAACCTCCGTTTTTACAAGGCTCCTTCCAGCTGGATTTATATGCCATCCACAATAAACATTTCGGTCTCTGCTGATGGTGTGACCTACAAGGGAATAGCCGTCAAAAACAAACCGGATACTGGCCAGATGGGGGTTCAGGCCCATGCTTTTTCCTTTGAGCCCATCAAGACCAGGTATGTCAAAATAAATGCTGCCAACAATGGCATCATCAAGCCAGGTTTTCCTGGTCAAGGATATCCTGCATGGTTGTTTGTGGATGAGGTGGTTGTCGAATAAGCTTTTTATAGATATTTGCACTTCATGGGGAATTAGCTCAGTTGGTAGAGCGCTTGCATGGCATGCAAGAGGTCACCGGTTCGAATCCGGTATTCTCCACCAATTTCAGTTTTTAAGTCATTGATAGTCAAGTCGAATACATTTTTTTGAGGTTTTGGTCTTCAAATCTTTTTTCTAGGGAAGTGTAATTATTATAATTTAGAAAATTTATCGTAATATGACATTTTGCCCATGATTTTCTGGGCTTAATAGATTTTTAACTGAAATTTTAATTGAAAAACTACATTAAGATTAGAAATTAACTAGTCTCAATGTTCGCAATACCCCAAAATCAATTTTTTATTTAGTTTATAAACCTTTGATTGACAGTTAATTAATTGTCATGCTTATTTCATAAAGGCAAGTCAGCCCTTGGCAGCTGAGATTTTCAACTACTGCCTAAACATTTTCTAAGAGTTAATTGTAATATTGCAGGCTTCTAAGTTTATCGAATTTTTAACTTAAGTAAAAAACCGCTCATTTTATGAAAAGATTGATCAGTGTAATCTTACTTCTTTTCGCAACGACTTTTTCGTTTGCGCAAGAAAAAACCATCAAAGGCAAAGTCACTGACCAGAAGGATGGTACTGTTTTAACTGGGGTTTCTGTTCTAGTTAAAGGAACTTCACTGGGTACGACTACCAACGCTGATGGGTCTTTCACTTTGAAAGTTCCATCATCTGCCAAAATGGTTCAATTTTCAATTTTAAACTACGACCCCATTGAAATTTCCATTGGAAACAAAACTATTTTTGATGTGAAAATGACTACAACTGAGGCAAGTTTAAAAGAAGTTGTTGTTGTTGGATACACTCGAACCACCAAAGAAGCCTTCACTGGTTCAGCTAAAACTGTTTCTGATCAGCAAATAACCAATAAAAATATTTCCAATATCTCCCAGGCTTTGGCTGGAGAAGTCGCAGGTGTCAGGGTAATTAATTCATCCGGCCAACCAGGAAGTTCTGCTACTATCCGTATCAGAGGATTTGGTTCTGTGAATGGGAACCGCAGCCCTTTGTATGTAGTAGATGGAGTTCCTTTCACTGGTTCTTTGAATGCAATTAATCCAAATGACATTGCCAGTACAACTGTTCTGAAAGATGCTGCCGCCACTTCGATTTATGGATCAAGGGGTGCAAATGGTGTAATTGTAATTACAACAAAAACGGGAAGAGCAAGAAAATCCTTCATCGAAGCAGATACCAAGTTTGGTGTCAATCAGGCTGTTTTGCCACGTTATGACGTAATCAGATCCCCTGAGGAATATATTGGTCTTTCCTGGGAAGCGCTTTATAATGAGGGTGTTTTGGCAGCAAATGCAAATCCGACAAATTATGCAAACACAAGGCTTTTTTCTGCTAATGGTATTGATCCACGCAACAACATGTGGAAAAATGTTACGAGCGGCGCTCAACTAATCGATCCAGTAACAAGAACAGTAGTTTCAGGTGCTACCAGGCTCTTCGATCCTGAAAATTGGGCTGATTATTCATTCCAGGCTTCCAACAGGCTTGAGTCAAATTTGAGGTTTGGCGGTGGAGATTCAAAAACAAATTTCTACACCTCATTCGGTTATCTGAATGATATTGGATATTCCGTAAAAACTGATTTCCGCAGATTGAATGGTAAAATTAATTTAAACCATGAAGTGAAAAAATGGCTGACTACCAACTTCAATCTTAACTATTCAAATACCAGGTCCAATAACAATGGACAAGGCTCCAGCTCGAACAGCGTATTTTGGTTTGCAGACAACATGCCATCCATTTATCCATTGTTCATGAGGGATGCAAATGGTGAAAAAATCAAAGACCCCATCTTTGGAGGATACCGATATGATTACGGTGAAACAGGCAGAAAATTCGGCTCACTCACCAATGCCATTTCAGACGCAAATTTCAATGTGAACAGAACCTTCAACAATGAATTGACTGGATCAACTTCTGCCAATTTGAAATTCAATGAGAATCTGAGCCTTGAAAATCGTTTGGGAGCTCAGTATAACTCTACTGTGGGTTATTCTTTGACTAATAAATTTTATGGTTCTGCAGCTTCACAAAATGGTTCTATCTTTCAAAGTAGGAACAATTTAATGAACCTCAATTTGCTGAACATGCTCAGGTACAACAAGCGTGTACAAAATCATAACATTGATGCACTTGTCGCACATGAGTCTACAAAATACGAATTTGAAGTTTCGTCAGCTGGTGGCCAGAATCTAGTCAGTAACTATGATCTGTCGCTTGCCAATGCGATTGTAAAAAACCCTACACAATCATCTTACAAAAACACCAATAACCTAGAAAGCTATTTCTCTCAAATCAGTTATGATTATGATGGTACATACTATGTAGCCGGAACTGTGAGA
This sequence comes from Chitinophagaceae bacterium, assembly GCA_044373365.1. GTDB lineage: Bacteria > Bacteroidota > Bacteroidia > Chitinophagales > Chitinophagaceae > Pollutibacter. The sequence goes on from JBIPNK010000012.1 coordinate 14,942, forward strand.
AGAGATGGTTCTTCTAGATTTGCTGTCGGAAAACAGTGGGGAACTTTTGGTTCGATAGGAACTGGCTGGGTTGTCTCTAAGATGCCCTTCATGAACAATTCTAAATTGTTGAACTACCTTAAGTTAAAGGCCAGTTATGGTATTTTGGGTGATCAAAGTGGTTTAGGTTTTTATCCAAGTGTTTCAAGTATCAGCATTGGAAACCTTAACAACTTGCCTTCATTCGGAATTCCAACACCAGGCAATCCTGATTTAACATGGGAGACTTCTAAAATGCTTCAGTTTGGTACTGATTTCCGTTTAGGTAAATTTTTAGAGGGTACCATCGAGTATTATATCAAAAATACAGATAACTTGATTTTTGATAGAAGGGTAGGTATATCCAATGGATATGCTTCCATTACGGTTAATGATGGCTTGTTGCGTAACGAGGGTGTTGAGTTAGAACTTACAGGTCATATCCTCAAAGGCAATTCTTATTTCCTTGACCTTACTGTCAACGCAGAAAGATTCGATAACAAGATTGTCCGCATGCCACTTGATCCATCCATTGGAAATAAACCTAAGATCATTGATGTACAAGGAACCTATGCATGGTCTCAGGGGCGCTCTATTTTTGATTTTTATATCCGCAATTTTGTCGGTGTTGATGCTGCTGACGGTGCGAGCACTTGGACTGTTTATTACGATGATATAAACAATGATGGACTGTTTCAGACTGGTGAGCAAGTACTCAACCTTGAGCAATTCAAAGCGGATAGTCCAGCCAAGTTCGCAAATTTGAAAAAAGGAATCACAAAGAACTATACACAGGCAACCCAATACTATATTGGTAAAACTTCAATTCCTAAAGTGAGGGGTGCGTTCAATCTTGCTGGTGGATTTAAAGGATTTGAAATTGCTGCACAGCTTCTTTATAGCTTCGGTGGTTACGCATATGATGGTGCTTACGCAGGTTTGATGGCAAATGGATTAATTGGCGGAAACAACTGGCACACTGATATGCGCAATCGCTGGCAAAAGGCTGGAGATGTAACAGAAATACCGAGATTATCTAATAACAGGGACGCCAACGTAAACTCTGCCTCTTCCAGGTTCTTGACCAAGGCAAATTACTTAGCCTTGAACAATATCCGCTTGGGGTATAATCTACCTTCTTCATCTCTTAAACGTGCAGGGATAGAAGGCGCATCGTTTTTTATATCTGGAGACAACCTTTGGTTGAGTTCGTCTAGACTAGGATTCAATCCTAGTACTTCAGAAACCGGCGGTTCCGACACCTACAGATACTCACCACTTTCAACTTTAACAGTTGGATTCAAAATCAAGTTTTAATTAATTAATCAATAATTTATGAAACTATCAAATGTTGCCTATTTGTCTTTGCTGCTCGTCTTTATGGCAAGCTGTAGCAAGGAATTTCTTCAGACGAGTCCAACTCAGTTTACTACTCCCGAACGTTTGTCAGCAGACGCTAAACAGGATTCCAAACTCCTTAATGGTAATATTGCAGGTCTCTACACGACCATGTTTACGCCTGGAGTCGGTGGTACAACCGGTCATGATGATTTTGGCCAAAAAGGGATCGATATCTACACGGACATGTTGCAATCGGATATGGTTTTAGCAGCGTTGAACTATGGCTGGTATTCAAATGTGGCCCGCTATAACGCATCTCCCGACTTTACCAGAAACGAAGTTTACGTTCCTTTTCGTTATTACTATAGGCAAATCTTTGGAGCAAACACCATCATTGACATCCTTGGCGGAAGCGATGTGGTTCCAGCTGAACAGGGTAACAAATTTACAATGGGTCAAGCCAAGGCGATGAGGGCTTATTCCTATTTTTATCTTACCCAAATTTATGGCAAAGAGTATGGTACTGGTGCCGAAAAGCTGATTCCTGTTTATACTACTGCTAAGCAGCTTAATCAGCCTAAAGCTACTACCAAAGAGGTTTATGATTTGATGGTCAAAGACCTGACCGATGCCATAAGCCTTTTAACTGGCTTTACCCGTGCTACAAAAGATCAGGTTGACATCAACGTAGCAAGAGGATTATTGGCATACGTTTTGTCTGCAAGAGGAACACCTGCTGATCTTCAGCAAGTGGTTACCCTTACAGATCAGATTGTCGCTGCGTATCCAAAAACAACAGCAGCACAACTTTATTTTAACGGAACAAATGCAACAACAGCAGGATTCAACAATGTTGCTACACCAAGCTGGATGTGGGGCGTTGACCTTACTTTGGCTCAAGGATTGAACCTGATTTCATGGTGGGGACAGGTTGATCAGTTTAGTTATAGCTATACTTGGGCAGGTGATCCTAAAACGATAGACCTTGGCCTCTATAATGCTATCAAAGCAGATGACATCAGGAGAAATCAGTTCATCGCTCCAACGGCAGCAAGTAGAAAACTTCAGCCTACTGAAAAATTTTGGGCCCCAGCTAGGGCTTCCGGCGGTCAGCGAAATATCGAAACGGATAACCTTTACATGAGGGCGGACGAGTTTTATTTGTTGAATGCCGAAGCTAAGGCTCGTTTGGCTCAGGATGCTAGTGCCAGGACTGCTTTGAAATCTTTCCTTACTGGTCGCATTACCAATCTCGCATACATCGATGCTTTGTCTGGAAATGCGTTAATTGATGAAATTTACCTCCAAACAAGAATTGAGTTGTGGGGTGAAGGGAAAGCTTATCTGGCCATGAAGAGGTTAAAAAAGAGCGTAGTGAGGGGTGCAAATCACCTTTTCTTCGCTGGCAACAGATTTAATTATAACGATCCTCAGCTAACTTTTGTAATTCCTCAGGCAGAAGTACTGAATAATCCCAATCTGGACAAATAAAGTAAGTTTAAATATTGAAAAAGGATGACTCCCAAAAGAGTCATCCTTTTTTTATACTTTATTGTTTGGTTTATCTCTTTGATACTGCTATTCATGCATTGATAATTACTGCAGAATATTGTTTAAAAGTGTCTCTGAAAATATCAGGATCACTTTTGTTTTAACTATATTTGCACCTTTCGGGGAATTAGCTCAGTTGGTAGAGCGCTTGCATGGCATGCAAGAGGTCACCGGTTCGAATCCGGTATTCTCCACAAAAGCCAATACAATGTATTGGCTTTTTACATTTTAAGCCTTAGGATTCTGGCCCCAGATAAAACTTTCAATTAACTTTACGCAATGCAAAAGACCAACAACTCCAAGCCTACTTGGGCCTACAATTCAAACTATCCTGGTATTGATGACCTGATCAATAAGGCGAAAAGCAGGATTCCGCGTTTTGCTTTTGAATACCTCGATGGTGGTTGCAATGAAGATGTTAACCTCCGCAAGAATACAGATGAGTTGCGCCAAGTGGAATTGCTTCCCTATTACCTGAGTGAGCATACCGGTTCAACGCTTTCTACAGAATTATTTGGACATACCTATGATGCTCCATTTGGTGTTTCTCCCATAGGCCTACAGGGGCTTGTTTGGCCCAATGCACCTGAAATCCTGGCAAAGGCTGCCCTCAAGCACAACCTTCCCTTTATCCTCAGTACTGTATCAACTTCCAGCATTGAGCGAATTGCCGAGGTTAGTGAAGGCAAAGCCTGGTTCCAGTTGTACCATCCGGCCGAGGATAGTTTGAGGGATGATATCCTCAATCGATTGGAAGCCTCTGGTTATGATGTTTTGGTTTTGCTTTGTGATGTGCCATCTTTCGGTTTTCGGCCACGGGACATCCGCAATGGCTTGGCCATGCCTCCCAAAATGACCCTCAAAAATATTGTGCAGGTCATGGGAAGGCCCACTTGGGGCCTAAATACCTTGTACCATGGCATACCAAGTTTTGCTACCCTTAAACCATATACGCCAAAAGGTTTGAACATGAGTCAATTGGGGCAATACATGAACCGTACGTTTGCTGGCAGGCTCAACCCTGAGAAGATTGCTCCCATCCGTGAAAGGTGGAAAGGTAAAATCATTCTGAAAGGATGTGCAACAGTGGAAGATGCTGACATGGCTGTAGCATTGGGTATCGATGGCCTGCTGGTTTCCAATCATGGAGGTAGACAAATTGATGCCGGCCAGTCTGCCATCAAGTCTCTTGGTCCTGTGGTGGACAAATACAAGGGTAAAATAAAAGTAATGATGGACAGCGGTATTCGCACCGGCCCAGACATTGCCCGAACCTTGGCTGCTGGCGCAGACTTCACCTTCCTTGGCCGATCTTTCATGTATGCTGTTGCTGCTTTGGGAGATGAAGGGGCTGATCACATGATGGGAATGCTGAAAACACAGCTTTACCAGGTCATGGATCAGGTTTGCTGCAAGCGTGTAGAGGATTTGCCCAACCACCTGGTTAAATAAAATCGACCCATGAAAATTTTATTATTGGATGGGTATACCTTGTTTCAGGAAGACATCTCCTGGTCTTCCCTGAAGTCTTTGGGAGAAGTTGTATTTCATGATCGCACCAACAGGGAAGACCTGTCTTCTTTAGACAAGGATGTTGATGTACTGATTACCAACAAAGCGTTGGTAGGTATTCCTGAGTTAGATCATTTCAAACAACTGAAATTGGTGATTGTATCTGCAACAGGATACAATTGTGTTGACATAAAAGCATGTGCCGCAGCAGGTGTGCCAGTTTGTAATGTGCCGGCTTATGGAACATTTTCAGTGGCCCAGCATGCATTGGCTATGCTGCTTCATCATAGCAACCAGGTTGCAGCGCACGATCAATCTGTAAGAAATGGAGATTGGTCTTCTCACCATGATTGGACCTATACATTGACACCTATCCGAGAATGGCATGGTAAGACCATGGGAATCATCGGAATGGGCAATATTGGATCCTGTTTTGCAGGCATGGCCGAAAGCCTGGGAATGCATGTCATTTACCATCATACAAGGGATCTTCAGTTGTCCAATCGCCGTTTTGTTGATCTTGAAACCCTGGCCCAAACAGCCGATGTGATCAGTCTGCATTGTCCGCTGAATGAAGGAACAGATCAACTAATAAACGATAGGTTTTTGTCAAACATGAAATCCAGTGCCCTTTTGATCAATACCTCCCGAGGAGGTCTGATTGATGCAGTTGCACTAAGAAAAGCCTTGCTTGACAAAACAATTGCTGTAGCATTGCTTGATGTTCTTGAAAAGGAACCACCTCCTGCTGATCACCCCTTGATTGGATTGCCCAACGCCATCATCACCCCACATATTGCCTGGATAAGTTTTGAAGCCCGTCAAAGGATTGTTTCTACCATTTCTGCTATCATTACATCATTCAAAGAAGATATGCTGATCAATAGGGTCAATTGACGGATCAATAATTCGCTTCATCTGCCCACATAAAAAAGGGGAGAACCCTTGATGAGTTCTCCCCTTTACTATTATTTCAAAAATTTAGTACCCAGGATTCTGTGCAATGATGGGATTGGTGGTGATTTCCAATGCTGGAATCGGCCAGATGAACCTGAAGTCACTGTATGCAATTGCTGGCTGGCCCAGAACAACTGCTGTTCCAAAGCCATATTGGGCAAGTGTAGAACCAGTAATACCGCCGTTGGTAACCTTTGCAGGAATGCCGGCCATTCTCACTGCAGCTACAGGATCTTGTGACATCCTGTGGATATCTGGCCAACGCCTTCCTTCTGCCAGAAATTCGATTCTCCTTTCAAGAATGATGGCCTGAAGAAGCGCTGTTGGATTTGCAAACCTTGCTGCAGTGTACTGTTGGGTAGCAGGTGTTGCAAGAGACCTGTTCCTGACAAGGTTCAACAAATCGATGGCTTTTTGAGATACTGTTGCAGATAGTCTTGCCTCAGCTTCCGCTTGATTCAGCAATACTTCAGACCACCTGATGATAGGGGTATTGTCACCACGACCAGCATAGTCAGTGTATTTTGTGGTCATGATGGCCCTTCCAAGTGCACTTCCACCATTCCTGTACAATGTTGTTCTTCTTGTATCATCCACCAGCCATCCGGTATTGTTCCAAATGATGGGAGAAATACAAACCAGTCCACGGCCAAGCAGGTCTGTTGAGCCATACATGGCAGCAGGAGCACCATTTGTAGATCCATTGTCAAGTGGATCATTTTTAACACTGAAAATATTCTCAGTACTCACACTGTTGCCACCTGCATGGCCAAAAGAACCTGCGGCTGTTGCAGTAAGCGAATGATTGCCAACAAGGCTCCTCGTTGCAGTTGGTGTTGCAGGGGTCAGAGCGGTTGGAATCAACAGATTTCCTGCAGCAATGGCATTTGCCCATTGTCCCATGTGCATGTAAATTCTTTGCTTAAGTGCAATGGCAGCTGATTTTTGCGCACGAAATACTGCACCACCTGTATTGGTTACCGGCAGATTGGCTTCGGCAAAGTTCAGGTCTTCAAGAATTTTTGCATAGTTCTCAGATACTTTTGGTCTTGTATCTTTTTGAAGCTTTTCCAAAGTAGCGCTTCCTGTAACTGCATAATCCCTGTATGGTACGCCCAACAATGCACCATTGCCGTCAAGAAATGGTCTTGCAAAGTGGACCAACAGTTCGTGGTGTCCCAGGGCGCGGAGAAAACGGCATTCAGCTTCAAATTGTATTGCAAGTGCTGGAGTGATGATGCCTGATGCTCCTACTTTTTTGAATCCCTCAATGGCAATGTTAGCCTTGTTGATCATGCCATAGGTATTGTCCCACATGGCCACATTGTTAGCAGTGGCTGGAGTGTAAGTACCTTGGTAGGTGATTTGATAAAACGCTTGAAGATTGACGACATCCTCGCCCCTGTTGTCACCTTGCTCAATGGTTGCGGCACCGAAAGGGTACCCACGTCCGGCCAAGCTAGGGCCACCTGTTTGGGCAGCATCATAAACACCGTTGAGGGCAAGTGTTGCTCTTTCAGCTGTAGTAAATACACTCTCATCAGTGAAAGCGGAATAGGGCTGTTGGTCAAGTACTTTTTCGCAGCTTGTCATCCCTATGGCCAAGCCAAGGATGAGTGTACCCTTTGAAATGTATTGTGTGAGTCTCATTGTTTACTGTTTAATTGTTCTTAATGGTTACAAATTAGAATCCTGCACTGAAGCCAAAAGAAACGATTCTCAATGTAGGAGATACCGCATTGTCTTGACCTGCCTGGCTTGCATTGTCTGGATCAAGTCCTGTGTACTTGGTAAAGGTCAGCAGGTTTTGTCCTTGAATAAAGATCCTTGCATTTTTCATGTAGCCATTTGATTTGCCCTGAAGTGCATTGCCCAAATTGTAGCTGAAAACAAGGTTCTGAAGCCTGAAGTAGTTTCCATTTTCAACAAACCTTGAAATGGCTTGTCCAGTTTGGTTTACAGTTGCACTTTGGGCATACCTTAATCTTGGAACATCAGTTACATCCCCGGGGTTTTTCCACCTGTTCATGATTTCCGTACTATTGTTGTGGAAGTTCTGGCTTAAAAGGGCTTCCTGGCGGGTGATGTTCATGATCCTGTTTCCTCCCTGGAACCTGAACATGAATTCAAATGAAAAATTCTTCAGATTGAGGGTGTTGGTGAAGGCTCCAAAGAATGTAGGGAGACTGTTTCCAAGGTTTACCTTGTCAGCATCTGTAATCGATGTCTGGTTGGCTGCGGTCATGGTTGCATCGCTCTTTCCAGTGGCTGTATAATATGCACCATTGACCGTACTCCTCTGCACCAGGCTTCCATCTGCTTTGAGGTACATCGGATTACCAGTAGCAGAGTTAACACCTGCATAATTCCATCCCCATAGGTAGTTCAATGATTGACCAACCTCTATGCGGTTATAGGTACCAGGAATTGTTTTAACAGGATTGCCCCCGATTGAATAAAGGGAAGTGATTTCGTTTTTGAGTTGGGTATAATTGGTGTTGATGCTCCAAGAGAAATTCTTGGTTTTGATTACATCGCCACTCAAACTGAATTCAAGTCCACTGTTGCGGGCAGACCCGATGTTTTGGCTGATAGAGTTGCCTGGGATACCTGCAGAGTTTGGTGTTGGTACTGCAAAAACAAGTTGATCAATATCGTTAAGGAACCAATCTGCAACCAAGGTGAAACGATTTTTGAGGAGGCCCAATTCCAGGCCAACATCAAACTTCTTGCTGCTTTCCCATTGCAAAGAAGCATTTCCGATTGCACTTGGTGCAAGACCAGGGATGTTTCCATAAGGGGCAGATCCAAAAGTGCTGAGGTAAGGGAAACCACCCAGTTGGTTACCAACAATGGCATAAGATCCCTTCAGTTTAACATCACCAAATGTGTTGTTGAGGAAGGTGCTGTTTTTCCAGAATCCTTCTTCAGAAAGTCTCCATCCTGCTGATGCTCCTGGGAAGATACCAAAACGATTGTTGGGAGAAAGTGAGCTTTGTCCGTCCCTTCTTACTGATCCTTGTATGAAATATTTGCTTTGGAAATCATAATTCAACCGTCCGAAAAGAGAATGGAATCCACTGACTCCATAACCACCACCTGCAAATTGAAGTGCACCTGTTCCGCCAATGATATTTTTTTGTTGGAAGAAAGGATCAGAGATCTGTTGCAAAGCACCAGATACACTACGGCTCATGTCTTCCTGCACCTCATGTCCAGCAGTCAGGTAAAGGTTATGCCCCCCATCGAACGACTTATTATAGTTCATGTAGTTCTGCCATACCAGTCTTTGGTATTGCTGACCTGCATTGTATACATACCCTTTTGTGCTGAAACCATCACCATGGATAGGGCTCCATGAAATGTAGGAATAATCATTAAGGAAGTCAAAATTCAAGGCAGAGCGAACTTTCAAACCTTTGACCGGACTCAATTCAACATACAAGTTATTGTTGACCCTGAGTTTGTCTGAAGCATATTGGTTCTCTTTCAGCGTGAACATGGGGTTGGTATAGTTGTCATCAACGATGGAGAGGTTAGGCCCCAGTCCAACCTGGTTTAAGGCCGGGTAGCGAATATTATAGCCTGTAATATTGGTGGCATCCAAAGGGCTTACGTTGGGCAACATGCGCAAGGCAGAAGCTATTCCACCGCTGAGTGCATTGGTTCCGTTATTCTGGTCGTTATCAATTTGCCTTGACAAGGTTAGGTTATTTCCGATCTTCACATATTTGTTGATCTCGTTATCAAAGTTGAACCTGATGCGGTAGGCTTTGTTCTTGTTGGAAAGAAGAATACCTTTTTGATCACTGTAGTTCAGTGAAAAGAAATAAGTGCTTTTGTTGGTACCACCAGAGAAACTGAGGTTTTGCTGATTCACAAAAACATTCTGGTTCATCACCTGCTTTTGCCAGTCATATGTTTTCCCGTCTCCTGCATTGGCCCAACCTGTCAATCCCTGATTAACTCTTTTTTCATTGGATATTTCAACGAATTGTGGATTGTTGAGCAACTCATAGGTTTTTAATGCTGAAGTAAAACCAAATGTTGCGTCATAGTTTACTTTCATGGCCCCACCCTTGGTTCCTTTTTTGGTGGTGATCATGATCACTCCGTTGGCAGCCCTTGAACCGAAAATTGCAGTAGCTGATCCATCCTTTAAAACTTCAATGTTCTCGATGTCATTCGGGTTGATGTCTCCCAATGCATTGGAGTTGGTAGCAGCTGCAAGGTTTCCTGTAATTAAGGGTACACCATCCACAACGATAAGCGGAGACTGGTTGCCTGTTACGGAGTTGATACCACGGATGCGGATACGTGCAGGCGTACCTGCATCTCCACCAGCATTAACAACCTGAACACCTGCAGCTCGGCCAGCCAATTGTTTGTCTACAGAAGGGGTTACCAACTGTGCAAATTCTTTGGCATCAATTTTCGAGGCAGCGCCTGTGAATGCTTTCTTTTGCTGAACACCATATCCAACCACAACAACCTCAGAAAGTGATCCTGATTCACGTGTCAGACTGATGTCTACAGCAGTACGATTGCCAATCTTTGCGTCAGCATCCTGGAATCCGATGAAGGAAAATCTCAGCGTGTTGGCTGTTTGACCCAGCTGAATGGAGTAAACTCCTTTTTCATCTGTCATGGTCTTGGCCTTGCCGCCCACTTCGGAAACTGTTACGCCGGAAAGGATATCACCATTGGTATCGGTGACCTTTCCCGTAATTCTCTTATTGCCTTGTGCGGCAACAACGCCGACAAGCAGAACAAGAGAAACAACTAATAAGCTTAGTTTTCTCATGATTTAAAGTTTAGTTTATTAAAATAGTAGACAAATATAAATCAATTAACAGTGTTAACATTCTGTTAATGACGATTGTAGATCGCAAATATTTTTAGCATTTAGTTTAAAAATATTTATGACACATGTCTTTATGCAGCCATTAATTTGTCGGCAAGAAAATGCTCGTTTGATTAGAGAAAGCCCAATTCCAGCTTCGCCTCTTCACTCATCAGGTCCTTGGTCCATGCAGGTGACCATGTGATTTCTACAAAAACATCATTGATGCCCTCTATTTCCCTGATTTTTTGGTCCACTTCATGGGGCAGAGATTGTGCCGCAGGGCAGCTGGGCGCTGTAAGGGTCATGATGATCTGGACATTGTTGATGGGTACAACATTGACTTCGTAAATCAAGCCAAGCTCCCAGATATTAACAGGCAACTCCGGATCAAAAACCGTTTTGATCTTTTCAATTACCATTTCTTTTATTTCCTCTGGAGTCTTCATTGTATAATATTTTTTGTTTCTGTTTTAAGGAAGTTGCTTGAGTAACTTCCTGCTCTCTTCTCTGTATATAGCGATATAATGTGTTCTGATGTAATCAGGCTCCATTTTTTCTCTTTTTCCAAGGTCCAACTGAATTTTTTTGGAGGGAAGTACAGGCATATGGCAATCAATGCAATTGTTTTGTAAAGTACCCAATCCTTCGGCTTTCACGGTGCAGGACTTTTGATGCTTTCCACCATGGCAGTCCATGCATTTTTGAGAGAAAAGCTTTGGATCATTGTATTCCTCTTTGTGTACATTGTGGCAAGATGAACAGTCCATCTGTGCTGATGCAGTAAAGCATTTGCTTGCTGCCAACAATCCGTACTGGTTTCCGTGTACATCAAGTGTATCTGCCTGGTTACTGACTGGGTTGGCTACCGAGAACGCATCCAATTTCTTACCCACTGTAAAACTGAAGGGTGGTTTGATTGCTTTTCGCATGCCTGAGTGGCAAAGTGCGCATCCGTCAAGCCTTATTTGCCGTTCCATGTTTGCTGTATTGACAATAAACTTACCTACGCTGTCGGTCGGATTTTTGATGTGGTGGCTGATGTGTGCACTGCCTTCACCATGACATTTTTGGCAACCTATGCCCAGCACAATTGATTTTCTATCATACTCGTTTCCCTGCCCATTTGGATTGGTTGTCTTGGCCGCAGTAGCGTGGCACTCCAAACAATTTAGGGATATCGGTCTGTCGAAATAGGCAAGGTTTGGAAAGCCAGGGCTGTTGCACCATGACTGTGTTCTGGCATAATATGATATCGGAAGTTGAAAGAGATTGTTTTTATTCCAATACAAATAGGATTGTCCTTTTCTTCCTGATCCGATGACGATATCGAATGAAGCCCTTTGGATCTCTTCCCCACTGATTCTCGAGGATTGAACCAGTTTTTTATTTTCTTTGAGCATGTCAACATGCATGAACAGATTATAGTGGAAACTATTATTGCTGTTGTCAAAACTCCCTTTGATGGATTCGGTGCTTGCAGTTCTTGAGTCTATAGCATGTGCTGTTTTTGCGTAGCTGTCATAAATTTCCTGATGGCAGTTTCTGCATGCAGTTTCTTGCAGGTTGGCACTGGCTTGCTTGCTGGGCAGCTGTGTGATGAAAAAAAGGTTGGTGGCCGCGATGGTTATCATCAACGATAAAACGACTAGCCACTTGTACCATTTTTTATTCACTGGGCTTTCATTGTTTTTTTTTAAGCTTTACTCTACAGTTTTATTTTCTGCATTCACCTGCCATGCGCCCGCATCCAACTTCATCTGTTTGATCATCGCCCTCAATCCATTTGACCTGGTCTGGGCAAGATGGGAACTCAACCCAATGGTGTCGATGAAATCAAGTGGAGCATTGACAATTTCCTTGGCAGGTTGTGCATTGAGTACCGTGATCATCAATCCCACCAATCCTCTGACAATGATGGCATCACTGTCTCCTTCAAAATGTATAAGTCCATCCTCGGTATATGAATGAATCCAAACACTGGACTGGCATCCTTTGATTTTATGTTCTTCCGTTTTGAACGCCGGATCCAGTGGGGCCAATTTTTTACCCAGGTCTATCAGGTACTCGTATTTTTCCTCCCATGTTTCAAAGAGGGAGAAATCATCAATGAGTTCCTGTTCTATATCTTTTATGGTTTTCTGATTGTTCATTTACAAAAGCATCTTCAAAGATTTGTTAAGGGCCTGAATCAATACATCAATTTCTTCAAGCGTATTGTAGGCAGCAAAGGAAGCCCTGGTTGTACCAACAATCCCAAGCCTGTGCATGAGGGGTTGTGTACAGTGGTGACCGGTTCTAACAGCAACACCTTGGTTGTCGAGCAGGATGGCAAGGTCTTGTGGATGAACGCCATCAATGACGAAAGAAATCACACTCACTTTATTTTTTACATCGCCGATGATCTTCAGTCCTGCAATATCTTTCAATTTGGCTGTGGCATATTCCAGCAGGATTTCTTCATGTTTTCTGATGGTGGCCTTTCCAATGTTATTGATAAAATCAATGCCTGCTTTCAGTGCAATTACATCTGCGATATTGGGTGTTCCTGCTTCAAATTTGAAGGGAAGTTCATTGTAGGTGGTATGCTCAAACCTGACCTCTTTGATCATTTCTCCACCGCCCTGATAGGGAGGCATTGATTCAAGTAAATCTCTTCTTCCATAAAGCACTCCCACACCTGTGGGCCCATAAATTTTATGTCCTGAAAAAGCATAAAAGTCGCAGCCAAGTGTCTGCACATCAATATCAAGGTGAACACTTGATTGTGCGCCATCAACCAATACCACCGCATTGTACTCATGAGCAAGCTGGATGATTTTTTCAACAGGATTGATGATGCCCAGGGCATTGGAGACATGGACTACGGATACGAATTTCGTTTTGGGTCCCAGCATTGACTTGAATGCCTCCATGTCAAGAATGCCGTTGTCATCAATGGGAATAACCCTGAGGATGGCTTTTTTTTCTGCAGCAACCATTTGCCATGGAACAATGTTGGCATGGTGTTCAAGAGAGGTGATGATGATTTCATCGCCTTCTTGAAGGAATGATTTTCCCCAGGCATTCGCTACGAGATTGATGCTCTCTGTGGTTCCTTTTGTAAAGATGATTTCGTCTGGTGATGATGCGCCTACGAAATGCATCACAGCTACCCTTGAGGCTTCATAAGCAGCTGTAGCCTCGTCTGCAAGGGTATGCAGTCCGCGGTGGATATTCGCATTGTAATGAGAATAGTAGTGTACAAGCGCATCAATTACAGCAGTGGGCTTTTGTGAAGTTGCTGCGTTGTCGAGGTATACAAGATCCTTTCCTTTCACTTTTCTGGAAAGGATGGGGAATTCTGCCCTTATCGCCTGTACATCATATATTCCTTCTGTTTCCATTGTTTAAATGCTGAAGGATAACCGCTCAGCAACCAGTTGCTCTGCATAGGCTTTGATTTCCTCATTCTTGATTTGATCAAGGATGTCAATGGCAAAAGCATGAAGCAACATTGATCTTGCATTGTCTGCGGAAATACCCCTGGCCCTCAGGTAAAACAGTGCATCTTCATCCAATTTTCCGATGGTACATCCATGAGAACACTTCACATCATCTGCAAGGATTTCAAGCTGAGGCTTGGTATTGGCGGAAGCATTTTCTCCGACCAGAATATTTTTATTGGACTGGTATGCGTTGGTCTTTTGGGCATCTTTTCTGACAAAAATCTTGCCATTGAAAACCCCTGTGGATGCATCATCCATGATGCCCTTGTATAACTCATTGCTGAAGCAATGCGGCATGGCATTGTCTACGATGGTATGGTTGTCTGCCAAGGTATTTCCTTTAAGAAGATAAAGACCATACATGTGGCTTTCACCATGTTCCGCTTCCATCACCATGTTGAGGTTGTTCCTAACGATCGCGCCACTCAAGGTAACGGTGACAGCATGGGTAAGGCATTTTCCTGTTTGTCTGATATGGGTAGTACCTGCGTAATTTGTTTTCTCTCCTTCATTCTGCAGTTTCACATAATGCAAGACTGCATCTTTCTCTGCTGAAATTTCTACTACTTCATTGGTGAGGGTTTCACCACCACCCATATTGATATAGGTTTCGATCAATTCAACCTGCGCGGCTTCCTGGATGTTGACCAGGATGCGGGGTTGGCTGAAGCGAAGCCCATGGCTTGAATCTGAAACATGGTAGATGATGATCGGGTTGTTCAAGGTTGCCCCTTTGTTAACCCTGATGTATACGCCGCCATTGGCAAATGCAGCATTCAAGGCATTGATCCCATCTCCATGGTAACGCTGGCTGTGGCCAAGGTTGATGTTGACAAAGTCTGCATCTTCATCACCTGCTGCATCTTCAAGAGGTTTGATGCAAATGGCTTCAGCACTGTCAGTGGTGTTGGACAATGCTTCAAGAAATCGGCCATTGAGGAAAACGATGCGGTTGGCATTTTCTGTTCCCTTCAGGATCATGTTGTCCAAAGCATCCTTGCTTAAGTTGCTATCATTGTCAATGACCAGTTTGTCCGTAAATGCATTTCTGATCCGGGTATATTTCCACTCCTCGTGTTTGATAGCAGGCAGTCCCATTCCAGAGAACATTTTCCAGTTCTCTTGTTGATATTCCGCAAGGTTTCCGCTTGCAGCAGCTTGCTTATCAAATGCTTCTTTCAATATGTTTGTTGCATCCATCATTTTCCGTTTACACTTTTGCGGGTTACGCCAGTTCCTTATCCACTTCAGCCTTGATGAAGTCGTATCCTTTCACTTCCAATTCTTTTGCCAATTCTTTTGTGCCAGAACGGACAATCCTGCCTTTGTAAAGTACATGAACAAAGTCAGGGACGATATAGTCTAGCAAACGCTGGTAATGTGTGACCACAAGGAATGCATTGTCTTTGTTGCGCAGCTGGTTTACACCATTGGCCACAATCCTCAACGCATCAATATCAAGACCAGAGTCCGTTTCATCCAGAATGGCGAGCTTGGGTTCGAGCATGGCCATTTGGAAAATTTCATTTCTTTTCTTTTCTCCACCGGAGAATCCTTCGTTCAATGAACGGGATAGAAGGGATTGATCAATCTCAACCAGTTTCATTTTCTCCTTCATGTTCCTCAGGAACTGCGCTGCATCCAATGGTTCAAGTCCAAGGTATTTTCTTTTTTCGTTTACAGCAGACTTGATAAAGTTTGTTGTGCTGACGCCCGGTATCTCAACAGGATATTGAAAGGCAAGAAACAGTCCTTCTTTGGCCCTGTCTTCCGGAGAAAGCTCCAGCAAATCCTTGCCCATGAATTCCACAGTTCCTCCAGTTACCTCATAGTCTGCCCTGCCTGCCAATACAGATGCCAGGGTGCTTTTGCCTGAGCCATTTGGGCCCATGATGGCATGAATTTCTCCTGGCTTGATGTCAAGGTTGATTCCCTTGAGGATTTCCTTCTCTTCAATGCTGGCTTGCAGATTGTTGATCTTTAGCATATTTTTCTTTTGTCTTTTTTTATTTGAAATTATCCAACACTTCCTTCGAGGCTGATCGCAAGAAGCTTTTGGGCTTCTACCGCAAATTCCATTGGCAGCTGGTTCATTACCTCCTTGGCGAAACCATTTACAATCAATGCAACAGCGGTTTCTGTATCAATGCCCCGTTGGTTGCAATAGAAAATCTGGTCTTCTCCAATCTTAGAAGTTGTTGCCTCATGTTCCACAACAGCTGTATTGTTCTTCACTTCTATGTATGGGAAGGTATGTGCACCACATTTGTCTCCCAGGAGCAATGAGTCGCACTGAGAAAAGTTTCTGGCATTGCCTGCATTTTTTGCAACACTGACCAAGCCGCGGTAAGAGTTCTGGCTCTTGCCCGCAGAGATACCCTTGGAAACAATCCGGCTCTTGGTATTCTTTCCGAGATGAACCATCTTGGTTCCTGTATCGGCTTGTTGAAAATTGTTGGTAACCGCAACGGAATAAAACTCTCCAATACTATAATCTCCCTTGAGGATTACGCTGGGATATTTCCAGGTGATGCTGGATCCGGTTTCTACCTGGGTCCATGATATCTTGGCGTGCGCTCCTGCACAGATGCCACGCTTGGTAACGAAGTTGTAAATTCCACCTTTTCCTTCTTTGTCTCCGGGATACCAATTCTGAACAGTAGAGTATTTTACCTCAGCCTTTTCCATGGCAACGATTTCAACAACTGCTGCATGCAGCTGGTTCTCATCCCGCATGGGTGCTGTACAACCTTCCAGATAACTGACATAGGCCTCATCTTCAGCCACAATCAGGGTTCTTTCAAATTGACCGGTATTGGCAGCATTGATGCGGAAATAGGTGGACAGCTCCATCGGACATCTTACCCCTTTGGGGATGAAGCAGAAGGAGCCATCACTGAACACCGCTGCATTCAATGCACTAAAGAAATTGTCTGTTGCCGGAACCACAGAGCCCAGGTATTTTTGGATCAATTCAGGGTGATCCTGGATGGCCTCGCTCATGGAGCAAAAAATTACCCCAACTTTCGAAAGTTCCTCCTTGAAGGTGGTTGCCACAGAAACACTGTCAATTACAGCGTCTACAGCAACGCCAGTGAGCCTTTTTTGCTCATTGAGGGAAATGCCGAGCTTCTCAAAGGTTTTTCTGAGTTCCGGGTCAATATCATCAAGGCTGTCTGGTGCAATTTTTTGCTTGGGTGCTGAATAGTAGATAATATTCTGGTAATTGATGGGGGGATATTCCACGTTTGGCCATTTGGGCTCTTCCATGGTCAGCCAATGCCTGTATGCCTTCAAACGGTACTCCAACATCCATGCTGGTTCATTTTTTTTGGCTGAGATGAACCTTACAGTATCTTCACTGAGTCCCTTTGGCGCTTCATCCGCCTCAATATCAGTTACAAATCCGTATTTGTACTCTGATGAGGTGATTTGTTCTAAAATATCATCATTTTCCTCGTGCATATTGCTCATTCGTTTAAAAACGCAAATTTCAGCTTTTTAAAGCTTTGTAAAAAACGGGGGAGGGGATATCTTATCTATATTCCCTCTTTTTTCCCTATTTCGTAACAACACGAGATTGTTTTGGTTCAATCCGATGCCCAATCGCCCTGGATAAGCCCAATGATGTAGCAGGAGGGTTGATTCGCCGTAAAATATTATATTGCATTTTCAGGCAATCCTGCCTGGCTTTCAAATGAATGAAATGAAAAAACTGCTTGTCCTTGCACAAATGCTTCTTCTTGGCTTCTCCTCTTGTATGATTGAGCCAGAAAAAAACAATAAAACCAATGCTGATATGGAAATGGAAAAGGCTTTTACGGACACCCTTGCTGGGAAAAAAGTGCAAATGTTCAGGTTGTCGAACAAGGAGGGGATGTCTGTGGCTTTTTCAAACTATGGGGCAACCATTTTGAGCATCCAAGTACCCAACAAGGAAGGAAAGTTTGAAAATGTTTTATTGGGATACGACAGTGCCAAGGATCTTTTTGCAGGTAAATCCTATTTCGGGTGCATCGTTGGGCGTTATGCCAACCGCATTGCCAATGGAAAATTCAGCATTGATGGGCAGGCATTTACAGCTCCTCAAAACAATGGCATCAACTCCCTTCATGGTGGAGTCAATAGCATTGACAAACAGGTCTGGGATGTGAAGCAGATGAACGATGCCATCAGTTTTTCAATCAAAATAAAGGATGGTGAAAATGGGTATCCCGGCGAAATGAACCTCACCGTTATTTATTCCCTGCGGGAGGACAACAGCCTGGTCATTGACTATGCTGCTACAACCGATAAGCCTACTGTCATCAATGTCACCAACCATGCCTACTTCAATCTTACAGGCAATCCTTCAAATACCATTCTCGATCATGACATGATGATCAATGCAGCTCGTTTTACGCCTGTAGACAGCACCTTGATTCCCACTGGAGAATTGAAAGAAGTTGCAGGAACAGCATTTGATTTTACCGCTGCAAAACCAATAGGGAAGAACATTGCAGCCAATGAGCAGCAATTGGTTTATGGCTTGGGATATGACCATAATTTTGTGCTCAATTCAAGTGATATAAAAATACCCGCGGTTGTGGTTTCAGAAAAAACATCTGGAAGAAAAATGGAAGTTTTTACCACAGAACCTGGTGTTCAATTTTATACCGGCAATTTTCTGGATGGCAATGAAAAAGGCAGGGGCATGGCGTATCAATACAGGACTGGATTTTGTTTGGAAACACAACATTTTCCGGATTCCCCCAACCAGCCTTCATTTCCAACAACTTTGTTGAAACCGGGCGAAACCTGGAAAAGCCAGACCATTTATCGTTTTTCAACCATCAAATAATTTCTTAGGTCGCTTGGTTTGAGATTTTACCCGATCAGCGTCAGGATAAAAAATACAAAAAATGAAGTATTTATTGGGAGTAGATATTGGGTCATCATCAGTAAAATGTGCCTTGGTAGCCATTGATAGTGGTGAGTGTGTTGCTTCTGCATTTTCACCTTCATCGGAGATGAAAATTGTTTCTCCTGAAAAGGGATTTGCAGAACAGGATCCTAATCTTTGGTGGGATGAACTTTGCAATGCCATGAGTCTTTTGTCCAATGAATTTACCTATAGCAAAGATGAAATCGCAGCCATTGGCATATCCTACCAGATGCATGGTCTTGTGGCTGTGGATCGTGATGGAGTACCAGTTATGCCATCCATCATATGGTGTGACAGCCGTGCTGTTGAAACTGGTAACGAAGCGTTCAAAACATTGGGTGAGGAGTTTTGTCTTGAGCATTATTTGAATTCTCCAGGCAATCTTACTGCATCAAAATTGAAATGGGTAAAAGACAATAGGCCTGAAACATATGCAAGGATTTATAAGGTTATGTTGCCTGGAGATTATATTGCTTTTCGCATGACCGGTGAAATGAGAACAACTGTTTCGGGTCTTTCCGAAGGCATCATGTGGGATGCCAAAAACGAGACCATTTCCCATGAGTTGCTCAAACATTATGGCATCAGTGAAAGCTTGCTTTGCTCCACGGTTCCTCAGTTTGGTGAGCAGGGTTTTGTGACCCCGCAAGCCGCAGAGGCATTGAGAATTTCAGCCAATACTCCTGTTGCCTACCGGGCAGGAGATCAGCCCAACAATGCCTTTTCATTGAACGTTTTGCAGCCTGGTGAAATAGCAGCAACCGCAGGTACCTCAGGGGTTGTTTATGGGGTCATCGATCAACCATCATATGATCCTCAATCAAGGGTGAATACTTTCGTTCATGTCAATCACACTGAAGCGGAAAAACGATATGGCGTTTTGCTTTGTATCAATGGAACAGGGATTCTCAACAGCTGGTTGCAGAAGAATGTATTCAATGGATTTTCTTATCCTGAAATGAACAGGCTCGCATCTGCTGTTCCTGTGGGATCAGAAGGATTGCTTTGTTATCCTTTTGGTAATGGAGCAGAGCGGGTGCTTGAAAACCAGGATCCCGGTTCGATGATCAAGAACCTGCATTTTAACCGCCACAACAATGCACACCTTGCAAGGGCTTCACAGGAAGGCATTGTCTTTTCCCTTTTTTATGGCATAGAAATCATGGTAAAAATGGGCCTGAACATCAATACGGTAAGGGCCGGGAAAGCCAATATGTTCCAGAGTGATATTTTTACGGAAGCATTTGCCAATACCAGCGGAGCGAGCATTGAGCTTGTCAATACCGATGGTGCACAAGGGGCTGCGAGAGGAGCCGGCCTGGGGGCAGGTATTTACAAGGACACGAAGGATGCATTCAGGGGATTGAAGGTGTTGAGAAGGATCGAACCCAATACAGCATTGACTGCACAATACAAAGAGGCCTATGGCATCTGGTTGGATGGTCTTCAATTTTAATCTTGCAATCAATCTCATTTTAAAAGAACAGCTCTATCTTTATCAATATAAAAATCATTAAAAAACAAATCATATGTCTGTAACATTGGGCAACAAGGAATTTTTCCCCGGAATTGGTAAAATAAACTTTGAAGGAGTTGGATCAGACAATCCATTGGCCTACAAATGGTACAATGAAAACCAGGTCATCGCAGGAAAATCAATGAAAGAACATTTCCGTTTTGCTGTAGCGTATTGGCATAGTTTCTGCAATACCGGTGCAGATCCATTCGGACCAGGCACCAAACAATTTGCATGGGATGCTGCATCCAATGCAGTTGACAGGGCAAAGGAAAAGATGGATGCTGCCTTTGAATTCATCACCAAGCTTGGGGTTCCTTATTATTGTTTTCATGACATTGATTTGGTTGATGAAGGCGCCAATCTTGCTGAATATGAAAGCAATCTTTCTGCCATTGTTGATTATGCTGACCTGAAACAAAAAGCAAGTGGCGTGAAGCTGCTTTGGGGCACGGCCAATGTATTTTCAAACCCACGCTACATGAATGGTGCCAGCACCAATCCTGATTTCAACGTATTGGCCCATGCAGCAACGCAGGTAAAGAATGCACTGGATGCCACCATCCGTCTGGGTGGAGAAAATTATGTATTCTGGGGTGGTAGAGAAGGATACATGACCCTGCTTAACACGGACATGAAGCGAGAGCAGGAACACCTCGCAAGGTTCCTTCATACCGCAAAAGACTATGCAAGGAAAAACGGGTTCAAGGGCACTTTCTTCATTGAGCCAAAGCCCTGCGAGCCTACCAAGCATCAATACGATTATGATTCAGCCACCGTTATTGGGTTCCTGAACAGGTATGGCTTGCAAGATGATTTCAAATTGAACATTGAAGTGAACCATGCCACCCTGGCCGGTCATACTTTCCAGCATGAGTTGCAGACTGCTGCAGACGCCGGCATGTTGGGTAGCATTGATGCCAACAGGGGAGATTCCCAGAACGGATGGGATACAGACCAGTTCCCCATGAACCTGAATGAACTGGTGGAGTCAATGTTGATTATCCTCGAAGCAAAAGGATTTGCAGGGGGTGGTGTCAACTTTGATGCCAAAACCAGAAGGAATTCTACTGACATGGAGGATATTTTCCATGCCCATATTGGCGGAATGGATGCTTTTGCAAGGGCCCTGGTTGTTGCTGACAATATCCTGCAAAAATCACCTTACAGCGAATTCCGCAAGAACAGATATGCTTCTTTTGACTCAGGAGAAGGCAAAATGTTCGAGGAAGGGAAGCTCAGTCTATCAGACCTGAGGGATTATGCTTTCAAGGCTGGCGAACCCAAATTAACTTCTGGCCGTCAGGAGTGGTTGGAGAACATCATCAACCAATACATTTAGGATAATCAGTTTTTGATAGAATTTATCTTGTTAAAGAGGGGGAATGTAGAATAAAATCTAAATCCCCCTCTTTTTTTACTGAATTATTGAATGTTCTAAAACGCAATAAGAAAACTTTAACAATTTGATAAAAAATAGTAATATTGGAGTTCATAAATAGGACTAATAGTCCTATCCAAATTTTTTTAATAACCATAAAACTCGTCTACATGAGAAAATTGGCCTCTGTGCTGGTGATCTGTCTGCTGTTTGGCATGACTGTTTTCGCCCAGACAAGAACCGTTTCCGGCGTGATCAAGAATGACAAGGGAGAAGCAATTCCCTTCGCCACGGTAACCGAAACGGGAACGCAAAATGCCGTAAAAGCTGACGCTGACGGTAATTTCAAAATTTCCATCAAGGAAAAAGGACAACTCAGTGTTTCTGCAACAGGATTCACTGGTAAAGTTGTTTCTGTAGCTGGAAGCAACACAACTGTTATTTTGGCAACAAGCGAAGGCCAGATGCAGGAAGTGGTGGTTACAGCCCTTGGTATCCAGAAGCAACCAAGGCAGCTTGGTTATTCTGTTGCAAAGGTTTCCGGCAAGGATATAACTACAGCCAAGGCGGTTAACATCCAAAATGGTCTTACCGGTAAAGTTTCCGGTTTGAACATTTCCACTGTCAACAATGGTGTATTTGCCGATACAAGGATTACCCTTCGTGGTATCCGTTCACTGACGGGAAACAACCAGCCTTTGTTGGTTATTGATGGAGTACCTGTAGCGCTTGGATTCCTAAACCGCTTGAACCCCAACGATGTTGATGATATCAGTATCCTTAAAGGTGCATCTGCGGCTTCTTTGTATGGACCGGATGGTGTTAATGGGGTTATCCTTGTTAAAACCAAAAGGGGCACCAAAAGTGGAAATCCTGTCATCAACATAAGCAATTCTACCCAGTTTGAGCAAATCGCTTTTCTTCCTGATTTCCAAACACAGTTTGGACAAGGTTCAGCCATTGACGCAAACGGTATTGGGGTTTTTGATCCCGTTGAAAACCAACAATATGGTGATGAGTTTGATGGTTCAATAAGGGAATTGGGTCGTCCAAATGCAAAAGGAGAGATACAGAAGATTCCTTATTCAGCACTTCCAGGTGAAAAAATGAAATACTTTGAGACTGGCATCACTTCACAAAGTGATATTTCCATGTCTGCCAAGGATTTTTACCTTTCTTTTCAGGATGCAACCATCTCTGGTACATTGGCCGGCGACAAGAACAGAAGGACAACCTTTAGTTTCAAGTCTGCCAAAGAGTTCGGCAAGTTCAATGCTGACTTCACCATTACGTATACCAAGTCTCAATACGACGTGGCTTCTAACGGCGCGTATTATGAAGTATTCAATACTGCCCAGAATATTCCTTTGACAAGGTACAAGAATTGGAGAACGGATGAATGGTCTACTCCTAATGATTATTTCAATGACTATGCCAGCAATCCTTATTACATTTTGGACAGGGCTCGTTCAACGGGAACTACCCATGACCTTATCGGTACTTCAACCCTGAACTATAAAATTCTTCCTTGGTTGACTGCCACTTACCGTTTGGGTACAACAGTCGGTTCAACTAATTCACGGAGTACATCTGAGGCCTTTACATACTCTCCCTTTGCAAAAACATCAGGTAAGTACAATTCTGTGAATGATGTTTTTGCCAGCGTTTCTGATGGACAGAGCATTGGCACAAGAATTACCTCAGAGGCCTTCCTTGCTGGTCAAAAAGACTTTGGAAAGATCTCTGTTGATGGTTTGATTGGTCAATCTTACCGTGAAACATTCTCCAAATCGGTTAGTGTTTCTGGTAGCAACCTGATTATCCCGACACTTTTCAATATATCCAACAGAACGGGTGAACCAGGCGCAAGCTCAAGCTTCTCTGAAACCAAGCTCATGGGTGTATTTGGAAAAGCATCGGTTGGATATGACAACTGGGCTTTCTTGGAGGTAACCGGTCGTAACGACTGGGATTCCCGTTTGCCCATCACTGGAAGATCTTTCTTCTATCCCGGAGCTTCTGCTTCAGTTGTACTGAGCGATGCCATCAAGGCCATCAAAAACAGTGATGTGATTTCTTATTTGAAACTCAGGGGATCGGTTTCCAAGTCAGGCAACGTAAACCTTGGTGCATATCAGCTTGAACCCACTTATGGTGTAGCAGGTGGTTTCCCTTACGGAAGTTTACCCGGTTTCCAGGCCAGCTCAAGCGTAAACAATCCCGGTATCAAACCTGAGTTTGTTCTTTCAAAAGAAATTGGCTTTGAATTGTCCTTGTTCAAAAACAGGGTAAGCATTGAAGCTACTGCCTATACACAAGACAATACTAACCAGATCCTTAGCATCCAGTTGAGCCGTGCTACTGGTTATTCTTCTTCATTGGTAAACGCTGCTGACTTTACCAACAAAGGGTTGGAGTTTGATCTTCGCCTTACGCCGGTAGTTGATCTTGGTGAATTCAGGTTCAACTTCAAAGGAAACTTTACATTGCAAGACAGCAAGGTAAACTCAGTATATGAAGGATTGGGTGAAGTGGGTATCGGTAACTCCAACTTCGCTATCGTTGGCTATCCTGCCTTTATGTTCAAATTGACAGATTACAACCGCTCTCCAGAAGGAAAAGTGATTGTTGATGCAAAAACAGGACTTCCTTCTCAAAACCCAATTGTTAAAATGTTTGGAAGGACAATGCCCAAATACATCCTCGGTGTTACGCCTTCGTTTGAGTGGAGAGGTTTAAGCCTGACAGTTACCGCAGATTACAGGGCTGGTCATCAAGTCTACAATGGTGCTGGTCCTGACATGGACTTCACGGGTATCTCCGTTCGCAGTGCTACAAATGGCCGTATGCGCTTTGTGGTTCCAAACTCGGTGTATGCTGATGCAAGTGGTAAGTATGTACAAAACACCGATGTACTTGTTCGTGCAGGTGGCTACGGTTTCTTTGAAGCGTCTGCAACCAACAGAGGAATTCAATCCAACTATTTGACCAGCGCTGCGGCCTGGAAAATCAGGGAAGTTGCCCTTTCTTACGATTTGCCATCATCACTGATCAAGAGCGCAAGATTCATCAAAGGAGTTTCAATTGGTTTGGTTGGTAGGAACTTGCTCATGTTCCTGCCTAAAACAAACGAATGGTCTGACCCTGAGTTCGCTAACACCACAGGAAATGCCTTGGGTGTGAACGGAACTGGCCAGCTTCCTCCTTCAAGGATCTATGGTTTTAACGTTAACCTGCGTTTCTAATACAATCACACGTAAAACCACAACCATGTTTAAAACAAAATACATAATGATCGCAGCCTTTGCAGGATTGATCCTGACCGGCTGTAAGAAAGATTACCTGAACATCAATACAAATCCTAATTCGGCCACTGAGTCGCTTATCACTCCCGATCTCGCTCTTGCCCCCCAAATGACAACCACTGCTGCCCGCAATGCAAGCAGCTGGGATTTTATGGCACGCTGGCTGGGTTATTGGAGTGCTGCAGGTTCTTATTCTCGTTCTACCGTCGAAATGAGCTACAACATCACCAATGATTTTGGAGCCGGCATTTTTGAAGGTGTTTACTACACCGTAGGTCAATACAAAGCAATTGAGAAGAAATCCAAGGAATTGGGTTGGACATATTACGAGGGTATTGCCAAAGTCCTTGGTGCCTATGAAATGATCAATTTGGTGGATCTCTATAACAATGTTCCCAATTCAAAGGCTTTTGATCTTGTTGGTAACATCCGTCCAAGCTATGACAAGGGTGAAGATGTGTACAAGGCATTATACGCCCAGTTGGATGCTGGTTTGGCTTTGATCAAAGCGGCTGATGTCAACAAGAATACCAATATTCAAAAAAGGGACATCATGTTTGCAGCAGACAAGGTTAAATGGGCAAAATTTGTCAATACCGTCAAATTGAAGATGCTCATTCACACCACGGGTACAAGCACGTTCAGTCCTGCTGCCGAGATCGCGAAGATCAACACGGAAGGATCGGGCTACCTCGGAAATGGTTTGAGTGCAGAAGTTCAACCGGGCTATGTTGCTGACAGGCCGAATCCTTTCTACAGTGCACACATGTTCAATGCCATCAATGGCAATGAAAATGACAACTACAACAGGGCTAATAATTTCACCCTCGGTCTGATGAATACACTTGCTGACCCAAGGGTATCTTATGTATATCGTGCGCCCAAAGCCGGAGGTGCTTTAAAGGGAACAATTTATGGTTCTGATCCATTGATCGTCAATTCTTCTGACAACACGTCAGGAGTAGGATTTGGAATAGGCAAGTCATTTACCATGCCAATGTGGGTAATGACTTCTGTTGAGGCTGCATTTTATGTGGCTGAGGCAACTGCCAGGGGTTGGATCAGTGGAAACGCTCAAACAGCATATAACCTTGCTGTAAGGGAATCTTTCAGCTGGTTGGGAGTACCCAATGCAGCAACTGTAGCTGACGCCTATCTGCGCAAAACCAATGCAGAAGTTGCTTGGCCTACTACTGGAACCTTGGCCAATCAGATTGCTGTAATAGCCTGGCAGAAATACCTTGCTTTGAACGGCATTGGAATCCTGGAAACTTGGAATGATGTGCGCAGGTTGAAAGTAGTTTCGCCAGCACTTTCCGTTGCTCCTGAAAGGGGAACAAACCAAATCCCATCGAGGTTGCTTTATCCAACTTCGGAGTACAACTACAATGCTGAAAATGTTAAAGCTGAAGGAACAATCAGTCAGTTTACATCCAAGGTATTCTGGCACAAATAAACTTCAATGTATTCACACACAAAAAGTAAAGAAATGAACAATATTTTTTCAAAATACAAGATTCCCACGCTGATCGCTTTCGCGGTATTCAGCCTTTCATCTTGCTTAAAAGACGAAGGATTTGACAACGGCTCCTATGGTATGGGTGGTTTTGCAGGTGGTACATTTGTTGCAGTGCCAGCGGCCTCAAGCAGCCCTTTCTCAATTGCCTTAGAGTCAAAATCGGGCAACCAACCACTGGAACTTTTTTCAGTGAACTACGAAAATGTAGACAAGGCTCCTGAAGACATCACGGTAACCTTTACAAAAGATGATGCAGCAGTTACTGCTGTTGGTGGCCTAACCCTTCTTCCAGCCAGTGTTTTGACATTCACATCTGCTAATCCAACTGTTGTTATCAAACAGGGAACAAGGGTTTCTCCTAATTTTACCTGTCAGATCAATACCGGAACGCTTGATCCAACCAAAAACTATGGTATGGCATTCACCATCAGCTCAGTAAGCAAGTCGGGTGTTGCTATCGCTAAAAACTTGAAGACTGTTGTGTATAAGATTGCATTGAAAAACCAATGGGATGGTATTTATACAGTAGTATCAGGATTGGTAACTCGTTACAATTCTCCAGGTGTTCCTGCCAATGATGCACTCAGTGGGTCTTTGGCTGGAAATTCAGATGTCTACTTGATTACATCAGGTGTATCTGAGGTAGACATACCTGCCAGTGGTAATGGGTCATTCAGGTGGTCAGGTAACGGAGGAATAGGTGGTATTGATGGACTACGGATGGCAATAAATCCTACAACAAATCTGGTCACTTGGTCTTGTGCTGGAAATGCCACCCTTACCAATTGGGCTGGAAAAGTAAATAATTATGTTCCGGCTACAAAGACGTTTACTTTAAATTTCAGGTGGAACCCTGCTGCTGCAACAAGAGAATATACTGTTGTATTAAAATATAAAAGTAAGCGATAGTTTGCAGTATTAACATTACTTATAAAAGCCGCTTCAGTATATTTGAAGCGGCTTTTAATTTATACCACATGAAACAGGTTCTTATAATTTTCGCTTTTTTTAGTGCTTTGATGGTGAATGCCCAGCCGGATCCTATCGGTAATTTCAACAAACACGTGATAGAAAAATGGACGCATGAATATATCCGTGTGAGTCAATACCGCGTCAAGGGCAGCCCATATTTGTTGGGTGATTCTTTTAGTGGGGATATTACCATGAAGACGGGTGTAGTAACTGTTGACAAGAAAATCCTATATGATATTTATGACCAAAAAGTTGGGGTAGATCTCGATAAGAAATTTGTATCTCCTGATGGAGACGTCTCTGGTTTTTTCATCCAGCTTTCTGAGAATTTTGGGGGTGAAAAACTCAATTTCATCAATGCTGCTAACCTGCCCAAAGTAAACCTCAAAGGCTTTTTAAATGTCATTACAGACGGATCAAAGTTTGCCTTTCTAAGGCAATACAGGATCAGGCTGGTAGCAGATCCTGCGGACATGTATTCAAAAGACATCAAGCTTTTTGAACAGTATTATGACTACTATATTTATAACAGGGTTACAGCTGAATTGAACAAAATCAAACTCAAAGACAAGGATGTATTGGAAGCGCTTGGAAGCACCAGTTTACCTGAAAAATTTGATCTGCATACGGCCTTGGGTGTCAGGCAGGCAGTTGAGGCCATGAACAAGTAATGGTTCTTTTCTCAATGCTGCTTTGAAAAGCAAGTTCGATCAACCTGATCACATGATATCCATCCAGTGGCGTCTCTTTTAAAGGGGCGCCATTTTTAATTGTGCTGTACAGATTGTTGTAGTAATCTCCGTAGCTGGCCTGTAGAGACGGGTAGGGCCTTCGGATGATTTCACCATCTACTTCAGTATGGATCAGTCCGTGAATGGAGGAGTCTTCCTTTCCCCAATCTGGCCCAATGGGCCTTGCACCTGCCTTGAGCAATTCTTCCTGTGGATCTTCGCCAGATTTGATGTAGGAACCTTTGGTACCATGGATCATGTACCGTGGTCCCATTTCACGTACTAACATGCTGGCATGCAGTGTAACAATCAGGTTGTCATATTCGAGCTTCACATCAAAATAGTCATCCACTTTAGAGTACGGTTTCATTTGCCTGATGTCAGCACTGATATAGGTAGGCATGCCAAACAGCATCAGGGCCTGGTCAATCAGGTGTGGCCCAAGGTCATAGAAAATGCCGCTGCCCGGAAGCTCCTGCTCACGCCAAAGCCCGTATGTCCTGGGGTCTGGCCTGTATCGATCGTAATGCGCAAAAAACTCTCTTGGTTCTCCAAGCAGACCATCATCAATAATTTTTTTCATGGTCAAAAAATCAGTGACGTACCGACGGTTTTGGTAAACCGAGCAAACCTTCCCCGTTGAAGCAGACAGTTGAATAAGTTCTTTTGCCTCTGCTGAGGTGTTGGTAAATGGCTTTTCAACAACAACATGTTTCCCCGCCAGCAGCGCTGCCTTGGCATAGGGGAAATGGGTTTCGTTGGGGCTGCAAATGACCACCAATTCAATGGCTGGGTCATTCAAAACCTCCTCGATAGTCCTAGCAATTTTTATGTGAGGGTATTTTTCTTTTGCAGTATTTCCTGTTCTTTCCATAATCATGTCCAACGAGTAACCAGGATGGGTGGTAATGAATGGTATATGAAAAGTCCTGGCAGAGATTCCATGGCTGATGACTGCAGTAGAGATCATTTTATTACTTTTGCCAAAAATACATATATGGAACTTAAAGAACAGATATTGGCCGCCTGGAGCGATCGTGAATTGTTGAAAAACGCCGAATATGCAGACGCCGTCAGGGCTGTGATTGAAGAGGTTGACAAGGGCAGGCTTCGTGTTGCGGAAAAGATAGGGGATGATTGGCAAGTGAACGAGTGGGTGAAACAAGCCATCCTGATGTATTTCGGTATTCAGCAAATGCAAACATGGGAACTTGCTCCATTTGAGTTTTATGATAAAATGCTCCTTAAAAAAGACTACAAATCATTGGGTGTTCGCGCGGTTCCCCATGCCGTTGCCCGCTACGGGGCTTATCTTGCCAAGAATGTGGTCTTGATGCCCTCTTATGTGAATATTGGAGCCTATGTTGACGAAGGAACCATGGTGGATACCTGGGCAACTGTCGGCAGTTGTGCACAAATTGGCAAGGGCGTACACCTCAGTGGTGGAGTTGGTATAGGCGGTGTGCTTGAACCCCTTCAGGCCAACCCTGTGATCATTGAAGATGGTTGCTTTGTGGGAAGCCGTTGCATTGTAGTGGAAGGTGTGATTGTAGAGAAAGAGGCCGTGCTTGGAGCCAACGTTGTGTTGACCAAGTCAACCAAAATCATTGATGTCAGCGGTCCAGAACCGATTGAATACAAAGGCCGCGTTCCTGCCCGTTCAGTGGTGATTCCAGGAACCTATACAAAGGAGTTTCCTGCAGGAAATTATCAGGTGGGATGTGCACTCATCATTGGCCAGCGCAAGCCCAGCACAGACCTTAAAACAAGCTTGAATGATGCATTGAGGGATTTTAATGTAGCTGTGTAAGCGTTGAAGAAGTTTAAGGGGTTGAAGTCGGCCAGCGGCCTGTTGAAGTAGCGAGACGCGTTGAAGAAGTTTAAGGGGTTTAAGTCGGCCTGCGGCCTGTTGAAGTGGTTTAAGTATTTCCTTCAACCCCTTCAACCTCTTCAACCCCTTCAACTATTTCAGAATTCTACCAGTACCTTCCTGCCCCCAAGAGTAAGAAATCCTGGCGCTAGGTTATCCGAGGCTTCCTCATAGATGCTGCTAAGGTCATTGGCAAATTCCTTGCCTTCATTTCCTTTGGTATCGTTTGCTCCATTCAGGAACTGGTCAAAAGCAAATCCACTTAGTTCAATGATCAGGCGGGTGAAGGCTTCATGGGTGATGCCATATTCAATCCAGTTGCGATTGAGCAAGGCAAGGGGTTGACCATTTGATCTTTTTGAGATGAATGCAGACATCATGAAATCCATGTCTGATGATGAGGCCAATTGAATGGATAAGTTGAATTTATTTTCTAAAACAAGTGTTTTCAGCTGTGAAGCCTTTTTCATCCAAGCCATTGTTGGTTGCATGTGGTTTCCGTTAAAATGTGAAAACAACGCGCTTGGGTAGTCTGCATCCAAAAAGAACTCCCTGATCCTGGTTTCTGCATCAAGAGACGCTTCTGCAAACTGAGAGGTTTTTTCCTTTATGCTGAACATGGCAATGGGGGCATTGTCGTTAGGATAAATCAATGCAACCAAAGAATCATTGTTTGAGGCTGAGATATTATCAGTGATCCTTGCAATAAGGTGTGATCCTGGCAGGGTAATGATGACCACCGCAATGTAGCAAATGATTAAACGGGATATAGTTGAAATCCTTTTGGAGGGAGTCGCAATCATGATACTGGTTCGTTTTAGCGAAAATCAGATGATGCGGCGCTTCAGTAGAAATTGGAGTGGATTATGGTTTTTAGGAGAATATTGAATACAGACTACTGCGAATATATAGGCCGAAATGGTCAATTGCAAGTTTGAACCCTTTCAATTTTCATAACTTTGCCAATATGCATTTTTCTTTAGAAAAGCCAGAAGCCTTGATCATTGCTAAAATAGCGGAATCTGCTTCATCCCTTGGTCTAGATGCCTTTGTGGTGGGTGGGTTTGTTCGTGATAAATTGCTTGGACGTCCATGCAAAGACATTGATGTTGTTTGCCTGGGTGATGCCATTGCATTGGCGAATGCTGTCAGTGCCTTGTTTGTTCCACAACCCAAGGTTTCCTGGTTCAAGAATTTTGGGACTGCCCATTTCAACATCAAAGGATATGATGTAGAGTTTGTAGGGGCAAGAAAAGAGAGCTATCAACAGGAGTCAAGGAATCCCATTGTTGAACAAGGAACGCTTCAGGATGATCAGGAAAGAAGGGATTTTACGATCAATGCATTGGCCTTTTCAGTGATGGATTATCTGCCAACAGAAAAAGGACAGTCCATAAGCCATGCTGCGCTGCATCCTGACAAGTCTCATGATGCCATCTCAGTTATCGATCCATTCAACGGAATCGAAGATCTTGAAAAGGGCATCATCAAAACACCACTTTCACCTGAAAAAACGTTCAGCGATGATCCGTTAAGGATGCTGAGGGCCATTCGTTTTGCGGCCCAGCTGGGATTTACCATCGAGTCCAACACCTTGCTTGGCATTTCAGATGCATCACACAGAATTTCCATCATCTCACAGGAGAGGATTACAGATGAGTTCAATAAAATCCTTCTTTCTCGCAAGCCTTCTATCGGATTAGACCTCTTGTACAAGACTGGATTGTTGAAAATCATTTTCCCTCAAATGGTTGACCTTGCTGGTGCAGCATACATCGATGGCAAAGGGCACAAGGATAATTTTTACCATACCCTCCAGGTGATTGACAACGTTGCTGAAAATACCTACAACCTCTGGTTGCGCTGGGCTGCCTTGTTGCATGATATTGCAAAGCCTGCTACCAAAAGGTTTGAAGAGGGTACCGGTTGGACTTTTCATGGTCATGAAGTGGTTGGAGGAAGAATGGTGCCAAAGATTTTCACCAAGCTGAAGCTTCCCATGCAGGACAACATGAGGTATGTTCGCAAATTGGTTGAACTTCATTTGAGGCCCATCAGCCTGACGAAAGAGAATATCACAGACTCCGCCATACGCCGTCTTCTTTTTGATGCAGGGGATGATCTGGAAGATTTGATGACTCTTTGTGATGCAGACATCACGTCAAAGAATGAAGCAAAAGTGAAACGCTTTCGCAATAATTTCGAAATGGTGCGCATTCGTTTGAGGGAAGTGGAAGAGAAGGACAAGGTAAGAAATTGGCAACCACCGATTACCGGGGAGCTCATCATGGAAACATTCAAGCTGCAACCCTGCAAGGAAGTGGGATTGATCAAGACAGCCATCAGAGAAGCGATTCTGGACGGAGTCATCGAAAACAGTTATGACGCAGCATTTGCCATGATGATGGAGCAGGGTAAGCAACTTGGACTGGCAGGGAATTGATAGCCTTTACTCAATGAATGCTTAACCTGCTGAACCAGGTGATTTGTCGCTTGGCATAATTCCTGGTATGCTGTTTGATTTTTTCAATAGCGTCTTCCCTTGAACATTTTCCCTCAAAAAAATCAAAGAGTTCTTTGTATCCCACTGTCTGAAGGGCTTGCAAATGCTTGTATTCAAACAAAGACCGGGCCTCATCCTCCAGGCCCTCAGCCATCATCATGTTTACCCGATTGTTGATTCTTGTGTAGAGGTCTTCCCTGGGCATTTGAATAAGTCGATAGCGTATCTTGAAATTTCTTTTCCCAACAGCGTTGGACAGTTGGTCTTCGCCTTGATGTTTGTGTGCAACTCCTTTTTGATATTGGGCAATTGGGAATCCTGTATGCATGATCACTTCCAGCGCCCTCATCATGCGGTTGGGGTTATGGATGTCACCATGTATTGCAAATCCAGGATCCAGATTGAGCAAGGCATCCCTGAGTCCTTCCAGACCTTTATCCTGGTGGATGGAGATGACCTCATTGCGCACTGCAATGGGCACTTCAGGAATATCATCCAGTCCTTCCGCAAGTGCCTTGATATAAAGACCGGTTCCGCCACATACAACGGCCTGGTCATGGTCTTGAAAAATCATGTCAAGACAGGCGAGGGCCTCTTTTTCAAAACTGGCAGCTGTAATGTTTTCGTGAATGGAATGGTTGGCAATGAAATGATGCCTTACCATTGATAATTCTGCATCAGAGGGCCTTGCAACCCCTATTTTCATTTCCTTGTAGCATTGCCTTGAGTCAGCAGAAATGATGTCAGTTTTCAGTGCCGTTGCAATCTTGATGGCCTCAGCGGTTTTTCCTACAGCGGTAGGTCCAACAACGATGATGCATTCTTTTTCGGCCATGCTAAAATGATGTGTCCTCTTCGGTGCCATCTGCTTCTTCTCCGGCATCATCAGTTTCTCCGGCCTCTTCACCTTCGTCTGAAAAACCGTCTCCAAGTGAAGCAAGATCATATTTCTCTTCTACATCTGCAAAGCGGTCGCCAAGGATGCTTTTGATGCCATATTGGCTTGGTCCTATCCCTTCTTTTCTTGTGATGGAAGGGTAGGTGGTTTTTGAATTTTCCTCTTTTGAAACACTGATCAACTGTACCTTGAAAGACCAGTTTTTTTTGAAGTCGTAGAGGTAGATGAATTTTTGTTCCGTATCCCGGATCTCGGATCCAATGGTCGTCTCAAACATGTCCAATGGCTCCACCCTGTATTCAACATCATCGTATTTTTCCAGACTGATTTCCCTTCCCCTTTGCCAGCTTTCGTTGCTCCTGAAAAAGGTTGCCTGGTGAATACTATCAAATTCATAGGCAGACAAAATCATCTGGTGCAATTCAAAAAAAGACTGGTTGTGCTTGATGACAATGTCACGATAAATGGTATCGTCTTCTTCGAAGTAGACACGAAATTTAAGAATGGCCATGATGCAATTTAATGAAAATTAGGGATAAGCTGTAAGCTAGGCCAAGTTGGCGCATGAATATACTGGTCAAAAAACCCGTCTTAAAATTTGAATCCTACTGTCAGGAAAATATTCCCATTGCTTGCACGCACATTCCCTGGCTCATAAAAACCATTGTCGAGCCGGTAAGGGAAACTGGCATCCTTGATCAGCTGTTGTACATAGGTAAGGTCTACAAAAAATCCCATGTTCCGGTATCCCAATCCACCACTGATGTTCATTTGCCTTGCCTTCAGCGGAGCGCTGGCATACGCATTGCCCATGTAGTTGAAGCCAAGCCTGGTCATGATGGTCTTGAACTTGAGCTCCCCACCCAGCCGCATGTTGAGGGCAGCGCTGAATTGCTCCTTAATGGCATCATTCACCTGGTTCAGGTAACTATCATCGTTTGTCGTGGCTCCACTGAATTTTGCGTTGGAGTAGTCAAGGTATTCGATGTCTGCACTGATGAAGCCTTTTTGCATGTTCACATCGGCAACCTCATTCAAAACATAGGAGATGCCTGCCATCAGCCGCATCGGGTTGGTGAAATTGTATTGGAACTGTCCCAGTTCACCATTGTTAAAATCAAGTGAACTCTGCTTGAGCACCCCATTTCCCTGATACCCTTCCAGGTCTGTGGTGATCTTGCTGCTGTATTTGTCATCCATGTTGTACAAGACAGGAGAGTGGAAAGCCAATCCAATCCTCAGCCTTTCTACAGGCTTCACAATAAGCCCCAGTTTCAAACCAACGCCCACACCTTCGCTGATGAGGTAGTCTTCGGTTTCGAAATAATTGAAATTGTTTTTTTTATTGGATGTGGCATCAGATTCCCTGTAAATCGAGGTCCTTTCGAACTTGAGCTTGCTGAAGGTAATACCACCACCGACAAAAAGCTTGTCCATGTAGTTGCCACTCGCAGAAAAATAAATATCATTGATGCTGCCCTTGGTGGTAATGTCTTGTTGCTGATTCACACCAGTTTGGGGAGTAGCAAGGCTTCTGTAGCCCCTGATGCTGCCACCAGGACCTGCAAGGGTATCAATGAGGTAAGTATTGAAGGCAAGGCTGGATCCGTAAGGGAATTTGTCTGCTGCTTGGTTGGGATCAGTAATGTTATTGTTGATCAACTCCTCAAGGTATTTTTCCGAGTAAGAGCTTTCTGTATTGGTTCCTTTCAGCCTTGTGGTGTTGCCAAAGTTGACGGTTTTGTTCATTCCAATACCATAGGTAAAGTTTCTCCAGTTGCCACTCCATGATCCGGGCCTGGGCAATACCAGTCCGATGTTGCTGAAATCAGGGGTAATCTTGTTTGCCTTGGTTTCTGTATTGAGGTAATTGATCCTGGAATTGTTGAATGCCAGGGAGGGTGTAAAGGTGAACTCTCCACTTTTGTAAAGTCCTAGCCCTGCAGGATTGATGAAAGCCGCAGAAATATCTCCGCCCAAAGAAGTCATTGCTCCTCCAATTGCCCTGGCCCTTGCGGTTCCGCCATGCCCCATCAATGAATAACGGAGGGCATCAACAGGCTCTTGAGCTTGCAGTTGTAAACCAAACAGAATGCTGAATAGAATGGGGAGTTGCTTCATGCGAAATGATTTAGGGTGCAGGAGTTCAGCCATTGGGTATTGTTAATGGGCCTGAAGACCTCATCATCAAACCAAGACGAAACAACTGAATTAGTTTCCTCCTCTGGGGAATGTTCTTACAGGAGCCGATCCACTGGAGGAAGAACTGCTGCTGGAACTTGAACTGCTGCTGCTTGGGCTGGAAGTTGAACTACTGGAATTTGAACTGTTGGAGAACGTTCTGGACGGGCTGCTATAAGACTCACCACTGCTGCGTGGGTTGTATCCGCCTCTTGGGATATTAGCGCCAGAATTGTTGGATTGTCCGCCAGAGCGTAAAAATCCAGCACCCATTTTGGGGTCAGCACTGCTGGATTTCATGGGTGTATAATTGCTGAGCGAATAGGTTCTTGGTCCGGTTGACTTTGAAACGATCGACTTGCCTGTATTGTACACAATGACGGGTTGACCATAAAAATTAGGTGAGAATGGATTCAGGTAATTTGACATCCCCCAAGGCATGGGTCTTCCAAAATACAGGTTGTTCATGCCTGAGTAGCCATAAGATGGGTAGACGTTGAAATAACTGCTGTTGTTCCAGTGTGGATTGTTCCAGTAGGCATAATCATCATCAAATGCATTCCACCTTGAACCACCAAAGGCTTTCATCCGCATGTATCGGTCAGTCATAGGCACTTCTGAAGCCCTGTATTCATCTTTTTCTTCAACATTGACATATTCGGCACCTGGTCTGGCAGGAGAAAAATAGACGTCATCAATTGTCTGTCCAGTCCTGTAGGCTGTGCTGCACCCCATCATGATGGAAGCCAGCGAAATGGCAAGAATGATCTTGTTCATACGATGCGATTTAAATATTAATCCGAAGTTACTACATTTGCGCAATCCTGTTCCATTATTTAGACGAACGGCAAGTGTTAAAGTTGCAGGGGAATAAACAAAAACTGTTAAAGCATTCATAATATGGCAAACGAACTGACATCAAGGGCTACAGACTACTCTCAGTGGTACAATGAACTGATTTTGAAGGGAGGGCTGGCAGACTACTCAGCTGTTAGGGGCTGCATGGTGATCAAGCCCTATGGTTATACCCTTTGGGAGAACATGCGGGATGTACTGGACAAGATGTTCAAGGATACTGGCCATGTCAATGCTTATTTTCCGTTGTTCGTTCCCAAATCCTTTCTTGAAAAAGAAGAAGGACATGCCGAAGGATTTGCCAAGGAATGTGCTGTTGTTACCCATTACAGGTTGAAAGCAGATCCCAACAACAAGGGAAAGCTGATGGTTGATCCTGAAGCAAAGCTGGAGGAAGAACTCATTGTGCGCCCCACCAGCGAAGCCATCATATGGAATGCCTACAAAGACTGGATCCAGTCTTATCGTGATTTGCCTTTGCTGATCAACCAGTGGGCCAATGTTGTTCGCTGGGAAATGAGAACCCGTTTGTTCTTGAGGACAGCGGAATTTCTCTGGCAGGAGGGTCATACTGCCCATGCCACCGCTGAAGAAGCCATTGGTGAAGCCGAAAAAATGTTGCATGTGTATGGAGATTTCGTGGAGAACTACATGGCACTTCCCGTCATAAAAGGCATCAAAACGCCGAATGAGCGTTTTGCCGGTGCCTTGGAAACCTATTGTATTGAAGCCCTGATGCAGGATGGTAAGGCCTTGCAGGCCGGTACTTCCCATTTCCTGGGCCAGAATTTCGCCAAAGCCTTTGATGTGAAGTTCCTCACCAAGGAAAACAAGCAAGAGTTTGTCTGGGCAACTTCTTGGGGTGTTTCCACCCGGTTGATTGGAGCTTTGGTAATGGCCCATAGTGATGATCAGGGACTTGTCATGCCCCCAAAAATTGCACCGTTGCAGGTTGTCATCGTTCCCATCTACAAAGGGCCTGAGCAAAAGGCCTTGGTGGATGAAAAGGTGAATGCCATCATCGCCGACTTGAAAGCCAACGGCATATCTGTGAAATACGACGACTCAGAGAACACCCGACCAGGATGGAAATTTGCAGAGTATGAACTCAAGGGGGTGCCAGTTCGGATTGCGATTGGTCAGAAAGACATTGAAAACGGCGTGGTGGAAGTGGCCAGAAGGGATACCAAAGAAAAACAATCCATCCCCGCTGCTGACCTGATTGAGCACATCAAGTTTTTGATGACAGACATCCAGCGAAACCTATACAACAGGGCATTGGCATACAGGGATTCCCATATCACGGAAGTGAATAGCTGGGAGGAATTCAAGCAAGTCCTTAATGATAAGGGCGGATTTATTGCTGCCCATTGGGATGGAACAGCCGAAACCGAAGAAAAAATCAAGGAAGAATCCAAGGCAACCATCCGTTGTATTCCACTGAACAATCAGGCCGAAGAAGGGGTCTGCGTATTTTCAGGAAAGCCCAGTAAGCAGAGGGTCTTGTTTGCTATGGCTTACTAATCGATTTTGGGGTTCTAAAGCAGTATTTTTCATTTTTGCCGCTTGAAGGGCCAGTTTTTAATCAAAAAGTATCTTTTTGGCTGTTACTATAGATGGCTTAACTTTTATTTTTCGAGCTATGCATCGAAAATGAAGTTTTTTTTGCCTTATGTGTTCGTTGACTGATTTTCTTGATAATTTTTCAGATTTTAACCTGTATCAAGCATATATGTTGGATGAAATCTAAAATCTACTATCTTTAAACTTCGTTAATTAATTATTTGTTAACCTTAAATTTTTTTTCAAAACCAAAAAAGAACAGTATGAGACAATTGCTACTGACCATGTGCTGTCTTGTGGGCTTCAGTCTTATGACTTTTGCCCAAACACGTCAGCTGACCGGTAAGGTAACCGGGCCCGATAATTCGGGTGTAGTTTCTGCTACAGTAAAGGTAAAGGGTGCCAACAACGTCACCACCACCAATGCTGATGGCATTTTCAGTCTTCAAGTCCCCTCAGGCAACATTGTCCTGCAGATTTCCTCTATCGGTTTCAATGCTACTGAGGTTTCTGTAAGCGCAACTCAAGCAAACGTTGCAGTTACACTCACAGCTGATGCAACCCAACTACAAGATGTGGTTGTTACCGCACTTGGTATATCGAAGCAATCCAGAAAGCTTGGATATGCTGTTACCACAGTCAACAATGAAGCATTGAGTGTTGCCAGGGAAACCAATGTGGGTAACTCTCTCGCTGGTCGCGTAGCCGGCCTGAAAGTCGCCGGAACCAACTCTGGTCCTCAGGGTACAGT
This sequence comes from Chitinophagaceae bacterium, assembly GCA_044373365.1. Lineage (GTDB taxonomy): Bacteria > Bacteroidota > Bacteroidia > Chitinophagales > Chitinophagaceae > Pollutibacter. The sequence continues at coordinate 53,621 of JBIPNK010000012.1, forward strand.
GAAACTCCTCCTCAGGGGTAACCCCAGTATGAACAGCTCTGGTGCACCACTATTTGTTATCAACGGTATCCCAATGGACAACACCCAACGCGGAAGCGCAGGTGAGTGGGGCGGTGGTGATGCCGGTGATGGTATTGGTAACCTCAACCCTGACGATGTAGAATCCATGACTGTACTGAAAGGACAGTCAGCATCTGCGCTGTATGGTGCAAGGGCTTCCAATGGTGTAATTTTAATTACAACAAAAACAGGCAAGAAAAATGACTTCTCTGTAGAGTATAACATGAACTACATGGAAGAACATGCCATAGACTTTACTGATTTTCAATATGTTTATGGTCAAGGTCTGGGTGGTCAAAAGCCAGCAACTGCAGCCCTTGCCAGACAAACTGGAAGGTTCAGCTGGGGTGCTAAATTGGATGGCTCCTCTGTCATTCAGTTTGATGGCAAGTCTTATCCTTACAGTGCCGTTAAAGATAATGTCAAGAATTTTTATCGTTCAGGTCCTTCCCTGACAAACACAGTCTCTCTTTCCAAAGGCGGTGCCAATGGTTCATTCAGGCTTTCTTTCTCAAACCTGAACAGCAATTCCATCATGCGTGCAACTGACCTGAAGAGAAATACCGTCAACCTGAACATCAACCAAGACATCACTCCAAAACTCAATGTGACTTTGTTTGCCTCTTATCTTGATCAGATGGCCGGCAATGTTCCATACATGAGTGATGGACCTTTGAATGCCAACAATGGTCTTTTCCTTGCGACCAACATCGATCAAAAGACACTTTTCCCGGGTTATGATCCTATCACCGGCGATGAAATTCAATTCAGTGATGATGAATATGTTAGTAATCCATGGTTTGTTGTAAACCAGCTTGAAAATAATGTTGGTAGAAAGCGCTTTACCACCGCTACCACTTTGAAGTACAATTTTGAAAAATGGTTGTATGCACAGGTTCGTCTTGGCCTTGACCAACAATTTGATCGTACAAAAAGTGTTACGCCTTGGGGTACTGCTTATACCCAGGGAAGAAGGGGTGGTTTGAACAATCAAGGTCAGTCTGACAGGGCTGAGTTGAACGTTGACGCCTTGGTTGGAGCTTCAAAAGACATCAACAGCGATATTAGTTTTGATGCTGCTGTGGGTGCCAATCTTCGCAAAAACAGGTTCGAATCAGTGGGTGTATCAGGTAGTCCATTTGTTCTTCCTTATCTCTACAGTTTCAACAACGTCATCAACATTGGCAGAAGCTATGGTTTCTCTGAAACCCAGGTAAACTCTGCCTACTACACAGCTGATTTCACATACCGCAACTTCCTCACCTTAGGAACCACTGGTAGGTATGATGCATATTCAACACTTCCTGAAGGCAACAACACTGCATTTGTACCTTCAGTAACTGCAAGCTTTATTTTCTCTGAGTTGTACAAACCATCTTACCTTTCTTACGGTAAGTTCAGGGCATCTTATGCTACTACTTCAAATGAGTTTACCAATCCATACCAAACAAGGGTATATTATTCTTTGGGCAATGCCTACAATGGAATTCCCGTTGGTAGTTTCCCAACCTCACTGCCAAGCGGTTTGTTGAAGCCATTCACAACCAGCGAATTGGAATTGGGATTGGATTTGAAGTTTTTGGGAAACAGGCTGAGTGTTGACGTGGCCTATTTCGACAAAAAAACCAAAAACGAAATCATGCCTGCCTCTTATTCGATTGCCACCGGTTATACCAGCGGTTTCGTTCCATCTGGTTCAGTTCAGAACAAGGGACTTGAATTGCAGTTGTCTGGTGCGCCAATCAGGAAAAAAGATTTTGGTTGGAATGTTACCTTTAATTTGACAAGTGTACAAAATAAAGTACTGAAGACAGGGCCTACCAATGGCAGGCTTAACCTTGGTTCTGGACGTGGTACCTTGGGTAATGCCATCACAGCCTATGTTCCAGGTTTTGCAGGTCCACAGATCATGGCATTCGATCACAGGTATGACTCAAAGGGTGCAATTGTCGTTGATGCATCAGGACTTCCTGTAAGGGGTGACCTCAAAGCACAAGGTAGCGTTCTGCCGACGCTTTTTGGCGGTCTGAACAATGAGTTCAACTACAAGAGTTTTAATTTCTCTTTCTTGATTGATTATAATTATGGTAACAAGGTGCTCTCTCAAACCAGCTATTATGCGATGATCAGAGGACTGCACCAAGGTACATTGGTTGGAAGGGAAACCGGAGTCAAAACCGGTGTTGATGCTAACGGAGCTGCCAATACCGTAACTGCGACACCTCAAGCTTACTACACTGCCCTTGCGCAAAACGTAACAAAAGTGCATGTGCAGGATGGAGACTTTATCAAATTGCGTCAACTATCCATTGGGTATGTATTGCCTGCTGCTTTTGTAAAGAAGTTGCAAATAGTTGAAAATGTAAACATTTCACTTGTAGGGCGTAATCTTCTTGTTCTGATGAAGAAGACTGAGAACATGGATCCTGAGGCTACATTCGGTTCAAACATCAACTATTATGGTATCGAGGGTACTAACCTTCCTTCTACCAGGTCTTATGGTGTGAACGTAAACATTAAATTTAAAAAATAGGGACAGTCGGTTTCGATTATCTCATTCATAAATTAATCAACATGAAAAGAATATTATTGCCAATCATTGCTGCGATTGTGATTCTTTCCGGGTGTACGAAAGATTTCGAATCCCTGAATACCAATCCACTTGCAGCCAGTCCGGCAAGCTTTGATGCTAACTTTTTTCTGTCCAATGCACAGAATACATACAAAGAAGCCATCGGTGGTTATGCCGGTCCTATCTTGTTTCAATCAGGATGGATTCAAATTTTATCTTCAACCACGTCAGGTGCTGCCAACTATTACAGCGCCATGGACAAATATGTTCCGCCATCCAATACCAATTCTTACACTGCCAATAGCTGGAACAACTGTTATCGTGCAGCCAGCCTTGCCCAGCAAATTGTGAAGGATTTCGGTAAAAATGCAGACCAGGTGAATGTAGTTTCTGCTGCCATTGTGGTGAAGGCCCTTTCTATGCAGTATGCCACAGATATCTATGGTGATTTGCCATATTCCGAGGCCCTTCAAGGTGAAACAGGGTTGTCTCAACCTAAGTATGACAAGCAAGAAGCTGTCATGAAGGGATTGCTTACAGAGTTGGAAGGTGCGCTCACTAAATTTGATGCTTCAAAACGAAAAGCAACTGCTGATCTTTTCTATGGTGGCGATGTTGCCAAGTGGAAAAGGCTGGGTTATTCAGTGATGCTCCGCATAGCCATGCGTTTTACCAAGCGTGATGCGGCTTACGCAAAAGCTTGGGCTGAAAAGGCATTTGCTGGTGGTGTAATTACCAGTGCTGCTGATGATGCATTCATGAGAGGCAGTATCTCTACAGGATACACCAATCCCAATGCCCGTGCACTTGATATCCCAGCAGACTTTTATTCAGTTCGCTGGAGCAAGACATTTATTGATTATTTGAGGTCAACAAATGATCCGAGGCTTGGCGTTGTCGCCGAAGTTCCTCCTGCTGGTTTGGCAGGTAATACAACATTCGGCCTGGCGGGTAACAACATGGTCGCCAATCAATTGGGTCAACCCAATGGGTTTGACTTGAATGGTGGGGCTACTGATATTACCAAATCTCCTGGCTACCCTGGAGGAACTGGAACCGGTGGCGATCTTGCACCAATCGGAAGGTATTCAAGGCCCCGTACTTCTGTGTACACACCTAACAGGGATGTAGCTTTGTTCATCATGACTGCTGCTGAGACTTCACTTTTGCTGGCTGAGGCTGCTGCGAGAGGATGGTCCGTTGGTGGAAATGCAGCAACCCATTATGCGAATGGTGTAAGGTCTGGAATGGAATCACTGGCCACCTTCAGTTCAACAGGAACAGTTCCTACAGCTTCCATCAATACCTACATCGCAGCCAATCCGTTGAACGTTACTACTCAGGCAGCGTCTCTAAAGCAAATCAATGAGCAGTTCTGGGCTACAACTGGTATGCTGATGAATTTCTCTGAGTCTTGGAGCAACTGGCGTAGGTCAGGATTCCCTGTATTGACGCCTGTTGTCTACACGGGTAATTTCTCTGGCGGAACAATTCCACGCAGGCAGATTTATCCAACCAATGAAGCGTCAGTAAATGATGCAAATTATAAAATCGGAATCAGTGGATTGACACCGGCCAGTGATGTTTGGTCATCACGTGTTTGGTGGGATAATTAATTTCACACCACCGTCAGGTGTTAATGATCATATGTAATTAAATTAAATGCCAGGTCTCAGTACCTGGCATTTTTATTTATCTGTAACTTCGATAGAGCACGGTATGAAACAATCAATTGTCTGTTACAGCCTTTCACTCTTGCTACTTTGCATGATGCTTGTTGATTCGAAACAATCATTTGCTCAGTCTTCCAAATTGTTTACTGCGGTTCCAGGGGAATCTTCTGGGCTTCTTTTCCAAAACAGAATTGTTGAGAGCCCAGCTGTTAACATCGTCACCTATGAATATTTTTACAATGGTGGGGGAGTAGGTGCTGGAGACTTCAACAACGACGGATTGGTTGATCTGTATTTTACAGGCAACATGTCTTCAAATAAACTTTATGTAAACAAGGGTGGGCTTAGGTTTGAGGATATTACGAGGCCTGCAGGTGTTGCAGGTAAGCCAGGCTGGAAGACGGGTGTTTCAATTGCTGACGTGAATGGCGATGGCTGGCTGGATATTTATGTTTGTTACTCAGGAGATCTTGATTCCAGTCAAAGGGCGAATCAGTTGTTCATCAATAATGGCAACCTTACTTTTACAGACAAAGCAAAAGAAATGGGTGTTGCAGACAGGGGATATTCAACCCATGCTGCTTTCTTTGACATGGACCGTGATGGAGACCTTGATCTCTATGTGATGAATCATAATGTCAAGAACCTCAGGAACTTTGATGCTGCGTATGTTAAAAAAATGGTAGATCCCAATGCGGGTGATCGCCTTTATGAGAACATCAATGGAAAATTCTCTGATGTATCAAGAAAAGCCGGCATCATCTCCAATCCTTTGGGTTATGGGTTGGGCCTGAATATCTCAGATCTCAACAACGATGGATGGCCTGATATTTATGTGTCCAATGATTATGTTGAGGAAGACTACCTCTACATCAACAACAAGAATGGTTCCTTTACTGAAACCCTGAAGTCTTCTTTTGGTCATCTGTCAAATTTCTCAATGGGTGTTGATGTGGCCGACATCAACAATGATGGGCACATGGATGTGTTCACGTTGGATATGCTCCCTGAAGACAACCGGCGACAGAAGCTGCTCTATGCTCCTGATAATTATGAACTCTATGCCAATGGCGTTCAAAACGGGTTTTATCATCAGCTGATGCGCAATATGTTGCAGCTTAACAATGGCGATGGTAGCTTCAGCGAGATTGGACAACTGGCTGGCGTATCCAATACCGATTGGAGTTGGGCTGCACTCTTTGCCGATTTTAACCTGGATGGAAACAAGGACCTTTTTGTTACGAATGGATATGGCAGGGATATGATCAATCGTGACTTTATGAAATTTTATGCGGATCAGCGTTTGAAGCATATCCAGGGAAAGACCGATAGCCGTATGTTTCAGATGTTGCAAGGTATCCAATCCACTCCCCTGCATAATTACATCTATGAAAATATGGGCAATCTGCAATTCAAAGACCAATCAGTTGACTGGGGTTTTGAAGAGCTGAATTTTTCTCATGGAGCAGTGTATGCTGATCTTGATAATGATGGAGATCTTGATTTGGCCATCAACAGAATGAACCAGGAGGTTGGTCTTTACAGAAACAATACAAGGGAAAATAACT
>JBIPNK010000118.1:0-4213 GCA_044373365.1 Chitinophagaceae bacterium
CAGACGCAGAAATTTTTTGTGAACAAGAAGGTCATTCTAGGTGATCTCTATCTCTGGAAAGGGAATTATCAAAATGCAGCTGTTAACTATAGAGAAGTGATGGAGACCGGCACCCAGGGTGTTGCAGGCGGCCAATATTACAGCCTTTACAAAGTGGGTTGGGACAGCAATGGTGATGTCGACCATTATATTTCCTATTCCCGTGCCGGTGATGCCTCCACTTTGGTGCAGAACAGCCAGTGGCGCATCATGTTTGAACAACCTTTTGGAAGCAGTGGATTTGATCGTGAGTGGGTATGGGTACTTCCTTTTGACAGCAAGTTCAATCCTGAAAATCCATTGATTCGTTTATTTTCACCAGTTGGTGGCAGTTATACCTTGAGGCCTTCACAGCTGATCACAGACATGTGGAATGCAGAAACACAAAAGCCAGCGCAAGGTGGTTCAATCCCTTATGATGCCCGTGGCCTTTTGAGCACCAAGCAAATTGGTGGGCAACCTGTTGTCATGAAATACCTCTACAATTATTTAAATTACAACTCCTTGCTTCCCGTCAACCCCTTGACAAAAACAGGGAAATGGTTCCTTTTCCGTCAGACCCATTTGCACATGCGTTTTTCTGAAGCAGCCAACAGGTCCAGAAAACACAAACTTGCATGGGGCTTATTGAATAGCGGTATTGCAGGTGCTTTCCCTGCACCTACATCTGATGTTACCAATTTTCACAATACGTTGAACGAGTCTTATCCGTTTAACTTTGATGCACGAAACAGCGGAAGTACAGGTGTGCCTTACTACCGTGCTGACTGGTACCGCAACATAGGCATCCGTTCAAGGGCCAACCTTGTTGATCTTGCTGTTCCAGCATCAGACAGTTTACTTTCTGTTGAAAACGGCCTTATCAAAGAAACTGCCCTGGAGAACGCGTTTGAAGGAACGAGGTGGCCTGACTTGTTGAGGATCGCTATCAGGAGAAATGATCCTTCATTTGTTGCAGACAAGGTCTACAACAAACTGATCAAGTCTGGAGTTTCTGCAGGCGCAGCATCAACAGCCAGGGCCAAGTTGTTGGCCAGGGATTGGTACCTTCCTTTCAAGTGGTAAACACCCTGTTTTTTTTGGCAAGAAAAATGTGCAGGTTTTGGTTTGTTAAAACTGCAGTATCATGAAAATACAGTTGGTTTGTCTGCTATCTCTGGTCCATGCAATGGTTTTTTCACAGGACAAATCATTTCGTTTTGATTTCGGATCCAAGAAACCTGCAGATGGTTATATTTCAGTATCACCCCAGACATTATTTTCTACAAATACTGGTTATGGCTTCAGTCATCAATCTACACCGGTGGCTGTCAGGAGGAAAGGCGATCATCTGCAGAGAACCTATATCACCTCCGATAAACCGATTTATTTTTCAGTGGTATTGCCAGAAGGCAATTATGATATAAAGGTATTGCTTGGCGATAAAAAAGGGGTTTCATCTACCATCATCCGTGCAGAGTGCAGAAGGCTCATGACAGGACAAACCATCACCAAAAAAGGTGAAATTGTTGAAGCTAAATTCTCCATTCATTTGCGTGATAGCATGATCAGGAATGCAGCAGGCAAAGTAGTTTCAAGGGTTAAGCTAAAGCCAAGAGAATCAGCCTTTTTGCACTGGGACAATCTCCTCACACTTGAATTCAACGACTCAATGCCGAAAATCTGTGCTCTTGAAATCATTCCCAATGATGCTACGCCAACCATTTTTCTCGCAGGGAATTCAACTGTGGTAGATCAGGACAAGGAACCATGGGCTGCCTGGGGTCAGATGTTCCCAGCCATGATTGCACCAGGCAAGGCCATTGTTGCGAATTATGCAGAATCAGGAGAAGCCATGCGTTCATTCAAAGGCGCCAATCGGTTGGAAAAAATATGGTCCATGGCAAAACCTGGAGACTATCTTTTCATCGAGTTTGCACACAATGACCAGAAGCCGGGTGGAAGTCATCTTGATCCTTTTACAACGTACATGTCAACCCTTAAATCTTGGATTGCTGAAGCAAGAAAACGCAGCATTACGCCTGTGTTGGTAACCTCCATGCACCGCAGAAATTTTGATGCAGCTGGGAAGATTGTCAACACCTTGTTGGATTATCCTGATGCCATGCGCAAAACAGCTGCTGATGAAAATGTTTTGTTGGTTGATTTGAATGCCATGAGCAAGGAATTGTATGAAGCCTGGGGGGCTGAAAAATCCCTCAAGGCGTTTGTGCATTTTCCTGCCAATACCTTTCCCGGACAGGACAAGAAACTGGAGGACAATACCCATTCCTCCACTTATGGGGCATATGAATTGGCGAAATGTGTTGCTACAGCACTGGCAGCATCTTCATCAACGTTCAAATCCATCATACATCCCGGTTTTCAACGATACAATCCATCCCAACCTTTGCCTTTCGAAAAATTTTACCTTCCCATGGGGTCGCTGGTTACCGCGATAAAACCTGATGGAAATTAAATCTTAACACATGAAATTTTTGCTGCGCTTGAGCCTTTTTTTGTTGTTGCATCTCAACACTGTCCTTGGTCAGCCCATATTGTCGACAGGTGGAAAAGAAATGCCCAATGAGTGGATCGATAGCGCTACCGGGCACCGGGTGGTCAAACTGACAAGGAAACAAAACACAAGCAACCTTGGATTTTATTTCCACAACAATCCCTTCATTGGCAACAAGATGGTTTACTACAGCAGCGACAAAAACAATACTGCCGGTGTTGCCAAGCAAGAAACATTCTCAGTCAACTCAAGAAACAAACAACTTCACCTCCTTGATCTGAAAACCCTTGAAACAGAACAGCTGACCTTCCATCAAAAACCAATGAACGGCGAGATGGTCCATGCAAAGTCAGGAACTGTTTATTATCAAATTCAGGATACCGTATTTGCTGTAAATGCTACAACAAAGAAGACCAAGATAGTATACGTGTTCAAGAACCAATACAGGGGTTCTGTAGCAGCCATCAATGCCAATGGAAAATATTTGGCAGGGGTAAGGGTTGAAGAAAAAGAAAGAGAAATATTCAGGAACAATCCACAGAAAGGTAGTTATTTCAACCTCATCTACGAAGCAAAACTTCCCCGTGCCTTGTTCATTATCGATACAGAAAACGGTACGCTGAAAGAAATTCATTCAGACTCAGCCTGGCTCAACCATGTGCAGTTTTCCGCCACAGATCCGGATTTGCTCATGTTCTGTCATGAAGGTCCTTGGCACAAAGTAGACAGGATCTGGACCATCAGGGTTTCCACGCAGCAAACCATGTTGATGCACAAACGCACCATGCCGATGGAGATTGCAGGCCATGAATGGTCATCACCTGATGGGAAAACAATTTGGTTTGATTTGCAGCAGCCAAGAAGCACAACGTTTTTTGTTGCAGGTGCTGATGTAAAAACAGGAAAAGAAATCAAGTACAGCCTCAAACGGGAGGAATGGTCCATTCATTATAATTTATCCAACAATCAGCAAATGTTTTGCGGTGATGGCGCAGATCCAGGACAGGTGGCCAAGGCCCAGAATGCCCAATGGATTTATTTGTTCAGGCCCAATGGCGATCATTTTGATGCAGAGAAATTGGTGGACATGAAACACCATGGATATAAATTGGAGCCCAATGTGCATTTTAGTCCGGATGACAAGTGGGTCATCTTCAGGGCCAATTTCGAGGGCATAGAAAACGTTTATGCAGTCGAGATTTTGCCTGCTGCAAAATCATTGTCAATGCCAACCAGCGGATGGCCAGCCATCACGCAGACCATGAAACCCTGGACCCGCTGGTGGTGGCAGGGGAGTGCAGTCAATGGTAAAGATCTTGACTGGAACCTTGAACAGTTTCAACAAGCAGGATTGGGTGGTGTTGAGATCACGCCCATTTATGGTGCTATTGGTCATGAAAAAGAGTACCTGCCATTTCTTTCGCCTGCATGGATGAATGCACTCACGCATACCTTGAACAAATCCAAATCGCTTGGCCTTGGTGTTGATTTGGCCAATGCAACGGGATGGCCTTTTGGCGGGCCCTGGGTCAGCGATGAAGATGCAAGCAAATCTGTTTACCATAAAATTTATACCGTTACCGGAGGTGTTCCATTAAAAGAAAAGATTGAATACCGCAGAGAATCCTGGGTGCGTACTGCGAACCCCAAACCCATCAAGGCCGCTCAGTTGACAGC
>JBIPNK010000013.1:0-53983 GCA_044373365.1 Chitinophagaceae bacterium
AGTCATAATGAAGATGCTTTAACTCTCCTTGACCTTGATAAAAATTATTTGTGTGCGGAAAATACATTTGCTTGTTTACCATTAATTGGAGTTATTTTAAGGCTAGCCGACATATTAGATTTTGATTCGAAACGAACACCCCCTATTTTGTTTTCCCATTTATACGTTAGAAATCCTGTTTCATTGAAAGAATGGAATAAACATAGAGCAGTTGAGGCATGGGAAATTACCACAGATTTAATTCAGTTCAATGCAAAATGTAATCACCCTGCTATTGAAGCATCAATACATAAGTTCTGTGATTTTATAGACCATGAGTTAAGTGTATGCAATAATGTTGTTTCAAGTTTAAATGAATTTAATAAAAGCAAAAGCAGAGATGTTTTTGTCAAATTCCCATTCAAAGTAAATCGTGAAAAAATCACAACCAAAAAGAACATTCATAATCAACCGTTATATATTTATCGAGACACCCAATTCAATTTAAGTAAACGTCAAGTTATTGACCTCTTAATGGGGACAAAGCTCTATGGAAATCCTGAAGTTGCACTTCGAGAACTATTACAAAATTCTATTGATGCTTGCCTTCTTAGACAAGCACAAGAAAAAAAATGGGGTAACTTATACCAACCAGAAATTTTCGTTAGGTATTACACAGACGACAAAGACATCATTCTTGAAATAGAGGATAATGGAACAGGAATGGACCAAGATATAATTGATAAATATTACTCAAAAGTCGGCTCGTCATTTTATAAATCAACAGACTTTTACAATATAAAGTCCGAAACAAATGCAGACTTTACGCCAACGTCAAGGTTTGGAATTGGCATATTATCTTGCTTCATGGTTGCAAACACTTTAATAGTTGATACAAAAAGAGTTTATGCTCAACACAAATCTAGCGATGCTTTAAACATAACAGTTGAAGGTCAAGAAAGTGTTTTTTGGATTAGAGAAGGCAAACGAGAATTGCCTGGCACCACAACAAAACTAATTCTTAGAAAAACTCGAAACCCTTGGGAAAAAATGAACGAAACCGTATTTATAAAATCAGTTGAAAATGTAATTCCAAATCCCCCTTTTAAAATTAATATTCTTACCACATCACACCAAAAAGTTAGAGATGAGAATAGTTTTTATGAAGTTACAGCAAGTTCACTTAAAAATCATACTTGGGATAAAAATGAAAACATTAAGGTTTTTGAAATTTCGTTAGACAGAAAAGAAGAAGGATTAATTGGCTCTGCATTGGTGGCAATATTAGAAAGCCATGGAAAACCAGTTGAGAAAATTGACTTAACTTCAATAGAAATTACAGTTGAAAATGAAAGCTACACTCTTGAAAAAAAGCTGTGGGTTTCGACAAATTCTATAACACAAGAATCAAACTCTATAACCGTAAATGATGATGGAGGAATAAGCAAAGACAGTTCGACAATAAAATTAGCTGAATCGGAATCAAGACTATCTCTACATGGGATAGAAGTTCCATCTTCCCTTTTTCCTGAATCTTGGAGAAGAAAAGACAATCAAGTAAAAATTTCCTTTCCATTTCCTTTGACATTAGTAGTTGATATTTGTGGTAATAGAGATTTAGACCTTAATTCTCCTAGGACAGAAATTATAATAAGTGAAAAATGGTTTGACTTTGAAGAGCAGCTTGCTTTTATAATTTGCACTGAACTTTCAAATTTAGTAGAACCTGAATATTGGACAGCACTTATTGAAATTTTCAAGAAATCTGACAACGAGAATTTTATTAGAGCATTAAACAGAGTAACCAAATAATTTGATATGACGCAACTTCGGACAGACAGAAGAACAGCCGATAACTCGGGTTTGGCAAAAGTGGCGGTTCAGTGCTCCGCAGACACATTTGTGGTTAATCAAAGTTTGGTTCTCCTCATCAACATTTGTGGTGAAAATCGCAACCTTCGCCAAGCCCGAAACCGTTAGACGTAATTTAAAATAACAGAAAATGAAAGTATTTCTATCATATGACTTCAAGGATGACATCTCCAAAATCACTACCCTCTTAATTCAACAAGGCGTTGATGTGTTTGATTCAAGGAATGATATCGAGTATGGCAATTCGTTTCAAAAAGCTATTAAAAATGCGATTTTAGAATGTGACTTTCTCTTTTTGATTTACTCCTCGGAGAATCCAAAAATTGCATTTGAAGCAGGAATTGCTTTTAGCAGCAATAAACCAATTTTTTCTGTTATTACAGAACGAAACAATGATCCGGACTTTCTATTTGACTCAACTTATGTTCATGCGACTCCTTCAGAAATTGAGAAAATCGAGTTTAATCTGAAAATATTTCTAGAAAAACTTAAACCTAAGAAGAATATTTCTAAAACTTGGAAGCACAAGTATTATGGAGGTGGAGAACCAAATTATTATTTTGAATTTCATAACAAGTACACAAATATTATAGATAAAAACGAGAAAAGTTATGAACTCCTTTTTAAGGAAATTTTTGAACGATATCAGTTGAATGTTATTCAGAACAAATTTGATTCAAATACAAATTTCTATGCCGATTTCTGCATTTGGAGTGATAAACTAAATAACGTTATTGGAAATCCAATTCTCATTGAAATTAAAAAAGAAATTAACGCAAAAAATATCCTTCCTCTTAAAGATACTTTGGACAATTTAACTTCTAAATATTTTGCTGATGGCTGTATCGTATTTTACGATTACTTAAAAGGTATTGACAAAAGCAATTTACCAAACACTTCAAAATATCTTTTTATTCAAATTTCTGATTTCATTGAAAAATTAAATGAAGGGGATTTTAATAATTCGATTAGAAAAATAAGAAACGAAATAGTTCATAATCAAAAGTAATATGGCCAATTATTCGCTACCGACTTTAGCAGGCCATTTTCATATTTGCGATAATGGCGGAACCTCACAAATTAAAGGCAAAGCTTTTGAAGATTTGGCTTGCTATCTATTTGAAACCATTCCGGGAATCTCTATAGCTATGCGAAATCAAATGAACGCCTACAACAATGAGGAAATTGATGTCGCGTTATGGAACGACAAATCCCGATACGGACTTATTTTCTTGCCCAATGTTGTTCTTATTGAATGTAAAAATTGGACAAATCCTGTTTCAAGCATAGAAGTAAATTGGTTCTGCCAGAAACTAGCATCGCGAGGACTCGACTTTGGAATTTTAATAGCTAACAATGGAATTACAGGAAATCAAGACGACTTAAATGCAGCGCACAACACAATCGCATTCCACTTGACTCAAAAGAGACGAATAATAGTTATTACACGGGCAGAAATTAATGCTCTGACGAAAACAGGACAGTTAATACAATTAATTAAAGAGAAAATATGTTTGTTATCTGTAGCTGGTCGAATTGCCTGAAAACTATGCCTAAAAAGGATTTTGCGTCAGGCGGGGTGACGTGGAAACTTAGATCTTTGTGCTTGTAATGAACTATAGAAATAAAATGAAACTTTGTGCTCCGATTCGTCGCGGCGAACTGACCGAAAGCAAAGCGCGAAAACGTTACCAGCAAGCTTACACAAAATCGCAATATTATGAATATTAGACATCACGAAATAGAAATAGAACCGCAAAATCCTTTTTCTAATTGTAAACTTTGCAGGCAAAAATATTCTGTTGTATTAACAAACATAATCAAGTCTTATCCATATGGTTTTGTATTAGCATTAAACAACAAATGGGGAACAGGAAAAACTACGTTTGTAAAAATGTGGGAACAAGACTTGAAAAACAACAATTTTCAAACTTTATATTTTAATGCTTGGGAAAATGATTTTGAGAATAATCCGCTAACTGCGTTAATGGGAGAATTAAAAACTATTACTAATGTAAACACAGAACCAAAATTTAAAAAAACCTTAAAGAAAGCAGCAATATTATCGAAAAACATAGCACCAATAATTGCAAAAGCAATTGCTGATAGATATATAAATACTGAGGGTGTTAAAGAAGCAATTATTGGAGTTACCGAAGGTTTGGCAGACGTTTTTGAAAATGAAGTGAATGAATATGAAAAAAAGAAAAAAAGCATTTCAGATTTTAGGCAAAGTTTATCTGAGTTCATTGCAAACACCAACGAAGGAAAACCTCTAATTTTTATCATAGACGAACTAGATAGATGCCGACCAAACTATGCAGTTTCAATATTAGAACAAATAAAACATTTTTTTTCTGTCCCAAATATTGTTTTTATTTTATCAATAGATAAGGAACAACTTGGAAATGCAATTAGAGGTGTTTATGGTAGTGAAAAGCTGGATTCAGATGAATATTTAAGACGATTTATCGATATAGAGTACTCAATTCCGGAACCAGAAGTAGATATTTTTTATAAATATCTATATGAATATTTCAATTTTGATGATTTTTTCAATTCCGTTGATAGATTAAAGCACTATGAATTAAAATCTGATAAATCAATTTTCCTCGAAACTTGTAAACTACTATTTACGAATGCTAATATTCCTTTAAGGCAACAAGAGAAAGTATTTGCTCATACTAGATTAGCTTTAAGGAGTTTTACATCAAATATGTATGTAACTCCGCAACTTCTTATGTTGTTGACTTTCATTAAAATAACAGACAATAAGTTTTACGAAGAACTGAAAAGCAAACAACTTTCTATAAAAGAATTACAAAAAAAGTTTTTGTCCATAATCAAAATCCATATAAACGAAGATACTGAAAGACAACTTATGTGGCTTGAAATTACTCTAATTAACGCCTATAACAACAATAATAAAGATAGATATTATCGAAAAAAATTATTTGAAAGAGACAATGACACTGGAGTTAATAAGGCTTTAATTAGTTCTGTTTTAAAGGAAAATTCAGAAAATGATGTAATGAATATTATAGAAAGTATAAACCGAGGTCATCGAGCTGGAGATTTAGATTTGTCACACTACACAAATAGAATTGACTTATTAGAAAACATGCAAACATAAAGCCAGCTGGCAACAGCCGTTTTTCAGAAGCTGGGTTTACGTGCTTCTATGACATTGAAGTGCTATCTCTGAGCTTTGTGCATCTAATGAAGTTTAGTGCTAAATATCTCCGCCTTCATAAAACGGCAAAACGTTAAGGTTCCCCAAATGCTTCAACGATCAATTTGACTTGGCTCGGGTTTAGAATTTTCTTCCTCGGCTTGAATCCCATTTCAACCCATTGATTTTTCAGGTTTTCATTATGTAAAATCCATCTCCCCAACTGTGCACTAGCACTCTTCTTCGTACTGTTCGGAAAGTAGAGCATCGCAAGCTCACAATACCCGTAAGATCTTATTACAAATTCTTTTTCCATTTCATTTTTGTTCGTAAGTGTTCACAAAAAAGCCCCGGTCATCCCGGGGCTTCGTTTTAATTCGCTAGTGCCAATCTGGTTCCTAATCTTCGCGAGAGTAGTTCCATATCCTCGCCAACTTTTTGGTCGACGATTCTGGCATAGTGCTGGGTGCTTTTAATGTTCTTGTGGCCAAGCATCTTGCTAACCGTTTCAATGGGTACACCATTCATCATGGTGACGGTCGTGGCGAAAGTGTGCCTTGCAACGTGAAATGACAAGACCTTGGAAATGCCACACAAATCAGCCAGCTCTTTTAAATAAGCATTGATCTTTTGATTGGTCAAGATTGGGATAACCAAATCCTCAGGATTCAGTGCTTCCAGGTTACAATACTTCCGGATAATCTCCATCGGAACATTCAGTAACGGGATATTGGCCTGTCCACCCGTTTTCTGCCTTCGTGTGCGGATCCAGTACTTTTCCTCATGGTATTCAATCTCACACTTCCGAAGCTGCTTGACATCGATATAGGCAAGCCCTGTAAAGCAGGAGAATACGAAGAAGTCACGTACCCGAATCAAACGCTCGAAAGGGGACTGGAATTCCATCAACCGCTTAAGTTCTTCCTCGGTCAAATAGGGTCGAATCACTTCCTTCATGCCTAAACTGATTCCAGAGAAGGGATCCTTCAACAGCCAACCGTGTCGAATCGCCATGGTCGTAATCTTCTTGACGTTCTGCAAGAATTTGTTGGCCGTGTTGTAATTGCACCCTTTTTCTGTTTTTAGGTACAGAGAAAACTGGTAAATCAGATGGTTGTCCATGCCTTTGAGTGAGATATCGGCCGTTCTGTAAGTTTTCATCAGAAAGCTTTGAAGGTGATTCCGGGCGGTCATGTTCTTTTGGTAGGTAGCGTAGGTGGTCTCTTTACCTAGTAGCGCTTTCAAGCTCGCGATGTGGTCATCCCAGACTTCGATGATCATCTTGGCCTTGGCCTTGTTGATACCGAGGATAGCATCTCGAAGGTCTGTAGCCAGAACTTCCTCCTGTTGCATCAAGAGGTCATTGTACTTCTGATGGGCGCGAACACGTATCGCTTCCAAGTAGTCATTAAAGACTTTGGCTTCGGATGTTCGACCCTTCATTTGGTACCTCACCGGATCCCACTGATCTGGTTGGATGAAGCGTTTCAATCTCAGGGCTACTTTATCCCCGTTAATGTTGATGCGTAGCATCACGGGGCATTCCCCGTTCTTCTTGTCTTTTGTCCGGTTGATGTAGAACACCAGACTGAATGTTGTTTTTGACGACATAAGGCGCAATTGTTTTAATTGTGCCCCCCATTTTGATTACAAATCTACATTTACCCCTCGGCTAAATAAAGCTTATCTTGTTGATTTTCAGTACGATTATGTTCGTTTTTGTTCGTACACCGTTGACCCCTTTTGCATTTTTAAAAAGGGGTCACCAGTAGGAAACCTAATCGGCGTACAAACGCGAACATTTTCGGAAAGTAAAGAACAAAAAAAAGTGTGTAAATCAACGACTTACACACTTTTCGAACAGTTACGGACTGTATCAAGCGGAGAGAGAGGGATTCGAACCCCCGGACCTGTGACAGTCAACGGTTTTCAAGACCGCCGCATTCGACCGCTCTGCCATCTCTCCGGCGCAAAAGTAAAACATCAAAGTCGAATTATAAAGAAATCATCAAAAAAACATCTAAAAACTCCTCGGTGCAGTTTAATAACTTTGCTTTTACATGAAGGAGCTCAAACAGCTGAACAAATATTTCTGGAAATACCGGTGGAGACTAACACTTGGGTTCGTATTCATTTTACTGTCCAACTATTTTGGTATCCTGGCACCACAGATGACAGGCTTTGTGGTAGATGAAGTGCAACGCGCAATCAATCCGGTTGCCATGCCTTCAGAAAAGGTCTTTTTTGATCCTTTGGTCAAGTGGTGTATCGGGGTGTTTAAAAATGCGGGGCTTGGTTTTTCTCAATTGGTCATGGCCTGCGGTTTGCTCTTGCTTGCACTGGCACTGATCAGGGGCTTTTTTATGTTTTTGATGCGCCAGACCATCATCGTCATGAGCCGGCACATTGAGTTTGACCAAAAGAACGAAGTATATGCGCATTACCAGCAACTGGATGCACAATTTTATGAAGTGAACAGCATCGGCGACCTCATGAGCCGCATGTCGGAAGACGTATCAAGGGTAAGGATGTATACTGGTCCAGCCTTGATGTACCTGATCAACCTCACCATTCTGATAGTGATCAGTCTTTTCTACATGTTCAAAAAGAATGCCCTTTTGTCTGCGTATGTGCTTGCTCCATTGCCCTTGTTGGCCTTTGCCATGTATTTTGTCAACAGCTATATCAACAAGAAAAGCGAAAAAATACAAGCACAATTGAGCACCCTTACCAGTTTGGCACAGCAATCCTACTCAGGCATCAGGGTAATTAAATCCTATAACCAAGAGAAATCATCCCTCGGTTTTTTCGACGCTGAAAGTGAAGAATACAGGAAAAGTGGTATGGCGCTCTCTACCATGGAGGCCGTTTATTTTCCGGCCATTGGCCTGCTGATCGGACTGAGCACATTGCTGACCATTTACATGGGAAGCCTCTATCAACTGGAACACCGCATCAGCGCTGGCACGATCGCAGAGTTTGTGGTCTACATCAACATGCTTACTTTTCCCGTCTCTGCCATTGGCTGGGTGGTATCCAATATCCAAAGGGCGGCTGCTTCCCAAAAGAGACTCAATGAATTCCTTCAAATCAACTCCAATATCATTGACGTCAAGGACGCTGAAAAGCTTGGCAATATTGATTTGCTGGAGTTTGATGCGGTGGATTTCACCTTTCCTCATACGGGTATAAGGGCAGTTAAGGACTTTAGCCTCAGCATAAAACGCGGTGAAAAAGTTGCATTGATTGGCAAGACCGGTTGTGGCAAAACCACGGTAGCCCAGTTGTTGATCCGGATGTTTGATCCTCAGAAAGGTCAAATCAGGTTGAATGGGAAAAATATAAAAGGCCTCAATCTTGATTCCCTGAGAAGATTGGTCAGTTATGTTCCCCAGGATGTTTTTTTATTCAGCGATTCCATCCACCACAACATCAATTTCAGCTCCGGCGAGGATGATATTTCCAAGGCAAAAAATGCTGCCGAAAACGCGGTAATCCTGGAGGAGGTTGAGGTACTGCCCAAAGGATTTGAGACGATGATAGGGGAGCGAGGCGTTACGCTTTCTGGCGGGCAGAAACAGCGGATATCCATTGCCAGAGCACTTTCCAAGGAAAACGACTTGCTGATATTTGATGATTGTCTGAGTGCTGTAGATGCCAATACTGAACACAAAATTGCATCAAACCTTAACCATTATTTGATGGATAAAACGGCCATCATCATCACCCATAGGATTTTTCCATCCTTTGTTTTTGATCAAATCATTGTCATGGAGGATGGTATGGTCTTAGAAAAAGGCACCCATGAGGATTTGGTCAAAGCCAACGGGTATTATGCCCATTTATTGAAAACCCAGCAAATGGACGCTGGGATCTCCCAATGACAGGCTTTTTAGTGATAAAAAAACAGTTCCAAAAAAGCAATACTAAATTTTGACAATTCCAAAACAATGCTATCTTTATAGGGACCAACCAATTGCTATAACCTAAATCTTCAATTGTGGCGTACGACAACAACGAAAAAAGAATGGACAGCGTTTACAGCAAACGCATCAGGGCAGGCAAAAGAAGAACCTATTTCTTCGATGTCAGAACTACCCGTGGTAATGATTATTACCTGACCATTACAGAAAGCAGAAAGCGTTTCAATGATGATGGTTATGACCGTCACAAGATTTTTCTCTACAAAGAAGATTTCAATAAATTTTTGAAAGCATTGAATGAAGCAGTAGATCATGTAAAAACTGATTTGATGCCTGATTTTGATTTCGATGCATTCAACCATGAATATGATGAGGAAGGTGGGGAAGGCGGAGAAGGCGGTTACAGCGGTGGTTATTCACAACCAGTTGCTGCTCCAGTTGCTGCTGTTGAAGCCATTGCATCACCTGTTGATGAAGCTCCAGTTGCAGAACCCGAAGCTCCTTCAGCATCTTCAACCCCGTCAATTTCAGAAGGTGACAACGGCGCCTCAGAAGAAGTTGACAAATGGTAAGATGTTAACTTTAAATATATTCAAGGGTGGAATTTTCCACCCTTTTGTTTTTGTATAAAATCTCCTTTCATCATGAAGTTTTCAGTATTGTTTTTTGCAGTTGTATTTATCTTAGGCACAAAACACAAAAACACTTTTTTTTGACGACCTGCCCTTGCAGACCTATTCAGAAGGCATCAGACCTGTATCCACCAAGTCCAATTACTGGAAGAATACCATCAAAATCAATGGTGTTCCATTCAGCAGGGGTTTTGGGGCACAATCTCCTGCAGTGCTTTCATTCATGCTGGATGGCAACGCTAAAAAGTTCTATGCGGAAGTGGGTGTTGATGATTCTTCCAATACTGCCATACCCCTTACGTTTTATGTGATGGCCGATCAACGAATCTTGTTTCAAAGCAAACCCATGAATGTTGGGGATCCTGCAGTCAAAATCGATGTAGACCTGACAGGGGTAAAGCAACTGGGCTTATTGATCACAGATACAGTGGGAGGATTGGGCAACAAAAGAACCAATGGCAACTGGGCCAATGCCAGGTTGATGATCAATGAAGGGTTTACTCCTGGGTATATTCCCAACAGTGATCCCCAATTTATCCTGACGCCAGCCCCAAAAAATACGCCACAAATCAATACTGCTCGTGTTTTTGGAGCCCGTCCCGGCAATCCTTTTCTATTCAAGGTGGCAGCAACTGGCCAGCGGCCGATACAATTCAGTGCAGTGAATTTGCCGATCGGTTTAAAAATCGCTGCTGAATCTGGCATTATTACGGGAACTGTGGCCCAACGTGGCATTTATGAAGTAACCCTTAAAGCAAAAAACAAACTGGGCGAGGCGACTAAAAACTTGACCATTAAAATAGGGGATACCATCGCGCTCACGCCACCCATTGGATGGAATGGATGGAACTCCTGGGAAGCTGAGATTGACCAAGAAAAGGTTTTGGCATCAGCCAATGCCATGGTAAAAACCGGATTGGCTGATCATGGATGGACATATATCAATGTGGATGATGCATGGATGGGCAAACGCGGTGGACCAGATACGGCATTGCAACCCAACAATAAGTTTCCTGATATCAAGGGCATGATTGATCAGATCCATGGCATGGGATTGAAGGCTGGTTTGTATTCTACACCTTACATCGCCAGCTATGGTGGATATGTAGGTGCTTCCTCTGATTATCCTACCGGAGGTGAAACACATGAACTTTTCAAGCCCTATCGACAGCCATACAGCCGCATTGGCAAGTATACGTTTGAACCCAATGATGCCCGGCAGATGGCTGCCTGGGGAGTGGATTTTCTTAAATATGA
This sequence comes from Chitinophagaceae bacterium, assembly GCA_044373365.1. Taxonomy (GTDB): domain Bacteria; phylum Bacteroidota; class Bacteroidia; order Chitinophagales; family Chitinophagaceae; genus Pollutibacter. The sequence goes on from JBIPNK010000013.1 coordinate 10,836, forward strand.
CTGGCGCATTGATGTTGCTTCAACTGAACGCATGTCTACTGCACTAAAAAACTCCGGAAGGGATATTGTATTGAGCCTTTCCAATAATGCACCTTTTGAAAAGGTCAATGATTGGGTGAGGTTGTCAAACATGTACAGGACTGGTCCGGACATCAAGGATAGTTGGACCAGTTTATTCAATACCGCTTTCGTATTAGACAAATGGTCGCCTTACACAGGTCCAGGACATTGGGGTGATGCTGACATGATGATTTTGGGAGATGTTTCTATTGGGCCTGTATTGCACCCAACCCGACTTACCCCATATGAGCAATACAGCCATGTGAGCATATTCAGCCTGATTGCATCTCCCATGTTGATCGGTTGTCCGATTGAGCGGTTGGATGCATTTACCCTGAACCTACTATCCAATGATGAGGTCATCGCCATCAACCAGGATCCCCTTGGCAAGGCGGCACGTTTGGTTTTGGAGAAAGATGGGTTTCAAGTATGGAAACGGGAATTGGAGAATGGACACTATGCTGTTGGAATCTTCAATATTGCCGGTTACGGAAAAACACCACAATCTTATTTTCGTTGGGGCAATGAACAACCCAAATCATTTGTATTGAATTTTAATGAAATTGGCCTGCTTGGCAATTTCAAGATAAGGGATGTTTGGCGCCAAAAAGACCTTGGAATTTTCAAGGGTAAAATAACCACTTCCATCCCTCACCATGGCGTGGTGATGTTTCGTTTAAAAAAGAATAGCTGAGCTACACTCAATAAATCCCTCAACCTCTCAACCCCTTAACCTCTAAACCCCTACACCTCTAAACCTCTAAACCTCTAAACCTCTCAACCCCAAAAACGCATTCATCAACCCCGTTGTCGAACTGTCATGCCCCTCAATTGGCTGGGATCCATCAAGCTGTGGCAAGATCTTATTGGCCAATTGCTTGCCCAATTCTACCCCCCACTGGTCAAAGCTGTAAATGTTCCAGATGACCCCTTGAACAAAAATTTTGTGTTCGTAGGCTGCGATGAGTTTGCCCAATTCAAATGGATTTATTTTTTTGACCAAGAATGAATTGGTGGGTTTGTTTCCTTCAAATACCTTGAAGGGTACCAAGTTGTTTCTTTCCTCTTCCGAAAGTTGCTGAAGTTCAGCAGCAGCCTCTTCAGCAGTTTTGCCATTCATCAAAGCCTCTGTCTGTGCAAAGAAATTGGTCATCAATTTCAGGTGATGATCGCCAACAGGGTTGTGGCTTACGGCAGGGGCGATAAAATCGCAGGGGATCATTACAGTTCCCTGATGAATTAACTGATAAAACGCATGCTGTCCATTGGTACCTGGTTCTCCCCAAATCACTGGGCCTGACGCATAATCAAGTGTTTCTCTGTTCCTGTCTACCCTTTTACCATTGCTTTCCATGTTTCCTTGCTGGAAATAGGCGGCGAAACGGTGCATGTACTGGTCATAGGGAAGGATGGCCTCGGTTTGAACACCAAAAAAATTGACATACCAGAGTCCGATCATGGCCATTTTCACGGGTATGTTTTCTTCAAAAGCATTGTTCCTGAAATGTTCATCCATTTGATGAGCCCCCTTCAGCAAAGCTTCAAAATGCTCAAAGCCGATGGTCAGGGCGATGGATAGTCCGATGGCACTCCAAAGGCTATACCTTCCGCCAACCCAATCCCAGAATTCGAACATGTTTTCTTTATCAATGCCAAATGCTACCACGGCTTTTTCATTGGTAGACAAGGCAACGAAATGCTTGGCAACATGGGCTGCATCACCGGATTGTTGTATGAACCAATCCCTTGCAGTATGTGCATTCGTCATCGTTTCTTGTGTAGTGAAAGTTTTGGAAGCAACTAAAAACAAGGTTTCATCAGCGCTTATAACTTTAAGACATTCAGCAATATGTGTTCCATCAACATTTGAAACAAAATGAACTTGCATGCCATCAATCCAATAAGGCTTGAGCGCTTCTGTTACCATCACCGGGCCAAGATCGCTTCCTCCAATGCCGATGTTGACAATCTGTTTGATGGGTTTGCCGGTATATCCTTTCCATTCTCCTCCATGAATTTTACCACACAGGGTTTTCATTTGAGCGAGAACAGCCTTCACTTTGGGCATCACATCTTCACCATCAGTAAAAACTGCTGCGCCTGAAAAATTTCTCAGTGCTGTATGCAAAACAGCACGGTTTTCTGTCCGGTTGATTTTCTCCCCTTCAAACATGGCCTTGATCCCATCTTTCAAACCACATTCACCAGCCAGTTCATTCAGCAAGGAAAGCGTTTCTGCTGTGATGATGTTTTTAGAATAATCAAAAAGCAGGTCTCCGTCTGTTTGTGAGAAGCTGTCGAAACGGTTAGGGTCTTGGCTGAAAAGTTCACGCATGTGCACCTGCTTCATGTTGACTGCATGTGCTTCAAGTTTTTTCCAGGACTGGGTTCTTGTAGGATTGATGGTAGGGAAGGGCATTAGTTGTATTGTTTTAAAATGTCTTCTAATTGATTGATCATGTCTGCGTGGATATCCAGGTGGGTGACCATCCTGAAGCGGGTGGGGGAGATGGCAAAAAACAAAACACCTTTATCGTTCATGCTGGAAATGAATCCAGGAAGGTTGAAGTCTGGCTTGCATTCTGCAATGACAATATTGGTTTCTACCGGCACAACTTCCTTCACAAAGGATTTTTCCTTGAGCATTGCCTCAATGGCCTTGGCATGTGCATGATCTGTATCCAATCGTTCTATGTTGTGCTGCAATGCATATAATCCTGCTGCCGCCAAACTGCCAGCCTGCCTCATGCCACCTCCAAATACTTTTCTGATGCGCCTGGCTTTTTTGATGAAGTGAGCATCTCCAAGCAAAAGGCTGCCAACCGGAGCGCCCAGTCCCTTGCTCAGACAAATGGAAATGGTATCAAAGGCTTCACCATACTGCAATGCTGTTTCTCCCTTGGCAACCAACGCATTGAATAACCTTGCTCCATCAATGTGAAAGGAAAGGCCATGCTGTCGGGCAACAGTGCCAATTTCTATTATATCATTGAACGCATAACAGCTTCCGCCGCCTCGGTTGGCAGTATTTTCCAAAACCACCAGCCGCGACAACGGTTTATGGATATCATCGGGGTTGTGAATGGCCGCTTCTACCATGGAGGCAGTAATCCTGCCGCGATCACCTTGTAGCAATTTGACTGATGCGCCGGAGTTGGAGGCTATTCCGCCGCCTTCGTATTGATAGATATGCGAAAGTTCGTCACAAATGACCTCATCTCCAGGTTGGGTATGACACCTGATGGCAATTTGATTGGTCATGGTGCCACTGGGGCAAAAAAGAGCGTTTTCCTTTCCAAACATTGTTGACGCGAAAGCTTCTAAGGCATTGATGGAAGGGTCTTCCTGAAAAACATCATCCCCGACTGGTGCTTGATGCATTGCATCGAGCATGTCTTTTGAGGGCTTGGTGACGGTATCCGATCTTAAATCTATGGTCATCAAGCAAAATTAATTCAACAAAACCGGTTGAAACCCATTGTTTTCAACTTTTGGTCCACATATTTTATTGATTTCCATAAAAAAACGGCATTTTTTGTTCAATGCCTATGATTTGTGGAAAATGAATTTTAATTTTGCAAATACTACCGTAGCCTTTGAAAAATAACACAGCATTGGCAACCCGCCAAGACAGCTCACCCGTCTTTTGAAGACAGACCCAAATTCTACCATGAGGCAATTAAAAATAGCTACACAGATTACCAACCGCGACTCACAGGCGGTAGAAAAGTACCTTCAAGAAATTTCTAAAATATCCATGATCACGCCGGAAGAGGAAACCATTCTTGCCCAGCGGATTAAAATGAATGATCAGCGTTCATTGGATAAATTGGTTCAGGCCAACCTACGATTTGTTGTTTCTGTTGCCAAGCAATACCAACACCAGGGTCTTTCTCTTTCTGATCTTATCAATGAAGGAAACCTTGGTTTGATCAAGGCCGCACAACGTTTTGATGAAACAAAAGGTTTCAAGTTCATTTCTTATGCTGTTTGGTGGATTCGTCAATCTATTTTGCAGGCGTTGGCTGAACAAGGCCGTCTGGTTCGTCTTCCACAGAACAAGATTGGTACCTACAACAAGGCCAACAAAGCGTATATGGCATTTGAGCAAGAGCATGAGCGGGAGCCATCAACCGAAGAGCTTGCTGAAATCCTGGAAATGAGCGAAACGGAAATCAACAATATTTTCCAAAGCAATACCCGTCATACTTCATTGGATGCGCCCGTGCACGAAGCCGAAGACGTGGCCATGGGTGATCTCTTGCAAGGGGGTGATGATACGGATGATGATGTAATGAAGGATTCCCTTCGTGCAGAGATCCGCCGTGTACTCAAATCACTGAGCCCACGTGAAGCCGAGATCGTGAATGCATATTTCGGATTGGATGGTGAAAATGGTGTTACCATTGAGCAAATTGGTCAGAAATATGATCTTACCAAAGAGCGTATCCGCCAGATCAAGGAAAGGGCAATCAAACGCCTTCAAAAAGCCCGTTATAGCAATGCGCTGAAAGCATATTTAGGTTAAAAACTAACGTAGAGCCCCGCAAATGCGGGGCTTTTTTTTGAACTCTTCCACCATTTGGTTGTTTGTCTGTCATGAGGTATTTGATTATCATTTTATTGTGTTTATTGATAGAAAGCTGTGAAAAGGACATCAGCATAACCTTAGATCCCAGCCAGAGTCGATTGGTTGTTGATGCCACCATTGAAAATGGCCGTCCACCCATCGTTTTCCTTTCCAAAAGCCTTGATTATTTCAGCAAGATTGATCCTGCAGTGCTTTCCTCTTCTTTTGTTCGCAACGCCAAGGTGCGCATTATGGATGGGGCAACAGAGGTATTGCTCAGGGAAGATTCCATTAAAAATTCCACTGGCACTAAAATCTATTTTTACACCACTTCTGGCCAGTCATTGTCCTTTTTGGGGAAACTCAAATCATCTTACAGCATGGTCATTGAGGCAGAGGGTAAGGTATACAATGCAACTACCACCATTCCTGAAACCACAAGAAAAATTGATTCCCTGTGGTGGGAAAAAGTTCCTTTGGCAAAAGACAGCAACCGTGTCAAAGTAGTGATCAGGGCAACTGATAAACCAGGTCTTGGAGATTATATCCGATTTTTTACCAAAGTTGGCCAACAGCCGTTTTTACCCGGATTCAACAGTGTATTTGATGACCAGGTGATTGATGGAAAGCAATACACCATACCGGTAGACAAAGGATTCGATAAGAATACCCAGTTCTCAGACAGCACATCCTATTTTAAACGGGGGGATACTGTGATGATCAAGGTTTGCAATATTGATAAGCAAACTTATGATTTTTGGCGAACAAGTGAATTCAATTTTCAAAGTGTCGGTAATCCGTTTTCCAGCCCGATTCGTATCCTGTCCAACATCAACAATGATGCCCTTGGTTATTTTGGTGGATATGGTTGTCAGTACAGGACCATCATCATCCCCCGTTAGGCCCGAATAATCCTTCTTTGATGTCCCCAGATAAATAGTCAGGCCGAATTGACAAACTATAGTCCTTTAACTTTATTTTTGCAGACAGTAAATTTAACAACATGAGCACATCCACCATAGAAAAAGTAAGCTGTTTGATTATCGGATCTGGCCCTGCAGGGTATACTGCAGCCATTTATGCATCCCGGGCAAATTTGCATCCGGTTTTGTATCAGGGTATCCAGCCTGGCGGTCAGCTTACCATCACAACTGAAGTGGAAAACTATCCCGGGTATCCTGAAGGGATTCAGGGCCCTGAAATGATGGTTGATTTTGAAAAGCAGGCCAAGCGCATGGGGGCTGATATCCGTTACGGTTTGGCAACCAAGGTTGACTTTTCTTCTCAGCCTTTCAAGGTTTGGATCGACGAAGAAAAAGAAATGCATGCAGATACAATCGTCATTGCTACAGGTGCTTCTGCCAAGTGGTTAGGCCTTGAAAGCGAACAAAGGTTGAATGGCTATGGCGTGAGTGCCTGTGCTGTTTGTGATGGTTTCTTTTTCAGGGGAAAAGAAGTGGCCATTGTTGGTGCTGGTGACACTGCCGCAGAAGAAGCCCATTACCTCAGCAAACTGGCTACTACTGTACACATGTTCATCCGCAAAGACCAGATGCGTGCTTCAAAGGTGATGCAAGACAGGGTGATGAATACGCCCAACATTAAAATGTATTGGAATACGGATACCGATGAGATACTGGGAGATAAAAAAGTGGAGGCCGTAAGAATCCTCAACAACAAAACTGGTGAGAAGCAAGATATACCAATTTCAGGTTTCTTTGTTGCCATCGGTCATGAGCCCAATTCTTCCATTTTCAAGGACTTCCTGGATATGGATGAGGCAGGATACATCAAGACCATTCCTGGGTCATCCAAAACAAATATTGATGGCGTTTTTGCTTGTGGTGATGTACAGGATAAGCACTACAGGCAAGCGATTACCGCTGCAGGCAGTGGGTGTATGGCAGCCATCGATGCAGAGCGTTTTCTCGCTGCAAAAGGACATTGATCAGTCGTTATTGCCAGTTCATGGCTACAAATACCAATGCTCCGGCCAAATATCCAAGCAGGGCCCAAAGGCTAATTTTCTTGAGGTACCAGAAGAACTCAATTTTGGTCAATCCCATTGCCGCAACACCTGCAGCAGATCCAATGATCAAAATACTTCCTCCAGTTCCGGTGCAATAAGCCATGAACAACCAGAAAGGGTGATCTTTAGGGAATTCTGTCAAGGAATACATCCCTTGTGTAGCCGCCACCAGTGGAACATTGTCAATGATGGCAGAAAGAATACCAAGGCTCATGACGATCAACTTTTGATTGCCAATCAAGTCTGTCAATTTTCCAGCCACATTAGTCAAAACGCCGGAAGATTGCAAGGCTGCAACACTGATCAAGATCCCAAGGAAAAACAAGATACTGGGTGTATCAATTTTTCGAATGGCATAATTGACTGAGAGACTATCCTTGTCGATGGTATCTTTCTCGCTGTGAATGAATTCAGTAATCAACCACATCATACCCAGTGAAAACAGCATGCCCATGAATGGGGGTAGTCCTGTGAGGGTTTTGAAAGCGGGCACAAAAAGCAGGGACAAGAGCCCAATTATCAAAACGAGGTTGCGTGTAGATGATTTGATTCCATGATGAAGATTGGTTGTTTTTTCCTGCATTTCAACATTCCCTTTTAACCCCAGACCCAATGCCAGTAAAGGGATAATGACAGAGACAATGCTTGGGATAAAAACTTGCATGATAATGGTCGTCGCAGAAATCTGACCACCAATCCAAAGCATGGTCGTGGTTACGTCTCCAATGGGCGACCAGGCGCCCCCAGCATTGGATGCTATTACAATCATCCCTGCAAAAATCAACTTGTCTTTGTTGTCGTGAATGAGTTTAGCAGTGAGCGAAATCAATACAATCGTAGTAGTCAGGTTGTCGAGCACTGCAGACAGGAAAAAAGCAATAATGGCAATTATCCAGAGCAATCTTTTTTTGTTGGTAGTCTTGATGCTGGAGGAAATGATGTCAAAGCCATCATGTGCATCTATCAGTTCAACAATGGTCATGGCACCCAATAGAAAAAACAGGATGCCTGATATCTCTCCCATGTGCTCAAGTAGTGCCGAATGTACAAGATCATGCGAGACACCACTGAAAACATAGATTGTCCAACAGATTACGCCGGTGATCAATGCACTGGAGGCCTTGTTGAGCTTGATTTGGTGCTCAAATGCGATGGCCAGATAACCAATGATAAAAATTGCAATCATCATAATTATTGGATTGAAGTGAGGTCAACAACTGATTTTGGTCTCAATGCTTCAAGCCATTTGAAGCCCCGCAATTCTTTTTTATCTTCCGGTATTTCTTTGATGGGATAGGTGGTACCGGTAACACCATTGATCCATGTTACCCTTTTCAGTTCTTTTTTGATGAATTTCATGACGATGGCATCTGCCATGGAATAGGTCATGCCTACGTAGGAACTGTCCTGGTCTTGTAAATAATAAAGGCTCTCGCTATTGCCTTTGGTTTTGAATTGATCGATTTCACCATCCACAAATTGCCCGATCATGTTGTTGCCCCTCAACTGGTTGAAAAGCCCTTCAGGGGTGCGGTTGACGGTAAAGGCATTTTCGTTGGCCTGAAACCGGTCTGCTTTTTTATTCTTCGTGAAAAGATAGAGTGTATCCCCTGATATCTGACTGCCTTGTGCCCACAATACCGGTTCAACATAGAAGCGAAAAACAGAATCAAGACCAGAGTAGTAGAGGCTGTCAGATTTTCCCTGCAGTGAATCTGAAAATATTTTTACGTTGTGATAAGCCTTGAAAAAGCGGATGGTATCACTGTTTATTTTTCGTGCAGTATCTTTTTTGAGATAAGCAGAGTAGAGGGTGTCGGCTGCAATAAAGAGTGAATCATTGTCTTGCTTGAACACCATCATGGGTCGCTTCCAGGCATTGATGGACTTGAATTCATTGTTGAATGCAGCAGTGCCTGCGAGCATGGAAATTCCCTGGGCAGAGTCCCTGTAAAAAACATTACCATCAGCCAGACCAGAGGATGTTTTCTTGTCGTAATCAATCTTGTCTGCAATCACCGTTTGCACGCTGTCATCGATGATGGGTCTCTTGGTAAAACTGGCCTTGCCATTTTTTAAATCGTAAAATCCTTCTCTTGTGCGGATCCTGGACCTCCCATCGTTGATGGTGGTTGCTGCAACAAAGCTGGCAACTTCTGAATTAACATTGTACAGCAAGGTATCGGTTGTCATGGTATACTCAGGATCTACCAGTTTAACATTTTTCTGGAAATAAACTTCCTTGGTATCAGTGTAATAAAATCCCTCTTTGCTGGTCAAAACGGATTCTCCGTTAACTACCTTGCCGCCATTGAGATAAGTGCCAATTTTGGCATTGACATCGTATTCAAGGGCTTCTGTGGTCAATACTCCTTTTCCATCGGTAAGTTTCACCTTTTTTTTCAGCTCGGCAATTCTGGTATCTCCCTTGTATTTGAGGTATTGTGAATAGGTATGGACACTGTCTGCATCGTTGATGTGAATATTACCGAAAGCCTCGAGTTGATTCAACTTAACATTCTGTGCTGCACTATCGCAATAGAATAGGGTATTGTCTTGCTTCATCACCACATTGCCAATCAACAGATTAAGGTCTCCGATTGAATCCTGTTTGACCCTTCTGAATATATCTGCCTTGATGATTTGAATGAACCTGCTGCTGTCAATTGGTGGCGCAATGCTATCGGTTACTGTTTCCTGCGCCTGGTTGTTTTGCAATAGGCAGAAGAGGGAAAAAAACAGGATGAAGGTTCCTTGTTTGTACATTATTATTGTTTAGACAAGGAATCAGGAAGCGGAGCCATTAGCGGGGCAGTTTTGTCTTTTTTGCCAAAAACCGATACCTGGACATATCTTTTGGGATGCAATCGCAAATCCTGTAACAAAGTATTGAGGCTGTTGCTGGTGCTGTTCAGGTTCTTGTACAGCTGTTCATCAGTGGCAAACTTGCCAAGGCTTCCCTTGCCATCTTTAATGCCAGCCAGGATGGTGTTAAGGGTAGTGGTGGCCTTTTCCAAAGAGGAAATGGTCTTGCTAATATCAGCGGAAGCCAGGTCTCTGGATGCTTTCGTAAGGTTATTGACCACAGCCGTAATGGAATCGTTGTTTTGTTTCAAGTTGCCGGTGAAACCCTTGACGTTTTCAAGTGTTTGGGCGAGACTTCCATTGTTGGGTTCAAGCAATGCGTTGAGTCTTGAAGTGGTTAAAGCCAATTCTTCCAACGTACTGCCAATGTTTTTCTTGGCTTCAGCATCAAAAACATTGCCTATTTTTCTGATTGTAGAATCCAGGGTAGCCAGGGTTCTGTTCACGTTTTCAACAGTTGGTTGAAGGGTCTCTTTCAGGTCCTCTACCATGCTTTTGCTTTCCATTCCTTTGAGGGTATCTCCCTCATTCAAGAAGGTTGTGGCACTGCCCATGGTGATGACAATGGCAGTTGATCCAAGAGGCGTTGCAACAATTTTGGCATAGGAGTCTGTAGGAATATTGATTTGTTTGAGCAGTTGAAAAGCCACCACCACTTCTGAAAGGTTCATGTCTTTTTCTTCAAGCCCTTCAACAGCACCCACCCTCAATCCATTAATTTTGATTCCATCCGCAACATTCAATCCTTCAACCCTTTTGAAAGTGACGTACATGGTTGATTTTTTGACAAAGACATTTTTTCCTTTCAAAAAATTGAATCCCAGGATCAGCAATGTGATGGATACAGCCGTCAACGCACCGATCTTCGTCTCATTAGATATTTTCATCATAAATTAATTCATTTTCTTCCCCCTAAACCCTCATTTCCCATCCACCATCGCCTTGTATTTCAAAACTGCATTGGCAATAGACCTTGTCAATTCTACCTGTCCACTCTCGCTGTTCAGGTAGGCTTCTTCATCTTTGTCTGTGATGAATCCAGTTTCAATCAACACTGCAGGCATGTTGGTGGCTTGTAGCACCCAAATACCCATGTGATTTCTCTGTAGCACCCCCATGCTTTTCCTACCCACCGCAACAAATTCATCCTCAATCATTGAGGCCAGTTTTACAGAGTTTTTAAAAAACTTCTGAGACCAAAGACGCGCCTTGATCATTGCTTCCGGGCTGTTGACATCTGGAATGTCCATCACCTCGGCAGAGGATTCATATCTTTCATCCTCAATTATCCCCTTCGCTTTTTCATCAGACCTGTCTGCAGCCCAAACATAGGTAGAAGTTCCGTGCGCAGGATTGGGCGAGGTCGCATAAATGGGCACTTTCCTGTAGTATTTTTTTCTTTTACTGCCTTTTCCTTTGTAATAGGGCACAGATTTATAACCGGTAACGGTTTTCCTGGGTGGTGCAGCATTGACATGGATGCATACAAACAGGTCTCCATTTTCCCTGTTGGCAAAATTGGCCTTCTCGGTAACAGAGTGGTAAACATCCGTATTCCTGGTCATCACAATCCGCGTATCTGTTATCTCGTTCCTGAGCAACGTGTCCAGCCTTTGGGCGATTTGAAGGGTGATTTGTGCTTCTGTTGAATACTCACCGCGTGCACCAGGGTCTGTTCCGCCATGGCCGGCGTCAATGATGATGGTTTTGATTTTTTGTGCACGGGCAAGGGGTTGTCCTATTGCCGTTGAGCCCAGCATCAATACCAAAGAAAAAACCAGAGAAAATGAATGTATTGATTTTACCATAGTTGAATTTCATTTAGTTTGGGATACTGTTGGGAATCTTCACAAAATCTTACAACTTAAATTGACTAATTTTGCCCGTCATAATTATGCTGCAGCCCCAAAGCAAATTTAGCTTAAAATATCTTTTTATCTTGATTTTATGCTCAGGGTTACTTCCTATTTTAACATTCTCAACGCATGGATCCGCATGGCCATTTCACCCAATATTGGCTATTTCTACTATAGATACCATTCCCTCTACAAGCAAAAAGGATACAGTAGCCAAGCAAGCAAAAGTGGATACCCTCAACCTCAAGCTTTCAGCAGATTCCATTACTTCACCCGTTGATCACAAGGCTGAGGATTCTATGGTTTTGGAGGTAGATGCCAGGAAAATGCTGCTCTATGGAAAGACGGAAATAAAGTACGATGACCTTCAGGTCAATGCCCCAACAATTGTATTTGACCAGCAATCACAGTACGTTACCGCAAAAATGGGAAGGGATACCGCTGGTATTGTAACTGGCATGGCCAAGATGAAACAGGGAGAAACCATCACGGTGAGTGATAGCCTTCGGTTTAACTTCAAGAGCCAAAAAGGCCTTACCTACAGTTCTTTTTTTCAGCAGGACGAGCTCTACAATTTTGCTGAGAAGGTGAAAAAAATAGATCCTGAGACTTTTTTTGCCTCCAGGGGACGGTTTACAACTTGTAACCTTGACACCCCCCATTTTGCCTTCCGGTTCAGCAAGGCCAAGTTCATCAACAAAAAATTGGTAGTAACCGGACCAGTACATCCTGAATTTGAAGATGTGCCTGTTCCCATTTACCTGCCCTTCGGGATTTTCCCCATGAAAAAAGGCAGACAATCCGGTATCATTCCTCCGCAATTTACGGTTACCGAAGATTTTGGTGTTGGATTGGAAGGATTGGGTTATTACAAAGCCGTAAACGATTACCTGGATGCAAAGATCTGGTTTGATCTTTACTCATATGGATCTTGGCGGGCCAATTTCTCTCCCTCTTACAGGATGCGTTACCGCTACAGTGGTACCTTCAACATCAGCTTGCAGAATACCAAATTTGCTTTCAAGGGTGATCCGGACTTTAGCAGAAATAAAAGCTTCTTTGTTACCTGGTCGCACAGCATGGACAGCAAGGCCCGCCCAGGTGTTTCCTTCAGCGCAAATGTCAATGCAGGCAGCAGTAAATACCTTAGGTTAGTACCCAACGGTGCCCTGGCCAATCCCGGGTTCACTGGTAATGTGCAAGGAGGAGGCAATTATATGCAGCCGATGAACTTTACCAACCAGTTAAGCTCCTCTATTTCCTACCAAAAAACCTGGCAGGGAACCCCTTTCAATCTTGCGGTTAACCTCAACCACAACCAGAATACGTCTACCCGCCTGGTCAACCTCAATCTTCCAGATGTTGCGCTTGTCATGAACACCATTTATCCTTTGCAACCCAAGGAAGCAGTGGGGGAGTCAAAATGGTATGAGAAGCTGGGTGTGGGGTATAGTGGTAGTTACAAGGGTCAAATTTCCTTTTATGACACGGCATTCAGGTTTAAACAGTTGATCGATACCTTCCAGTGGGGTGCCAGCCATGACATTCCCATCACACTTTCCCTGCCGCCCATGGGGCCTTTTCAGGTTGCCCCCAACATCTCTTTCAGGGAAAGATGGTATGCCCAGAAATTCTACAGAAAATGGAATCCTGTAACCGAAAAGCTGGACTCTACCATGGAAAAAGGCTTCAATGCGGCAAGGGAAATGTCTATGGGGCTTTCGTTTAGTACTGCAGTATTTGGTACCTATCAAGCAAAGAAAAAAGAAGCAAAGGTGCAGGCCATCCGACATGTGATGCGGCCTCAGTTTGGCATCAATTATAAGCCAGACCTGATGAAGCCTTATTATTACCGTGAAAGGGTAGACAAGCAAGGCAATCAGGTACTGATGTCTGTTTTTGATGGAAGCATTTATGGGCCTTTCGGCTCTGAAGAAAGTGGGGGCATCGGTTTTGGCATTGACAACAACATTGAAATGAAGGTTCGATCCAAAACCGATACTGGCGAGGCAGAACTCAAAAAAGTGAAGCTCTTGGATGGATTTGGTATATCTGGTGGGTATAACTTTCTGGCAGACAGTTTCAAGCTATCGACCTTTAGCATTTATGCCCGCAGCAATCTCTTTGAAAAGATCAACATCACGGCCAATGCCTCTTTGGATCCCTACAAGGTCAATCCAACCAATGGCTACAGGATTGACCAGTATGCCTGGCAAGGAGGAAGCAAATTTAATTTAGGATCCATCACCAGTGGAAGCATCAACATGTCTACCAGTTTTCAGAGCAAGAAAAAAGATGAAAAGGACAAAGAAGAAAAGGAAAAGTTGAAAGGGGAGGATGATAACCTGACCAATGACCAAATGATGCAGCAGATGGATTATATCCGTCGAAACCCTGCCGAGTTTACTGATTTCAGCATTCCCTGGAGCCTGAGTTTTTCTTATTCTCTCAGTTTTACAAAATTACTTCAGCCGGATTATCGGTACAAAACTGAACTTACTTCCAGCTTTAATTTCAATGGCGATTTCAGTCTTTCGCCCAAATGGAAAATTGGAGCCAATGGGTATTTTGATACCAAAACCATGCAACTTCAATCGCTGACCACTTTCATTTCCCGTGACCTGCATTGCTGGCAAATGTCAATCAATGTAACGCCAGTCGGACTCTACAGGTTTTTTAATATTTCCATCAGTCCCAAATCCGGTTTGCTGCGCGACCTGAAAATCAACAGGACCAGGTATTTTTACACACAATAGTGTCTGTGGGAGTCAAAATTTCGTTATGCCATCATCTTTTTTCCAGCCTCTCCCACATCAAATTAAAAACAAATTCTTTCATTTCCCCTGCACTTGCAAAATCTTTTGGATCAATTGCAGGTAGAAACTCCATGCTCACCTTACCAGGCCAGAAGAAGAAAGTTTTGTTGTGCGGAAGCATTTTTCGTGTTCCCCTGATAACAGAGGGAATTATTTTTTTGCCAGTATCAAAGGATAAACGAAACGCGCCATCCTGAAAGGGCTTCAGGGGTTTATCGGATTTGTTTCTGGTTCCTTCCGGATAGATGCACATGTGCATCCCATTCTCCAGCACATTTTTCATGGCCAGATAACTTTCCCTTCTGCTGGCATCACTTTTGCGGTCCAGCAATACAGATCCTCTTTTATAGATAATGCTAAATACAGGAACCTTGGCCATCTCAATTTTTGCAATGGTTTTATTGGCACCTGGAATGCCCGGGCTAGACAATGGCACATCCATCATAGAGTTGTGGTTGCAAACAACGATATAATTTTCACCTTTTTTGAAATGATCTCTGCCCAAAATCCTGAGCCGAACCCCGCTGAGGGTAAAGAAAACAGCCATCCACATCCTCATAACTTGCATAAATGAAGCCGTTCTTTTAGGTTCAGCATATATATCCGTAACCCATACTGCGGGTATAAAGACCAACATCGAAACGATAAAAACGATTGCTCCCCAAACGGTAAAAACCCTTCCTAAAATATTTTTAACCATGCTATTGTTCTATAATTATCCAATCAATGGGGTCAATCCCATTTTTGACAAGGTATTCATTTGCTTTTGAAAAATGACGGCATCCAAAAAATCCCTTGTCTGCTGCAAACGGGGATGGATGCATTGCCTTCAATACAAGATGTCTTCCTTCATGAATATGGGCTCCCTTTTCCTTTGCAAAGTTACCCCAAAGCATGAAAACAACGTTTTTCTTTTGGGTATTGAGCACATTGATGACTGCATCTGTAAAGATTTGCCAACCGATGCCGGCATGGCTGTTGGGTTGGTTTGCTCTTACAGTCAAGCTGGCATTCAGCAACAAAACCCCTTGTTTGGCCCATTGGGTAAGGTCACCATATTGACGTGGCATGTTGATGCCAAGGTCTTTTTCAATTTCCTTGTAGATATTGACCAGCGATGGGGGAGGTTTGATGCCTTTTTGAACCGAAAAACTCAATCCATGCGCCTGATTGGGCCCATGATAAGGATCCTGGCCAATGATTACCACTTTTACATCCTTTAGATCTGTGGTATTAAAGGCATTAAAAATATGCGATCCAGGAGGGTAAATGACCTGTTTGCTCTCGATTTCATTCTTGAGCAGCGCTACAATCCCTAGGAAATAATCCTTTTTGAACTCATTAGAAAGGGCTTTTTTCCAGCCTGCAGAAATTTTTACATCCATTGTTCACTTCTCTTCTTGTCTGCAAGCTAAAAAAAATTATCTTTGCACTCCTTAAAGATATCAAGGTCCCGTAGCTCAGTTGGATAGAGCGGCAGCCTTCTAAGCTGTAGGTCATTGGTTCGAATCCAATCGGGATCACACTCAATTTTCCAATTTCTTTACTGTAGTGCGTTTGGTGACCTTTGAAATTATCGGGTTGCCCCATTGGTTGCCGTTTTCAGTAAATGTATACGACCCACTAATTCGAAGATCATTTCGGTCTAAATATTTCGGAATAAACTACACCGTTTTTCATTAGCAAATCAACCCATTTCAGAATCTGATCTTTTTTGTACTGATTGATAAACCCGTTTGCGATACCGTATTGGATCCAGTTTTTGATCTGGTCTCTACTATACCTAATTTTTGAACTTTCTGCCATCTCTTTTATAATAAATACCCCTTCTTTTAACCTTTCAACTGTGTAAACCCAAAAATACACTGTCTAGCACCCCCCGTGGACTAATGGGGAGGATTATGTATAGTTTTTAGGGGTTTGAGACAATAATACTATAGATATAAATCAGATAACTGGTCTACAAATTTTTTAAAATCATCATCTGGAAATACTTCAAATAATCTTAAATGGTTTTCCTGACAAATAGATTTCTTTCTTAAGTCTCTTTCCTTGTTATTCTTTAATCCAGTTTTCCTGTAAGCTCCCCTTATTTTTGGACCATTTTTGATTAGAGTTTTTAGGGGTTTTTAGTAATTCTAGGGAAACGGATTAAATATATTCTGCCGGGGGTACAAAACCGAGTGCTGCATGTGGTCTCTCATGGTTATAATCCAATCGCCACTCTTCGGCAAGCATTCTTACTTCATCGAGTGTAAAAAACAGATAAGCATCAAGCAATTCTTTTCTCATTGATCCATTTTTTCTTTCGATAAAAGCATTTTGTACCGGTTTTCCTGGCTGGATAAACAACAAACGAATACCTCTTTCTTCGCACCATACTTTTAATTTTTCACTGATAAACTCAGGACCATTGTCCATGCGTATTGATTCAGGAGTTCCTCTGTTCTCAACAAGCCTCTCCAGCACTCTGATAACCCTTAGGGTTGTTAGCGAAGTGTCCACCTCAATGGCAAGAGATTCACGGTTATAATCATCCATGACATTAAGTAGCCTGAACCGTCTGCCATCAACCAAACTGTCCGACATAAAATCCATGCTCCAGCTTTTATTCATTCCCTCAGGAACTAGAAGGGGTTCCTTTACCCGCTCAGGAATTCTTCGCTTTGGCTTTCTTCTTATGTTGAGTTTCAACATGGTGTAAACACGGTACAGTCGCTTATGATTACAATCCAATCCTTTTCTACGAAGCCGGTAGTAACACTTCCAAAACCCAATGGACGGGTGCTTTTCTACCAGTTCGTTCAAGGCTTTAATCAAAGAACTATCATCCCTGCAAACCTTTTTATATGTCATCGCAGATCTGGGCAAAGAGACCAGTTTACAGGCCTGACGAACACTCAACTTCTCCTGAACCAAAAGTTCTACCGCCTCTCGTTTATCGTCAGGCCTCCGTACTTTTTTTCAAGTACTGTTTTTACAGCATCAATTTCCAAAGTCAGATTCGCAACAATTCGTTTTAACCTGACATTCTCATCTTGGAGATCTTTCATCCGGACCACATCACTCACTTCCATCCCGCCATACTTTGCCTTCCAATTGTAAAAGGTGGCGTCACTAATGTATTGACCCCCTAAATAGCTGGACATAATTGTTTAATCAATTAAGTTACTAAATTTAGGAAATATGTCAAAAGCAAGAAGGAGTTTCTCGGCTTCGGAGAAACTGTCAATTATCAATGAAGCAGATCAGTTTGGAGTTACCCAGACATTGCGTAAACACCAACTTTCTCCTTCGGTGTTTAGAAGGTGGAAAGAGAATTTTAACGAAGGCGGTGTCTCCAATCTTCAATCGTATTCCAGGCAACGTAATCCAGAACTGGATGCAGTAATGGAAGAGATTCGTTTGCTGAAAAATATCGTGGCCAAACAATCTATTGAACTGGAGTTCAAGACTGAGCTTTTAAAAAAAAGTCAATCCCTCGAGCAGCGTCGGTCGAGGTAATGGAGCAGTTCAAATCAAAACCTATGATTACTAAGCAAGATCTTTTAACTTGGTCAGGTGTTCCACGCAGCAGTTTCTATTACAAGCGAGGTGATGGTCTACGTGGACGCAAGCCTAGCGAAATGACTGTTACCCAAGATGGTGAACTGGTTGAAAACACGGTTGTCCTGAAAGATGTTGAAACCATTCTCCAGCAGGAGTTTTGCTGTTATGGATACAAGAACGTCTGGGATGAGCTCAAGGTAAAGGGGTACATCATTAACCATAAAAAGGTCTACCGGTTGATGAAGCTTCACAACCTATTGTTCAACCGCAAGATTGGATCTACAGGGGTTCCAAGACAGTTTGTACGTTTTAGAAAGATCAAAGCAGAAAGACCGCTTGAACACTTGTGTATGGACATCAAGTACATCCATATCCATGGAGCCCAAAGGAATGCTCTGCTTTTGACAGTGATCGATGCTTTTAGCCGTAAGGTATTAACACACATGCTTCGGTTCAATATCAAAAAGGGCGATGTGATTATTTTGTTATCCCTTTTGCTGATGGAGTACAAGATAGAGGGAATCACACTTAGAAACGACAATGGCTCACAGTTCATTGCAGGCGTGGTAAGGCAGTTCTTGAAGGATAAAGGTGTTAACCAGGAGTTTACCCATGTGGCTACTCCTGAAGAGAATGCCTATATCGAAGCCCTGCACAGCAATGTTCAGCGTGAGGTTGTTGAGCGGTATGAATTTGAATCCATTTATCATGCACAGATGATTTTTAACCGGTATTATGAATGGTATAACAACCATCGAAAGCATGGAGCACTTGGAAGAAAATCACCTGAACAGTACCTCCGCGAAAATGACCTTATATCCGGACCCTATAAAACTGAAAAAATATCCGATATTGTCTCAAATTTTAACCCCATTTTGTCCAAGAATTAAGGGGTCGATAAACTAATACCATGTTCGCGACAAATGTCCCTGACTGTCCTGCCAGTTTCCTGTGTTCTCAAAATCGACACAATTTGTGCCTCTGAAAAGTTCTTCTTTTTCATGTTTAAACCATTTAAGTTAGAAAATAATCTCTAAATCCGAATGGTTTAAATTTGGGGAACCTTACAGAAAGGAATGAGGATAATTTGTTTTTAGTGGATATATAGTGCTTAGTAGTACCCTTATTCAGACTTTGGCAATGGTTGCTGATAAAGTAGTCAAAGGCAGATAAAAGGGTGTCTTTGGGTTTCTCTTTGCCTTTTAGGAAGTTTTTAATGGCATCAGAGGTTATTTGTTCCTTCTTTTTGGTCTTTTCTTCTATATATGACCATATTTTATCTTCCATTTGCTGAATGGTACTGTTTAGATTGTAGGCATTGGGGTGCTTCAGTTTAAATCTTTCCTTCTTTTTGTCCCAATCTGATGATGGTTGGCATAATCCAGTAGATATATTCAATCTTCTGTCCAACCCTTTTACACGCATATAAACGGGTCCTTCGTTTTTAGTTTTTCCCTTTGAAAGCAATTGGTAGAAACTGATTCTAATCATAACTTATTGGTTTATAATGCAAAAAGCAGGCATTTGCCTGCTTTCTTCAGTGATTTGTAGGTTTAAGCAACTCAGTTTAAAAGTTGCCTTATCAGTTGACCATTTGGGGTATTTTAGCAGTGAATCTGAGTTTTTCTGGATGATTTGTCCGAGAAAGGAATAGATTTCAATGCTGTAGGTCATTGGTTCGAATCCAATCGGGATCACAACTCTTTCTCTGAAATCACTCCCAGTGCTTTACGATTTTATGCTATTTTCTGGGTAGAAATCTGATAATATTTTTTATTTGATTTGTAGCGCTTTGTTGTACCACCTGCCATAATCAACAAGCCCCTGTACTAAGCTTGACGTGTAATATCCAATAACATTTCCAGGGTTAGATATTATATTCTTTTGATAGTCATTGTTTAGCTGTCTCATGAAAGCTTCACCTTCAACACTTGAAGGAAAATGACGTGTACCTCCTTTATAATCAACTTTATATGATTTTACATAAACCTCTTTGGCCATATCCTGTATTAGCGGGGTTGGTAAACCAGTTGGTTGTACAATTGACTTTGCATTGTTGTAGTTTGAATATTCAATTGCTACAGTTTGAAGATTTTCGTGTACTTTTTTGTTTGATTTGATGATTTCAGTAACACGGAAGTTTTTAAAGAGTGTGTTATCTACTGAAGCAATTGTATTCATTGTTAAGGCATCTTCAATCAATTTATTTTGGGATTGAACATGGTCAGGAGCTACATCAAATAGTCTTTGTGCTTCTGCTTTGAATCCTAATCCAATGGAAAGGAAAAAGATGACAATGGTTGATATACTTAAATTTTTCATGATAGGGGTATTGAATGGTTACCGGGCTATGACGATGGATTTTTTTATTTTATTGTGTGGAGCCTAAAATTTTAAACAAATCAAGTATTAACACCTAAATACACTGAATCTAATACTACGTTCATTATGTATTTATACGTAGAACCCCATTTTTTGGATGTTGGACCAGCTTTATGCATTTTAAAAGAGGCCACTACCCAATCAGGGGCATGAGCCGAAAGAGTCTTCGAAAATTTAAGTTGCCCCAATGGTTGCCGATTTGCGGGGAATGAAATCATCCTACTCATTCAAAGGTCTTTTTAATACTTTTCAACATGAATATGTGTATTATTTGTTAATAAAGATAAATGAATTTGTGTATTATTTGTGGATAAAGATAATTGATTCAGAATTTAAATTTTGTTAAAAAATTTGCTCTTAGAAAAAGAACTTTGTAGAATTACGATAATCTATATGATTTTAAAACATGCAATTACTTGATATACAATAAATTAAGCATAAAATTAATTTATTATATGTATTGGGATGCGTGAATTCTACGCTTTGAAATGCATAAGAGTAGGGTCTTTGTTTTCGTGTTTTACCCTTAAAATGTTAAATCCTTTCAGTGTTTTATCTCCCCTGTAATCGGGTTTTACGTTTGGTATATTCAATGTACTGAACTCCTAATTGTTTTTCCACAGATGTGTGGATACTTCATTTTTTTATGGTCAACAATGGCATTATGCTGTAATATTGCGCCACTAAAATGTTAAACTATGATTAAAAACTCTATTTTTTCCTTTTTGTTGGTGCTGGGATGCAGTCTCTTCTCCTTCGCCCAACAAAAAGAAATTTCAGGTACAGTCTCCAGCGATGATGGTACTCCGCTTGCAGGAGCAACTGTCACAATCAAGGGTACTAAAGTTGCTACAAGTACCGGCGCAAATGGATCATTTAAAATAACTGTTCCAGGAAAATCAGACATCATTGTAGCAAGTTTCACCAATTATGTGTCAAAAGAAATTGCTATTGGCAATCTTTCCACCTTCAATATCATTTTGAAGCCTGCTACTGCAGAACTTGAAAGTGTAGTCGTAACGGTGCTTGGCTTTCAAGAAAGGGCAGACAAATTCGGTACAGCCAGTTCAAAAATTGGTGCCCCAGAAGTTGTTCGTTCAGGAGAAACTGGTCTGTTGCAGGGAATGGCAGGTAAAGCATCTGGCGTTTCAATCACCAGGTCAACCGGTGATCCTGGCTCAGGAGCAAACATCAGAATCAGGGGTGCCAACACCATTACAGGTTCATCTGAGCCATTGATCATATTAGATGGTATTCCTATCAGTAATTCAGAAATTCATGGAAATGGTTCCAGTTCAACTGGTACCGGTGTTGTTCAGCAATCAAGGCTCAACGACATCAATGCAAATGATATTGAAAGCATTCAGGTTTTAAAAGGAGCATCAGCTTCAGCATTGTGGGGCTCAAGGGCTGCCAATGGAGTGCTTGTGATAACAACAAAAAAAGGCAAGGCTGGATCATTGAACATTTCATTCAGCTCATCCTATTCTGTAGATGAGATCAACAGGAAACATCCCATGCAAAAGACGTTTGGCCAAGGTTCACTTGGACGATTTAACCCCACTGCTACTAACTCATGGGGGGATAAAATTGCCAATCGCTCTGGGGCTGAAGACGTTGTATCTGGAACTTCTTATTTTCAAGGCTATGCTACCGGTAATAAATATTATACAGTAGCGCCGGGAACGGCTACACAAGTCAACGGAGGTAAAAACAACAATAATAACTATGTTGATAAGAATTTTGATGCAGTATTTGGGAAAGGTAATTTTTGGCAAAATTCACTTTCTTTGAGTGGCGGAAATGATAAGTCTAAATTTTTCCTTGGTCTTGAAAATTTAACGCAAACCGGTATAATAAAAGCCAGCAGCAATTATACCCGTAATTCAGTTCGCTTGAATTCTGATCATAATCTTGGCAAGTACATCAAATTCAGCAACAAAGCTGCTTTTATCAACGTAAAGTCTGACAGGGTCCAAAACAACTCAAACACTGCTGGTTTGTACCTTGGATTGCTGAGGACCGCTCCAGATTTTGACAATACAGATTATATTGGAAGTTTTTATGATAATAATGGGGTTGAATTCAGGAACAGGCACAGGTCATACCGTAGGTACAGGGGTGATAATGTTCAACCGACTTTCAACAACCCTCTCTGGACTATCTACAATCAAGTAGCCAATTCTAATGTAAATCGTTTCCTTATTTCATCTGAGGTTACTTCAAACCCACTTCCTTGGTTAGACCTTATCCTCAGAAGTGGTATTGATGCAACAAATGATGGCCGCGTGTATTTCTTTCCTGTAGGCTCAGCCGGCGAAAGGTCTGTGGGCAGTTATCGCAATGAAAAAATTGGTGAAATTGAAAAGAACATTGATTTTATTGCAAGGGCTAGTACCGACCTGACAGCTGATTTGAAAGGTACTTTGATTGTTGGTGCAAATGCCAATGACCGCAAAAGAGACATCCTTTATGGCCAGGCCACTAATTTTTTGGATGATATCAATCTTCAAAATTTCATTCTTTCTGCTGATGCCAATACACGTGTCATCAACAGCCTTTTGCACAGAAGTTCCAATCGTGGGTATACTACCGCAAATCTTGAGTACAAAGATCAACTGTTTGTGAATGTTTCTGGTGCATTAGAGGCCGCTTCAACCATCAGCAAAAATTTCTTCTACCCATCAGCAGACGTAGCATGGCAGTTCAGTAAACTACCTGCTTTCCAGAATGAGAATTTCTTAAGTTTTGGTAAAATAAGGGTTGCTTGGGGCAAGGTTGGTGTTCAACCAACTGCCTATAATTTTGCAACTACCTATGAAACTGGCGTGTACAATGCATACGATGATGGATTGGCACTTACCAATTTTGGGGGTGGATACAGATTGAATAATGTTAAGGGGAACGACAATCTTAGGCCTGAAATCAAGACGGAGTGGGAGTTTGGAACAGATTTACGTTTCTTGAACAACAAACTCAGTCTCTCAATGTCCTACTATCAAAATACGACAACAGATATCCTGTTGAATGTAGGTCTGCCTCCATCCAGTGGATTCACCAGCCAGTACAGCAATGCCGCAAACATGCAAAACAGGGGTTTTGAAGCGGATTTGAAATACGATCTGATTAAAAAGAAAGATTTGAACTTTCAAGTATTTACCAATTTCAGCAGAAACAGGAACAAGGTGATAAGCCTGAGTGGAGCTGGAACAATTGACCTGACCACACAGTCTGTAAGCTCCAGGGCAGTTGAAGGATACCAGCTTGGTGTACTGTGGGGTCCTCGTGCTTTAAGGGATGACAAGGGTAATTTTGTTTTGGATGCCAATGGCTTTCCCAATATTGACAACGAACAAGGTGTAATTGGAGATCCAAACCCAGATTGGAGAGGTGGAGCAGGTATTTCCATGAATTACAAGAGCCTGGATTTCAATATTCTTTTTGAAACCGCACAAGGTGGAGATATTTCTGAAGGAACCAGATCTGTACTTTACAATTTTGGAACCCATGAAGATGTTTCAAAAGAAATTACATTGTCGGAAACATTGAAAAATGTAAATGGTGTTTCTTTCCCTGCAGGAACAACAGTAAGGGGTAATGTTGGCAATTATGGTAAAGGAAATGTGCTTTTGGATGAAGCATGGTATACTTCACGCGGTGCTGGTTTAGGCGCGGCTGCAATACGTGAGTTTTTCATCGGAGATGCAAGCTGGACAAGGTTGAGGGAAGTTTCAATGGGTTATACGCTCAGTACCCCAGGATCCAAAAAAGCAACCAAGTTCAGTTCAATGCGTTTTTCACTTACAGGAAGAAATCTTTTCCTTTGGACAGATATCGTTGGCTTCGATCCAGAAGTCAATCAGTCTGGTGTGAACAATGGTTTTGGTCAGGAATTTTTCACCAACCCTTCCACTCGTTCCTGGTTGTTCACTGTTAAACTGAATTTCTAATCGCAATCTTCAAATGACAAACATGAAAAAAATATTGATCATAGCAGTTTTTACCACCTTGATGGTTTCCTGCTCAAAAGTATACGAAGGACAGAATATTGATCCCAATAACCCTACTGCGGTCAATGCAGAAACCTTGCTGAAAGGAATAGAATTGGCCAACATTACAGTTCAGGTAAGCCATATTCAACGCATTACTGCCATGTGGATGGGGCAATACAAAGGTGCTACACTGCTCTATAAAAGTTTGGGAGAATACAGTATTTCAGGTGAAGAGTCTAATGACACCTGGACATACATTTATCAAGGTATAGCAAAACAGGCCAGTGTAATCAGGGCAAAACTTCCAGACAACAAGTCTTACTCAGGGATTACCAAGATAATAGAAGCCAATGCCCTGGGTACAGCTGCCGCTTTGTATGGTGACATCCCTTTTTCAGAAAGGGCTAACAATGCATTCCCAATCCCTAAGTTTGACAAACAGGCCGATGCATATGCCGGAATCCAAAAACTATTGGATGAGGCCATTGTAGAATTGACAGCGGTATCTCCTTTGGCAGTTATTTCAAATGATATTTTTTTTGCCGGTAGAAGTACCACCTGGTTGAGGATTGCACATACCTTAAAAGCCAGGTACTTTATGGAAACCAAGGAATATGCCAAGGCCTATGCTTCAGCGCTCAATGGAATCAATGCTTCGAATTTGTCTTGGAAATTTGTTCCCCCTGCATTGGTTGCAGATGGTGATTTCAACCTGTTGAATACCCTGATTGACCAACGGGGTGGGTTCCTTGCTACTGCAGGTTCTTACATGCATGAAAACCTCCTAAGAGCAACTGCTGTTGGTAACAGAAACAATACCAAAACCAATGAAGACGCCAGGGCAAGATACTATAGAATCACAGGAACAGCCGCAACTACCGAACTTGGTGTTGCAGCTAAAAATGCTCCTATGCCTTTGGTTACATTTGAAGAGAACCTCTTGATTCTTGCCGAAGCAGGCATGAGAACTGTTGGTTTTGCTGAGGGGCTTCTTCAGCTAAACAGGCTAAGAGCTCATTTGAGAACCAACCTCGGTTTGGCCGCAGCACCTGCAACAGGGGGAACCATTTTGTATGATGCGTATGTTGCTGCTGATTTCAATCCAGGTGGTATTGAAAACAGGGGTACACTTACTGCAGACAAGGCCTTGATGAGAGAAATCATTGAAGAACGCTATGTTTCATTGTATGGTACCATTCTTCCATTCAACGATGCAAGAAGGTTGCGCAAGGCTGAAAATGATGTGAATGTTCCAATTCCCTTCACCACTCCAACGGCTACCCAACACCCAGAAAGGGTGATCTATGCACAAAATGAAATCAATGCAAATTCCAATTTGCCCAAACCAATACCTGATTTATATTTGAAAACTCAAGTAAATCAATAAACTGTTTTATATTGATAAAGGCTCTCCATTTTGGGGAGCCTTGTTTTTTTATTATTTATCCCCCAACATTTTCTGAATGAACAGAAGAATCATTTTCCTTTTGACGCTTGCCTTAACTACATACATAGTTGTTTTTGCACAAAAAAAAACACCCCTTGATGGTCTAATGGTACAGAAAAATCGGGCAATTGCCAATCTTGATCTACACTATGACTATTACAAAGAGCGGGCATTTCAGATATGGAATTTTGCAGAGGTTGGATACAAGGAGGTTAAAAGTTCTTCATTGCTAAAGAAAACATTGAGTGATCATGGGTTTAGCATAGACTCAGGTGTTGCTGGGATACCTACGGCTTTTGTTGCAACCTTTGGATCTGGCTCTCCTGTGATTGGCATTTTGGCGGAGTTTGATGCATTACCAGGACTTTCTCAACAAGCCAGTCCGGAAAAATCACCTATGGGCGGATTAGCGGGCCATGGGTGTGGTCATCATTTGTTTGGTGTGGCATCTGCTGCTTCTGCCATTGAGTTAAAGAACCATATGGAAAAAAATAAAATCAATGGTACCATTAAAGTTTTTGGTACTCCTGCAGAGGAGGGTGGTTCAGGAAAAGTATACATGGTCAGAGAAGGGCTTTTCACTAATGTAGATGTAGTGTTGCATTGGCATCCTGACAGTAAAAACGAAGCCAATCCATATACATCACTGGCGAATAAAACAGCCAAATTCAGGTTCAAGGGTACATCAGCGCATGCAGCTGCCTCCCCACAAAATGGACGCTCTGCATTGGATGGCGTTGAGACAATGAACTTCATGGCCAATTTGATGAGGGAACATATTCCCTCAGATACCAGAATGCATTATATCATTACCAATGGAGGAAAAGCACCGAACGTGGTTCCGGATTTTGCTGAAGTATATTATTACATGAGACATCCCCGCAGAGATGTACTCATGGATTTGTTTGATCGCCTTCTTAGCGCTGGGCAGGGTGCTGCTCTTGGTACAGGAACTAAAATGGAATATGAAATCATTGGAGGGGTGTATGAAGTGCTACCCGTTGATATTCTGTCCAGGTATATGCATGAAAATATGTCAAAGGTGGGTGGTGTAACCTATACTTCAGATGAAGTTGCATTCGGCAATAAAATTCAACAATCATTCATCGGGGAAAAACCTTCAATTGATGATGCAGCTAAAATAAAGCCATACAAGGAATTGGGTGAAGACAATCGTTCAGGAGGTTCTACAGATGTTGCTGACGTCAGCTGGGTAGTTCCAACAGTTGGTCTTAGGGCTGCTACCTGGGTTCCGGGTACTCCTTCGCATAGCTGGCAAGCAGTTGCCTGTGGCGGTACAGAGATTGGAACCAAGGGCATGATGGTCGCGGCCAAAACATTGACCTTAATGGGTATTGACTTGCTGAATGATAAAACCATCATTGAAAAGGCAAAGGCAGAATGGAAAAAGGCACGAGGCGAAAATTTCAACTATATTCCACTCATTGGAAACCGAACTCCGGCCTTAAATTACAGAGACTAATGCCGTCAACATTGAAACAATGAATGCAATTGTAGAGCTTCCCTCCATCTTATTGATTGCCGGTATAACTGTATTCGTTTCTTGGTCTTCAGGAAAGTCTGCAGGCTTTTTTAAAAAATTATATCAATGGATTCCACCCATTTTGTTCTTGTATTTACTTCCAACGATTGCAACCAATTCAGGCCTTGTTGCCAAGGGAAATACAATCCGAGAACTTTCCATGGATGTCATTTTGCCGGTAAGCCTCATTTTACTTACTTCCATCATTCACATTCCTGACCTGCTTAACCTTACTAGGAAAGGATTGGTTGTCTTTTTGTTTGGAACACTCGGTATTGTAATTGGTGGACCCATTTCATTGTATGTATACGGTTTAATTGATCCAGTTGTGTTAACTGCTGCAGGCGAGCAAGCTACCTGGAGAGGACTGATTTGTATTGCGGGAAGCTGGATCAATGGCACTCCTGGATTACTCAGTATGAAAGAAGTCTACGGCAGCAGTGAATCACTTTTTCTGACTTCACTTGCAGCTGACGTCATTTTGCAAAATATCTGGATGTTTTTTTTGCTGTATTCAGTGAAAATTCAGCATCCCATCAATCGTTGGCTGACGGGCAGAAAGGAGATTGATTTTACATCAATTGAAACTGAACAGAAGGAAAATGCGGTCGTTGGTAAAAAGAAATTTCAGGCCTATTTTTTCCAGTTTATTGTATTGGGACTTGTTTACCTTTTGATAATTTTTTTGTCTGATTTTTGTTCTTCCTATTTCACCACCAAACTTACAATGGCTGATTCCGATACTTTTTCCTTTCTTGAAAAAAAATCATTTTGGCTGATTTTATTTGCAACTACATTCGGGTTGGTTTTGTCAATTACCAACTTGTTTAAAAATGCAATCCAATTTTGGACAAAATTGGGGAATACCATGTTGTTTTTTGTGATTGCTTCAATAGGTTCTCAACTTGAGTTGGGCAACATTACATTGGACTATTCATTTTTTATCATTGGCATAATGTGGCTTTTGATGCATCTGTTTTTTTTGGTTGTAGGAGCAAAATTAATAAAAGCTCCATGGCATTATATTGCCATCGGTAGTCAGGCAAACATTGGAGGGCCAGCATCCGCTTCTGTTGTTGCCGTTTCATTCCACCTTGGCTTGGCTTCTCTTGGAATCATCCTGGGTGTGCTTAGCAATGTAATAGGCAACTATGCAAATTTGATTACAGGAGCCTTGTTCCAATGGGTGACTTTTTGACCTTCTAAGCCTCTCTAGTTAACAGATATCATCATAAATACTGAAAAAGGCCAATTACTATTTCTTTTTTCTTAGATTTATTCCATGAAGTATTTACTGCTGATTACTTTGTTGATTGCCTGTCAGTTTAACTATTCACAAAAAATTTCAAACGAGTTTTTTGTTTTTGAGAGTGCACTCTCCAATGATGCTGTATACAATTCATTTGAAAAGAAGGCTAAACTCATCAAAGCGTCAGGGTTCAATGGCATAGAAATTTCTGAGCTTGATCACTTCAATGAAAAACTCAAGGCCATTCTAAACCTTGGTTTCAAACCATCATCCCTCTATACCAAGCTTAATTTGGATGAACCAGAACTTGACCCCAGATTGATCGATGCAATTAAAATGTTGAAAGGTTCAGGCACCATCATTTGCCCTTATATCATTAAAAAAAATGGAGTATCCCTCCACTTCCGCGATAAAGGGGTTGATAAAATCGCCATTCAGTTGCTCAGGAAGTTGGCCGATTTGGCAGATGAATCAGGTCTCCAAGTTGCCATTTATCCGCATGTAAACTTTTATGTGGAAAGAACGGATCATGCCGCTTGGATTGCAAAAAAAGCTAACAAAAACAATTTGGGACTGACATTTAACCTCTGTCATTGGTTAGCGACAACGAATATGGATGAGCGGAATACGCTAAACAAACAAATTGAAACACTTGCGCCATATCTTAAAATGATCAGCATCAATGGTGCGAACAATACCATCTCTTCAAAATCCAATATTTGGGGAGACTATATACTTCCACTTGGTGAGGGTAACTTTGATGTTAAAGGTCTTGTGAAATATGTTGCTATTGATCTTGGGCTGAATATTCCCATTGGTATTCAATGTTATAATCTAAAGGGGAATAAACAATTGGTTGAAAGAATCAGCGCTCAGGTAAATGAATTGAAATCATTTTAACTGAATTCAAAAAGGTCTGTAGATAAATACCGATCTCCTCGATCACAGATAATACAAACAACTACACCTTTATCCAAACCAGATATGACTTTAAGCGCAGTAGCAACAGCACCGCCACTGCTCATTCCAGAAAATACACCTTCTTCTTTAGCAAGTCGCCTTGCCATATTTTTTGCTTCTGTTTCGGTAACCTCATATATCTGATCCACTTTTGATCTGTCGAATATTTTAGGCATATAGGCTTCCGGCCATTTCCTGATGCCGGGAATTTTGGCTCCTTCAGCAGGTTGTGCTCCTATGATCTGAATATTTTTATTTTGTTCCTTCAAATATCTTGAAACCCCCATGATGGTTCCAGTAGTCCCCATGGCTGACACAAAATGTGAGACCTCACCCTTCGTATCAAGATATATTTCCGGACCAGTTGTTTTGTAATGCATCTGAGGGTTATGTGAATTGCCAAATTGATCCAATGTAACATATCCTTCCTTCTCTACTTTTCCCTTGGCGAAATCGATAGCCCCCTCCATACTTGCTTCTGCAGGTGTTAGAATAACATGTGCACCAAAAGCTTTCATGGTCAATATCCGTTCTTTTGTTGCATTTTCAGGCATGACCAGTTCCAGATACAGGTTTTTCAATCGGGCAATCATGGCCAATGCAATACCCGTATTACCACTTGTTGCTTCAATGAGTTTTGAATCATTGGTGATTAAGCCACTTTCCAATCCACCTTGGATCAAACCCAATGCTGTCCTGTCTTTGACACTCCCGCCTGGATTATGTCCTTCGAGTTTAGCCATCAACCGGACGTTTTTATTCGGATTGATCTGCTTCAGTTCTACCAAAGGTGTATTCCCTATAAAATCAATGAGTGTTGCCATGTCCATTTTTCTTTTTAAATATTAGTTTTGGCTCGTTGTACACCGAAACATAAGGATCAATGCTTTGTGTGACCCATACATTGCCTCCAATCGTTGTATGCTCACCTATGATTGTGTCACCACCAAGAATCGTGGCTCCAGCATAAATAACCACATGATCCTTAATGGTTGGGTGTCGCTTGGTATCTGCCATTCCTTTTTTGACACTCAATGCTCCTAAGGTAACTCCCTGATAAAGTTTTACATGATCCCCAATGTTGGTGGTCTCGCCAATCACAATTCCAGTTCCGTGGTCTATAAAAAAATATTGTCCAATCTCAGCTCCTGGATGAATATCAATGCCGGTTTTACTGTGTGCATATTCAGTCAACATCCTGGGTAAAAAAGGGATTTTTTGAAAATAAAGCTGATGTGCCAGTCTGTATATGCAAATGGCAAAGAATCCAGGATACGTGCTTAGCACTTCGTCGATGCTTTTTGCAGCTGGATCTCCGGCCAATATAGCAGATCCATCTTTCATCAAAAGCTCCTCAATGGCAGGCAATGACCTATAATAAGTAATGATTTGTTCTTCTATGTCATCATGCATTTCATCTTTCCAGTAAAGAAGGATTTTTTCAAGGTCTTTTTTGTTTTTTTCGAATGCAATTTCAAGTTCAGTCATATCCTGAATCATGCTATCGCTAAATGCGGGTATCAGCATTGATAACAAGCCCTTGATGAAGTTTTCCAATTCAATAGGACATGGTATTTGCCTTTTTTGTTGGTGCCTTGTCAAAACAATCTGCATAAAATTTGTAAACATAGGAATAGGGTAATATCAATGTCACCAATAAAAATCAATGGTTTCAAATATAGCCTCTTGCTTAATATTCCAAAATAATCAATCCGAGATCAATGCTAAAAAATATATTATCATTCAGTTCAAATTGCCTTGCAATAAAAAACCCGATCAATGTTGATCGGGTTTTTTATTGTCTTTATAGTATGTAAAAGTAAAAATCTACAAATTCCCCTTTTTCATTTCACTCATGGCATAATCCGCAGCCCTTGCTGTCAAGGCCATATAAGTGAGCGATGGATTTTGGGTAGAAGTGGAAGTCATACAGGCACCATCGGTTACAAAAACATTCTTGCATTCATGGAGCTGGTTCCATTTGTTGAGCATAGACGTTTTGGTATCGTGACCCATACGAACACCACCCATTTCATGGATGTCAAGGCCAGGTGCTTGTTTTGAATCGTTTGTGGTGATATCATGGAAACCGGCTTTTTCAAACATCATGGTCATTTGTTCCTGGTAATCCTTGACCATTTTTTCATCATTGTTATCATAATCAATGCTGATGCTCAGCAAAGGCATGCCCCATTCGTCTTTTTTGTTTTTGTCCAATGCAACGTAATTGCTTTCCTTGGGGATGGTTTCACCCATCATGTGTGATCCCACATTCCAGGGCCCCAGTTCTTTTTTATCCAAGTTATTTTTTAGTTCTTCTCCAAATCCATCGGTATTTCTTTTAATGCCCCTGTTGGCTGAAAAACCAGCGGCATAGCCCCGCAAGAAATCCGTTTCCTGTTTTTCGACATTTCTGAACCTTGGGATATAAGCACTTGTATGGCTCCTGCCATCTGTTGTTTTGTCCAGAAATCCCTCATATTTGCCTGATACCCTGGCACGATAATTATGAAATGCCACGTATTTACCCAGCAATCCATTGTCATTGCCCAATCCATTGGGGAAACGCTTTGATGTTGAGTTCAGGAGAATGAGATTGGTATTGAGTGCCGCAGCATTTACAAAGATTACCCTGGCAAAATATTCGGTAGCCTTGTGTGTTTTGGCATCGATCACCGCAACACCAGATGCTTTTCCGCTCTTCTCATCATAAATGATAGAATGCACAACTGCGCCGGAAATCATGGTGAGGTTTCCTGTTTTTTCAGCCCAGGGTAGCGTCACTGAATTGGAGCTGAAATAGCCGCCAAACGGACATCCCCTTTGGCAAAGGTTTCTTTTCTGACACTGTGCCCTTCCTTGTTCCAAATGGATTTTTTGGGGAACAGTCAGGTGTGCACACCTTCCATAAATCACATGGCGCCCTTCAAAATTTTTCTTTACAAAATCGCTGAAATAATTTTCAACACAGCTGAGTTCAAGGGATGGCAGAAATTCCCCGTCAGGCAATGAAGGTATATTGTCTCTGTTGCCAGAGATGCCTGCAAACTTTTCAACATAACTGTACCAGGAGGCCAGGTCTTTGTAACGGATGGGCCAGTCTACGGCAAATCCATCACGGGCTGGGCCTTCGAAGTCAAATGGACTCCATCGCTGTGTTTGGCGGGCCCACATCAATGATTTCCCCCCAGTTTGATAACCCCTTATCCAATCGAAAGGTTTTTCCTGTGTATAAGGGTGCTCATTGTCTTTCACAAAAAAATGGGCTGCATCTTCTCTGAAAGCATAACATTTGCTGATCACAGGATTGGCATCCTTTATGGCCTGGGGCATTTCGTTCCTATGGGGGAACTCCCAGGGCATCATGTTGGTTGTCGGATAATCCCTCAAATGTTTTACTTCCGGGCCTCTTTCCAGGACCAGGGTTTTGAGTCCTTTCTCTGTAAATTCTTTTGCTGCCCATCCGCCACTCAAGCCGGATCCAATAACGATTACATCAAATTTATTGTTGGTATTGCCCATGATTCAGTTGGTTGAAGGTTGTTATGCGGGAACGCAGCCATGGTAACGGCCAGGAATCAATTCATAGACCTGTACCTTGGTCATGAAAAATTCAGATGCAGTATAGGATTGTATGGTCAGGCCCTTGACTGTTTTGAAAAAATATTTCAGGTCATTGCTGTCATCCTTTTCAGCGATGATGGCCTCTAGGATGGCCTTTTTATCTTCGGGCGTACTGCTTTTGAAGTCTTTTCCTTTGTAAGCTTGGCATTTATCCTGAAATGCCTTCATGCCACTGATGAATTGCAGTTGATCTTCTTTTTTCCTGCATTCATCTACCATGGTCAGCACGAAAAGGTGTGAAGAAAGTTCTTTTGCACCTGGTGTTGCCGTTTTGGGTAGGATGGTTTCACAAAGTGCTGCCAGCATGGATTCTTCTTCAGCACTGATCTTGATGTTTTTTAACAAGATTGCTGATTTGGATCGATCGCTCATGCAGGAGGGAATGAGTGCCACTCCTGCAGTTATGCAGAAGAGTTGTTTGATGGCTTCACGCCTTTTTAGTTGGGTCATACAGCAATTTAATAAAAAACACGATTCATTTGACTGGCTAATCCAAATTCATCAGGGCTTCGAAAACTGTTTCAGATTGCTTTTCGCTGCTGATCAGTTCTGCCTGCAATCGATTGTATGTTGATTCAGCTTCAGCAAATGCATTCCTGTTGGAGTAAATGGCAGGATCGGCCAAGGCAGTTTCAGCGTCTGCTTTGCTTTTTTTCAATCCTTGAATTTTCATTTCCAATTCATCAAACTGTCTCTGTAGTTTTTTCTTCTCTTTTTGCTTGTCCTTATCAATGGCGTTGTTTCCCTGAAGAGCTTGGCTGGGTGGGGGAGTAGTTTCTTTTTTCTTTTCAACTACCGGCTCAGGCTTTGCCTCTTTTTTGTTGAGCTGTTCTTTTACTGCATTCTTCTCCATCCTTTCTTTCCACTCACACCATTCTGTATAACCACCCTTGAATTCAACAATTTTTCCGTCTACAATTTCCCAGATCTTGTTGGCTGTTTTGGAGATGAAATAACGGTCATGGCTAACCAAGATCATGCTTCCTTCATACTTGTCCAAGGCATCTGCCAGCAGATCAACGGAGTGCATGTCAAGGTGAT
The DNA here is from genome assembly GCA_044373365.1 of Chitinophagaceae bacterium. Lineage (GTDB taxonomy): Bacteria > Bacteroidota > Bacteroidia > Chitinophagales > Chitinophagaceae > Pollutibacter. The sequence continues at coordinate 44,819 of JBIPNK010000013.1, forward strand.
TGGTCGGTTCATCCAGCATCAGGAAATTGGCCTTGCTGATGATGGTTTTGGCCAAGGCAACCCTGGCTTTTTCTCCTCCACTCAATACCTTGATTTTTTTATCTACATCATCACCACTGAATAGGAAACATCCCAGCACGGTGCGCAGCTCCATGTCTGTCTTCTTGCTTCCTGCTGTCTGGAGTTCTTCCAGGATATTATAATCCAGTTTCAGGTGTTCCAGCTGGTGCTGTGCATAGAAACTCTCGTCAACATTGTGTCCCCAGTTCCTTTCACCTTCAAATGTTTCCCTGTCTGCGATGATGCGCAAAAGAGTTGATTTTCCTTTTCCATTGGCCCCAATCAAGGCAATTTTGTCGCCCCTTTCTATTTCAGCATCTGCGCAGTCAACAATCTCAATGTTTCCGAATTTTTTGCTGAGGTTCTTTAAGGAACATATGATTTTTCCGGGCGTCTTGTCAACACTGAAATTTATTCTAATATTGGGCCTTTCGATGGAAGCTTCTTCAACACGGTCTATCTTATCAAGCCGCTTTTGGACACTTTGTGCCTGAGCCGCTTTTGAAGCTTTGGCCTTGAACCTTTCGATGAATCTTTCCTGTTGTCTGATAAAATCCTGCTGATTATCAAATGCCCTTTGTTGCATTTCCATCCTGATCAACTTCTCTTTTTCATAATAAGAGTAGTTGCCGGAATAGATATTGAGTTTGCGTTGGTAGATCTCGACAATCTTGTTGACCATCCTGTCCAGAAAGAATTTATCATGGCTCACAATTACCACAGCACCTTGGTAATGGATCAGGTATTTCTCCAGCCATTCGATGGATGGAAGGTCAAGGTGGTTGGTAGGTTCATCCATCATAAGCAGATCAGGCTTCATCAGGATCATCTTGGCCAGCAGTACGCGCATTCTCCATCCACCACTGAATTCCTTGTAAGGACGGGAAAGATCCGACTGCTTGAATCCCAGTCCATGCAAGACATCTTCTGTCTTGTGTTCTATGTTGTAGCCATCCAGCACATCCATTTCATGCAACAAGTCGGTAAAACGGATGAGTTTTTTCTCATCCTCTGATTGTTCCAGTTCTATGGTAAGCTGATCGATTTCCTTTTGGATTTCCATGATCCTTTCAAAAGCGCCCATGGCTACCTGAAGGATGCTTTCTTCCGTATCAAAACTGAGCAGGTCCTGGTGTAAATATCCAATGCTTGTTGTCCGGCTTCTTTCCAGGGTGCCTGCACTCGGGAGGTATTCACCCGCAAGTAATTTCAACAGGGTAGACTTCCCCGTCCCATTGTAGCCGATCAATCCAATCCTTTCACCCGGATGGATATGCCAAGTGGCTTCCTCTACGATTGCTCTCGCTCCAAATTCAAATGTAAGGTCCTGAAATCCTGCCAGCATATATAATATATTTGCGCCGCAAAGTTACTATATATCTTTGTCTTGAACTTTCATTCCTGTCTGATGTTAATGATAATTGTGAGAAAACTTTACTTGATTATTTTCCTGATTTCGAATGCTGTTGCGCTCAATGCCCAGACCCGTTTTACGCTGAGTGGCTACGTTCGGGATTCCCTTAGCCGTGAAACATTGATTGGCGCTACCGTTCAGGCCAAAGAAACCGGTCGTGCTGTAGGAACCAATCAGTATGGGTTTTACTCGTTGACCCTTCCTGAAGGAGAGTATACCCTGATTGTTTCTTTTGTTGGGTATTTTCCATTTGAAAAGAAAATCAGCCTGCATGCTGACCTGGAGCTCAACCTTCCTGTTTTATCGAAATCAAGTCTCTCCCAGGAAATCATCATCTCTTCCAGAAGAAAGGATGCGAATGTAACCAACGCACAAATGGGTCAAATTGACCTCAGCATGAACCGGATGCGCTCGGTGCCGGTGATATTCGGCGAACTTGATCCTCTCAAAACCCTGCAATTGTTCCCTGGTGTAACCAATGCAGGTGAGGGAAACAGCGGTTTGTATGTTAGGGGAGGAGGGCCTGACCAGAACCTGATCCTCTTGGACGATGCAGTGGTGTACAATACTGGCCATTTGTTTGGCTTTTTCTCCATATTCAATGGTGATGCCATTAAAAATACTACCCTGATCAAAGGAGGTATGCCAGCCCAATACGGAGGTCGATTGTCTTCCGTTTTGGATATCTCCATGAAAGACGGTAACATGAACAAGTTGCAGGCTGAAGGAGGAATCGGATCGATCTCATCCCGGCTATCGATTCAGGGCCCCATCAAAAAAGACAAGGCATCATTCATCGTCTCTGGAAGGCGTACCTATATTGATGCACTGATCAAGCCATTCATCAAAAAAAGCAGTCAGTTTTACGGATCAGGATATTATTTCTATGACTTTAATGCCAAATTCAACTATCGGTTTTCCAACAAAGACCGGCTCTACATCAGTGGGTATTTCGGCAGGGATGTTTTTGATTTCGTGAACAGGCAACGCCAGTTCAATGTGGGTATTCCCTGGGGTAACTCAACCGTTACGGCAAGATGGAACCATGTATTCAACAAGAAACTGTTCATGAACACAACGGTCGTGTACAACGATTATAATTTTGCCTTGAATGCCTTGCAGAATAATTTTGATTTTACCCTCAGCAGTGGCATAAGGGATGTGAACATCAAAACAGACCTGGATTATTATTTGTCGCCAGAGCACAAGCTGAAATACGGTCTACAATATACTTTTCACCGTTTTTCACCCTCCGTTGTTTCCGGCAGGCAAGATTCTGTCAACTTCAATCCCAACAATGCCCAGTTAAAATATGCAAGGGAAACAAGTGCCTATGTGCAGGATGATTGGGAGGTGAATGACCGATTGAAGTTGAGTTATGGCCTTCGCTGGAGTGGTTTTCAGCAGGTTGGCCCTTTCAAGTCGTTCAAGCGGGATCCCAATGGAAACAAACTCGACAGCACCGTTTTTGATCGAGGAGAACAGGTGAAATTTTATGCAGGATTCGAGCCCCGTACAACCCTGCGCTATACCTTGAATGACCAAACATCCATCAAGGCATCAGTCAGCAGGAACCGCCAGTACATTCATCTTGTCAGCAACTCCGGTACCACACTTCCAACCGATGTTTGGGTGCCGAGCACCCTTCTTGTCAAGCCACAGTTGTCCTGGCAATATGCAGCAGGATTCTTCAAGAATTTCAAGGACAACGCCTATGAAACTTCAGTTGAACTGTATTATAAATCAATGCAGAACCAGATTGAGTACAGAGAGGGTTATACACCTTCTATCAAAGATCCCGAAGAGGAATTTGTTTTTGGGAAGGGTTGGAGCTATGGTGCAGAGTTCTTCATCAACAAAACCAAAGGGAAGTTCACCGGATGGATTGGATATACATTGGCGTGGTCTTGGCGCAAGTTCCCCGGCCTGAACAATGGAAACAAATATCCTGCCAAGTTTGACCGCCGCAATGACCTTTCTGTTGTTGGTATATATGAATTGAATCCAAAGTGGAAGTTTTCTGCAGTGTTTGTTTACGCTACAGGCAATGCTACATCGCTCCCGGAAAAATTCTACCTTGTTGAGGGTGTGCTGACCCAGCAGTATAGCAAGATCAACCAATACCGTCTGGCACCGTATCATCGCCTTGATCTTTCTGCAACATATTTACCAGTGCCTAAGAAAGAAAGGAAAGTAAAAGGAAGCTGGGTCTTCAGCTTATACAATGCTTACAACAGGAGAAACCCTTATTTCCTTTATTTTGACCAGACCGGAAGTGCGTTTGCGGGAACCTTGCAGGTGCAGGCAAAGCAGGTTTCCCTGTTTCCTGCTATCCCATCCGTTACCTATAATTTCAAATTCTAACCCTCATCGTTTGATTCTAAGCCGAATTGAACCACTGGTTTGTTCAGTTGATGTGATGTTGATCTCGTATCGTTTGGTTGAAGTTGTTACAACCATTAACGCAGTATTGGGGGGAATAGTGCCCATGCTTTCCGCAAACATGACAATATCGTAAACATCTTCTTTTTCATTGACGTCAATGTTGATGGTGATGGGTTTGGCCGTCAACATTTTTGCTGGAATCAACAGCACCCCATTCATAAAAATGGATACAGTATCACCATCTACCTGCCCGTTGTCATATATTTCAATTTTTATTGATGGCCCAGTAACATCAATGGTTTTGATGATCTGTGCATTCCTTTGGGTGAGCTTTTCTTTGGCAGTCTCAGATAGATTTTTGGCCTTTCCTCCCTCCATGGGCATGATAGGCTTGGGATCCGTTTTCTTCTCGGCAGATTTTTCTGTTAAAGACTGCTGACCAGATTTTGGCGTAGTATTTGTTTTATCATCCGATGGCTTCTTGATGGATGGTAAAGCTTTTGCTTCAGTATCCGCTACAATTTTTTGTTGTGTAGGATTGGATTCAATTTTTTTCGGTGCAATTTTTTCGTCTTTTTTTGCTAATGGCGGTGTTGTGACCAATAATTTTCTTTCCAGAGAAGTATTGCCTTTCCCGCAGTCACTGCCTTTTTCTACTGGTTTCCATTTACCCAAAAGGATCTCTTTGTCGGCTTGTTTCAGATAGGTCAGTTCATGTGATTGATGGCAATTTTTGAAATCAGGAGGTGTATTGGTTTTTACTGTTTCAACTTCATTGACAGAAAGTGATTTGCTGCCCTTGTCAAAACTTCCTTTTAGCTTGCATATCACAAAATACCGTTTGCCAGCGATGGAAAAATACGTGTAAGAATAGCCGGTCACCTGCGTTCCTGCCAACTCAATTTCCAGTACATAATCTGTGGTTGATCCGGAAGGATCGTCTGCTGAACTGAATCCGCCAATCCATTGTCCGCTCATTTTCTGGGCTGCTGCATGCTGAAAACCCAACATCAATAATGAAAATACAAAAAGGGCCAATACCCTTGAAACAGTTCGAGTTTCAGGGGAAAACGAATGGTTTTTCATCTTATTAATACACAATTCCATTTTTTTAATCACAACAATGCAAATTATTATGAATTCAAGAGGGGCTTACCCAATACTTCGTTAAATTTGCCGTTAATTAAGCATTCACATTCAACCGCATATATAAAATGGTCAATATTCAATTTCCGGATGGTGCAGTTAGAAGCTATGAGCTTGGCATAACTCCCATGGCTGTAGCAAAGGGTATTTCAGAGGGGTTGGCGAAAAAAGTAATTGCTGCCTCCATTGACGGTGTTGTAAGTGATGCCTCAACTCCCATCAACAAGGATGCTGCATTGAAACTCATTACCTGGGACGATGCCGACGGAAAATCAACTTTTTGGCATTCTACCGCACACCTGCTTGCAGAGGCGGTTGAAGCTACATTTCCTGGCGTGAAATTTTGGGTAGGCCCCGCCATTGACAGGGGTTTTTATTACGACATGGATCTTGGCGGCAAAACAATTTCTGAAGAGGAATTGTCCAATCTCGAAAAAAAGATGGGCGAACTTGCCAAGCAAAACAATATTTTCATTCGCAAGCAGATTTCAAAGGGTGATGCCATTGCCTTTTTTACCGAAAAAGGGGATGAATACAAATTGGATCTGCTGCAGGGCCTCACCGATGGAGAGATCAGCTTTTACACACAAGGCGCATTTACTGATCTCTGCCGTGGGCCACATATCCCTCATACCGGCCTGATCAAGGCCATCAAACTGACTTCTATTGCTGGAGCCTATTGGAAGGGCGATGAAAAGAACAAACAGCTGACCCGTGTATATGGCGTGAGTTTCCCGAACCAGAAAGAACTTGATGAGCATATCCTGATGCTGGAAGAAGCTAAAAAAAGAGATCATCGGAAGCTTGGCAAAGAGTTGGGGATTTTCACCTTTGATGACAACATAGGACCTGGCCTTCCCCTGTGGATGCCCAATGGTACCGTCATTATTGAAGAATTAGAGCGATTGGCAAAGGAAACAGAAACTGCTGCAGGATACAAGCGTGTGGTTACTCCACATATTGCAAAGGAAAGCCTCTACATCACCAGTGGACACCTTCCTTACTACCAGGAAAGCATGTATCCTCCCATGGAACTTGAAGGGGTCAAGTACTACCTGAAGGCCATGAACTGTCCTCACCATCATAAAATATTTTCTGCTGAAAACAGGAGTTACAGGGAACTGCCGCTCCGTCTTGCAGAGTATGGCACTTGTTACCGCTATGAACAAAGCGGAGAGCTCTTCGGACTCATGCGGGTAAGGTGCTTGCACATGAATGATGCCCATATCTATTGTTCAAAAGAGGATTTCGCCAATGAATTCAGGGCTGTCAATGACATGTACATCAAATATTTCAACATATTTGGTATTGACAAATACGTGATGCGCCTTAGTTTGCACGATCCTGCTAAACTGGGACAGAAATACATCAATGAACCTGAACTTTGGCTGGAAACAGAGGAGATGGTCAGGCAGGTTTTGATTGAATCCAATATACCTTTTGTTGAGGTTCCTGACGAGGGAGCTTTTTATGGTCCTAAAATTGATGTACAGATCTGGAGTGCCATTGGTCGTGAGTTTACCCTTGCCACCAACCAGGTAGATTTTGCCCAGGGCAGAAGGTTTGGTTTGCAGTTCACCAACCGCGACAACCAGCCTGAAGTTCCTTTGATTATTCACCGCGCGCCATTGGGAACCCACGAGAGGTTCATAGGGTTCCTCCTTGAGCATTATGCTGGTAAATTTCCATTGTGGCTCTCTCCAGTTCAGGTGAAAATTCTTCCGATCAGTGACAAGTTCAATGATTATGCTTTCTCTGTCAACAAGCAGTTGCTTGAGGCAGGCATCCGTTCAGAGGTAGACGACAGGAGTGAAAAGATTGGCAAGAAAATCAGGGACACTGAACTGATGCGCGTTCCATATATGCTTGTCATTGGAGAAAAAGAACAGACCGAGGGATGCGTTTCCGTAAGAAGACAAGGAAAGGGAGATGCAGGACAATGTTCAGTATCAGAAATATTGTCTACCTTGACATCTGAAAACAAGAATCGGCAATCCATTTAATCAAAAAACAATAAAAACGGATACCACCTGATGCCGTCAGGAAATCCGAAAGCTACTATGGCATTATCTAACAGACCATTCAGCGGCCGTCCCGGTTCGGGCGGTCCAAGAGGAAGATTCCTCCCAAGAAAAGAAGCAGAACACCGCATAAACCATTTCATCAGGGTTCCACAGGTTCGCCTTGTTGGTGACAATGTAACAATGGGTGTTTATTCAACGCAAGATGCCCTCAAAATGGCCCAACAGCTGGAGCTTGATCTGGTGGAAATTTCTCCACAGGTTGATCCTCCTGTTTGCAAAATCATTGACTACAACAAGTTCCTTTACGACAAGAAGCGCAAGGAAAAGGAAATGAAAGCCAAGAGCAAGTCTGCGGAACTCAAAGAGATTCGCTTTACTCCTGGTACTGACGACCATGATTTTGATTTCAAGGCCCGTCATGCTGAAAACTTCCTCAAAGAAGGAAACAAGGTAAAGGCCTATGTACAGTTCAAGGGCCGTGCCATCATGTTCAAGGAAAGAGGAGAGCTTGTTCTCTTGAAATTCGCTGAACGTCTTTCTGAAGTGGGTCAGGTTGAAGGTCTTCCCAAACTGGAAGGAAAGAGAATGCTCATGATCATTGCACCGAAATCAGCAAAGAAAAAGGGAACTGCAGCTGCAGAATAAGCCATACACCGCCAAATGATCTGTTTCAACAGTGCCTTCGGGTACTGACCAATGAAAATATCATTTGGCGTTTTTGTTTTTTAGATTGACCTGCTTTTCGCATTGTTCCATTTGCCACTTTTGAGATAGGCAAAAGACATGATGAATATACTGGTCCAGTAAACCCACTCTGATCCCCATCCCCAGGCAATAGACAGGTTGTACACCTCCATCACCAGGTATACATAGACAATGTACATAACGATGGTGATCATTTCTATCATGAGGTTGATTTTTGTGTTGCCTGTTCCAGTAACAGCGTTCAGGCAAACCGTAGACACAGACATCATCAGGATGGCCACAGAAACAACCCTCAACACAGGAATGGCCATGGTCAGGAATGCAGCATCATCATTGAATATGCTGAGAATTTCCCTGGTAAATAATTGAACGGGGATAAAAACAACCAAGGTTGATCCTGCACTGAGCATGGCTATTCTTCCCACGAGAATCATCACCCTTTTGCTCAGTCCTTGTCCAACAAGGTTGGATACCATTGTGCTGGAAGTGGCAGCAAAGGCCCATATGAAAATGCCATAAAAGCCAAAAAGCAGCCTCATCAGCTGGCTGACATCCAATGCCAGCATACCGTCATGGGATACGAGGATGAAAAAAAACTCCCAACTGATGATGCTGATGGCATATTGTAGGATAAGAGGGGATGATTGTACGAGGATGGTTTTGCTGATCTTCCAGTTGAATGTCAGGTTCTCAAATAGTTTGAACCTTGTGTTCATTCCTTTTGCGTTGATAATGGCCAAAACAACCACCATCCCAATGAATTCTGCCATGATGCTGGCATAGGCAGCACCATTGAATCCAAGTTTCGGCATTCCAAGGTTACCAAAAATTAGTCCATAGTCCAGCACAACGTTGGAAATTGTTTCTGCTAAAGTGCCCCAAATCAGCAGCTTGCTTTGGTTGGTTCCTACCAGCAAGGCATTGCGCATTTGGTAGATGTATAAAAAAGGGAGACCCCAGATCCGGATGAATAAAAAACTTGTAGACTGTTTTGCCAACGCAGGATCAGTAAAACTGCCAAATATTGTCGGGGCAAAACTATAGGTACAGATGATGCCAAAAGCGGCAATCATGAGGGTGAGGTAAACACTTTGAATGAACAAGCCACCTATTTCTGTGCTGCGGTCTTGACCTGCCCTTCTTGAAATCAGCGTTTGAAGTCCATTGTTGAGTCCATAACCAATGACCGAAAAAACCAGGTAATAAACGCCTGTGATGCCAGAAGCACCCATGTAGCCTGGGCCCAATTGGGACAGAAAGAAACTATTGATCAGAAAATTGAATTGTGGAACAAGGATGGCAAAACTGATGGGTATTGCCATTTGAAGGATTTGCCTGTAACTTATGTTCAATTTCAAATTATCTTCCATATCATGCTCTTGTCTTTGCCTTGCTCCAAACCGCAAACCTACGGTTTTTCTCGGGCGCTTT
>JBIPNK010000003.1:0-114080 GCA_044373365.1 Chitinophagaceae bacterium
TATATTCTGATGACAAAAAAAAAGCTGATCCCATTGGGCTTGATCGTTCTCTTGCTCACCAATGTTGCCACTGCCAACGACAGCATCCCCCTTCCTACAAAAACACAGATTGCCTGGCAGGATGCTGAATTGACAGCGCTGTTCAGCTATGACCTGCATGTATTTGATGGCGAGCGATACAACCAGCCCAAGAACCGTATTACGCCAATCAAAGACCACAATATTTTCAATCCTTCCCAACTGAACACAGACCAATGGATCAGCAGTTTTGCCGCTGCAGGAGGAAAGGTGGCTTTGATCACAGCAACCCATGAAACTGGATTTGCGCTGTACCAATCTGATGTCAATCCTTATTGCATGAAGGCCCTGAAATTCCAGGATGGAAAAGGAGATATAGTGCGTGATTTTGTAGCGTCTTGCAGAAAATACAATGTAAAACCCGGCATCTATATTGGCACCCGTTGGAATTCATTTTATGGCGTATATGATTTTATGGTACACAACGACAGCAGCCAGTTTGCAAAAAATCGACAAATCCATTACAACCGCATGATGGAAAAAATGACGGAGGAATTGATGTCGCGTTATGGAGAAATTTTCATGGTATGGTTTGACGGGGGTGCACACGGCCCGGAACTGGGCGGCCCCAACATCCTTCCCATTGTAGAGAAGCATCAAAAAAACATCATTTTTTACCACAATACCCAACGGGCAGACATCCGTTGGGGCGGAAGTGAATCCGGAACAGTGAGCTATCCTAGCTGGGGAACTTTTCCTTATCCATTTTCACATGCTACAAAGCAAAAAGAGATATTCAAAAACGATTTCAAAATGCTGAAAGAAGGCGATCCCAATGGCAAATATTATATGCCTGCCATGAGTGATGCACCGTTGAGGGGATACAAGGGCCGCCACGAATGGTTCTGGGAACCTGGTGATGAGGAATATATCCAACCCCTAGAAAACCTCATGAAGATGTATTATGGATCTGTTGGAAGAAACTCTACCTTGATTCTTGGACTTACGCCGGACCCAAGAGGATTGATTCCAGCGCCTGATTCATTAAGACTAAAATCTTTGGGAGAAGAGATCAAGAAAAGATTCTCCCATCCGATTGCCACAACAAACGGTGTTGGCCCGATTCACCAGATCGATGTGAAAAAAAACACGGTCATTGATCATGTTGTGTTGATGGAAGACATTGCCTATGGAGAAAGAGTGAGGGAATTCATTGTTGAAGGAAAGACCGCAAAAGGCTGGACCACGCTTTGTAGCGGTTCATCCATCGGACACAAATTCATTGCCCAATTCAATGCCATAGCAGTATCTGCACTGCGGCTGCGCATCACCAAAACATTGGCTGATCCGCAGATCAAGGCATTCAGCATTTTTAATGCACTGCCAACAAATTGATCTCTATCCGTTTACCAAAAAATACAAGATCCTGCAGGCATTTCCCTTGCTTTTCTCGTTTTTATCCGCCGACATCCTGATGCGAATCGTATGCTGCTTGTTTTTCAATTCTTCCTCCAGCACAATATACCAGGGCAAGTGAATGACGCGGCTCCATTGCGTAAAGAGATCTTTCTTCTTGAAAGGTTTTCCGTCAATGCTGTATTCGATCACACCAGCATCCGGACCTGAAGCGATACAAATGCCAATGGCCTTTCCGGAAAATGTGAGTTCCATTTCCGCCCCTGCTTCTGCTGCAACCAAGGCAGGACGGTTCATGTATTGTTTTCTCCCTCCTACTCCATCTTTGGGAACCCATTTTTCATCAATGCTCCATTTGCTGAGAATGGTTGCGTTTTTTACATCAACATAGTTCCCTTCAAAATAACTGAACTTGTCAATGGGGGCTGGCAATACATGGCTGGAAGGTAAAGCCTCCAAAGAAATATTTCCATACGCATTGCTCAGGTAATTGATCAGTGACCTTGCATATACTTCCTGTCCGAATTTGGAGGGATGCAGATCCCTGAAATCTTCCTTCCAGCTAAACTCCGCCGCTGCAATGCGGGCTGTAACTTCCTTTGACCAATTGACTGTATTGGCATTGTACTGTGAAGCAACGAGCTCATGGTTGATGATTTCATTGGGGATTTTTCCTGCAGTATACTCAGCAATTTTTTCCGGATCAACACAATGCATGACCACAATGTCCACCAAAGGATTGCTGATCCTCATGTGGCGGACAACCCCTTCCATTCCACGGACCTGGGCCTGGTTGTTAAAACCATTGGTCCGGTCGTTCACCGCAGCTTCCTCAAAGAAAAGATCAATCTTGCCTTTGGCTAATACCTCAGATGCCAATCTGAATGCGCCGGGAGTACTGCCAGTGGATGAAATGCCCGCATCAATGAATTCAAATTTGGTTTCAGGAAATCGCTCTTGTAGGTATTGGGTCACTTTATTGCGCCAGCCTGGATTCTCGGTAATGGACCCTCCCATAAAGGCTACACGGCCGGTCTTTTCTTTGGTGAATTGGATGAAACTGTTAGTCAATCTTGTTCTTGCCACATGAAACTGGGCAGGATCAAGGATGGACTTTACGGGGTATGCATTGCTGCTGATAAAATCAGCAATGACAGAAGGACGTTCAATTGGAAAATGATGCCCCTCCAGGTTTTGAGGACCCTTTGTCATGGGCATTACCGTGGCCATTCCACCTGCTTTGATGTAGTTGTTGATCAGTGGAAAACTGTTTTCTGCGTTGGGTACAATCTTGTCGTTCAAGCCTATCGCATGCAAGACAGGAACGCCGCATGCTGCAAGGCCTTCAAGGTTGTCGATAGGGTTGTCTTTGTAGGCAAGGGCCTGCGCTTCCGTGAATCCGTATTGTTTCAACAGGCCCAGCCAATCGGATGGAGATCCCTTGCTGCTGAATTTTCCACCAGGCCAACTCTTGAAATCAGCTACCGGTGCTTCGGCATAAATACAGGCAACTTTCAAAGGATTTCTTTTTGCCCAATTGTATACATAGAGCCCGCCACGGCTAACCCCTTCCAGGGCAACCCTTTCGGCAAACCCTTTGCTGACCATGTATGCATGAAAGGCATTCCATATTTGCATGGCTGCAGGGGCGCCAAACATATCATTGGTATTGACATAGGCAACATGAAAGCCGCGAGACAACAAGATGGAATCCGCATCAGTATGCCATTCAGGAAAATGTGCACGCCAAACCCAGGGCTTCCCTTCCAGTGGCTTGCTGGGTTTGACTACCCATGCATTGCGGCCATTGAATGTAAAATGATTTCTTTCAAATCCATGCCAGCGGTCGGTTGTATCCTTGGCATCTCCATTGGCAAAAGCCATTGAAAATAATGGCATCAAGCCTATCAAAGCAATGAGTATCCTTTTCATGGTATTCAATTTAGCATTGAAAAACCAGCAGGCAAAATAAATGATCAGATGAACAGGCTCAAAATCAGGTAATAGACCGATGGGCAAAGCAAACAAGCCAGCCCGGTATAGAAGGTTGCCGTGAGTGCCCCATAGGGAACCAGCTTGGGATCAGTGGCAGCCAGGCCCGCAGCCACACCGCTGGTCGTGCCAATCAATCCGCCATAAATCATGGCCGTTTGTGGATTGTTCAACCCAATGCGCTTGGCAATCAGCGGAGTGAGAATCGTAACAACAACGGTCTTGATTACACCGATGGCAATGCTGATGGCAATGATGTCTGAACTGGCACCCAGTGCAGCACCTGTCACAGGACCAACAATAAACGTGCAGGCACCAGCACCAATGGTGGCAACGCTTTTAATATCCGTATATCCCATGAAATAGCCCATGGATCCACCAATGAAAAAAGCAACAGCAATACCAATAAACAAAGAAAGAACACCCACCCACCCCGTTTTTTTGATCTCTGAAAGGCTTGCCCCCATGGCGGTTGAAACGATGGAAAAATCCCTCATCATAGACCCTCCCAAAAATGCCATGCCTGCAAACAAGGGGAAATCAGCAATGCCTTTCTTTCCGCCAAAATAAGCCAATACCAAACCAAGGGTAATGGCCACTGCAGCACCTGGAATTTTATTGCGCAAAAGTTTTTGGGAAATGAAAACAGATACCAGCATGATAAGTCCTACAACCAAAAAGGCAACGATCAATTCATTTTTAGCAAACAGTTTGGGTATGAATTCCATGGTGATGATTAAAGGGATGGATCAGTTTTTTTTTGAAGCCTCGACAGCAGCGGGATCAATGAAAAGCAAAGCAGGGTGGCAAATACACCTACCACCAAGGCCACCCATCCTCCGCTCAATGCAGCTTTTACATTCTGCGTTGACGACATGGCAATAACAACAGGGATGTACATACCACTCCAGAAATGAATGCCGGATTCAGATTCTGCATCCAACCAGTTTTTCTTTTTGATCCAGTCTCCCAATACAATGAGCAAGAGCATTCCGAAACCCACTCCACCGATGTTGCCATCAAAATGAAAGAAGATTCCCAATGCCTCACCAATGAGCTGGCCTGCGATGAAGCAGGCTGATAGAACGGCTACGCCATAAATTTTCATCCCTGTGAAATTGAATATTGTTATCTATTGCAAGTTTAGTGATTTTTGGTTGGTTGATGGCCAAAAGCGGATACAACCATTCCACCATGGATTGAAAGCAACTGTCTTGTTTTGCCTTGTTGTTATCCAAGGTATGTCCTGCGCCATAAAAAGGACGCCATCCGGTAGGTATGCCCAATGCAAGGCAGTGCTGATAAAGGATATAGCCCCCATACTTGAATCCATGGTATCCAAATGAACTGTCAAAAGCCACCGTCTTGTCCATGGTACCAGACGTATTGAACAAAGGCACATCGCCTTTTTTTATCCAGTTGAAATCAATCATCGCACCCCATGCATTCATTACACCATGTACTTTGGATGAGAATCCTTCACTGCCTCCCGTACCTTCAAGAGATCCCCATTTTTGAATATCGATGCCAGCAGGCAACTCAGATTCATCCATATAAGCAATGGCCATGGCGGTTTTGGAACCCGCAGAACTGCCTGTCAAAAATACCTGATTGGTATCGATGCCATATTGAGCAGCATGTTTTTTTAAATAACGAATGGCAGCACGGCCATCCTGTTGCGCGCGATAAAGGGCATTGGCATAGTCAGCCTCAGTTTTCTGGTTTTCAATTCCCAGGCGATAATCAATCGTTGCCGTTACAAAACCACGTTTTGCAAAACCCTGGCAAACCATGGCACTATAAGATCCCTTTCGGCTGTTGTTCTGGAATCCTCCACCATGGATGAAAACAACCAATGGTCTTTTCTTCATGGTATCTCCCTGCGGAAAAATAAGATCCATCAGCAATGATTCGGAGTTGCCTTTTATATTCAAGGCCCTTCCATATTCAACCGCAGTGATTGAATCAAGGGAATTAAAAACAACTGATTTGAAACGCTGTGCTGTAGTGATGTTCATTACAAGCAACATCGATACCATCAAGATACCAGCTCTGATCAATTTCATTGGAACATTGTTTTTACTTCATTTTTCACCACCTTTCCCATGGCATTTCTGGGCAGTTCTTTGACCATTAGGTATTTCCTGGGCGTTTTGTAGGTAGCCATCTGTGCGCGCATCCAGTGGTTCAGCTGGTGTTCATCAAGCCCAGGCTTTGCCACTATAGCTGCCACCACCAGTTCGCCCCATTCCTCGTCTGCAATGCCAACCACGGCACAATCATCCACCAGGTCATGGGTTCTCAAGACCTCTTCAATTTCAAGGGCTGACAATTTGTATCCGCCAGACTTGATGATGTCAACAGAACTTCTTCCAAGGATGCGATAATATCCTTCTTCCACCACAGCAACATCACCTGTTTTGAACCATCCATCGGATGTGAATTCTTTTGCTGTTGCATCTGGTTTGTTCCAGTATTCCTTGAACACATTTTCACCCTTGATCTGTATCTCTCCAGCCTCCCCATTGATGACGGGTTGCATGTTTTCATCCACGAGTCTTACTGATACACCTGGCAATGGCATACCAATCGCACCGGGCTTTCTCAAACCAATATAGGGATTGCTGATGCCCATGCCAATCTCTGTCATGCCATATCTTTCAAGCAATACATGACCGCTTACCTGTTCCCATTTCTCCATCACCGAAACGGGCAATGCGGCTGATCCGCATACCATCAGCCTGAATTTTTTCATGGCATTTTTCAGCTGCTCCTTGGCCTCGACATCAAGCAATTCAAAGGCTGCAACGAGTTTGAAATAGATGGTGGGAACGGCCATGAAAACATTGATATCACCTTTGAGGAATCGCGAAAAAATATCATCGACAGAAAATGAAGTAACAAATTCGACGGTGCCTCCAATCGAGAGTGTTGCAGATACCACATTGATGATGCCATGCACATGATGGAGCGGCAAAACACAGAGGGCATGGTCGGTGGGCGCATATTCCCAGGCGCTTGTAATGGAGTTGATTTGCGCTGCGATGTTGGCATGGGTGGTAACAACACCTTTGGGCTTGTTGGTTGTACCACTGGTGTAAAGAATCATTGCATTGCGCTGAGGATCAATGTTGGGCAATACCGCAATCGCTGTTTCCGGAACCCTGTCAACAACAATGAGCCTGATGGCATGTGTCTGGGCATAAGCAGCCAACAATTCATGGTATTGTGGAGAAATAACCAGGATGTTTGCACCGGTATCTTCCAACACATATTGCAACGAAGGCAACGGATGGGTGATGCAGAGTGGAACAGCTACAGCACCTGACTGCCAGATGCCCCACTGTACTTTCACGTAATCAAAGCCGTGATCAACCATGAAGGCTACCCTTGCCCCTTCTAGGTCATTGCTGCCATCCAAAAGATGAGTGGCAAACTGCTGCGATGCTTGCAGCAGGGTCTTGTAAGAAAAAGAATTTTCTGAGGCAATGATGGCAATCTTATCAGGTTGATTCAATGCTGCTTCAGTGATTGCATGCATAGCATTATTTTTTAAGCTGTCCAGCATTGAAGTTCCTCAAACCATAGGCATTGCGGTTGAGTTCAACCATCTTTTCTGCAAGCGGTAAATATACCTCATACCGGTTGTTCACCAACCCTTTGTTGGAATCATTGTTGGAAGGATCTGCCTTGGGATCAGTAGGATCGTTGTCTTGGTACCTAAACCAATGCCATCCCACACAGTTGGAAGCAGCAAGCAAGGAAAGACAAAAATTCTGATAGAAAATTCCGCGCTCCTGTTGGGTTTTCACCAACCATCCTGCACCGGTAATATTGGGCAATCCTGAATCCTCGGCCTTGGTATAAAATTCAGTAATCATGAACGGTTTCTTCAGGGAATTCCATGCGTTGAATTCTGCTGGCGTCGGGGTCCAATTGCCATAATAATTGATGGAAATGATATCAAGGTACTGCTCACATGCCTTCAGCAGATATGGATTGTTTTTTGCGCTGGAATGCAGCCTGCTCCCCATGTACAGGTGATTGGGGTCTGATTGTTTGATGGCTGAGGAAACAATTCTGTAGTAAACAGATGCAACATACCCTGAGAAGTTTTCCTGCTGGTCTTTGGTAAGGTTTGCAGTATCAAGGGCCTTTGTTTGAACCCAATTAAGAGCAAGATGAAATGCTGCACTTCCGGGATCATTGAGTGAAATGAATTCCTTGATCAGGTTGTTTTGAAAAGGAAGTTCATTGTCAGAGAATTGGCCTGCCAGCCAGGGATCTTTGGCAGCATTTTTGTTTGCTTCACATTTTGCCCGGCAATAGTTTTCAAACCCAGTATCAAACAGGAAAGCCAGGGTTGGCCATTCTTTTTTTGAAGGATCATTTTTTTTCTGTTGCTGCACGAAACCTGCCAGCAAACTGAGTTGCGTAGTGTACACAATTCCTTCATTGGGGTTGGATTGATTGTACATCCTGATGGTTGCCGTATCGCTCCAGGAACCAAGCATGTTGAATCCGGCCGTTTTCATGTCCTGCTTTACCCCTGCCATCCATTTTGCATCTGTGCCATATTTTTCAGCAAAGACCCTCTCATGTTGCGGAGAACTACCCTTTCTGACACTGTTGAGTGAAATCCCAATAAAAGCATTTCCTTCAGGATCAACCATCCAATGTTTGCCATTGTTTTTTTCGATGCGAAAAAATCCAGACGCATTGAATGGAGTAGCCATATTTCCGCCATACCGGGAAAGCGCCGAAGGCTTGGGCAAGTCCACACCCATCCGTCCAACGGTCATGGCCTTAAAAGCCGTCCAGTCGGAATAAATAATATTCCTGTTCTTGTCTCGGCTCCATTTTTTGGCCATCACTGTTATGGAATCCTGTCCTGACTGTGCTACAAGAGCAACAGTCAGGTGCAGAAATCCAAGGATAAATGTCAGACGATATTTCATAAATTAATATCCGGGGTTTTGGGGCATTGGTTTCGTAAGGTTGGCGTCAATCACTGACTGTGGGATAGGAAGAATGGTATCCCGGAGTGCGATGACAGTAGAAACATTCTTGTTGTGTAGCCTTGTCCGGTCAAACCAAGTACCGGTGCGGAGCAATGTATACCTCCTGTGCTCCTCAGTAACCAGCTCTCTGGAACGCTCATCCAGGATAAGGTTCAGGTTTATCTGTGCTGCAGTTGCCATTGGTGCATTGGCCCTTGACCGGAGCAGATTGATGGTGGTTGCTGCATCGGCTGTTTCTCCTAATTTGAACTGTGCCTCAGCAAGTATCAAATAGGTCTCAGCCAACCGAAGATAGATCATGTCATTGTAATTGCTGGTCTGTTGAAGATCTGCTGCGATAGAGGGCGCCCAATCCCATTTGCGCGTGCTTGGCCAGGCCTGTGCATTGGATGCATTGGTTACAGGTTCAGCAGCCGCTAAGGGCGTAAGCTTTACTGTATCTCCCAGCTTTGCGCCTGTAGGCAATGAGGCAGCATTGTTCATCTGGTAGAATAATCTCCATGCATGGTATGAACCACGATCATCTTTGGGATCATATACCGACAATGCATATTTGGTGACACCAAACCTTCCAATACCACGTCCTCCGTTGTCAATGGAAAAAGTGACAGGTGTTTTTCCAGCAATGGTTATCCGCTCATAGCGGTTTACCCACCATCTTCTCATGATGTTGTTTTCTGCCCCCTGTGAAAGGTATTCATTTTGCATGACCCAAAGTGCTTCCGTATTGCCTTCACTCCTGTTGGAGTTTCCATCCAAAAACATATCAGTAAAAGGGGTACCTGGCAAAGTTCTCCTGACACCATATCGGGCGGTAACAAGCTTGTACAATGGACTGGTGGTGAGTGAAAGCGCTTTGGCCTTGGCTTTTGCATTGTCTCCTACAGTAAGATATAGTTCGGCCAAGTAGTGCGTGGCCACTGCCTTTGGAAATCTTGCTGCATTGATAGCAGGATCCGCCATGTTGGCTTCAGCAAACAGCAGATCGGCTTCCATGGCTTTTCTCACTTCTGCCCTGCTGGTCCTTTCCCAATCGGTACGGATGGTACTGCCTTTTGATTCTGTAAGATTCAAAGGCACATCTCCCCAAAGAAAAGTCAGGTGACGATATGCCCAGGCCCTTACCAATCTGGCTTCACCAACGATTTGGTTCTTCTCAGCAGCTGTCCAGTTGATAGCAGGATTCTCTGCCCTGCCAATGATTGTATTGGCCGCATTAATGGTTTGATAAAGCCATGCCCAGAGATTGCTGAGATAACCCTGTGTCGAATTCATCAATACGCCAAAGCTGTTGAACATGCGCTCGGGTGCATTTCCACCTGCAGGAAAAGGAGCAAAAGCATTGTCTACACCAATGAAGGCCGCAGTGAGGTAAAGGTCATTGGAGCTGTTGGAGTTAAACCCCCCATCTATCCCACCCCTTTCACGGCGTACAAGATTATAAAGACCATATAGCCCTGATTCAAATCCCGCCTTGTTGACGTATAAATTGTCTGGCGCAATTACGGCCATTGGTTTTTCATCGAGAAAATCTTTTTTGCAACCTGCTGAAATCAGCACAACAAAAGGAAGCAAAACAATTATTTTAAATATATTTTTCATCATTTCAATTTTACTGGTTAGAAGGAAAGATTTACGCCGACAATAACTTCGCGTTGTAAAGGCACTCCCAACTGATTGCTGATCTCTGGATCCAATCCTTTGTAAGGAGTGAAGGTTGCCAGATTTCTGCCGGTCATATACAGCTTCATGGTATTCACCTTCATCTTTTCAAGGGCCTTGCGGGGAAGTTCAAATGCCAAAGAAATGTCTTTGAATCGTGTAAAGTCGGCTTTTTCATAGAAGCCAACATTGAACTGATTGGCCAGTGCATCATTGGCGAAATGGGTTCCATTGGGGTTTTTATCAGACCACCAGTCCTTCTTTGTTGTATTGAGCCTGACGTCTCCATAGACCGCATCATTTTCTGTTGGGTTGTCTTTTGTAATGCCCATCACACCATGGAAAAAGACCATCAAAGAGAATTGTTTGTATTTGAAATTATTGGTCATCCCCCAGATGAAACGAGGATCTTGGTTTCCAAGAATCATCCTGTCGGCTGCAGTATTGATGGTGCCATCTCCATCTGCATCCAATACCCTTACATAACCGGGTTTTGCACTTGCCTTTTGCACTGATGCTGCCACTTCCTCTGCTGACTTGAAAATACCATCATACTTCAAACCATAAATCACACGAATAGGTTTGCCAATGAACCAACGGTTGGCCAGGTCATCCTTGCCATCGCCATACAAATCAACAATCTTGTTGGTATTGTGTGACACATTCAAGTTGGTAGACCAGGTGAAATCTTTCAACTTGACGTTGACTGTGTTCAAACTCAACTCTATGCCTTTGTTGGCCGTCTTGCCGATGTTCTGCAGTACACGGGTGAAACCCTGCACAGATGAGATATTCCTTTCCAACAACAAATCCTGGGTTCTTGAACTATAGTAATCCAAAGAACCTTGAATCCTGTTGTTGAAAAATCCAAAATCAAGACCAAAGGTCAAAGACTTCGTTGACTCCCATCCCAATTGCTCATTGGCGAGTCTGTTGGGAACATAACCGGTAAGCAAATTGGTACCATTGAGATAGCCGCGTGTACTGAGTGTAGCCAATGACTGATAACTTGAAACCGCCTGGTTGCCGTTCAAACCATAGGAGGCCCTTAGTTTGAGGTTGTTGAGGTAGGTTTGGCCGGTGGCAAATGCTTCATTGCCGATGTTCCAGGCCAATGCAAAAGAGGGGAATACGCCATATTTGGTATCGTCACCAAATCCTGAATAACCATCACGGCGTGCAGTAACTGTCAAAAGATATCTGCTGTCATACCCGTAGTTCAAACGCGCCATCTGTGAGAGGATGGATTGGGCAAACTGTGCAGAGGAAGGAGACAGCAACTTTGCTGCACCCATTTGATAATTGGTAAGCACATCATTGGGGAAACCAATACCAATCAACTGATCCCTGTCAAAATCATTTTTTTGTCCGCTGTAAAGCCCTGTAAAATTGACATTGTGTTTTCCAAAAACACGGCTGTAGTTCAGGATATTTTCAATGGTGAAATTTCTTTCTACTGAATTATAATTCACAGCCCTTCCGCCATTCTCAAAACCTTCTTTTGTTTCTACTCCATTGTACGTTTTGCGCTGGTTGTTGTCAAACTCAATGCCCGTATTGATCTTATAAGAAAGCCCTTTGATAAAAGGAAAATCGATTTTGAGGTTATTGGAACTGAAGACCCGGTAAGAATTGTCTCTGTTGGTGGCAAGCAAATCGCCCAGCGGGTTACCTGCCGTATTGTATTCAGGCCATGCATAAATAGTGGGCTTGCCGTTTGCTCCATATGCGGTGGTCAATGGGTTCATGTAATTCGCCCCGAAATCTCCGGAAAAGGTTGCAGGCAAACCACTCCTGTCCTGAAAGGAAAGTTGTGTAGACGAGCCAAGCGATAACCATGAGTTAACTTTAATGTCAACGCTGGGTTTTATGGAGTAGCGTTCAAACTTGTCTGCAATAGCAATGCCTTTCACACTGAGGTAAGTGGCTCCGAGATAAAAACTGATCTTTTCTGATCCTCCAGCAACACCAAGGCTGTGCTGTGATCTTGCACCAGTCTGCGTAGCAAGATCATACCAATCTACTGCTTTGCCTGCAGCATAAATTTCCTCTTCTGATGCGGTCATTGAATTGACAGGAATATTAAGCCTTGACTTCTTGAATGCATAGAACTCCTCACCCGTCATCAAATCAGGCTTGTTGATGATGGTCTGTGTACCGTAGAACCCATCATAGGTGATGTTGAGCCTTCCTTTTTTACCCTGCTTGGATGTTACGATGATGACGCCATTGGCACCCCTTGATCCATAAATCGCAGCGGCGGAAGCATCTTTCAAAATTTCTATGGACTCAACATCTGCTGGATTGATTTCAGAAATTCCACCGGTATAAGGAATACCATCCCAAATGATCAATGGACTGTTGCTAGCACTAATGGAATTCCTTCCACGGATATCAATGGTCATGTCATTGCCCTCGGCACCACCGGAATTGGTATTGATTTGAAGCCCAGGAACAGAACCCTGAAGGGCCTGTGCAATATTGGTATTGGGCAATTGTTGCAACCTCTCCTTGGGCACAGAGGCCACAGAACCGGTCACATCTTTTTTACGCTGCGTGCCATATCCCACCACGATGATTTCTTCGGCCTTGACATCTCCACGTTTGAGTGTAAGCGTCAATGCTATTGCTTTGGAAACTTTCACCTCAAGGTTTTCGAAACCCACTGATGAAAAGACCAGCGTACCTCCTTTTTCAGGCACCTCGATGGCAAAGCTACCATCTGTACCAGATGCCGTTCCCTTTCCTGTTCCTTTGATCAAAACAGAAACATTTTGAAGGGGCTTTCCTTCTTCATCTGCAATTTTTCCAGTGACAGGGAATGGCGGAGGCGTTGCAGGAACATCACTCACTGGACTCCCAGTTTCCTTGTTCTTCACAACAATGTTGGTTCCGGAAATCACAAAGGTAAATGGCTGGTTGAGGAACAGCATGTTCAGCGCATCTTTTAGCTCAACACTGTTGACTTCAAGATCGAGTGGTTTCATCCTTGCCAATTGTTCCTTGGCATAAATAAACCCGAAACCGGATTGCTTTTCAATTTTTTTGAAGACTTGTTCTGCTGGTGAATTTTTGAGGTTCAACGTGATTTTTTGGCTGAATCCTTTTGCACCGGCATGAAGGCATCCGAGAATAAAGAGCATTGCTGTTAGCTTCATAATCAACAGGTTTTTAAACAAGCGTCTGCTCCGGTATGGCGGGGGCAAACAAAGCGCGATTTTTTGCATAAATTGCATTCGTTTTGGTTTTAAATAAATTGACTTTACTACGGTCGTTTATGATGAACAACTGAAACGCCTCCGCTCCGTCTGAATCACGGGGCGGTTTTGTTTTGTGTGCATTTGCTATTTCATGACAATGATTTTCTTTCCTTCAATCTTAAAATGAATCAGGTTGGTGAGTTCAAGCTTCTCAAGAAATGCAGAAACATTGACATCCCTTGAGATTTTCGCCACAAACTGATACGGTACCTCATCCCGAAATTCAACCTCAACATCATAATAACGTTCAATCTGTTTCATGATCGATTTGATGTCTGCGCCCCCAAAATAAAACTGTCCATTTTTCCAGGCCATCACTTCATCCGTGTCAATATTTTCCTTGACTGTAAATACGGCCTTTGATATTGAAGCCTGTTGGCCAGGAACCAGGCGCTTGCTGATTTTCCCATTGCCAACATCCACCAATCCAGACAACAGTGTCACCTTGTTGCTGGCTTCATTTTCATAGGTATTTACATTAAAATGTGTACCCAGCACTTTGATCAGCAATTGATTGTGCTCAACAAAAAAAGGCATGGCTTTGTTTTCTGAAACCTCAAAATAAGCCTCACCCATCATGGAAACCTTTCTTTCTTTTCCAACAAATGCAGTAGGATACGTAATAGAAGAAGCTGCATTCAACCAAACAAGGCTACCATCCGAGAGCACAAGGCGGATTGGTTTACTTCCTTTTGGCAAAGACAAGGTATTCATGGAGATGGCATCAACGGCAGCACCAGAATAAATGATTTCACCCACTTCATTCCTTTTAATCTCAACGCCACCCTGCATTGCAAGGGTTCCATTGACATTGCTATCAAGATAAACTGTCGAACCATCTGCCAACTTCAAGGTGGCCCTGGCCATGGTTGGAGGGGCTATATCATTGGATGGCTTGACATTGGAACCGTCAGAAGCCAGATCCTTGGGATCTGCTGAATTGTTGATGTAAATGAAATATGTACTGAGCAATACACCAATCATGATGGCCGCTGCAGCAATTTTCTTGTAGTGAAATTTGTTGGATCTGGAGGGCACCTTATCAAGGCCAGACTTCAATTGGTTTTCTTCGATACTGGATCGGATCTTGCCCCAGATTTTCTCCATGTCTGGCTCGTCTTCTGCGGCTACCAAATCATCTACAGAAAGTGTATCCCAATGCTCCCGCAACCAATGCTTGATGAGCAAATCATTGGAAGGGTCCAACAACCATCGGATGATTTCCTCCCGTTCAACAGGAGAGCATTGGTTCGAAAAGAACCTGTTGAGACTTGTTTTGTTCATGGCATACAATGGGTGTATGATTATTACGGGGGAAATGATCAATACCCCTAGTCTAATGAAAAATAAATACCAAAGTAATCAGGGCTCTCCCAAAATCAGCACGAGAAAAAAAGGTCTTGAGAAAGGTTAATGCCGCAGTCATTTGGTTTTCAACCGTTTTGATGGAGATGCCCAACTGTTCGGCAATCTGCCTGTTGGTCAGTCCTCCATGCCGGCTCAGCAAAAAGATCTCTTTACGCTTGGGGGGAAGTGCCTGCAAGGCTTGCTGGTAGATTGATTCCAGTTGATGGTGGTTGAGCAATGCATCTGCACCCACTGTTGAAACAAAGGTATCATTGAGCAGGTCAACCGGGAACATACTTTGCAAACGCTTGGGATTGGCCCGGAAATGGTCCATCACTGCCCTGTAGGATATGGTAAAAATGAAACCCTCAAAAGATTTTTCCGGATCAAGCAGACCTCGTTTTTCCCAGATCCTCAAAAAAACATTTTGTGTGATGTCTTCTGCCTCAACCCCGACTTTTACATAATGCAAGATGTACTGGTATACTTTTTTTCCGTACTGGTCAAAAACCTGCCTGAATGCGGCTTCATTGGCATCCCTCAATTGGATCATCAGGTCTTTGTCAAGCTGCATGGTATTTTTAAAATTTACTGAACAGACTTGAAAAATTCCCATGTATAACGATGCACATTGATGTCGCCCGGATAGTCGTGTTTGCCCCCAATTACCTTCAACAAAACCACTTCTTTTTTTCCTCCACTGTAACGGTATGTTTCAATGCGTTTCCCATCTTTTGGATCAAGATCGGGAAGCAATGTTTTGGTTGGCAATCCTGTATATCCTGCCAGATCAGCCCAATACTGCAATGACCTTTCTGAAGAACGCACAAATCCAAAATTACCACTGCCCAAGATGACCTCACCCCCATTGTAAGGATTGGTCTTGTCTTCCGTACCATTCACAATCATCACATTCATGGGTGCACCGGAGTCGGTACAATCCAGGTTGTTGGTATCCGGCAGATTGGCTACAATGGCAGTGATGGCCTTGAATGCAGCAGGCATGGTCATGCCAAGTTTATACGCCATGTGGCCGCCACCAGAGGTGCCTACTGCAAAAACCTTTTCCCTGTCTATGCCGTATTTTTTGACAAAATAATTGATCATTCCCTGAAAGAAATCCTGTTCATTGATGTCCAGTGCATTGGCCTCAGCGGTGGATTTTTTTCTGCACTCATTCCAGAAATTTTTATAGCCAGAAGGGAAAACCACAATCATTTTTTCCTGATCAGCTATCCCATCAAATTCAGGAACCCTTTTCATCATGGCCGGGCCTGAGCCACCAGAACCATGCATCACAAATACAAGACTGAACCCCTTTGATTTTACATTGGGCTTCCTGAAATGAAAATTCCTCCAATAGCCTTCGACCCTGATGGAATCTGCAACAATCTTTTTTTCTTTTTCAACCCGTCTTGTAAAATAATTTCCACCACTGCTGGAAGTATCAATAACTCCCGCATTTGCTTGCGCAAAAGAAGGCATACCATTCAGCATGAAAAAAAACAGGATAATGATGCGCATATTGTTGAATTGAAGTGAATTTATTTCTTCCACAATTTGAAATCATCCCAATAGATGTTGAGCGATTTTCCCTGCTGCTTCAAGTAGGCAATCAGTTCTTTGGAGGTATACATTTTCATCGGATTGAAATGGGTTACACCATCAGGCGCTGTATCCTTTGAATTGTGGGTAACATTGGTAACATCAAAGATCATTTCCTTCTTGCCACCATCGGGTTCAATGGTCATGTAAAACCTTCCATTTTTTGCATCCCCTTCCTTGAAATAATATTCCAGGGTAAACCATTTGCCAATGGGCACGGCCGTCTTGGCGCCATTGGCAGACCACAAAGTGGTATACACCTGGCTGCCATCAGGATTCAGGAGACAATCCTGACCATCCAGGATAAAATGAAGATCGCTTTCGGTTGGAATTAGTTTCCCGATGCCAAGGGTAAGCCTGTAGCGATTCGGCACTGTCTGGCTCCAGGTGATGTTGTTCCATATCTCCACAATGGTGAGCCATTTGATGGTATTGGGATATTTTCTCAACAGGCTGAACTCGTCTGGAAGAAAAATACGCATTGATTGATAGTATTCCTTGTAGCCACCTTTGATGCCATAGAATTCATATTGGACCCTTGCCTTAACATCGCCACCGGTTTCTGTCCAAGAGTCATTGATGCTATAATGCAAGACCTTGTTGGAGGCATTGACAGGGTCTGTTGCAATCTTGGCAAATCGCTTGGAAAGATCTCCACCATTGTAATTAAAATAAGGCATTGTACTCAACACATTTCCTTGCAGGGCATCCCAATCATTGCTGGATCCCAACTGTGCATCCTTCCCGCTGATCCTGTCTGTCGTTGCGTTGATCGGTACCACTGCACAAGGCGGTTCAAAATTGGATTGAAAAACCAGGGAACCCTTCAGTGTTGCAGGATCAATCAATCCAGTTCCTGTATTCCCCGGAGGATTGACAACAGGGGTTGTGGTTGTAGCCTTCTTACAACCATTCATTGAAAACATCAGCAAGGCAAAAGCGAGGGAAGAAAAATAATTTCTCATTGCAGTAAAATAATTATGGTCAAAAGATAAGATAAACTATTGTTTGATAGCCACCTTGTTCCGTAAACTTCCAATACCATCAATAGACATATGAACAAGGTCTCCTACCGCAAGGGTGAAATCATTGGGAGGAACCAAGCAGGTTCCCGTCATCAGGTAAACCCCTTGTGGGAAATCCATTTCCATGAAAAGATAGCCGATCAGTTCTTCGTGTTTTCTTTTCATTTGGTTGATGGAGATGCTGCCACTGAAAACAATTTCGTTGCTTCGTTCGATGGACATGTGGATTTGGGTATCGGCATCAATCGGTTTTGAGGGCACCAACAAACATGGCCCAATGGCCGCTGATCGTTGATAACATTTTGCCTGGGGCAGGTACAAGGGATTCTCCCCTTCAATATCCCTTGAGCTCATGTCATTGCCAATGGTATAGCCAATAATTTTTCCGCTTGCATTGGCAAACAAGGTCAACTCTGGCTCTGGAACATTCCACTGTGAATCCCTTCGGATCCATACTTCCTGATCAGGACCAGCGCACCTTGCAGCAGTTGATTTGAAAAAAAGTTCAGGTCTTTTTGCCTCATACACCTTGGCATAAAAATCTGCAGCACCACTTTCCTTGGACTCGTCCATCCTCGCTTCCTTGCTGCGCAAATAGGTAACGCCGGCTGCCCATATTTCCTGGCTTCCAATTGGCGCTTCCAACTGTTTGCCATCTATCGTTGATGCAATGGGTTCATGTGTAGTAGCATATGCAGCCAGAAAATCATAGAGGTTCTCCTGGTTAACCAGTGCATCCCAGGAAAGGTTTTCTACCTTGTATTCCGCTGTTGCTGTTTGCAATAAAACAGCGCCATCAACCTTGAATAATTTCATTGGATATCATTATTGTACTGATCCGATAACAACTTGCAATGGTTGCATGATGGTTTTTTTTGCCAGCTCAACATGTGAAAACCAATCTTGGGCATTTGTAAACACACCAGCCTTGTTCCAGGCAGCGCCTGTATAGTATACAACTGGTTTTGCTTTGGGTGTTGATGTTTGCATCAGGAGTTGCGTTGCTGTTACTTTAATGCCCACTGCCGGCTCAAGCAAAAAAGATCCTACGCCGGTGATGCCATCTGCACCATGCAAGGGTTCCCAATAGGCCATACTACCATTCAACTCATCCAGCAACATTGTGCCTTGTTCTTTTCTCTTGATGATGCCCACCACCAATGGCAATGCCGACATGGTATCTCCTGCATAAGCAACTTCAACCTTGTTGAAATGCGTGCCGGCATCAAGGGTGATGGTCTTTGTTGCACGGAGCTTCATTCCTGCAGCATTCCATTCATTGTATTCCAATTGAAACCTGGTACGAAGTGGTCCATTGTCCAGCACTTTGTAGCGGGCATAGGTTCCATCATAATAAATGGAATCCTTGATCATCGGGGCGATATTACCAGCGCCCAATGTAAAGCCTACATGATAATAATCCATGCCGTCGCCGAGGTCTTCATGGTATTTGCCCCGCTTGTACCTTTCGTTGATCACCATGCGATCAGTGCTTTTTACCCAAACATCCATCCCATAGGCCATTTCCTTGGGTGTCTTTTCCAATTCCTTTCCATACATCCTGAAAGCAATCTTGTCGTTCTCCCAGGAAAAATCATCCTTGCGCTCTGGAACATAGCGTCCATAGGTTTTCACAGGAGCCAGAGCCGATTTTCCTTTTTGCAATTGCAGCGCCAACTTTCCTTTTGAAGGAAGATCAACCTGCACAAGCAGATTGACAACATCATTGCCCCCCATGCGTTCCAATTGCCAGGCCAACTCCCTTTTTGTAGCCTTGTTGATGACCTTAAAATTGGCTGTATCGATGGCTGGATAAGCGGCTTGAATGGATTTCCAATCCACCGAAACCAGTTCTCCCTTCCTGTCTAATGAAGAGGGATTGGAAATAGCGATATTGACCTGGGCTCCTGTTGTATTGATGAACAGTAAGTGGATCAATGCGAAAAAGAAAATGAGTTTGGGCATGATGCAATTGTTGATGATAAAATAGTAAAAGGGATGAAGCCTGCCGGGCTTCAAATGCAATTTAATGATTCGGAAAGAAATGTGGCTTAAACGAATATTTTACCCACCATATACAAAACAGCATGGCCACTGATCTCCACACGATCTCCAAGGTATTTGCAGGAGAGACTGCCGCAGCGAGCTGATACCTGCAAAGCCTTGAATTCATCCTTGCCCAAAATTTCGCGCCAATAAGGGACCAGGGTGGTATGAGCAGACCCCGTTGCAGGATCTTCATCAACACCCGATTGTGGGCCGAACCACCTGGATACAAAGTCTACGGATTCACCTTTTGCAGTGACTATCACTCCCCTACAGTCCAATGCCCCTATTTTCCTGAAATCAGGTTGCATTTCCCTGATCAGCTTTTCACTTGAAAAAATCAGCATAAAATCATTTCTTCCTCTAAAGGCCTTGATGGGCGTTTCCTGAAAACAGGAAAGCAGCTTTTCATCCAAAGCCACTTCAACATATTTGTCTGTAGGAAAATCAAGCGTAAACAAATCGCCTTTCTTTGTTACCGACAACAGACCACTCCTGTGTGAATAGAAATCAATTTTATCTCCGGCAAAATCCAAAAGGTTGAACAATACACATGCAGAAGCCAGGGTGGCATGTCCACAAATGTCTACTTCCACATTGGGGGTGAACCAGCGGATATCATAGCGCTGTTCATTTTTTACGAAAAACACCGTCTCGGCAAGGTTGTTCTCCAAGGCTATCTTTTGCATCAACCCTTCATCAATCCATGATTCCAATGGGATTACTGCCGCAGGATTTCCGCCAAATAATTTTTCTGCAAACGCGTCAACCTGGTAAATCGTCAATTCCATGGTTCAATATATTTATTTTCCTCTATACCGCAACGCTTCGGGCAAATAGGATTTTATCTTTTCCTTACGGATGGCATCTGAGGGATGTGTTCTTAGGAACTCGGGCACCTGTTGCCCTCCTGCAGCCTTTTCCATCCTGTCCCAGAATGCCAATGCTTCATTGGGATCATAGCCCGCCATGGCAGCCCATATCAATCCGTATCGATCCGCTTCCAGTTCATGTTTTCTGGAAAATGGTAACATGACCCCCACCTCGGTTCCGATGCCATAGGCCTGCATAAAAATATCTTGGGTCTCAGATGGTTTCTTGCTGAGCGCAACAGAGAGCGTCATTCCACCCAATTGCTGTAACATTGAACCACTCATGCGCTGGTTACCGTGTTGCAACAGGGCATGTGAAACCTCGTGTCCTATAACAACGGCCAATGCATTTTCATTGATGGTCACCGGTAGCAAGCCGGTGTACACAACTATTTTTCCACCAGGCATGCACCAGGCATTCACTGCAGGATCTTTGACCAGATTGTATTCCCACTTGTATCCATTCAATACGGCGCTTTTTTTATTTGAGGCATAATACCGGTTTACCGCTTTTGTGATATTTGTGCCAATCCTGTTCACCATGGCAGCATTGGAATTGTTGTTCTGACTCAATATGGTATGGGTCTTGATGAAATCATTGTACTGTGATGATGCCAAAGACTGTACTTCTGCCTCGGGAAGCATTGTCAACTGATTTTTACCAGAAAGTGCATTTTGCGTGCAGGAAAAAAGAAAGCAGAGGCTGGCCAATGCAGCCATTCCGAGGCATTTTCTGGAAAAAAGATGTATCATAATGAATATTTTTATGGATGAAGGATCAGTTGCAAAACTCAGTCTCAAACCTAGCTTATCTCCATTTCATCCACAGTAAATTAATCGTTAAATCCTTTTTTGTAGTTAATGATCATCAATCAAGCTCTTTCAAGATCAGATCAATGGCAGAAAGCTCCGCTGTTGTAAAATCGGTATGCTTGAGTGCATTACAGGCATCGAGCACATGGGCCACCTTGCTGGCACCAATGAGTACACTGGAATACCATTGAGGTATTTATCGGTCAACAAGCCTTGTGCCAATGGTGAGAAGGCGATGCATCCCACTTTGTTTTGACCCAATACATCCAGCAATCCTTCTTCAGGCGTTCTCACCAACATGGAATATTTGGACTGATGAATCAGGCAGGGCGTGCCCAATTGTTTCAGTATATCGTACTTGATATTAAAACTGTAAGTTGACTGATTTCCCTGCATACACCCCTTGTGGAAGGTCGATGAGCAGGATGGTTTGTTGCAACTGATTGTTGGGCAAACAAACAAGGCCCTCTTTTTTTACAGCATAGATGCCGGAAACGGTGATGGACATCCGCCTCAATTGCCTTGATGGATCAACAACACTGATTGTCTTGATGCGGCTGCCATCCATCTTGATCATGGCCATGCCTTGGCTGTCCATTTTCAAAGAAAAGGCTGGGCTGACTTTCAGGTCTGCTGCCTGGTAAAAAGCCGCTTGCACCATGTTGAGCTTGCCGTGCAGCACTGCTTGAACAGTGTCGGTGTTGGACAAGATCTTGATGGAGCGGTTGTTTTGACTGGTTTCTATCAGCTTGGCCTGGTCTACATCAGGCACAACAATGTATTGATAGCCTGCTTTTGCAGGACGCGCCCCATGGTCAAACCAGAGTTTGAATACGGGTTCAGTCACCAATTCTTTGCTGATGTTTTTTTGATCGGTGATGGAGGCCCAAGTACCCGATTCGTTTTGGTTGGATACATTGACTTTTGCGGGCTCCGGGAAAATATAGCCAATCCTGTCATGGTGTACCCATTTCACTTTATCCGTTACCCTGTTGCCTTGTGGAAGCACCGACTTGTTGCCATCCTGCATGATGATAACATCACCCTTCAGCAATACCTGATTGATGGTGGTAGCCACTGGCAATTTGCTTTCGGACCGGATATCAGTTCCCAGGCAAACATATTCCTCATCAAAAAAGAACCATGACTTTTTGGCTTCCACCATGTCATGCGGGCTCTTGAAATCAAATACCACAGCGCCATACAGGTCATCGGTTACTGCCCCAACAAAACGGGTGAGTCCTTTCTTTTGGATATCCTCCGGACCATACAATTTGGGCTTCTGCAATACCGTGGTACCTGAAACTTTTTGCCAGTCATAAACAGGCCAGATGTTGTGGTATTCATTGCCTTTCAACACGAGATAATTTGTGCCATCAGCCCGGTGATGGGTGGTTTTACCCGGACCATTGTAGGGCATTTCCATGTTCGCATTCCTAGTGGAAAACATCCTCACAGTGGTATAAAAATTGGGGCGTTGGAAAACAAAATGCTCTGTCTGCCAGAAGAATTTCGCAAAAGATTTTGATGGCTTTGCCGTCCCTTTTCTCAGGCGGATCAATTCTTCCAGTTCCGCTTTGCGGTAATCGGTACCAACAAGCAGGCGTTCAATTTCCAGTGTGCCACGGGGTTGAAAATTGTTCTTGCTGGTGATGTCCCTGTTCTTCACACTGACATCTTCGTATACACCATATACCAATTGCTTGGTGATGCCATCGATATAATAATCCACCAGCTGGTTGATCTTTTCTTTTGAAAACTGGTATTGGGTTCCATTCACATATACCAGCCACTCCCCAAACGCATTTGCATATTTACCATATCCATAAGAAGTAGTATTGTTCACCCTGTCAGGACGATGGTGAAAACTATAGTCATGCTGTATCCCCCTTTCTCCTGTTGAAAACTTGATCTCGCCTTCAATGATTTTGATCACCCTTTCAAATTCAACAAAGTTTTCCCTGAACAACATATTTTTGGCCAGGATGCCTGCAATCACAATCCTGTCGCCACTCGGACGGGCACCGGATGCGTTCATGTTGGCCCTCCCGATGATGGGCTGGAGTTTTTCAACAAGGTCCTTTGGGAGCTCATTGCCCAAGACCAGCATCAGGTTAACCAAGATGGTTGGGACTGCAATCTGGCTATCATGCCAGTTGTCTCCAACGAAATCATTTTTTACCCAGAAATCCAAACCCTTTGTAATCGTTTCCATCAATTGCTTTGAGTGGTAGTATTTGGAATTTTTTGATTGGTAGACCCTTGCCAGGTAAAGAAGATCACTGAGGTGTCGCTGCTGGGGAAACCCTGCAATGTTGCTCAGGTCTGCGTAATCTATGCCAGGAAAGCTGCCATCCTCCTTCATTTTGGCAACTACGGTTTCCACCTGGTTGTCCGCAACGGCATTGGTAAACAATTCTGCAATCACCCTTTGCCTGATGATGGCAAGATCATTGGTTTGGGCAATGGCAAGGCTGGACAAGAACATCATGAAGGCAAGAAATGCAGTTGATTTGTACATGCGATTGTGTTAATGCTGCGTTTGGGATATGCCCTTGAAGGTAGCAAAATTTATACAAGCGTTTGACATGATCAGGTCATCCCTGCAAAGGGCGACGATGAAGGAATTTTGGTAAATTCATCAATTAATCGTAATATTGCGATTAATATGGGAACCAGTAAGAACCATGCCTTTGCCGAAGAGGAAAATAAAATAGCAAAATATGCGAAAGCCCTTTCGCATCCGGCCCGTGTTTTGATCCTGAATGTGCTGATCGAAAAACAGGCCTGCGTTTGTGGCGATATCGTGGATGAAATTCCACTTTCCCAATCCACTGTTTCACAGCACCTGAAAGAGTTGAAAGCGGCAGGGCTGATCAAGGGTGAAATTGAGGGAACATCCGTCTGCTATTGCATAGATGCGGCTGAATGGGAAAAAGCCAAAACCGCATTGAACAATTTGTTTGAACGCCCGGCCCTGACTGACTTTAACTGTTGTTGATCCATCACGCTTAAATAATACAAAATGAAAACCGAAGCAGAATTAAAAGAAATCGTAAGACAGAAATACAGCGAGATCGCCCTGCAAGACAAGGAAACAAACATGTCTTCCTGTTGCGGTGCCGGTGGATGCAGTACGGAAGTGTACAATATCATGTCTGATGATTACTCAACACTTGAGGGCTACAATGCCGATGCCGATTTGGGACTTGGATGCGGACTGCCAACACAGTTTGCCAGAATCAAGGAAGGTGATCTCGTAGTTGATCTTGGCAGCGGCGCAGGAAATGATTGTTTTATTGCACGCCATGAAACCGGTGCCACAGGAAAAGTGATCGGCATTGATTTCACCAATGCCATGATTGAGAAAGCCAGAAAAAATGCTGAAGCCAGGGGATTCAACAATGTGGAATTCAGGCAGGGTGATATTGAACAGATGCCCATCACATCGAATGTAGCTGATGTTGTGGTGAGCAATTGTGTACTGAACCTTGTTCCGAACAAACATGCTGTGTTTCAGGAAATATACAGGGTATTGAAACCAGGTGGTCATTTCAGCATCTCAGATGTGGTCTTAGTGGGAGCCCTTCCCAATGCATTGAAAGAAACTGCTGAGATGTATGCAGGCTGTGTTTCCGGAGCCATTCAAAAACAGGTGTATCTTGAGCTGATCAATGCCAATGGTTTTGACAACATCACCATCCAAAAAGAAAAGCCCATTTACATTCCTGATGATATCCTGATCAACCACCTGAGTGCAGAAGAGATTTCCAGTTTTCGCGCAGGAGGAATCGGCATCATCAGCATCACAGTATTTGCACAAAAACCAATTGAAACCAAACAATGCACGCCCGGTGGTGGCTGCTGCTAAAAACAAACAGATGAAAAAAATACTCGTACTCTGCACAGGCAACAGTTGCAGGAGCCAGCTGGCCCACGGATACCTTGAATCCTTTGCAGCAGAAAAGGCCATGGTCTATTCCGCAGGGGTTGAAACCCATGGTGTGAACCCCAGGGCCATCGCCATCATGAAAGAAGATGGTATGGATATTTCAAACAATACTTCCAACAATGTGCTGGAGTACCAAAACATTGACATGGACTTTGTGATCACGGTTTGTGACAATGCAAAAGAACGATGCCCCTATTTCCCCGCTAGGGCTAAATTGTTTCATTATAATTTTCCTGACCCCGCCAAAGCAACAGGAACAGAAGAAGAAATCATGAAACAGTTCAGAACAGTCAGGGAGATGATCAAAACATACTGCGCTGATTTTGTAAAGGAAAACCTTTAGGCACGGGGCTTGACAAAAACAGAATTGGCTATATTTAAACCATGAAGCCAATAACATTCCCGTTTTTTCTGCTCATGATGCTGCTTGCGTTCAATGCAGCTGCACAATCAACAACCACTGCAAAACCCAACATCATTTTCATCCTTGCCGATGATTTGGGTTATGCAGACCTGTCTTTCACCGGTGGCAAAGATGTAAAGACGCCTCATATCGATGCCCTTGCAGCAAAGGGTATGTTTATGAAAAACTTTTATGCCAATTCAACGGTATGTTCTCCCAGCAGGGCTGCACTCCTGACCGGTCTTTACCCCGATCTTGTTGGCGTCCCCGGCGTCATAAGGCAACAGCAAAAAGATTCCTGGGGCTACCTGAAAGAAGATGCTATTCTGTTGCCTGCTGTTTTGAAAAAATCAGGCTATCAAACGGCCATCATTGGCAAATGGCACCTTGGATTTAAAAAGCCCAACATCCCCAACAGCAAAGGGTTTGACCACTTCAAAGGATTCCTTGGAGACATGATGGACGACTATTATACGCATCGCCGTGATGGCATCAACTGGATGCGACAGGATGAAAAAGAGATTGATCCCAAAGGACATGCAACAGATCTGTTTACGGCATGGGCCATCGATTATGTGGTTGAAAAAAGCAAATCCACCTCGCCCTATTTTCTTTACCTGGCTTACAATGCTCCCCATTTTCCGGTTCAACCTCCTTCAGACTTCCTTGAAAAAGTAAAACAACGTGAGCCAGATGCAACTGAATCAAGGGCCAAAAACATTGCACTGGTTGAACACCTTGATGCGTCTATTGGCAAACTGATGGCGACACTTGAAGCATCCGGGCAAATGAACAATACCATCATAGTTTTCTCCTCAGACAATGGTGGTTCCCTACCACATGGGCAGAGCAATGGAACGCTCAATGGCGGAAAACAAGACATGCTGGAAGGGGGTATAAAAGTTCCGGCTGTTGTTGTTTGGAAAGACCAGATCAAGGCAGGAAGCAGTTCCAATCAGCTGGCATTGTTGATGGACTTTTTTCCAACACTGGCCAACATTGCAGGAGCAAGTATTGAACACCCGATCAATGGCATCAACCTGATACCCGTATTGAAAGGAGGCACTGGCATTCAGACCGACAGAACGGTTTACTGGATGAGAAGAGAAGGCGGGCAACACAATGGGCTTGCCTACTATGCAGCAAGAAAAGGAAATTTAAAAATACTACAGAACAATCCCTTTGAACCATTCAAAGGCTATGACCTGGAAAAGGATCCTCTGGAAAAAAATCCAATCAACACAAAAGACCAAGAACTGTTCAAAGCATTGAAATACTCCTTGCAAGAACACATCAGGGCCTCGGGAAAAATACCCTGGCAACAACCCAACTGAACAATTACTCCATCACCTTGCTGGGCAAATATCCAATGCGCTGTGCAACAGCCATGATTTTCTGGCCCTTCTGCAATTGAATAGGGGCGTTATACACTTCCCAGCGCTGTGGAACAACACCATCACTGCCCACCAGTTTGTAGGCAATGGAAGCGCCTTCAGTGATGCATTTGATGGCCACCGCATTGTCTGACCGAACAAACAATGGATCTGAAGTTACCGGAGGCTTGTCTCCACCATTCCACATCTGTTTGATCAATTGCTTCTCAGGAATGGCGCCAAGGTCTGGCACCTCTTTCTGCCATTTGTTGAATACCTCCCTGAACCTGTTCAGCACTGTGCTGTACGCAGGATCTTTGGCAAGGTCCTTGAGCTGATAAGGATCATTGAGCACATCGTACAATTCCTCTGTTGTTCCCTTTGGCTCAAACCAGCGCATCTGGGTGGGATTGAGTTTTCCTGCATCACGCAAGCGGATGATGTCGCGCATGGAAGCCTGCTGCTTTCTGTACTCAAGGTCCATGTACCTGGGCAGTTCAGGAAAGAAATTGTACACATACTGGTAACGACCATCATGAACCGAACGCACACGATCATAATGGCTGTCCATCCGGTCTCGGGCGGCAAATACATATTGGTTCTTTCCTTTGCTTGCATAGGGGCCAAGAAAGGCCCTTCCCTGCATGTTGAGGGGCGGCTTGATGCCTGCCAGCGATAACACTGTTGGTGCATAATCGATGGAAGAAATCAAGCGTTGATCTGTGGTTCCACGGTCTGTTTTATTTTCACCATTGTTGGGAAAGCGAACGATAAAAGGAACACGCAATCCCCGATCAGTGATTTCTCTTTTTACATAAGGCAGGCCATCACCATGGTCTGACCAGAACATCACAATGGTATTCTCCAATAATCCTTCTTTTTCCAACTCACTGATCTTCTCTCCTACCCACTCATCCATCTCTGAAACATTGGTGTAAAACCTTGCGATGTCCAGCCTAACCGAATCGGTATCCGGATAGATGGGAGGAACTTTCACCAATTTTGGATCAACCCTCAAAGGCCTTTTGGCCCGTTCCCATACCTGGCTTTCGTGTGTGATGTTACAATTGAAAACAGCAAAAAAAGGCTGGTCTTTTGCCCTGTTGCGGTAATGCGCCTTGTTGCTGTTTTCATCCCAAAATGTTGGGGCCTCTTCAAACTGATAATCTGTTTTTGCATTGTTGGTACAATAGTAGCCTTCAGCACGCAGGTATTCTCCGAGGTGCTTTACCCCAAGAGGAAGTACAGCCGAATAACTCTTGGGCAGGCCTGTCTGCTCAGGGTAGGTATTGTTCAATACACGCATATTATGACCTCCATTGCTGGTCTGTATCCTTCCTGTGATGATGGCATTCCTGCTAGGGGCGCAGACCCCTGCAGCAGTAAATACATTGGTATACCTTGTTCCCTGTTTTGCCAGCCGATCGAGGTTGGGCGTTGGCACGGTCATGTCTCCATAAGCGCCGATACGGGGGCTCATGTCTTCAGTGCTCAACCAAATGATGTTGGGTCTTTTGATGGCAGCAACAGGCTTCTTTTCCGGCACCTTTGTTTTGACGAGATAAGGTTCCATGACTTTTTTCCAGATGACATAGCCCTTCGCATTCATGTGCAGTCGATCACTCACAAATAGTTCTTCCATGAAACTTCCATCAGGATTCAGCATGGGGCTGAACACATCAATGAATTCCGTTTTGGTGGATGACTTGCAAAAATCACTGATCAACCTGTTGGTCTCTTTTACGGTTGCAAGAAAATCAACCCTTACCGGGCTGGGCTTCAAGGACACAAAGGCGATGGGCAGTTTAGGATAACGAGACCTGATCAAGGCATGCAATCGTTTGAACCTGTTCAACACCGTATCTGCCGTGATGGATTTGGAGGAAGCCACATCGTTTTCTCCGCAATAAATGATGACCTGTGCAGGATTGTAAGGAAAGATAACCTGCTCAGCATAATCAATCAGGTGAGGCAGCGATGAACCGCCAAAGGCCCTGTTGACAATGGTTTTGTCGGGAAAATAATCACCCACATCCTTCCACTTGGTGAAAGAGGAACTCCCAATCAGCAGGATGGCTCCTTCAGGTGGCTTGGCCATGGAATCCTGTTTGGCAAAGGCCTTTACTTCATTGATGAATGGTTGGGCTGATGCGGATGACATGGCGAATAGCACCGCATACAACAGAAAAAGTTTTTTGCTCAACATTGTAATTTGCTTTTGAAAAATTGATCCTTTAAGGTACACTTATTTTTTAGGCCCCAATGGCTCCAACTTGCTTGTTGGCGCACTGGGATCAAAATAATACAGACCTGCATTGGCATAGAGGCCCAAGTGGCCTTGCAGTCGCTGTTTGAACAACCCATAATCTTTTGTACTGGAGCTGGTTCTCCATGCAGCCTCGGCCAATCCTGCCATGCGGGGAAACAACATGTAATCCAACCGCTTTTCGTTTTGCATGGTCTCTGTCCAGATATTGGCCTGAATACCCGCTACCAATTTTTGTTTGTCTGCAGTCAAATTGAATTTGGAGAGATCAAAAGCATAAACGGATTCCAGGGGGGCAAAAGCCTTCTGCCATTTTCTTCCTTGCTTGTGGCTGCTGTCTTGCACAAAATCAAAATAGAACGGAATCCTGGGGCAAGCAATGGTGGTATAGCCCTTCTCCATTGCCTTGATGAATTGTTCAGGTTTGTCATGCCTCCACCACATGATGATGGTTTTGTCTCTTGGCAATTCCACATCGGCCATTTCATCCCAGGCCAATAGTTTGTTGTTCATCTTGTACAGGGTATCAGCCATGCGCTGCATAAAATAAAGTTCTACCTCCCTCAGGTCTTTCATTTTCTTTTCAGCCATCAATGTCTTCACCGCAGGGATAAGCGGCCATTGCTGGTTGCCAAAATTCACTTCATCGCCACCAAGATGAATCATGGAAGCAGGAAAAAGCGATGCTGTTTCCTTGAGGATATCCGTCAGGAATGCATAGGTTCCTTCTTTGCCAGGATTGAATGTAAAATCAGGATGTGCCTTCGATCCACCTCCACTGAATGCAGGATAGGCCTTGTTGGCTGCTGTTGCATGCCCTGGCATATCAATTTCAGGAATGACCATGATATGACGCTCCGCGGCATAGGCCACCAGTTCCTTGATTTGATCCTGGGTATAGAAACGGGCAGGAGCCGTTGAGTCACTGAAATTTCCAATGCCACCAATGGTTGTAAGCCTGGGATATTTTTTGACTTCCATTCTCCAACCTGGCTCATCGGTAAGGTGCCAGTGAAAACGATTCAACTTATAAAATGCCATCCAATCGATGAGCGACTTGAGCTTCTCTAATCCGAAGAAATGCCTGGACTCGTCCAGCATCAGCCCTCTCCATCCATAACCAGGCGCATCCTTGATCTGCCAGCAATCCAGCATCACTGTACCTGCTTTGTTCTCTGCCAATCGGATCATTTGCAACAGGCTGGTGATACCATTGAAAAGTCCGGCTTCACTGGATGCAGCAACAACAATTGCGCCTTTGCTCATGTCAATTGAATAGGCTTCAGGCGATGTGCTGTTTTGAAGCTTGTTTTCCGTGAGCACAAGTGATACCAATGAACTATTTTTTGTTGGTTGGGCGTCCAATTCAATGGATGCATTTTTCTTGATTTCAGCCTTCAAATAATTGGCCATGCCAGTCAGCTTTGGGTCACTGAACTTGATCATGGTATAACGATCTAATTTGAACTGATTGTTCGATGCAGTGGCTGCAAGTGGTTGCGGGATGATGGGACAATTTTTTTGTGCAGTCACCAGCACGGAAACCAGGATGAAAAACGACAATGAAAATACCTTCAACATAAACAATGTTTTATTGGATAGAGAACAATCGTGTAAGGCGCTGAATCTGTTACCCCTTTGATTTGAGTTTCATATAACGGCCCATGGCTTCAACAAAATAATAATCAGCATACGTCAAAGCCACATCAATCTCTCCATTCAACGGAAAGGCACCCACACTGTGTTTGAGCAAAAATCCTCCGTTGGTTCCTTTCTTGGCAAGGTATTGGTCTGTAGACAAAGTCCTGATCATGGTTTCAGCTACTGATACATATTTCTTGCTGAGATCCGCTTTTGAAAATTCCGCCAGTTCAATCAGGGCAGAGGCCATGATGGCAGCAGCAGAGGCATCACGGAGGGCATTGGGAATCTGGGGTGCATCAAAATCCCAGTAAGGAATTTTATCTGCCGGAAGATTTTTATGATTCAGGATGAAGGCTGCAATTTTATTGGCCTGGTTGAGGTAGTTCGCATCCTTTGTCATCCTGTACATCATCGTATAACCATACAAGGCCCATGCCTGTCCGCGCGCCCAGGCGGAGGTATCATGCGCACCCTGCCAGGTGGTTTTCCTGAGCAGCTTGTTTTCGGCAAGACTATAATCAAGCACATGGTATGCGGCATTGTCCGGACGGAAATGACGCTGAATGGTTGTATTGGCGTGGGTTGTGGCAATCTCCCTGAATTTGGGATCACCGCCATTGTTGCTTACCCAGGTCAGGAGCTCAAGGTTCATCATGTTGTCTACAATCACAGCACAGCGAAAATTCTTGCTGGAATCCCAGGACTGAATCGATTGGATGGATGGTCTGTAACGGGTAGCAAGAGACATTGCTGCCGTATCGATGGTGGTTTTGTAAGAAGGATTTCCAGTAATCCTGTAGGCGTTTCCAAAAGAACAATACATCATGAAGCCCAGGTCATGGTTGCCTTTGAAATGTTTTTCTTTTTCAAGGATGGCCAGTCTGGCTTCTGCAGCCTTTCTGGTGCCAGCATCTTTTGTATACTCATGGATATACCAAAGTGTTCCGGGATAAAATCCACTACACCACCATTTCGTGTCGCTGGTTTCAAGTTTTTCGGTTTGCATGTTATAAGACTTGGGCATGCGATCTGCAGGAAGTGTTGATTCCAGCAATGCATACTGGTCTTTGGCCAGTGCAAGGTTATTTTTGATCAATGCATCCATAGACAGTTTTTCTGACTGGGAAAACCCTACAAAAGACAGGAACATGAACACGATGGCGAGAAATGATGTTGATGGCATAGTTGGCTTTTAAAATATAAATATTATTGAGGAATAAACTTGAATGCATAGGACCCCTTTGGCTGAAGGGATTTTGCCTTAAGGCTGATTCGATAAACTGCTTTGCCCCAAACCCTTGTCAGTCTCATGTCGTTGATATCAACAGGCTGTTGGGTAAATGCAAAAACTTTGGGATCAAAAACCATTTTCACAGCAGCTTCGCCATTCTTCAACAACAAGATACCGGGTGCAATGCTGTCTGCAGCAACGGCGGCAAGAAAGTTGATTTCATTGGGCGATGCGGGGTTGTTGACTTCAAACTGCTCAGTCAAAGACAGGCTGCCATCTGCTGCCAGCGCATAACGCATCCACCAGTTTTTGATGCCGGCTTCTGCAGGATACGCATTGGCAATGTCCAGATTGAATGCCATGTTTGCTGGATTGAAACTGGCATTGCGGGATTTGAACTGTGCCCCATTGGGCTGTGAAAAACCATTGACCTTGGGCAGGTTATGGTAATCGCTCTGCATGGTCCAGATCGTATAGCGCTGGCTGCTGAATGTAAACTTTGTATAGGTCCCTACTCCGGCATCAATCAAGAATGGTTTGCCCTTGAAATAGTACATAAAAGAACCCACATCATTGTGGTTATGGCTTTCATTGTTGTATCCACCTTTGGCTGCAAAAAAAACATCTCCTGCCCGCATGTAACAGAATTCAGTTTGTGGATACCAGGTATACGTAGATGATGAAGTTTTGGCTTCACGGCTGTTGATTTCCCTTACCGACCAAAAACTTTCGAATGCCCGAAACAGGTCCCTTCCCTCAAGAATGGATTCTACGTCGCGCTTGTGGAGGTAAGCTGCGAAATCCATCATCTCCGCACTTTGAACCGCTTTCCCATAACGATAGACCAATCCTGCATTGCCACCGCCCTTGGCGGATGCATCCGCAAAATTGACTACCCATCCGTTGCCAATATAAGAACGGGCGATATACTCCCCCATGTTTTTTATTTTTGGATGGTTGAAGATGTCAACCTTATCACCTGTTGCATACTTCAACAATTGCAAATAATCATACATTTTACCTGCTGCATGTCCCCAATAAGACGGACCTTCTTCGCAGGCACCATCGTCTTTGGTATAATTGATGAATTGGTCTGTTGAAACCATTGTCTTGTAAACGGCAGCGGCCAACTTTTCCTTGTCCTTTTCCATCAACAGAAAACAGGTAAGCACATTGAAATTGCACCAGGGATTCCAGTTGTTGACCATTTGCCCGGGCTTGTCTT
Organism: Chitinophagaceae bacterium; assembly: GCA_044373365.1. GTDB lineage: Bacteria > Bacteroidota > Bacteroidia > Chitinophagales > Chitinophagaceae > Pollutibacter. The sequence continues at coordinate 33,172 of JBIPNK010000003.1, forward strand.
GCAAGGCCTGCCACCACATGTCATTCCTTTGTGTGTAAGGCAACAGGATTCGTTTGTTGATCTCTTGCCTTATCCTGGCCGCAATTACAGGATTCACCTTGTCAAATTCTTTGGCAAGAAAATGATGGACCCAAGCAAGAAAAGATCCCATGTCTCCGGAGGTAAGGTCGATGAGTTGTTCGTCCAACTCTTGCAACGAACGCCTGGATTTTTGAACGGGCAGATGGGCAGACAAAACCCAGGAGCTCATGTCACACAAGTGCCAGACACCATTGATGATTTGATCCAGGAACCGGCCCTTGCCTTCTACAAGTTCTGCAAGAACAAGATTGGCCAAAGCGGTGTTGTTGGAACCAAAAGGATTCTCCATGGCTGTACGCGATCCGGTTCTTTCAAAGGCCAGGTAATCTGTAGCCTTGACTACTTTCCAATCGTATTGCAAATACCTTTCGCCTTCTTTGATGATGGTTGGTCTGTTCACACCGGCATACTGGTCCCAGGCCAAACGGTCAGCATAAGCGGGATATTTGATCCATTGGTCCGCTTGAACCAGGCTTGATGCAATTGCTGCCTTGTTTGCCGCTGTTTGCAACAAATCCTTTTGTGCAAATACCATGTTGGCAGTAAGCAATAGAAGAACTAACAAAGCCTTGGGCAATCGGGAAATATTCATATTGGGTTTTATTGGGGCCAGTATAGGAATCCGCTCACTTTTCTGTTGTACCGTGTTGCCGAAGAACTGATTCCTTTCAGGTAGGTGGTTGTCTCAGGAAAAGCCAGCAACAATTCCTCCAAGGCATAGACAGAGGAAGAGGGCACATACGGTTTGTTATAGTCTGTCCTTGTTTTGTCAGGGGCATAATTGGTTTTCACAAATTCAATATGGACATTGTTGATCGGATCAATCAGAAAAGGTTTCCAATAGTTCATCATGTCTTGCACGGATACATTGATGTTGTTCTTCCTGTTTTTAAAAGCATTCATGGCAGCAGATCCTTCGAAATATGCTTTGGCCTTGAATATCCTGGCATAAAATGCCAGGTTGTAGGCATGATAAGCAAATGCATCCCTGCTGATCAGGTCTTCTGATTTTCCACCAGCCATAAGGTTGACATTCAACAATGTCGTGTAGGCAACTGCTGCATAATCCAGTGTAACGGTTGAATTCAACATGTAGCCGAGGTAATAGAGCAAATTCAGGCGAATGGTTTCCCAGTTGTTTACCCTTGCAGGGAAATTCCGGTAAACAGACAGTTTTGCCAACAGCCAGTTGTCAATCTTAGTCTTGTCTGCAGCAGCAGTGCGGCTCCTGACAACTGAATAAGCTTCAAAAAAGCCCAAATAACTTGATTCATTGGGTAGATGTGTTGTAGCAACATTTCCTGCATTCACCCAGGCAAGCAATGTGCTCACCACCTTGTCAAAATAAGGCTTTGCCTCAGCAGGGCTTTTCTCATACAACATCAGCCAACGCAAGGCAAGCATCTTACAATCTGTGGCCTGGTTGGAGATATTGGTAAAATTATTGGCATCGCCCTCAACAAAAGGAGAGGGCGTTTTGGACAATGCTGAAAGCGAAGGGGAATTGATGATAGCGGCTACTGCAGCAGCCATCTCAGTATTGATGGGTGTTTGCTCCTTTATGTACGCCAGCGTAATTGAGTCAACCAATAGATTGACCGGGAACCTCGTATCCGCAGGTGCCGGTGGAGTGGGCACTACGGGAACAACTGGCACAACTGGGATTTGTTGTTCTTTCTTTTTGCAAGCAGTAAAGAAAAGTGAAATCAACAAAACAAAGCCTAATAAATAGTATCGATTTTTCATTGTAATCTTAATAACCCCTAAAATAAAAAAAAGGCACATGAAAAATTCATGTGCCTGAAAAAATAAATTGATTAGTTAGGCCATCCCGGATTCTGAACCAGGTTGGGATTGAGCTGAATTTCAGCCTGTGGAATTGCCCAAGTATAAAAATGGTCTCCACCCCATGTATAGTTGGCAATGTTTGCACCCCATACACTGCGCAGTCCATTGGCATTCCCGAACTTTGTATCCTTCAAGGTCTTCCACCTCAATTCATCAAAATAATTGATGCCTTCATTCAGGAATTCGACCCGCCTTTCATTGCGGATGCGATCACGCAATGCTGACTGGTTGGCAATGTATGTAGGAGCCGCAGCAGTAGTCTGCTGAAGCGATGGCATGCCTGCACGTGTGCGTACTTCATTCACTTTGGCGATAGCACCAGGAATGTTACCAAGTTCCGTAAGTGCTTCAGCCCACATCAACAATACATCCGCATAACGAATGACTGGAAAATCGATGGGCCCAAAGGAACGATTCAACAGTTCTGCATTCCCTTCGTATACAAATTTCCTGTGCAGGTAATAAAACTCAGCCTGCGTATCTGTCCTCAAATCACCATTGACAGCAGCTTCAGCCCTGAATGGATACCTGCTTGTAACCGTTGCAGGCGAGATGCCGAACAATCCGTTGTATGTTGCATAAGGAGTGATGACAGATGCAGACAACCTAGGATCCCTGCTTTCGTAAGCTTTCAATAACCTTGCCTCATTTCCAACGGGCAGGTACTTGGTCATATCTGCTCCCTGTGCTGCTCTTGCTGTTCTCTCAGCAGCAGTGAGGTTATCACGCAAAAAGTAAACCTGTCTTGCCCTAACATTCATGGCATTGAATCCTGGTATAACAGCATCCCAATTGAATTTGCTGCCATTGAGGTTCTCAAAAAGATCCACACCGTTGGGAGAAACAATATAGGTATTCCAGCAAGAACCAAAGGATGAACGGGTGCCACAAAAGAATTGTGTTGTTGATCCCAGGTTAACGATACCAGTATTTTGGATAGAAAAAATCATCTCATCGGACTGTTCATTCTGCTCCTTGAACAAAAGGCGATAGTCATTGAAAAGTCTATATCCGGAAGCAGTAACACTGGCAAAATCAGCAGCAGCCTCAGCCCACTTGCCCAAGTACATATATACTTTTCCGCGAAGGGCATAGGCAGCTCCTTTGGTAACCCTTCCATAGTTGGCATTCCCCTTTGCATATTTGGCGGGAAGGTTGGTTTCAGCGATACAATCACTGAGGTCTTTCAACACAACATTCCAAACCTCTGCTTCTGTAGAACGTCCTTTGGTTGCTTCAGAGTAAAGGAATGGTTCAAGATAAATGGGAACACCCTTCCAGACCTGGTTAAGCCTATAGTAAAAATAAGCCCTCAGAAATTTGGATTCTGCGATCAGCCTGGTCTTTTTAGCATCAGGCGATGGAGATTTTGCAGGGATATTTGCGATAGCAGTATTTGCACGGATGATGCCTTCATAAAAATTTCTCCAGTTGCTGCTGAACAGTCCATTGGCGGGCGTTATTGTTCCCAGCAAATAGGCATCCGTTCCATCGCGTTGCATGCCACCAACAGCAAAGCGATCATATTGGTACAATTCCAGTCCTGAGGCTGAACCTGTATTTTGGTCAAGACGCAGGGCATTGTAAATGGAATTGACACCCAATTCAGTAAGGTTGTCTGTGGTCCACATGGTTTCACTGCCGAGTTGATCATATGGCTCCGTATCAAGCAGGTCTTTCTGGCAACTGCTGAAAGCAACTGAAACCAATGAAAGCAAAATGAATATCTTTTTCATATAATGTCTTTTTCTTGTTGATTAGAAGGTAATGTTGAGGCCAAGTGCAAACTGCTTCATGGTGGGATAGGTTATGCTAGCACCCAATTCAGGATCCAGTCCTGGGAAGGAGGTAAGCATGAAAAGATTCTCTCCACTGAAGTAAACCCTGGCCCGCTGGATGGCCAGCCTGCTAACAATATTGGATGGAACGTTATAGCCCAATTGAAGATTTCTCAACTTCATCCAGTTGCCGTCAAACAACCACCAATCACTGGCTTGCGCATTCTGGGCATCCGCTACTTTCAACCTGGGATTTTTTCCGTTTATGTTGTTCTTTGGATCAGCAGGATCAGCATCGTTATAATAGTACCTGCTTTTCACTACATCAGCATTGATAGCATTTCCCCACACAACTGCAGAGTTGTTGTACCCGATTGAGTTGAACTGGATTTGATGACCAGCAGCACCAGAGAAAATCAATGAAAGATCAAATGATTTCCAGCTGAAATCTGCAGAAAAACCGAATACATATTTAGGGAGTGTTGACTTACCTGTAAAGTAACGATCAAATGAATTTCCATAATCTCCATCACCATTCAAATCTGCATACAGAAGATCGCCATACCAGATGGCATCTTTCCTGACAGATGTTCCTGGACGCAACCTGTAGCCTGCTGCCAACATGGCTCTTGCCCAATCCAGGTCAGCTGTTGTTCTGATCATGCCATCTTTTGGACCACCATTGATATTGACAGATCCGTCTGCGTTTGTATATGTTCCACTACCGTTATAGGTCTTGTAAATATAATGCTCCCCAATTTTCTTGTCCTCCAGCGCTCCGGAGTTGAATACTGCACCAAGGTTTGACTGGAATGTCTTTACACCAGCAGCATCTGTAACATAGCCTTCAACCAGTTTACCCCTGAACTTGGTAACCATATTGTCTGTGTAGGCAAAGTTTCCAGAAAGGTTGAACCTTACATTGCCCATTTTCCCTTTTGTTCCAAGGGTGATTTCAAATCCCTGGTTTTGTACTGAAGCAAGATTGACCGTAGGAGCCGACGCTATTCCTGCAGTAATCGGAATGGCTATGGTAGACAAGATACCATTCGTATTCCTTCTGAATACATCAATTTCAACATTCAGCTTGTTGCCAAACAATGATGCATCGATACCGATATTCTTGATGTTGGTAGACTCCCACCTCAAATCAGGATTGGAAAATCTGCCAACCGCCAGGCCAGATGCCTGAACATTGTTGAAGGAATACAGACGGGGTGAATAGGTAGCCTGCCAATCGTAATTGCCAGATGCATAACTTCCCAGCTCTCCCCATGATGCCCTCAACTTGAGGTTGTTGATCCATTTGATGCCATCCATGAACTTTTCTTCAGAAATTCTCCATCCAGCAGAAGCAGAAGGGAAATAACCAAAACGGCTTTCTGGTGCAAACCGTGAAACTCCGTCATACCGGAGGTTTCCTTCGAGCAAATACTTGCCTTTGAATGCATAGTTGACACGACCAAACAAGGAACGGATGGCCCAATCGTTTTCACTGCCCGAGGTAGTCGTTGGCGTCAATACTGCATTGGGAACATATAGACCATAGTCAATCATGCCCTGCTTGGATGCTGAAATATTATAGTAGTTGTAATACAACTGGTTGTAACCGACAAAAGCAGAAAGATCATGGTCCTTACCCAACGTTGTTGTGTAGCGCAATACATTGTCTAAGGTAATCTGGTAATTTTTATCGTAGCTATAGTTAGAAGAAAGATTGGCAGGATTTGGCTGGAAAGTCATTTGGGTATTGGTAGCAAAATTATACCGTACCCCAGCGTCAGGATTGGTTCTGCTCCTGTACTCATTCTGGCGCATTTGGTAGTTGAACCTCGTTTCAAAGGACAATCCTTTCAGGATGGTTGCAGTAGCATATATTGTTGTATTGAACCTGGAAGTCTGGTCTTTACCCAGCCTGTTGTTCAGGAATGAAAATACATTGTTGGCTTGCTGGTTCTCCTCTGAAATTTGGGCATAGCCATATTTGCCGCCATACTGTGGAATGATTCCTGGCGTTGTGGCACGAAGATAAGTGAATGCATCCGTCACATTTCCCATTGCATCATTTTGAAAAAGGGCAAATGTTTGTGATCCTACCGTCAGGAACTTGGTAACCTTTGATTCGATGTTTGACCTGAACTGGTAACGCTGGCTCCAAGTATTTTCAATGGTACCCTGGTTGTTCAAATATCCAAGAGACAAGAGATAGGTTGTTTTATCTGATCCACCATTGATGGATACATTGTGGTTCTGGACCAAACGATTGGAAAAAAATGCATCTGCCCAATCTGTATTGGGATAAGCCAGAAAATTAGGAACACCCAAGGGATTCAAGGCATCAGGAATCTTGCTGGCAGAATCCCAGGCAGCAATGTTCAATGCACTGTATTTTGCAGCCTGTCCAAGATTGGTATGGGCCTCGTTGGTATAGCGCATGTGATCAGCATAGTTCGTAACAAAATTAGGCATGTTCATCGGGCTGGTAGATGAATAAATGCCGTTATACGTAACAGATAATTTATTGCGGGTTCCCTTCTTTGTGGTAATCAAGATAACACCATTACCTGCTTGTGAACCGTAAATGGAAGCAGAGGCGGCATCTTTCAATACAGATACTGACTCAACATCCTGAGGATTGACGGCATCCAAAGCGCCAATGACTCCATCAATGATGATCAATGGACTGGATCCGCTCAATGTTCCCCTTCCCCTTACGGTTATTGAAGCACCATCTGATCCTGGCTGACCAGAGCTTTGTTGTACTGAAACGCCAGACAGCAATCCTGCAAGCGAAGTAGAAAGATTGGTGATGGGCCTGTCTTCAATCTGCTTGGCAGTAATGGTAGACACAGCACCCGTCAGGTTTACTTTTTTCTGGGTAGCATAACCAACAACTACCACAGACTCCATGCTCTCTTCGGTGGGATCGAGCTTGATGTTCATGGTTGTCAGGCCTTTCAACACAATAGTTTCAACACTACCATACCCAACACTGGAAACCATGATGCGATCACCAACTTTTGCATTGATGGAAAAAGTTCCATTAGCATCAGATTTGGTACCTGCTTTTGTTGAATTGTTTACAATGGAAGCACCAGAAACGGGAGTATTGTCTTTGGAAGACACTACCAATCCCTTGTAAGCGGTTTGGGCAAAACCCAAGGACGAAATTACCATTGCCATGACGAACAGCAACAGTTTCCTGATCTTAATCAGTTGCATAAGTATTGGTTTGATGAATAAAAAATTTAGGGGAGGTGATGGTTGATAGCGGTCGCTAAATTACTACAAATGATTTTATTTATACAATCCTATATTGCCTTTTTCCAACAAAGGCATCAATTGTCGGACAACATCAGGAGCTGATGCTGCTATGTTGCGCTGTTCTCCCGGATCAGCAAAATGATCATAGAGTTCAATGGCGGGCTCTTGCTTTCTGAAATATTTGGTCAACCTGTACCGATCCGTTCTCAAACTGATTCCTTTGTTGAAATAACTGTAGGCAACCTCTTCCCCATTGTTGGGCTTATTATTGATCCTCTCGGTAAAACTTCTTCCATCCATTGCATAGGGCAAAGGCACATTACACCACTCCAACAAAGTCGGAAAGATGTCAATGCTTTCAATCACATTGCCAATTGCTCCTTTTGCATTGCGTTTTCCCGGCAATTTGATAATCAGCGGACTTTTCAGGGAGTATTCAAACAAGGTATGTTTACCCCAAACACCATGATCACCCAAATGCCAGCCATGGTCGCCCCACAACACCACAATGGTATTTTTATCCAATCCGGTTCTTTTGAGCTCATCCAAAACCTTGCCTACCTGCGCATCGACATAACTGATGGCGGCATAATAGGCATGAACCAGTTTTTTTGAATATGCCTCAGAGAGTGGATGTTGGAGTGTAACCTGCTCATCACCTGATTTATAACTATTGAATTCACTGCTGTTTTGCAGGCTTGCCAAAGAGACTCCTTCAGGTGCTGTTCTCGATAAAGCCAAAGGCATGGCCTCCCTGTTGTATAGGTTCCAGTAAGCATCTGGAGCAGTGAAGGGAAGATGGGGTTTGAAAAAACCTACACCAAGAAAAAAAGGCTGGTCCCTTTTGGCGCATTTTTTCAATTGCTCAATGGCAAGTGCTGCAGTCAATCCGTCTGGATATCCCATATCATCTACATTCCCTCTCTCATAAGGAGCAACTTTCCCCTCCAGCGTTTGCCGGCTTTCCCCACTGGCGTAACCAAAAAAAGCATCCCATCCGTCTTTCCATTTTCCAGGATTAAAAAGGAATTCATTCCAGCTATGGGGCAACTCCATTACATCACCAGGAGCGTCATCGTATGCATATACGCGTCCATCCACAGCGTGGCTGATTTTTCCAATACCAACGGTATAGTACCCATTTCTCCTCAATTGGTGCACCAGGGATTCCGGCCTTGTTGTTTCAGGTTTACCAGCAGTTTGCTTTTCAAATACATTATTGTTGATTTGCAAGCCATTCCTGGGCCTCAGGCCGGTTAGCAGTGCAGAACGGGAAGCACCACAAGTGGGCACCTGAACATAATGATTGGTGAAGTGCATGCCCTGGGATGCCAGCCCATCAATATTGGGAGATTGTACAACTGCATTGCCATAAATACCCAGGTCAGGACGAAGATCATCAATAGCCAAAAAAAGAATATTGGGCCTGTCTGGTTTCCTGGGTATTCCCTTACCAGAAAGACTGAAAAGAGAAAGCAATAACAAAAAATATTTCATGGCTAAATTTAAAATCTTACCCAATCAACGCACCAGATCCTCTTCCAGCTTTTCCAGCGATACCCCTTTTGTTTCAGGAACCTTTACAAAGACCCAAACCAATTGAAGGACCATCATCCCTGCAAAAAAAGCAAAAATGGGCCAGGGATTGTCTTTGAAAATACCGACTTCTGCATCTAAAAATACAGGGGTTATCAAGGTAATCAATGCTGCAAAAACCCAATGCACACTGGCACCGAACGATTGCCCCAACGCCCTGATTTTATTGGGAAATATTTCTGCAATAAAAACCCAGATCACTGCCCCTTGCCCAATAGCGTGTGATGCAATAAAAACAAGCAAAAACGAAAGCAGGAATACAGGTGAAGCGGCAGCATAAAAAGCCCAAGCCACCATGGAAAGGCTGATGATATAACCGAGGGAACCAATGACCAGCAATGTTTTTCTTCCCAACCGATCGATCAGGTACAACCCAACAAAAGTGAAGAGCAGGTTGGTTCCGCCAATGGCGATGGAATTAAAAAGCGAATCCTTTGCTGCAAGACCAGCCCTTTCCAAAATCTCAGGCGCATAATAAAGAATGAAATTGATGCCCGATACCTGATTGAAAAATGCAATCATGAATGAAAGCCCAATGATCCGTTTGTTGCGTGCTGTAAAAAGTTCGTGCCGATCTGAATCCTGCTGCTGGTTGTTCTTGTTTTCCAACCAGCGCGGACTCTCCGGAATGCCAATTACCATCACCGTATATACAATGGAGGGAACGGCCATCACACCCAACATCCAGCGCCAATCATTGCTGCCGCCAAATCCTTCCAAAAAATAATTGGAGAGAAAGGCTATCAGGATGCCGAAAACAATATTGAATTGATACATGGCCACCAATCTGCCCCTGGCAGCAGGTGTTGAAATCTCGGAAATATATGTGGGGGCCACCACAGAAGATACGCCAATGCCAATGCCGCCCATGAACCTGAACAATGAAAAGGTATAGGGGTCTTGTGCCAATGCTGAGCCAATGGCAGACACACTGAACAATATACCTATCCAAAAGAGGACCTTTTTCCTGCCATATTTTTCTGTTGGAATACCCCCAAAAATAGACCCCAAGACGGTTCCCCAAAGGGCCATCGACATGATGAAAAATCCATGAAAAAGTGGTGTCGTATGCCACAACTCCTTGATGGGAAGATTGGCGCCTGATATGACCACGGTATCAAAACCGAAAATAAAGCCCGCCAATGCGGCAATCAATGAAATACCAAAAAGGTTTTTCCCTCCTGTGTTGTTGGAGATATCCATCTGCAGTTGATTTAATTGGGGTAATTTAAGGATTATTTGATAAACCACTATCCCATCAAAAGCATTAAAGCTTGATACATAGGGTTGATGTTGTTCCCAAGATGGATTTTGACTTTTTAAATATTTTAAATAACTTGTTCGTCAAATCATCACATGAACCGCAGAAATTTTTTTGATTTTTTATCGTTTACAACCAAAGACAAAAGCCCCACTGTTGATCTTGCCATAGCAGGTGGTGGGCTTGGAGGAGTTGCTGCAGCCTTGGCAGCCTTGAGGAATGGCCTAAAGGTTGTCTTGACGGAAGAGACGGATTGGATAGGGGGTCAGATTACTTCACAGGGTGTTCCCCCGGATGAACATCCATGGATTGAAACACATGGCGCACCCAAGACCTATCGAGAATACCGCAATCTTGTCCGTGATCATTACAAACGTTTTTATCCTTTAACAGAAGAAGCCAAAGCAAGGCCTAACCTGAACCCCGGAGATGGTGCAGTTTCAAGGCTATGCCACGAGCCCCGTGTTGCACACGCTGTGATGATTGAAATGCTGACACAGTACCTGAGTACAGGACAACTTACCTTGTTGCTGCAACACAAAGCACAGAAGGCCCTGGTATCCAACAATAGCGTTTCATCGCTTTGGGTCAAGGATTTGAAAAATGGAAAATCAACAACCATTGTTGCAAAGCATTTTATCGATGCCACCGAACTCGGCGATTTGCTTCCCATCACAGGAACGGAGTATGTTACCGGCACCGAATCCAAGGCTGAAACAGGTGAATTGCATGCACCAGAAAAAGCTGATCCAACGAACAACCAATCCTTCACCATGTGTTTTGCCATGGACTATGTAGCGGGAGAAAACCATGTGATTGAAAAACCAAAAGAATATGATTTTTGGAAAGAACATGTGCCGGCGCTTTCACCAGCATGGTCGGGTAAGTTGCTCAGCCTGGAATATTCCAGCCCCACCACCCTTCAACCAAAAGGACTTGGATTTCATCCAGAGGGCATTGCCACTGGAGACAAACTGAACCTCTGGAATTATAGAAAAATCATCAACAAAAATAATTTTCTGCCCGGTGTTTATAAGAGTGATATCACCATTGTCAACTGGCCCCAGAATGATTATATGCTGGGAAATATTGTAGATGTCAGCGAAAAAGAATTCAATAAACATGTTGACCGTGCCAAACAACTCAGCCTCTCCCTGCTCTACTGGTTGCAGACAGAAGCACCGAGGCCAGATGGCGGGAAAGGCTGGCCAGGACTGCGATTGAGAAATGATGTAATGGGCACGGCAGATGGCCTCGCACAGTATCCGTATATCCGTGAATCAAGAAGGATCAAAGCGGTGTTTACGATCCTGGAAGAACATGTTGGAAAAGAGCAGTCTACTCAATCATCCCTACCCAAAAACAACCGAGGGTCTGCGCGCTTTGAAGACAGCGTTGGCATTGGATATTATCATATTGACCTTCATCCCAGTTCCAGCGGCAACAATTACATTGACTTCCCTTCCGTCCCCTTCCAGATTCCTTTGGGAGCCTTGCTTCCCATCAGGATGGAAAACATCATCCCTGCCAACAAGAACATCGGCACAACACATATCACCAACGGTTGTTACCGCTTGCATCCTGTAGAATGGAGCATAGGTGAGGCCGCAGGATGCCTGGTGGCCTATGCACAAAAAAACAAAACAACAGCAAGGGAAGTACACAACAACAAAACCCATCTTGCCACATTCCAATCTTTCATCAGGAGCCAGGGAATTGAAACCGACTGGCCTGAAACCACGTAGTTATTGCTTCAACTTGGACAACAACCAATTGGTATACCTGCTGCGTTGCTCTGCATAGGTCCAATGGCCGGTATCATGAAAAATGGATGCCTGCTTGGGGGCGTTGATGGAATTGTATGCCGCGTAAAATGAAGTGGGTGGACAGGTTTCATCGTTGAAGCCCCAGGTATAATATCCTTCAATGTTTACTGCCTTTGCAAAATTCACCACATCATAATACGCAAGGGTATTGATGACCTTTGGATTGCTGGTGTTGGCAACATTGTTGGCGCTTAACATGTGCGGCCATCCACCGGCCCTGTTGGCAGCATACCCTGTCAGGTCACAAAGTGCAGGATACATGGCAGCCAAGTATTTAACGCGTTTGTCCAATGAAGCGGTAATGATGCTCAAGGCGCCACCCTGGCTTCCACCACTCACGGCAAGTGATCGTCCATCAAATTCAGGCAAGCTGAAAATAAGGTCGTTGGAGCGTATGGTGTTGGCATAAACCCTTTTGTAATAGTACTTGTCGCGGTCATCCATGTTACTGGTAAAGTAACTTTTCAATCCACCCACAACCAGGTCTGCATACACTGATGGATCGAGGATAACGGAGATGCCATGGATACCAATGGTCAATACAATCACTCCTTGATCCGCCAACTCCAAATCCGGTCCGTATGCACGCACACCTGCGCCAGGTACCTGCAAAACAGCTGGGTATTTTCTTCCCGTCGCTTTAGGGATGCAAAGAATTCCATAAATCCTGGATCCGCCATAGCCCTGGCAGTTCACATGGTAGACATTTGTTTTTGCTGATGAACGCTCGGGGAGCAAAGTCATTTTGGTATCCAGCGGAAGCTTGGCCAGTTCAGCAGTTGTGCTTTTCCAAAATGCATCAAAATCTGCAGGCTTCGTTACAACTGGTTGAATCTTGCTGATATCATAGCCCGTTGTTGTAAGGTTTCTGTATTGCTTGCCGTCGACCATCGCGGTAGCAACACAACGCAAGAAGCCAGGCTCTTTCATGGCAATACCAGAAGTGGTGAACCTGCCGTCTTTCAGCAATACGGAGTCCTCTTTGATGGGCTTCATTCTTTCCGGGCCAATCTGGTAATGGACCATCACATTTTTCTGTGGCACACCAAACTTTAATACCTGAATGGTGAATGTGGAAGGCTCGCCCATGGCATACTCCCAGTTGTCATGATTGGGGGTGATGACAATATTGACAGGTTGAACTGTTGGCTGGGCAACAACAAAAGAGCAAGCCAAAAAAACGGATACAAAAAGAGTAAGCTTCTGGAAACGCATCATGTTGAATGAATTAAATAGAAATCAATAATAATAACCAAAAATTATGTTCATCTCATCTTCGCTCGTCAAACCAAAGGCAACGGCTTTTGAGGAACTGTTGTAATAGGTAACCTCAGAGGTTAATCCTTCGCCAGGCTGCAGCACAATGGGTGTTGGAAAAGATTTTACAAAAGGATGGAGCCAGTCGGTATTGGTATAGACCAATTCTCCATTGCGGGGGCCACCAGCAATCTTGATGACAAATTTTTCACCAAAACGGTGAAAATGAGATGTCAACATCACCACCCTTGTTACAGCAGTAAACGTAAACGTCTTGGAAAAGGTTTTCCGCTGCCCGGCAGGAATAGAGATGTCAAGATTATTCAAATCGAGTGTCTTGGCAACAAACTGAACGTTGGATACAGGAATGGTATGAAAATTCACATAGTTTTCGCCCTTCAGCAAGAGATTTGTCTTGTTGAAATAATGGGCGTTGAGATCCAGTGGAGTCATGGGGTCTACCTTGAGCGCAACACCCGCCGGCAAGGTTACATCTGAATTGACATCGGTACCACCCCCAAAGAAAATATGGTTTTGCATTTCCCCTGTAGTCTTCAAATTGAGCGACCCATCCAGGTTGCGGATATCCCTCAGCACATTGGGCTGCGGAAGTACAGTTGAATTGCGAAAGCCATACACCACAAAATGATGGCTGTTGGACCTGCCCTTCATTTCTATGCGGTTAACATAGACTGGTTCTGTATTGGGCGTGTTTGCACGAAAGAAAACCTCCCGTTCAAAATTTTTAGGAACATCAAAGAGATCAATCTTCATCTGAAATCCTTTCCCGGCAACAGGCGCAGCAAGGGGTGTGATGTCTTGCTGACAGGCAGAACTGTCTTTCAAAACAGCGGTACTGATGCCTTTTTCAGTTGCTGTTGCTCCAGCGTTGATCCATCTCTTGATAAATTCCACCTGGCCCTGGGTTAGATAGTTTCCTCCCAATGGCATCTGGCTTCCGAAATTGGCTGTGGCGCTGTGGTGCGTGGATTGGCATGATATCTTATGGAAAAGAAAGCTGTTGTCTGCATCAAATGGCTTTACCAATTGGAGCTTTAGCGCAGCTGCCGCTGAATTTTTAGCCATTTTACCTACAAGGTTGGAAAATGCAACCCCTTTGGAGAGCAGAAGACCGTGCTGGGCATAACTGGCATCAGATGTAGAAGAATGGCAGCCACTCACGGCACAGGAGGTGGCAAATACTTGTTCTTCAATGATGTCAAAAGAAAGTTTTTCAGGAGTATTTTCAACGGTTTTTTTCTCACAGCCATTCAAAGCAAGAAATAATAATGCCAGCAGAGCCAATATGGAAGCAAATGGTTTCATCTAGATATGATTTTTACCCATGTAATATAATTTTATTTTATGAAATATGGTGTGTGGGACAATTACGATCGCGTTAATGAAGAATTGTATTCTACATTGCAATCAACTTCATCACGATATATATGATAAAATTCATAGCAGTGTTCTCGCTCCTCCTCACCTGTACCAACACGATGGCTGCGCAGCAACCAATCGGTGACACCATCCCTGCCATCGGATGCAACACAAAACAGTGGATTGCACCCGCCGCCCTTTTCACTGCAGGATCAAGCATAGCCGCCATCCCTGCATTGAGGAAACTTGAATCCAAGGTATATAATGGGTTCAATCCTGCAAGGGAATCCACGCATATCGATGACTACACGCAGTACCTGCCGGCTTTGGCCGTTTTTACACTGGATGCAGCAGGTCTAAAAGGAAGAAACAGGCCAAAACAACAATTCCTTTTATACGCTTTGGGAAATGTCACTGCAGCAGTAATTGTTCAACCAATGAAAAGGATTGTTCAACGGGAAAGGCCCAACAGCAGTGATTTCCGCTCGTTCCCATCAGGGCATACCAGTACAGCATTTGTTGCAGCAGAGTTTTTGCACCAGGAATTCGGGCATCACTCAGCCTGGATCAGTGTTGCGGGATATGCTACGGCAGCTGCAACGGGCTACCTGAGGCTCTACAACAATCAACATTGGCTGGGAGATGTACTGGCAGGTGCTGCCATTGGCATGGCTTCCACCAAATTCATTTACTGGATGAACAGGGAAATTAAAAATAAAAAGAAGCTGAAAGCACAAGGTTTCTGATGGCTATTTGAACAGCTCCTTCCATCCAGCCTTCATGAAAGGCCACTGCGGAAGCGTATTCAACAAGATCAACTCTTGGACCAGTTTTGTTTCATTGTCCAAAAACCTGAAAATCCGCTGAATCGGGTTGCGGCTGAACAAGAGGGTAAAAATCCTTGCACCCGGCATCTTTTTGTGAAAAAGCATGTGCAGCAATACCCGGTCATACCACATGAACCTTTTCTGCAAAACTGATTTTTTCAGGAATGGACTTCCTGAAACTGCCAACTGGTCTACCACAGCAGCAACATGCTTCTGGATGAACCGGAAGGTATATCCGCTCGAGGGTTTTGTTTGCCCACCGGCTGTTCCCAAATGAACAATATTTCCATTAGAAGGACTAAAGACATGGTCTGTCATCGGGATGACCCCAAACTCCTCTTCCAGCAAGGTATAATCAGTGATGTTAAGGTAATCCTTCAAATAAAGCCGAAGGCCTGCGTCATAGGCTTCCTGCTCCAGCAATGACGGAGTAAAAAGGGTGAACTCAACCAAGGCCTTGTTGGCGGAAAAAGGCATCACATAAACAAAAGTTGTTCCATTGTCCTGCGCAACACGAAAATCCATGAGCGTGGGCTGGGCAGGATCGAAAACGGCTTCTTTTGTTTCAATGATCCAACCCTTGAAATGCTGCAAAAGATAATAGGTTTTATCTGCCAATACAGGCTGTTCAAAAAGGATGCTGTTGAAGGCAAAATCTCCCCGGAAAATCTCATCTCCCGCATTGACCTGGACACCTCCATCCACATTTTCTATTCCTTTGACAGCCCCATGCACCACATCAACCCTCCCCGAGCGGGCTATGACATCATAACAATGATTGTAGAAATCGATCCCCCGGATCATTTTGTAGCCATATGGACCAAGGTTTTTTAATGACCCATATCCCAGGCCATGGAACCAGGCCTTGTCCCATTTGCGAAAAACAATTTCCTCAAAAAATCCGGAATTTTTTTCCCAGTAACACCAGGTGCGGTCATTGGTGCGATTTTGCTCTTTCTCAATCAACAGGATTGTCTTGCCTGCCAGGGATGGGGCTTGCAGCAGATGGAGGATAAAACTCAATCCTGCGCAACCACCGCCTGTGACAATATAATCGTATCTATCCTTCAGGGGCATATTCCACCTTCTTGCCTTTCATGAGTTGTTTGTCCCGCCTCACCTTTTCCCAGTATTTCTTGTGGACATAGAGCATGCCAAAACTCTCACCCTGGTGCTTGTGAAGGTGCTTGTGGTGCATCTTGTGGGCCCACCGGATGGCACGGATATAGGTATTGTTGCTTCTCGAAAACCACTTGAATCGCTGGTGAATGATCACATCATGAACAATAAAATAGGCAAAACCATAGGCCATGATGCCAAAGCCGATGCCGTGCAGCCACCAAAAACCTGGGGTTTGCATGCCATACATGATGCTCAACATGCTGGGGATGGCAAAAATCACAAAAAAGGCATCATTCTTCTCAAAAAAGCCAGGCTCTACCTGATGATGGTCTTTGTGGAGGTACCAAAGAAACCCATGCATGACCCAACGGTGGGTGCACCAGGTAATGGCTTCCATCAGCAAAAAAACACCCAATACAATCAAAAAATACAGAACGGCTATCATGTGCGTAAAGTTAAGGCAATGTATGGTTAGTAAACACCTTAATTGTCTTCAAAGTTCGCTGTCAACTGAAAAGGTCCATGATAAATAAAATGAATGATGATGATCTCCGTCAGCCAAACTGGATGGTGGGAATGCTTTATTTGTATAAATATTCCATGCCATGGGCACCGCATTGTTTTATAAGGAACTGGGTAAACTATTGTATGCGATTGCCATCGCTGACGAAACGGTCACCGATCAGGAAAAGGCTGCTGTAAGCAAACTGATCAGGGAAAGGCTGTTGCACAAGGAAACAGATGAAGACCGCTTTGGATCCAATGAGGCATGGATTACACAATTTTCTTTTGATACGGCTGAAGACAGCTATACCAATGCGGAAGAAGCATTTCAGGAATTCCTGGACTTTGCAAAAGCCTATAAACATGATCTGACCGACCAGGACCTGGATGTATGCATCAGTCTTTCGGAACACATGGCTGACGCCTACCAGCATGTCAACGAGAAGGAACATGCCATGCTCAAAGAATTGCGTGAATTCCTGAAAACAATCAACGGACCAAAACTTATTTTTTAACTCCCACTCAAATCATACCAGCATGAAAAAAATTCTCCTTGTTTTTGACGGCAACCATTTTTCTGAAGGCGCTTTCCGCATGATTACTTTTCTCAATGAATTTGAGCCAGTCCTGGCCACAGGCGTATTCCTTCAACCCATTGACTACCGTGACATCGTCGGATACAGCGGCATGGGAACCACAACGCCCATCACTGTTGCACCTTATGAGTCAGACGAAAGCCTTATCGACCGGAACATGCGGTATTTTGAACAAAAATGCGAACATGCTGGGCTTGAATTCAGAAGCCACCGCGACACCGACCTGTTTGCCCTGCAAGAACTGCAAACGGAAACACGTTTCGCAGACCTCATGATCCTGAGCAGTGAAATATTCTATGAAAATATAGGCAATGAGCAGCCCAATGACTACCTCAGGAAAGTGCTTCGGCAAACAGAATGCCCGGTGCTGTTGGTGCCCGAAAAATATGCACTGCCCAGCAGGATCATGTTGGCCTACGACGGAAAAGCAGATTCTGTCTTTGCGATCAAGCAATTCACTTATCTTTTTCCCCAATTGTTTCATTGGGAAACCAAGTTGATCTCGCTTGAGGAGAAAAATGAACCGCTGCCCCATCAGGAGCTGATTGAAGAGTTGGCAGCCAAACATTTCTCCAACCTAACCCTTGAATCTGTTACACACGAAACTTCTGAAACTTTTGCCAATTGGGTGGCTGAACAGACAGAATATATGCTGGTGACGGGCGCTTACGGAAGAAGTGAGCTGTCCAACCTGTTCAAAAAAAGCTTCCTCTCCGATGTGATTGGACAACACAAGATACCCGTGTTTGTTGCGCACAAGTAGACGCCAAAACTGCTACCTTTGCCCCTCTTAAATCAAGCATATGGCAAAAGGTCCTGTTTCAGCGTTCATTCAACACCACTACCGTCATTTCAATGCAGCTGCTCTTGTTGATGCAGCCAAAGGCTACGAACAACACCTGCTCGAAGGGGGTAAAATGATGGTTACCCTGGCCGGGGCCATGAGTACCGCAGAATTGGGAGTTTCGCTGGCTGAAATGATCAGGCAGGGAAAGGTTGACATCATTTCCTGTACGGGCGCCAACCTGGAGGAAGACATCATGAACCTTGTGGCGCACAGCCATTATAAGCGTGTTCCCAACTACCGCGACCTCACTCCTCAACAGGAATGGGAACTGCTGGAGCAGGGATTGAACAGGGTAACCGATACCTGCATTCCTGAAGAGGAAGCATTCAGAAGGATTCAACACCATATTGTGAAACTTTGGAAAGATGCTGACGCGAAGGGTGAAAGATATTTTCCGCACGAGTTCATGTATGAACTGTTAAACAGCGGTGTGATGAAGGCCGATTATGAAATCGATACCAAGGACAGCTGGATGATTGCCGCCGCTGAACGCAACCTCCCCATCATTGTTGGTGGCTGGGAAGACAGCACCATGGGCAATATCTTCGCTTCTTATATCATCAAAAATGAAATGAAGGCCACGACCATGAAAAGTGGTATCGAATACATGGTCTGGCTGGCCGATTGGTACCGCCACAACAGTGGTGGAAAGGGCGTAGGCTTTTTCCAGATTGGCGGCGGTATCGCCGGGGATTTCCCGATCTGCGTTGTTCCGATGATGTACCAGGACCTGGAATGGCATGATGTTCCTTTCTGGAGCTATTTCTGCCAAATCAGCGACTCTACTACTTCTTACGGATCCTACTCTGGTGCAGTTCCCAATGAGAAGATTACCTGGGGCAAACTCGACATCAATACCCCAAAATACATTGTAGAGAGTGATGCAACCATCGTTGCACCGCTTATTTTTGCGTATATTCTTGGATGGTAAATGGAAGAACAGGCCAAACAATCGGTACTCACTTTTTATTGCGACCGCATCCACCAAAATGGATGGGAAGAGATCATTTTGCGCGATGAAGCAACCGGATTCAAGGCCACCATCATTCCTTCTGCGGGTGCCATCCTGAACAAGTTGGAAGTCCCCCACAACGGGAAAATCATCAATATTATTGAAGGATTCAAGGATGCTGATGATTGGAAAGCCAACTTCACCCCTGCATTTTCAGGGGCAAAACTCTCCCCTTTTGTTTGCCGGCTCAACAATTCCACCTATTCCTGGGAAGGTCAACAATATACCACAGGTAAATTCTTCATGAATGGACATGCCATTCATGGATTGCTCTATGATGTTCAGCATGAAATTGCCATTGCAGAAGCTTCGGCTTTCATGTGTGAATGCAAATTCCTTTACCGCTATAAGGGTACTGACCCCGGATATCCTTTTGCTTTTGACATGAACATCCGCTATCGGCTGGAAGGCGGCTGCAGGCTCACCATCATCACAACGGTGCACAACAGAAGCGGAAGAACCATTCCCATGTCTGATGGATGGCATCCCTACTTCAAACTCGGTGAAACCATCGACACAGCAAGCCTACAAATCAATGCAAAAAAACAGGTTGAATTCAATGAAAACCTGGTACCCACAGGAAAATTGATCAGGAATAAAAAATGGTTCAAGGGAGCCCCTCTCAAAGACGTATCCCTCGACAACTCATTTGTGCTCGACATGGAAGAACCCATGCCGCATTGCACCCTGTCTGATGGGCAACTGGGGCTGGAGCTTTATATTTATCCAGACCGCGCCTACCCTTACCTGCAGGTCTATACCCCAGACCACAGAAAAAGCATTGCGATTGAAAACCTTAGTTCCCCTCCCGATTCTTTCAACAACAAAATGGGATTGATTGAATTGGGTCCGGAAGATTCACAGGCCTTCCAAACAAGGTACCGCATCGCCAAAATAGAGAAGAAAGAAGAGAAAAAAGGCTTCTGGTCAAAACTGTTCAGCTAGGCTTCAATTGATAGACCTCGTCCCACCGGGTTGTATACCTTCCGCTCCGCATCTCCTGTCGCATCTTCCAATTTCGGGTAAGCCCGGAGGAAACAAATTTCACCATATCATCCCGCATGCTGAAGTTGATATTGTCCAGGGCCTGCATGAGGGCGCGGTTCTGCTGCTTGCTGTGCGCATCAAAAAGATTGCCTTGCAATGCATCATCCGGAACAATACCACCCAGCATTACACCGGCCTTGGCATACTTGGAACCCTTGCGGTAAAGGGATTCCACCAGCGGCAACGCAACCCTGATGAGTTCGGCAGTATCTGAACTGGGTTTCATCATCGTGAAATACCGGTGATGGTGCTGGGGATCATAGGCATATTGCCCGCTCTGCTGTCCGTTGGTCACTACAAAAACATCAATGGAAGATGCAGCACTGTATTGCCTTCGCAATTTCTCGGCAGCCCTTGAAACATAGGTGGCCACGGCTTCTTTCAATTCATTTAATTCATAAACGGGCTTACCAAACATGCGGGTGGTGGCAATCATTTTTTTCTTCTCCAGGGGATCCTTCATTTGAATGCAAGACAATCCATTCAGCTCCCTGATCATGCGAACGCCCACCACACCCCCAAGGTTTTTTCTGGCCCACTCTTCCGGCATATGCCTCAATTGCCAGGCGGTATTGATGCCATAAAGGTCCTTCAGTTTTCGGGCATACTTGCGGCCTATCCCCCAAAGATCAGCCACATCGGTCATCTCCAAAGCCTCCTGCACTTTATCCTCCTCATCCAATACCATCACGCAATGGCTCTTCACTTTATCTTTTTTGGCAAGGCGGTTGGCCACTTTGCTCAAAACCTTGGAAGGCGCAATGCCCACCGATACCGGAATGCCCGTCCACTGCACCACCACATCCCTCAAACGCTCCGCGAAACCCTGCAAGGCATGGGTGGGGAGATGGGATAGGTTGATGAAGGCCTCATCCACTGAGTAGACTTCAACACAGGAGTAGGTTGAATGATCTGCCAGCAGGCGAAGTGTATCCATGACCCGCATGCTCATATCACCATACAAATGATAGTTGGATGAAAATACCGCAATGCCATGCTCGCGGATCAGCTCCCGGCTTTCAAACAAGGGCACACCCATGGCAATCCCTGCCTTTTTTGCCTCATCCGTTCTAGAAACAATACAGCCATCATTGTTGCTGAGCACAACAACAGGCTTGCTGTTCAAATGGGGTTTGAACAAACGCTCACAGGAGCAATAAAAGCTGTTGCAATCGACGATGGCGAACATAAAATGAGGTTGAAGGGTGTAGGGGTGTTGGGGTTTAGGGGTTTAGGGGTTTAGAGGTTTAGGGGTGTAGGGGTGTAGAGGTTTAGAGCCCCCCTCTAAACCCCTAAACCCTTAAACCTGATGTATTACGTAAGTAACTACTCCCCAAATGCTGAACTCTGCATAAGGATCAATATCAATCGGTGCAAGGCGGTTGGTTTCCGGTACCAGCCGCATTGTATTGAACCCTTTTTCAAAGCGCCTGATCAGCATGTCGCCATTCAGCACGGCAATCACTACTTTGCCGCTCACGGGTTTGATGCTACGGTCTACAATCACCGTATCGCCGTCAAAGATTCCGGCACCCACCATGGCTTCTCCGCGAACGCGCATAAAGAAAGTGGCTGGCTTGTTTCGGATCAGCTGTTCATTGAGGTCAATCCCCCGTTCTGCATAGTCGTCTGCGGCAGCCCCAAACCCTGTGGCATTGGCCGTTTTGACCTGTTGCTGCGTATAGTCTTTGGAGCCGCTGTAGGCCGCTCCCTGATAAAGTTCGCCATCCATGTTAACTAATTTATTTAGCAATACTATGCTAATTTATTTAGTATTCAAAATGATGTTTATCACCCATGAAAAGCCTTATTTCCCCCGAAATCCTTCGAAAACTACCCTGCTTACGTAGCCTACGGGAGGACCGATAAGGGTAAATACGTAATCTTGAAAATGGTAGGGGTAAATACTTTCAAGGGCCAAAAATCCGCCGTAATCTTGTATAGTCAATGCGACGCTACCGTACGAAAGCCAGCAAAGACATCCAATCCTAAAAAACCGAAAATCCAATCCAAACGAAAACCGAAAACCAATCCAATCCTAATCCAACGTTAATCCAAATCCAAACAAAAAACCACATCCAATCCTATCCAAAAAAACACAGGCATCCTACACTATGAAACCGTAAAACCATAAGATTCTGCCTGAAAATATTGCCCTGCTTCTGCAGGGCATTTTTTTTGAATAGTTGCCATACGATAGGGATTCTGCAATCAACATCAGCGCCTGAAAAAAAATGATCGTATTTTTAGGAAGAGCGCTGAACTCTTGAATATCAACGGCATCAAGGCAGGCGCTCCATTTACTGATCAGCCACAAAACTAAAACCCTGTTCATGTCGCAACAACAAGAGATAAAATTCCTGGAAGGCCCAAGATCAAGATGGGTTGATTTTAAATTTGTCATCAAGGTCTGTCTTGAATTCATCAGGGGGTTCCGGGCATTGCATTTCACAGGACCCTGTGTTACCGTGTTTGGATCTGCAAGGTTCAAAGAAGACAGCCAATACTATGACCTGACCAGAAGGTTTTCGGCAGAAGCCGCCAAACTGGGCTTCACCATCCTGACCGGAGGTGGACCTGGGTTGATGGAAGCCGCCAACCGGGGCGCCAAGGATGTGGGAGGAAAATCAGTTGGCTGCAACATCCTGTTGCCCATGGAACAGGAGCCCAATCCCTACCTCGACAAATGGGTGAACATCCGGTATTTCTTTGTGAGAAAAACATTGCTCATCAAATACTCCTATGCGTTTGTAATCATGCCCGGAGGATTTGGAACACTGGATGAACTCTTTGAAGCCATGACCCTGATCCAGACAAAGAAAATACAAGACTTCCCCGTCATCATCTTCTGCAAAGATTACCACAAGGAAATGATCGAGCACATCGAAAAAATGAAGCATTTCAACACCATCTCCAAAGAAGACATGGAACTTTTTCTGGTAACCGACTCCATCGAAGAAGCCATCGCGCTGATCAAAACCTGTATCCTCAAATACGACTTGACCAGTTTAGCAAAAAAACCAAGCTGGATACTGGGCGAAAAAAGATGATTTTTGTCATGCTCACTGTAATCCCCCGTCATAAAATATGGGGTTTTAATGTTTGAATTTTGTATCAAACATTAAAAAAAAGCCATATGAACGGAAGAATCCTTGAACTTTTCATGAAAGAAAATGATGCTTGGGACGACATGATCACCAGACAAAAAAAAGAAATTCCCAACCTTGAAAGAATGATTTCATCCATCTTTGAAGGGAAAAAATTCCAGGATGAAGAAATTGCTTCAAATGTAAACCACCTGAAAAGTGAAATGCAAGCCCATGAAACATGCATGACGAACATCAAGGAAGAATTGGCCAAACAACAGGATTTCCTTGCCAGTGAAAGAAGGGGAAACTCCTACCCGGTTCATACCCTGCTAAGCCAGAATGCCCTTCGTGAAAGGATCCGGAATGCAGAAAGACAGTTTCTGGACCTCAAATGCAACTACCTGAACTATCTTGCCAACACTTTGTAAAATTAAGAACGTCGATACCCCTGCATGCATCCACTGTGGTGAAACCTGCAGTGGAGCAATCAATGATGCCGGGTATGTTTTCTGCTGTGAAGGTTGCAAGCAGGTATACCAGATTCTCAACCAGACGGATGCTTGTCACCCTTCCATGATGAAGACACTGGATGGTCTTCAGCCCAAAGGAAAATTCAGATCAGACAAATGGGATTTTCTCGACGAGCCTACCATTGCCCAGCAGTTGATTTCCTTCAGCGATTCCAAACAAGTGCATATCCTGGTTTCCATTCCCAACATCCATTGTTCCAGCTGCATTTGGCTGATTGAACATTTGGGGCGGATCAACAAAGGAGTGATGAGTGCTTCAGCAGATTTCGAGAAAAAAGTAGCATCGATTGTGTATGATCCATCAGTGATCAAACTGAGTGACATAGCGGCTTTGCTCGACTATATCGGCTATCCCCCATCCTTCAGTCATGCAAGTACAGCGAAAGACAACCAAGCATCCAGCAACAGACAAACAATATTACGGATTGGGGTGGCAGGCTTCTGCTTCAGCAACATCATGATGCTCAGCTTCCCTGACTATCTCGCAACGGAAGGCATTGATGAAACCCTGCTCAGCAAGACCTTCAGCCATATCAGCCTGCTGCTCTCCATTCCAGTGCTCCTCTATGCAGCTGCTCCATTTTTCGTGCAGGCCTGGAAAGGGCTTCGCCAACAATTCCTCAACATCGATGTCCCAATTGCACTGGCCATCCTCATCACCTTCGCAAGAAGTGTTTATGAAATCCTGGGCCATACCGGTACCGGCTATCTCGATTCCATGAGTGGTATTGTTTTTTTCATGCTGCTGGGAAGATGGTCCCAGGAAAGAACACAACAGTTCATTGCATTTGACCGCGACTACCGGTCTTATTTCCCGATGGGTGCTTTGGTGATCAACAATGGCATAAAAAAATACAAGTCCATCGAAAGAATTGTCAAAGGGGATTTGTTGCTGATCCGCAACAACGAATTGATTCCTGCAGATGCTATACTGCAACAAGGCACAGCCAATATTGACTACAGCTTTGTAACGGGTGAGAAAGATCCGGTTTCTATACAAACAGGAGACATGATTTTTGCAGGTGGCAAACAAATGGGAACGGCCATCGAAGTTGAAGTGACGAAACCAATGGCCACCAGTCATCTCACCAAGTTATGGAACAACGATGCATTTCACAATAGCAAAAACAAAGAGGCTTCCTTTATCCATCCCTGGAGCAATTATTTTAGCATGGCCTTGTTTTCGATCGCCATCGTTTCGGGGATTTACTGGCAGACCACCAACCCAGCCCATACCTGGAAGGCCATCACCTCCATCCTCATTGTTGCCTGCCCTTGCTCTCTTTTGCTTTCCGCCACCTTCACCTTTGGCAACCTCATGCGCATCTTTGGCGCAAGGGGATTCTTCCTGAAAAATGCCAATGTGATTGAAAGGATGGCAGAAGCCGATGTGGTGGTCTTCGACAAAACAGGAACACTTACCTCATCCGAAAATTCGAAAATTCAATATGAAGGAAAACTGATCAGCTTCATGGAAGCCAACATGATCAAATCTGTGCTGTTGCAATCCAACCATCCATTGAGCAGGTCAATTGCTGAGTGGCATGACTGGGAAAACCTACAGGAAAATCCAGCGATTACTGCTTTTGAAGAACTGCCAGGCCAAGGCATTGCAGCCGTCTGTGATGGGCACCAGATGCGTTTGGGAAAAGCGAATTTCGTTTGCGAGAAAAGGTGGTTTGCTGAAGTACTTTCTGATGAGGGTTCAACCGTACACCTCAGCATCAACGGGCTTTACAAAGGAAAATTCAGGATTGCAAAAGATTACCGAAAAGGAGTTTTTGAAATGATGCATTCGTTGATGGATGAAGGAAAAGAAGTACACATCATCAGTGGAGACAATGCGCAGGAGGAAAAATTCCTGCAACAACAATTGGGCAATACAGCAACCATGTTGTTCAACCAGTCTCCTGAGAATAAAATGCAGTACATCAAGTCTTTGCAAAAACAAGGGAAAAAACTGATCATGGTAGGAGACGGCCTCAATGATGCAGGGGCATTGCAACAGAGCCATGCCGGCATTGCCGTGACAGACCATTCAAGTTATTTTACGCCAGCATGCGATGCCATTCTTGAAGGCAAAAACATGGCACAACTTCATCAGCTGATCCGCATCTCATCAACAGGAAAAAAAATTGTTGCTTCCAGTTTTGCCCTTTCCATTTTATACAACATTGCAGGCATGTATTTTGCCACGCAGGCCCTGCTCTCTCCCATGATAGCGGCGATCCTCATGCCAGCGAGCACGATCAGCATCATCCTCCTGTCATACCTGAGCACCAGGATAATCAGCAAAAGCATTGTTTTACCGAACAGGTAAAACATGATGAAAATCAGTTTCCCCCTTGAGCCTTGTCATCAACACCCTTTGGCTGCAAAAATACCTTTGATCAAAATCATTCGTTGAGCGTCATCATCATCCTGATTATTGTCAGTCTTCTTGTAGCATCAGGCTTCCTGCTTGCCTTCATCTGGTCCGTCTCCCATGGCCAATATGATGATGATACCTCTCCCGCTATCCGCATGCTATATGATGACCATGCCAACACAACAACCCATTCAAACAACCAAAACCCCTAACATGCACATTGAAAAGTTCTCTTACGACAACAGGATCGTCAGAAATTTCGCCTTTGCCACCGTTATCTGGAGCATCGTTGGTATGCTCATTGGTCTTTGGGTAGCACTGCTCATGGTGTTCCCAGAACTCAATGTCGGCGGCATTCCGGTAGGAAAAGAAACGATTGGTCTATCGTTTGGCAGGCTTCGGCCCCTGCATACCAATGCCGTCATTTTTGCATTTGTTGGCAACGGTATTTTCATGGGGTATTATTATTCCCTCCAACGCCTGCTCAAAACACGCATGGCCAATGACTTGCTCGGAAAGATCCATTTCTGGGGCTGGCAGCTGATCATTGTTGCAGCAGCCATCACCATTCCATTGGGCATGTCTACGGGTAAGGAATATGCAGAACTCGAATGGCCCATCGACCTGGCCATCACCCTGATCTGGGTAGTATTTGGCCTCAACATGTTCATGACCATCCTCAAAAGAAGGGAGCGCCATCTCTATGTTGCCATCTGGTTCTACATCGCAACCTTTGTTACCATTGCCGTACTGCATATCGTCAATTCCATCGAACTTCCCATTTCCCCGTTCAAAAGCTATTCCTGGTACGCAGGTGTACAGGATGCCTTGGTACAGTGGTGGTACGGACACAATGCCGTTGCTTTCTTTTTGACTACGCCCTACCTGGGGCTGATGTATTATTTCATGCCCAAGGCAGCCAACAGGCCTGTATATTCTTACAGGCTTTCCATCATCCATTTCTGGGCCCTGATCTTTTTGTACATATGGGCGGGGCCGCATCACTTGCTCTATACCGCCCTTCCCAACTGGGCACAGTCACTTGGTGTGGTATTCAGTTTCATGCTGATCTTCCCAAGCTGGGGTGGCATGATCAATGGTTTGCTCACGCTTCGTGGTGCCTGGGACAAGGTAAGGGAGGATATTGTACTCAAGTTCATGGTGGTTGCCGTTACTGCTTATGGCATGTCCACCTTTGAAGGGCCAATGCTCTCCCTCAAGAACGTCAATGCCATTGCCCACTTCACCGACTGGATCATTGCACATGTGCATGTAGGCGGCCTTGGATGGAATGGGATGCTGACATTCGGTATCCTCTACTGGTTGATTCCAAGAATTTACAAAACAGATCTTCACTCCAAAAAGCTGGCCAACATGCATTTCTGGATTGCCACCCTGGGTATTCTTTTTTATGCAGTGCCTTTGTACTGGGCAGGATTCAAGCAAAGCCTGATGTGGAAAGAGTTCACCGATGCAGGCAACCTGAAATATCCTTTCCTTGAAACAGTTACCCAGATGAAACCTTTTTATGCGCTGAGGGCTTTCGGGGGAACACTTTATTTTGCTGGTGCCTTGCTGATGATGTACAACCTTGCCGCAACAGTGAAAAAAGCAAAAGGTGTTGTGGATGATGAAGCAGAAGCACCTGCACTTGAATCAACCTATCAGGCACATGGCACAGAACACTGGCACCGGCCCATTGAAAGAAAACCTTTTCCTTTTCTGGTGCTGACCCTGATTGTCATTCTGATTGGTGGTGCGCTTGAACTGATTCCAACATTCCTTGTCAAATCAAACATCCCCACCATTGCAAGTGTAAAGCCCTATACGCCACTTGAGTTGCATGGACGCGACATTTATGTTCGTGAAGGATGTTATACCTGCCACTCTCAAATGGTGAGGCCTTTCCGCTCAGAAACGGCGCGGTATGGCGAGTATTCCAAGGCTGGTGAATTTGTTTACGATCATCCCTTCCAGTGGGGTTCCAAAAGATCCGGACCAGACCTTGCCAGAGAGGGAACAGGCAACAACAAAAAATCAAACAGCTGGCATTACAATCATTTTGATAATCCTCAGGCCCTGTCTACCGGTTCCATCATGCCCGCCTATTCATTCATGCTGGACCATGAGCTTGATACCAGTACAACGGCTTCCAAAATAAAAGCGATGCAAACCCTTGGGGTTCCCTATGAAGAAGGATATGCTGCCAAAGCCAATGCTGATTTGTTACAGCAAGAAAAAGGTATTGCGGAGAATCTCAAGCAGGATGGCATACAGACAGCCCCCAACAAGGAAATCATCGCCCTGATCGCTTACATGCAACGCCTGGGCGTTGACATCGAAAAATTTAAAACAACCAAAAACTGATGCCATGTTCAAGTTCATCAAACAATACGCTGAAAAAATTGAAGGCATAGAAATCTATCCCATCATCAGCCAACTCATTTTTGTTGCTTTTTTTGTTCTGGTGCTTGTATATGTAGCCAAAATGAAAAAATCAAGCATTGATGAGATGAAACAAATGCCCCTTGACCAATAACCTCCAAATCAAGAAAGATGTCAGCATACAATCAAACCTACCTGCTCATTGCCATCGCAATCGTATTGGTTGCTGTAATATGGATCCTTTCTCAAGTACTGATCACCCTTTCAAAATCCATCCTGAAAAAAAGAAAATCAGGAACGGATTTTAAACCCCTGATCATCATCCTGATGTGCTCAGTATTGTCTTCTGCGGCATCGGCACAAGACAATTATCTTGTCAAAGGATTGGACACCAAAGGCAAGGCTGGCGGCATGGGAAGCATGGATTTCTTTGCCATCTCCACCGTCATTGGCATTGAACTTTTGATCATCCTATACCTGTCTCTGATGATCCGCAGGTCCTTCAGGGAACTCTCTGGCGAAGCCGATGCGGCGCTTGCAAAAGCAGGCGAACCTTCCTCCTTGTCTACATGGTGGAGCAAGCTGGACAAGCAATGGATGACCCGTGCAGTGCCTATAGAGAAAGAGGCCGATATCCTGCTCGACCATGACTATGATGGCATCAAGGAACTGGACAACGCACTTCCTCCCTGGTGGAAATATGGATTCTATATCACCATCGTTGTGGCTTTTGTATACATCTACGCATTCCATTTTTCAGGTGATGGAAAAAATCCTGAACAGGAATATGCTGCTGAAATGGCAGAAGGAATGAAACAGGAAGAACTGTACAAGGCAAAAACAAAAAACCTTGTGGATGAAAACAATGTTGTCCTTTCAGATGCCTTAGGGATTGCAGAAGGCAAGACCCTTTTCACCCAATCCTGCATTGCCTGCCATGCTGCAGATGGAGGGGGAGGAATCGGGCCCAATCTTACGGACGAATTTTGGATACATGGCGGCTCGATGAACAATATTTACAAAACCATCAAGATTGGCTACGCTGAAAAAGGGATGCAATCATGGGAGTCCATGTATAGTCCGGTTCAAATGAAAAACCTTACCAGTTTTGTAAAGTCATTAAAGGGCACAAAACCTGCAGTAGCAAAGGCTCCACAAGGGGTCATTGATGAAACACCTGTTCTACCCGCAGACAGCACTGTCCAAATGCCAAAACAATAAAGATGATCAAGGCAACAGAAAAGGAGAACGTGATTGACCAGGCTTTCAGGGATTCCGTTGGTACCATTGACCAGAAAGGAAAGCGCAACTACATTTTCCCCAAAAAACCGAAAGGCCTGTTTTACAACAAAAGAACCATTGCTTCAATTGTTTACCTGATCATTTTCTTCTCTTTGCCATTGATCAAGGTGAACGGTGAACCCTTGATCATGCTCAATGTCCTGAAACGAAAATTCATCATTTTCGGACAAATTTTTGGGCCACAAGACTTTTTCATCTTTGCATTGGGAATGATCACGTTCATTGTATTCATCATTCTTTTTACCGTTGTCTTTGGACGTGTTTTTTGTGGCTGGGCTTGTCCACAGACGATTTTCATGGAAATGGTATTCAGGAAAATTGAATACTGGATAGACGGCGACTTCCACAAGCAACAACAATTGAAGTCCATGCCCTGGAATGGTTTCAAGATAAGGAAGCGGGCCTTGAAAATTGTTGTATTCTATCTCATCTCCTTCCTGATTGCCAATTATTTCATGGCCTACCTGATCAGCATGGATGAGGTGATGCGCTATGTACATGAAGGAATTGCTGCACACAGTGGCACTTTTTCTGCACTGATGATTTTCACCAGTATTTTCTTTTTTGTGTATTACTGGTTCAGGGAACAGGTATGCATCGTTGTTTGTCCTTATGGAAGGCTACAGGGAGTTCTGCTCGACAAGAATTCCATTGTTGTTGCCTATGACTATCTCCGAGGAGAACCAAGGGGGAAAAAATCAACTGCCGATAAGCCAGTGGGAGATTGCATTGATTGCAAGGCTTGCGTAAGGGTTTGCCCCACAGGGATTGACATCAGGAATGGTACCCAGCTGGAATGCATCAATTGTACGGCATGCATCGATGCCTGCGATGAGATCATGGACAACCTTGACAGGCCTAAAAAGCTTATAAAATACGCCTCTGAAAACAATATCGTAAAAAAAGAGAAGCTGAAGATTACGGGTAGAATCAAGGCCTATTCTGTTGTTTTGTTGCTCATCGTTTCAGCACTTGTTGCCCTTCTTGCCACACGGGATGATGTTGATGTGACCATCTTGAGAACACAAGGAATGGTCTATCAGAATATGCCAGGAGGTTATATTGCCAACCTTTACAGCGCAAGGATGTTCAACAAGACACACAAGGATATCAAGATCAAGCTTTCCATTCCATCGCAGGATGGCAGCATTGAAATCATTGGTGCCCCGCCGGTTGTGGCCAAAGAAAATTATGCAGTGGTCGTCTTCCTCATCAAGAAAAAAGCAAGTCTCATTAAAAAAAGAAATTCAACCATCCAGATTCAAGTGCAGCCGGAGGGGCAGCAATCCATCACCAAAAAAACAAGCTTTATCGGGCCTGTTTCATTTTAACATCACTATTATGAAAATAAGCTGGGGATACAAAATCATTTTCATTTATATCGTCTTTGTGCTGGGCATCCTGACCATGGTCTTTTTATCTGCAAAAGAGAACCGGGACCTGGTATCAGAAAATTACTATGCAGAAGAAATTGCTTATCAGCAAGTGATTGACCAATCATCCAAAACTGCTGCACTCTCAGCACCGGTTGAACTGATTGCAGTGCACAGCCAGCTCATCATCCAATTGCCAAAAGAGTTTTACGGATTCCAAACAAATGGTGAATGGACACTCTATTATGCAGCAGACAAGGAAAGAGACCTCACCGGAAACATCCATACCAAAAATGCCAAACATTCTATTGCCCTTCCAACCGATGCTACAGGACAATACCTTTTCAAAATGCTCTGGAAAGTTGACAGCAAGGAATATTATTTTGAACAAAACATCTTCCTGCAACCATGATGATGGAGTATGCCATACCTGCATTGCTCCTGGGACTTGGCGGAAGCCTGCACTGCGTTGGCATGTGCGGCCCCCTCATGTTTGGATCACTGCTGGGCAAAAATGGTGAGGGCTTTCGCATGAATGATTTCTTGCTTTACCATACCGGAAGGATTGGTATTTATACCATTTGGGGATTGGTGTTTGGCCTTATCGGCACATCAGTAAAATGGTTTGGCATTCAACAAAATATTTCACTGAGCCTTGGCATAGCCATCCTTGCTGTATTGTTATTGGTCAAATTTTTCCCAAAGACAGAAAAGGTAATTGCTGATGTCATTGTACCCAGGTTGATCCGTGCTCGATTGATTCCTTACCTTAATGCGCGTTTTAGGACCTCTTCTTTCATGGCAGGACTGCTGAATGGAATGTTACCCTGTGGCTTGGTATATGTTGCATTGGCAGGCGCTACAGCTTCCCAGGATCCGTTAAGAGGAGCCATCTTCATGGCATTGTTTGGCATGGGCACCTTGCCTTTGCTGGCTGCATTACTATTGCTCGGGAAAAGCCTGCAAATACGTTTAAGGCAACAGATGATCAAGTGCTACCCGGCATTGATTGGATGCATGGCACTGCTGCTGATCCTGCGGGGTTTGAACAAAGGAAACATGTTAAGCCCTTCCCTGTTGCCCGGAAAAAATCTCTTGGTGCATTGTGCAACTGAATGACCAACGTCAGTTTTATTGGTGACCATGATTATTTAATGGGCATGCAATGAAAATTAGATTTGTGATGAGATATTATTCATCACCCTAAAAAAATACAACTATGCTTGGAAATGGAAGATCCCTGTTAAGATCATCGCTGCTAAGGCCTTCAATCCTGGAAGACGTCATGAAGCCCTGGAGTGAGTGGATGGATGAAAAATGGCCTTTTTCAACCCAAACTCCTGCCGTGAACGTAAAGGAAACTGAAAAGAATTATGAAATTACACTGGCAGCCCCCGGCTTGCAGAAAGATGATTTTAAGATTGATGTCAATGGTTCAATGATTACCATCAGTGCAGAAAAAGATGAAAAAAGGGAAGAAAAAGATGAGTCCTTCACCCGTAGGGAATACAGCTATTCATCTTTCTCGAGGTCTTTTTCACTACCTGAAGACATCAACCAAGATAAAATCGATGCCACCTATGTCAATGGTGAACTGAAACTATTGCTACCCAAAAATGAGGAAGCAAAAAAGACAGTCCCCCATAAGATCAGTGTACACTGATTTGACGCTCCCCCCTTCTGCAGGTGCAGAGGGGGGATATTTAATAAAAACTGTCCCCATGATGGTTAAAATCAAGATGATCAGTAGCAACTCCCAACAATATATTTTTGAGAACTCCTCTTGGATCAGGCTCATTGAGTACCTGCGCCAGGAGAATACGCATATGAAAAACAGGCTGTCGGAGATCATTGACCAAATAATAAACAAGGAAAGCCTCGGACTGGCAGAGCAATACCAAAACAGGTTTCTCACCAAAGATGATTTATATGACCACATGCTTCATGTGTTGTCGGGCCAGGCCATCAAATGGAAGGAACTGAAATCAAAGCCAGTTTCAGCCATTAGCCTTGATATCAAGAGAACACACAAAAAAATAAGGGAACAAATAGAATTCATTGAGAAGGATCATGCTTTGATCAAGCAAGACTACAATACCTATCTTTCTTCCCTTCCCATCAATGGAAAGCATTAGCAATAATATCCTCGCTTAGGATCAATTGTACAATCCTTCAAGTTTCTTCTCGTTCAGCAAAACGATATTTCCGTCTTTGATATCAATCAGCTTTTCAGCCCTGAAATCACTTAGGGTTCTGATCAAGGATTCGGTAGCTGTTCCTGCAATATTGGCAAGGTCTTCTCTGGAAATATGGATTGAAAATGGTGTTTGACCCTCTCCAAATTTATGGCGCAACATGATCAGGGCATCCGCAACCCTCTTGCGCAGCGAGTTGTAGGCCAACCCAAGCAATTGATTCTCTTTCTCAGTTACATTTCCAGCCAGGATCTGCAGAAATTTTTTCATCACAACAGGATTTTCCTTGATCAGGGCATCAAACTCCTCTCTTGGAATCATGGCAATTTCAGCGTCCTCCATGGCCTCAGCAGTTTCATGGTAGACAGAATTTTCAAGCAATGCCATGTAACCGAAATAATCCCCTTCACCAAAAAGCCCAACGGTTAGATCCTTGCCATCATCATTTGACTTGTAGAGTTTTACCTTCCCTTTTTTGATATGAAACAAACGGTTGGGATGGTTGCCTTCACTATAAATCACATGTTTTTTCTTGTATACATTGGTATTCCTGCCGCTTGACAACTCTTCCCAAACGTCCTGTTTACCAATGTCCTGAAGCAAATTCCGGATCCCGTCCTGGCTTGATTCATATTTTTTGCGCAGGATGCTTACTTTCTTCAAGCGTTGTTCTATGGCATTCAGCAATTCAATTTCAGTGAATGGCTTGGTCACATAATCATCCGCTCCCATTTCCATCCCTTTCCTGAAATCAGATCGCTCTGTCTTTGCTGTCAGAAAAATGAAGGGCACATCCTTCAGGTCTTCATTCTTGTTGAGCATGTGCAATACACCATAGCCATCAAGCACAGGCATCATGATATCACAAATGATCACATCAGGCGTTGATGCAATCGCCTTCTCTACACCATCTTTCCCGTTTTCAGCAGTAATGACATTGTAATTGGCCAGCTCAAGAATCTCTGCTGTGTTTTCCCTGATTTCAGGGTTGTCTTCAATCAATAGAATGGTGTTCATACGTTAAATTTTAAGGTGAATAGGGTTCCTTTTTCAAGTTCGCTGTCTACGGAAATGGTACCGCCCATGAGCTCTACATATTTGGAGACAATATGAAGTCCAAGGCCTGTGCCCTGTATATTGGTTACATTGTTTGCCCTGAAAAATCTTTCAAACAGGTGTTTCTTGTCTTCTTCAGGAATACCAAGCCCCTCATCCTTTACAGTAATAACAACATGCTCTTCATTGACATAACTGTTGACATATATCATTGACTGGACTGGCGAAAATTTAATGGCATTGGAAACCAGGTTGATGATGATGTTCCTGATCAGGGAAAGATCAAGGTTGACCAGTGGATTTCCTTCGTGCACATATTGTATTTGCTGATGCTCTTTGAGAATGGGATAGATTTCACTCAAAATCAGCTGCAACTGTTCTTTCAGGTTGAAAGCGGTTAGGTGCAATTGAACCTTTCCTTCTTCAATTTTTCCAAGGGATAGAAATTCATTGAGGATATCTGTAAGGTTGCTGACTGCAGAACGAATTCTCAGGATATGCTTATCCCGTTTATCCTGTTCCATGGTTTCTGTATACTTTCCAATCAGCGAAACAGAAGACAGGATGGTGCTGAGCGGCGTCCTGAACTCATGCGAGGCCATGGAAACAAACCTTGATTTGAGATCGCTCAACTCCCTTTCCTTGCTTAATGCCTCAGTAAGTTTTTGGGTTCGTTCCTCCACTTTCTGCTCAAGCGCTTCATTTAGCTTCTCAATTTCAAGGTTGACTTTTTCCACCTCCTCTTTCTGCCTTCTCAGCGTATTTTCCGTTTCCATCCGCTTGGTAATATCGATGACGAATGCAATCACATAGGGCTCCTGATCAATCATATAATGCCCAAGGCTTATCTCAACGGGAAACTCCTTCCCACTTCGCTTCACGGCCTGCAGTTCCATCCCGCGGCCCATCGGTCTGTTTTCCCTATGCTTTGCATAATCCTCCCGATGCCCGTGGTGGCGCATTTTGAACCGTTCCGGAATAAGGTCTTCTACCTTGAGCTTGGTAATTTTCTCCAATGGATATTCAAACAAAATGGTGGCCTGTTCATTGGCTAAAATAATTCCGCCTTCTTTGTTGACCAACAGAATGGGCAAAGTAGCATACTGGAACAGGGCTTCAAATTTTTTGATTTCCCGGAAAAGATTTTCAGAGAAAACACGCTGCGTGTCAATATTGATAACACGCTGCAGGTAAAAAGTCTTCCCCTCAAAAATGAAAGAACTGATGTCAAGTCTCCCAAGAAAAACATCCCCTTTGCGTTTTTTGAACAATACCTCTTCACTCCAGTGTCCATTTCTCTTGATGGTGGACAGCACCAATTCAGAAACATCAGCATCAAGCCGATGCTTTCTAAAGCCAAGAAATGAATATTCCTTGATAAAATCTTCCCGGTTTGCATGGCCAAAAAAATGCGCATACGCACTGTTGAAATACAACAAATCCTTCCCTTCATCATCCCAAACAGCGATGAATTCATCAGAAAATGCAGACCAAGCCTGCAACATGGAGGCATGAAAAGAAATGGGACTTGTTGCCGGGTTCATAAACACGCGGTTAAGTTATCAAGAGTTATTGATTCATCACCAAAAACCAATACAAGTTAAACAAAAAAATGCCCTTGCGTAATTATGATTGGCCGATGGGGCTGAAACGCAGAAAAAGAAAAAAGAGGGCTTGTATCATCAAAAAATATGGAGCAAACTTATTGTTGGCCTCAATTTTCAAGTACCCAAATACCATTGAAACAGCAAAAGATATCACAAACCAGCAGCCATAATTGAACAAAGGTATTTGGCCATCGATCCAATTCCAGAAACCCAACTTCATGGCAACGGGCTCCATGATCCAGTCAAAAGCAGTAGCAATAGCAGCAGCCAGCAATGCAACAGATATCTTCCCTTTTATGCTATTGCGATTAAATTTCTTGGCAACAACATGGGCAGTATACACTATACAAAACCAATTGATCCCAATCAAAACAGGCACACCAAATAACTTGCGGCCAAAGACTTCTCCATAGGAATAGTCTCCGAAAAGCAGTCCTGTATTGACCCCGATCATTTCTGTTACCATCCCGACAACAACAGCCATGAGGAAAGCCTGAACAAACCGGAAATTGATGTGCTGCTCATTGAGGATGAGCAGGAGCAGCATCAAGAACAGGTTGACGGGCGTGAAGGGAACAAAGAAGGAAGGTTTAAAAAAAGCAATACCGATGGCCCCTGAAAAATGCACCAGCACTGCCAAAAAAATTGCCCAATGGAAGGGGCTTTTTATCCAATATGGTATGCGTGTGCTCATGCAGGGTTGCCCATTAAGTCGCTCACAATCGCAGCACTCTTCAAACATAGCGGAATGCCACCTCCCGGATGAACACTTCCACCAGTGAAATAAAGCCCGCTTGTCTTTGAGGTGAAATTGGCATGTCTGAGAAAAGCCGCCCATTTTGAATTCGAACTTGTTCCATACAAAGACCCCAGGTAAGAATCCGTTCTGGCCTGTATCCCCTGCGGGGTCAGTACTTCTTCAACCAAAATATCTTGTTCAATGTCTGCGCCCAACATCCTGTTCAATTTCATCACAATATTTTTTCTTAGCCTAGCGGTTTCCATTTCCCAATCTGCAGCTTCCATGGCCGGGGCGTTGACCATCAGAAACCAGTTCTCCTTTCCCTCGGGTGCATTGCCTTTTTCCATCTTGGAACTGATGTTGATGTAGATGGTAGGATCATCATGAAATTTCTTTTCTTTGAAAAGGCAGTCAAATTCCTTTTCATAAGATGCGCTGAACAAGATATTGTGCAGGTGCAATTCCGGAAATTCCCTTTTCATTCCCCAATAAAAAATCAGGGCACTGCTGCTTCTTTCATTGCGCAAAATCTTTTTTGCCCCTTCCTCATCAGAAAGCAATTTCTTGTACGTGAAATATGCATCCACATTGCTGATCACAGCATCTGCCTGAACAAAGTTACCATTTGTGATGATGCCCGTTGCCCTTCCCGCTGCAGTTACGATTTGCTCAACATGGCTGTTCAACACAAAACGAACGCCTTTTTTTTCTGCCAAGGCAACCAATGCATTGGGGATGTTGATCATCCCACCATGGGGGTAATAGGTTCCCTGGTTTTGCTCCAAATGAGGGATCAGGCTCAACATGCCAGGTGCGCTGAAAGGATTGCTGCCATTGTATGTGGCAAACCTGTTGAAGACCTGCACGGCTTCAGGCGTGATAAACCTGCTTCTATTGAAGCCGTCAAGGGTCTTGAAAAGATAAGGGAATTTTACAGTACGAAGGGCATCCACAACACGCTTGTGCAACCAGGTGGCGCGCTGGTGCAACGAGTGGTTTAAAAAAATGGTGCCCACTTTTTCGTAGACCTGTTCAGCATCCCAGAGATACTGTAGCACATGCTCGGCAGGCTC
Organism: Chitinophagaceae bacterium; assembly: GCA_044373365.1. Classification (GTDB taxonomy): domain Bacteria; phylum Bacteroidota; class Bacteroidia; order Chitinophagales; family Chitinophagaceae; genus Pollutibacter. Next base: position 71,138 of record JBIPNK010000003.1, read on the forward strand.
TCCCAGGGCTTCTTGCATTTCATTCGCAAAGGCCTGAGGATTGGTGAAGGCATCCAATTTTTTACCATTTTCAAAAAAATAACGGCAGGCAATGGAAACGGGCTCGTAGGTAAAATAGTTACTGATATGCTCTCCAGCCAATGAAAACAATTCTTCTACATTGGCCGGCTGGGTAAAAAGAGAAGGACCTGCATCAAAAGAAAATCCATCTTTTTCAATCAGGTACAACTTGCCACCTGCAACCTCATTCTTTTCGTGCACCTCTACCTCAAACCCTTTTACAGCAAGCCTTATGGCGGTTGCAATGCCCCCAATGCCTGCCCCTACAACAATGGCCTTATTGCTTTTCATTGCTCATTGCATTGTTTTTATCAAGATATTCTTCCAGCATGGGCAGCGCAATCTTGAACCATTCAGTGTAATGCTCAGGATGATTCGCCATGTTTTCGCGGAGCTCATCCGTGTTCATGTAACAGTAATCAACCACTTCATCCTTGTTGGGAAAAACCTGGCCATTGTATTCACCAATCAATACATGATCAAACTCGTACTCCGTCAGTTCATTGTCTAATGCAGCTTTGTAGATGAAACTAAAGGCAGGATTTACTGAAGTTTCAAAACCAAGTTCTTCTCTCATCCTTCTTGTGGCGGCCTGGCTGGGGGTTTCATCTGGATAAGGATGACTGCAGCAGGTATTCGTCCACAAACCGCCACTGTGGTATTTTTCCAGCGCACGGCGCTGCAAGAGCATTTCGCCTTTGCTGTTGAAAAGAAAAACGCTGAAAGCCCTGTGCAGCAAGGCTTTTTGGTGCACTTCCATCTTCTCCATGAGCCCTATAGGCTCATCGTTTTCATTCACCAAAACCAACAGTTGTTCTTTCGTTATATCCATCTGAATCAAGGAATTGATATGTTGAGTGCTTTCAAAAAATCTTTTCCCAATGGGCTGACACCCGGATCAAAATACCCAATCAGTTTCCCCTCTTCATCAATGATGTACTTTGAAAAATTCCAAGCAGGTGCTTCCTTGTTCCATCCATTTTTTGCAGGATCAGACAGCCATACAAAAACGGGATGCTGGCTGTTCCCCTTTACCACGCTTGCTTTGGCCGCAATGGGAAAAGCAACACCGTAATTCTTTTTGCAAAAGGAAGCAATCTCTTCATTGCTTCCTTTTTCCTGCGCTTTGAAATCATTGGCAGGAAAACCCACAATGATGATTTCCCCTTTTGCCTGATCATACAAGGATTGCAGTTCTTCATACTGACCCGTATAACCGCAATCACTGGCCGTATTGACAATCACAATTTTCTTGCCCTTGTAGGCAGCAAAAGAAGAAGGCTCTCCGGAGATTGTCTCAAAAGGAATATCATACAAAGAAACAACAGGTGCACTCTTTTCTCGGGGCAGCACCACCCTGCTGTTCACCCCAAAAAAACGGGTGATGCTTGTGAGTGCAGGATAAACAGATTTCAACATATTTTGTCTTGTGCTCATGTTGCCTTGTATTTTAGATGATGAACATGCCCATGCTGTTACCGTTACTGCCAATACTGCAATGCCAATTTTCACTGCTGTTTTCATCAGGTATATTTAAAAACTTTCTTTAGCATTTCCACCTTCCCTTTGAATGGTGCATACAACAAGGGTATATCAAACCATGACCGGGAATGCAGGACAGCCTTGGGCCTGGTGAATGTTTCAAAACCAAACTTTCCATGGTACTGGCCGGTTCCACTGGGCCCTACACCACCGAACGGAAGGTGTGGATTACCCAAATGAATCAGGCTGTTGTTGATGCAAGATCCGCCGAACCGCAACCTGGAGAGATAAAATTCCTGCACAGTGCGGTCTTCTGCATAGATGTACAATGAAAGGGGAAAAGGATTTTTCTCCACCCACGCTACCACTTCCTCCTGGTGATCAAAACCAATCACGGGAAGGATAGGACCAAAAATCTCCTCCTGCATCACAGGGTCCTGGATGGTGATATTTTCTAAGATGGTTGGTTCAATGTAAAGGTCTGCCTCATTGCTTCTTCCGCCACTGACAATCTTGCTTGGATCCAAATAACCCGTTAATTTTTTGAAGCGCTTGTTGTTGATGATCCTGGCAAAATCTTCACTCTTCATGGGATCCTCACCAAACATGTTCTTGATATTATCCCTGATCTTGAACACCAGCTCCTCCTTGACGGCATTGTGCACCAACACATAGTCTGGTGCAACGCAGGTTTGACCTGCATTCATCAGCTTGCTCCACACAATTTTTTTGGCAGCATAACCAAGGTTGGCAGAGCGGTCGACAATGCAGGGACTCTTACCTCCCAATTCAAGGGTTACCGGCACCAGTTTTTTGGCAGCCATCTCCATGATCTTTTGCCCAACGCCGGTACTGCCGGTAAAAAACACATGGTCAAACCTTACCTGGTTCATCATGGCAGGAATCACTTCCCCGCCCACGCCTTGCACCACATGCACATAGTCCTGGGCAAAAATGGAACTGATGATTTTCTCTACAACCATAGCCGTATGCGCAGCTTCCTCAGAAGGCTTGATGATGGCTGTATTGCCTCCGGCGATGGCGCTGATCAGTGGTCCCATTGTCAGCAGGCAAGGATAATTCCATGGTCCAATGATCAGCACAATTCCCAGGGGATCGCGGTATACTTTGCTCGTAGAAGGGAAAAGCATCAGCGGTGTTGAAACCGACTGCGGCCTGGCCCATGCATGCAGGTTCTTGATGGTAAAATCAATTTCTCTCAACAATTGGCCAATTTCCGAGCCAAAGGCTTCGTATGTTGACTTCCTGAGGTCTTTGTAAAGCGCTTCCACAATTTCAGCCTCACGCAACAAGATGGCTTCTTTGAGTTTCTTGAGCTGTTCAATCCTGAAAGCTACCGGCCTGGTTTGCCCACTATTGAAAAAATGGAGTTGCCCTGCAAATACTTCAGTGATGTTGAACTGATCCTCTCCAAGAGAAGGCTGTACTGGTTGGTGTTGAATGGTTGAATTCATGATGTGGTATCTTTTGAAACAAACAGGAGGTAAGATAGTTCATTTTTGAGCAGCATGTGCCAGCCCATCTACCCTGCAGCAATCATGCTGATTTCTACATTGACGCCCTTGGGCAATCCTTTCACGGCAACGGTCTCCCTGGCTGGATAATCCCCCGTAAAATAGTCAGCATAGATGCTATTGACAGCAGTAAAAAGGGACATATCGGTAAGGAAAATCGTTGTTTTTACCACAGCGGAAAAATCCAATCCTGCTGCTGAAAGAATGGCTGCCAGGTTCTTCATGACCTGATGGGTTTCGCCTTCAATGTCAGTGGCATCGATATTGCCTGTTGAAGGATCCATGGCAATCTGACCGGAAATGAAAAGCAATCCATTGGCCTTTACCGATTGGTTGTATGGACCAATGGGTGCAGGTGCTTTGTCTGTATTGATGATTTGTTTGATCATGATGATTTTATTTTGAATAACGAAGATAATTGCTTTCGTGCAACCTATTTTTGCAAACCATGGCCAATGTTGCAGCAACATATATCCTTCAGATCAATACTGCCTTCAATGAAGCAAGCATAGGCATTGGCCTCAATGGAGCGTTGGTGGATGAGTCCATCAATACCACCCAACAGGAACATGCAGGATTCCTGCAGCCGGCCATCCAGGAACTCTGTAAACGCACAGGCATTGGATTGAAATCATTGGCTGCTGTTTCGGTGATGAATGGCCCCGGATCATACACGGGTTTGAGGGTCGGTTTGTCTGCTGCAAAAGGGATATGCTATGCCTTGAAAATCCCCCTCATCTGTATCAATACCCTCGACTGGATAGCCTTTGGCAACCTGTCTGACAACATTGATCTGGTTTGCCCAATGATTGATGCCAGGCGAATGGAAGTCTTTACAGGATTGTATACGAGGGAAATGAACAGGGTCCTTGAGCCATCCGCCCTTGTACTGGACGAGCAAAGTTTTGCAGCAGAACTGGTGGAAGAACGGATAGGTTTTGTAGGCAATGGGGCAGCCAAATGGGAGGATATTTGCCACAATCATAATGCTTTTTTCCCTCTGGCAATGCACCACTCAGGTCATTTTGCTGCAATGTCGCTAACGCACTACCATAACAAGCAGTTTGCCGACCTTGCCTATGCCGAACCTTTTTACACAAAGGAATTTTTCAATACACAGAAAAAATAATAGGTATTCGCCGTATATTCGTAATGCCTATTCACCAAGCTAACAAACACCACTTATGTCTTCATTCCTTCACGAGGGTGATTACCTTCAAATTTCAAACACAGCACCGAAACCAGATCTCTTGAAAACGCACGCCCCAGCATTGGATCACCTGAGCATCAAAAAGGCTTCCCTTACCTTCAGGGCCATCAACCATCCTTTGCGGCAGGAAATGATACGGATGATTGATAGCAAAGGGCATGCAACCGTTACAGAATTATTTGTTGAAATGCGCCTGGAACAATCTGTTGCCAGTCAGCACCTCGCCATCCTGCGCAGGGCCGGACTGGTGAAAAAAATAAGGGATGGAAAGTTCATGTACTACAAGTTGAACCTTGAAAGGCTTGAACTTTTGAATAAAATGGTAACAGACCTCTTGAAATAGTCAGTTACAGGTTCAGTTTTTCTAATGCAAGCGCAGCATACTCAGTTTTATAAGGGTGTTTCCACCTGCGATGGCTCCACAGATAATTGTCTGGACGCTCCCGGATCCGGGCTTCGATGTATTGGATGTACCGAAGCGTTAGCTCACCAGGCTGCAATGAAGCTGGATCATCTGTGATTTTCTCTACAGCAAACGTATACACTCCACGCCTGAGCTTGTAAAAATTACCGAAAACAACCACGGTATCGCGCGCGCGTGCAGCCTTTTCAGGCCCCATCACAAAGGGGGCCGGCTTCCCGAAAAAGTTGACCCACCAGGCTTTTGCCGGATTTCCAGGGTTTTGGTCTGCCACCAAGGCGATGACATATTGCTTGTCTTGATGGGGCAGAAAATTATGCTTGAAATCATTGGCAGGAATCAAGACCGTACCAAACCTGGACCTGATTTTTTTGAAAAGATTTTCAAAAAAAGGACTGATGATGGGTTGATACACCCCAAGAAAAGGAAGAACCATTTCTCTTGAAACACCCTGGTTGACAATCTCCCAATTGAAGTTGTGCAGGGCATGAATCTGGATGTTCTTATCTGTTCCTGAAACCACTTCAAATACATGTGGGTCGGACACAAACATCTTGTCTATCAACTTATCGCCAGCACTGATCAATTTGATGGACTCCAGCATGGAGTCTGTAAAATTGCTGTAAAATGCTTTTGCAATCTTGCTTCTCTCGGCATCAGACTTTTCTGGAAAAGCAATGGCCAAGTTGGACAATACAATCTCCTTTCTATAACCTATAATGCGGTACACCACAAAGGATACAAAATCACTGAGCCCATGTAAAGCCCATAGTGGCAACAATGAAACCAAATACAGCAGGCCATACAGCATGCGGTTTTTCAGCTGGATCTTCATGCCTCCAGTTACTAGGGCTGGTTATGGCTTCCGTCGCAGAATGGAGGGTTTTTCGACTTTTTGCACTGACAAAGCCAAACTTCCTTCTCTTCCTCAAAGGTTACCTTCAGGCTGGCATATGGGTTTCCTTCTATTTTCTTGTGCTTCCCGTCGCAGAAAGGCTGTTTTTCACTCAATCCACAGGTGCACCAAGCATAGGTCTTGCCTGCTTCCACTTTCACGCAACAGGGTTCAGCTTTGGCAACTACCGGAAAACCTTCATTAGGAATCAATTCTTCCATTATCTTGTTTTTTATTGTTTAAAAATGATGTGATAAATGCCTTCAGCTCCCCAACACCTTTGCCAGTTGTTGCAACAGTATTGACTACACTGGCTTCTGGGCGCTGGTTTCGGGAAGATGAATGGAGCATGTTTTTCAACTGCGTGGCAAAAAATGCAGCTCCGGGCCTGTCGGCCTTGTTCACCACAAAAATGTCTGCCACTTCCATCAATCCAGCCTTCATGAACTGGATCTCATCGCCCGCTTCAGGCACCAATACCAACAGGCAGACATCGGCGAGCCTGGCAATCTCAATTTCTGATTGTCCAACCCCAACTGTTTCCAGGATGATCAGGTCAAACCCACAACCCTGCAAGAAAGCAGTAATCTGCTTTGCTGAAGGATGCAACCCACCCAATGATCCCCTGCTGGCCAAAGACCTGATGTAAACCAGCGGATGGTTGTACCAACGGTTCATCCGAATCCTGTCTCCCAGCAATGCTCCTTTGTTAAACGGAGATGATGGGTCTACACAAACAACGGCTACTTTCTTTTCTTCCGCAACAAATGCCTCCACAAGGGCATCCACCAAGGTACTTTTTCCTGCGCCTGGGGGGCCTGTGATGCCAATCAATGGAACCGCCTGCTCTGCAGCTGCTGGTGAAATGATTGCATCATACCCATCTGCCCCATTCTCAATCAGGGAGATGCACCTGGCGATGCTTTTCCTGTCGCCCTCCCTTGCCATGTGTATGATTGCGTTGTCCATCGTTCAAAGCGTAAAATTATCGCATTATGGCGACAAATAAAATGAGGCTTTCGGCAACTTTACACCACCTTTGCACAAATCAATGAGCAAATGAGAACGCTTTGTCTGGATCTTGGCAATACCCGCATGAAGGCGGCACTGTTTGAGAACGGGCAACTCCTCAGCAACCACGCCTTGGAAAATGATGGTGTGGAGACCGTTGAAGCGCTATTGAACGAATACCAGCCCGAAAGGTCCATCCTTTCTTCTGTTATCCACCATTCACCAGCCATCAACCAACTGCTGGAAGAAAGGACCCAATTTCACCTCCTCAACCACCTTTCCAAGCTCAACTTTACCGTTCCAGTCGGAAAACCAGAGACCATGGGGGCAGACAGGCTTGCCCTTGCTGCGGCAGTTGTTCATTTTTTTCCAGGCAAAAACAACCTGGTGGTTGGATTAGGAAGTTGTATAACCTATAATTTCATCAACAAATACAACCAGTTCCTGGGTGGGAGCATCTCCCCAGGCATGGAAATGCGGTTCAATTCTTTGCACGACTACACCGCCTTGCTGCCGGTGGTCAAGAAGGAATGGAACTTCCCACTGGTGGGTTATGACACCAAAACGAACATCCTCAGCGGGGTCGTTTTAGGCATGGCCAAGGAGATTGAAGGAATAGTTCGTGAATTTGAAGAAAAATACAGGAACTTTAACGTCGTTTTAACCGGGGGTGATTGCACCTATTTTGCGCACCTGCTTAAAAATAAGATATTTGCAGACCCCGACTTACTTTACAAAGGATTGTATGCGATCAGTGAGACCAATAACAAATAGTTTTTCAGCCATTTTAATGCTTTTGATGATGACCCTACCGGCCCTCCAAGGAAAGGCACAGGAGAATTCACCTTATTCAAGGTATGGACTTGGCGATTTTATACCCGGACAGAATATCCTGAACAGAGGTATGGGAGGGCTCAGTTCCGCATTTGCTGATTATTCATCAGTCAACTTCACCAACCCTGCCTCCTATGCTTCACTGAAGATCACCACCTTTGATGTGGGTTTGGACTATAACTCAAGGTCACTCAGGGCATTGAACCCGCCAAGAAAATTCAACTCTGCTTACCTGATCCCTTCCTACATGCAGATTGGGCTCCCGCTTTCGAAGAAAAAGAACTGGGGCATGAACATCGGACTTCGCCCCGTTACACGGATCAACTACGATATCGTCCGCAACACCAGGATTTCCGGTATTGACAGTGCCCAATACAGCTACCTGGGCAATGGCGGAACCTACCAGGCGTTCACAGGGATGGCCTATGGAACAAAGAACCTGAGCATTGGTTTCAATGCAGGGTACATGTTTGGCAACAAAGAGCACAGCACAAAGCTTTCGTTTGTCAATGACACCATCAATTACAAAACAACCAATTCTTCAGATACCACCCGTTTTGGCGGTTTGTTTTTCAATGCAGGGATCCAATACAAAATCAAAGTCAACGAAAAAACAATCCTCAGGCTGGGTTTCCATGGCAATCTTTCCACGAACATGAATGCCACCAGGAATATCTCCAGGGAAACAATTGCATACGATGCCAATACAGGTGTAGTGGTGATTGACAGCATCTACAAGGGTCAGGACCAGAAAGGAACCATTGTTCACCCATCATCATGGGGAGCCGGTTTCATGTTTGAGGGTGAAAACATGTGGATGTTTGGCGCTGAAATCGGTGTAGCCAATTGGGCGGATTACCGGTACTTCGGAACCGCAGACAAAATGGTGAACAATTGGACAGGAAGAATCGGCGGACAATTCGTTCCGGATTTCAAGTCCAGCAACTACTGGCAAAGGGTTGCCTACAGGCTTGGTGCCTCATTTGGCCCAGACAATGTGCAACTGAACAGGTCCATTCCACAATACATGTTTTCTTTTGGAACAGGGCTTCCTGTGAGAAGAAATGTCTATACAAACCAGTATACCACCATCAACACCGCATTTGAACTGGGCTTCAGGGGAAACAAATCCAATGACATCAGGGAGAACATTTTCCGCTTCTCATTGGGATTGAACCTCAGTGATATCTGGTTCAACAAGCCGAAGTACCAATAATAAAATTGAGCTGTGATCAGGAACACTGCCATTGCATTGCTTGCTTCCTTCCTGATATCATCATGCGTAAACGATGAAATGAAAGTCAAGGCCCTGTTTCAAAAAAAACTGGGGGTTGATGAAGCGCTCAATATTGAAAGCTACATGAGCCAGGGTGGAAAAATGAGAGCCAAACTCACGGCGCCACTGATGTTGCGTTACCAGGACACCAGCGCAAGGGTAGAACTCCCCAAAACACTGCATGTTGATTTTTTTGACTCTACCCTACAGATAGAAAGCAGGCTGGACGCCCTGTTTGCCATTTACTACGAATCCAGGAATACCATTTTCATCCGCGACAGCGTACGCGTGTACAACATCAAGGGTGATACCCTTTTCTGCAAGGAACTGAACTGGGATCAGGCCCAAGGCAAGTTCTTTACCGACAAGCCCGTTCGCATTCATACGCCAGACATGATCATGTATGGCGAGGGGTTGTCTGCGCCCCAGGACTTCAAAACCTTTGACATTTTCAAGGTCACCAACAGCGTGATGAGGGTCAAGCAATAGCCTGACCCTTCTACTGTTTTATTTCAACGCACCAAGATCATCAAGGGAATAAACACCCCTTCCGTAGGTAGCAATGACCAGATTTCTTTCACGTGGGTGAATGAACAAATCCTGCACAGATACGGTAGCAGGCAAGTTGGCCTGCAATGAGGTCCAGCTCTTGCCTCCATTGTTGCTGTAATAGATACCCATATCGGTTCCACAATACAGCCTTGCAGGATTCTTGTCGTCTTCCCTGATCACGTTTACCGGTGAAGCAGGCAGGTTGGCGGCAATGCTTCTCCAGGTCATCCCCTTATCATCTGAAACATAGATATAAGGCTTGTCATCATCCTCTCTCCTGTTGCTCAGGGTCAGGTAAACCCTGTTTTCCTGGTGGGAAGAAGCCACAAGTCTTGATGTATGTGCATGTTGAGGGATGCCTTTCATGATGCTGACGAAAGCGCCTCCATCAGCAGGCCTCATCCAAACCCTTCCATCATCAGTCCCTGCATAGAGCAATCCTTTCTTCAAAGGCGATTCATCTATTGCAGTGATGGCCTGGTGGTTGATGGCATAAGGCGTTTTCCCCATCCTGCTCTTGTCATTGTAGGTCAGGTCATCACTGATGCGCTTCCATGATTCTCCGCCGTCTTTTGACTCAAAAAGATATTGGAAGCCATGGTAAATGGTTTTGTTGTTGTGTGGAGAAAGCAAGGTGTAGGCAAGCCACTCACCGCGGTGCACTTCCTCATCGTCTGCTTTCTTTGGAAAAATATCTTTTGTGCGGATGGAATCGGGATGAGGCTTCTGTCCCCAGTCCGTCTTGGGCATGCGCAGATCGCTTTTCATCAGTCTTCCATAAAATGAACTGGCATACATGATGTCAGGATTCTTGGGATCCATGGCAATGATGGTTCCTTCGCCGCCAGGCGCATCATCCCAGGCCATGATGCCTTCAGGCTTCTTGCCGTAGGTATTCTTGATGCTGCCCATGAAACTTCCCTCATCCTGCACTGAGCCCACAATATTGTAGGGTTGCTTCATGTCATAGGTGATGTTGTAAAACTGGGTGGTCGGAATTTTCCTGAAAAAATTCTTCCATTTGTCTCCGCCATTGTAAGAGAGCACAACACCACCGTCATTTCCATTGATGATGTAAGCACTGTTGGTAGGGTCGATCCAGAGCGCATGGTTGTCTCCATGCTGTGCATCAGACGCCTTGTCTGTGGCGCGCATGGCAGTAAAAGTCTTTCCACCGTCAGTTGATTTGGCCAGGGGCACACCCATGATGTAGACAATGTTCTCGTTATTGGGATCTACCCTGATCTGTCCGAACACCCATCCATAGGTTCCAGCAAAGCGTTCAAGTTTGTCGTCTTCTGTGCTGACTTTTTTCCAATTCTCTCCCTTGTCTTCACTCCTGTAGACCTGAACACCAAAGGGAATCACCTGGATGGGCCTGCCATAAGGGTCGAGCTCGCCTGGCTTGGGGTCACGCTTGGGCGTATGGTTGTCTACGTAAGCATACACAATATTGGGCTTGCTTTTTGAAAAACTCAGCCCTACCCTGCCTGTATATTTTGTCTCGGGTAAACCGTTGGTGAGCTTGTTCCAGGTTTTACCGGCATCAACTGTTTTATACAAATAGTCGCCATCCTCAGGAACCGGGTCGCTCCATCTCCTGCGGATGCGGTTCCAGGTGGAGGCAATGATCAGGTCAGGATTTGTTGGATCCATCACCAGGTCGATGGCACCGGTTTTTTCATCATTTCCCAAGATCCTGCTCCATGATTTTCCACCATCGGTTGTTTTGTAAACGCCCCTGTTGTTGTTATAGCTCCACTCATTTCCACCCGCTGCAACATAGGCCACATCAGGGTTTTGGGGATGCACCAGGATCCTGGCAATGGTACCGGTATTGGTCAGGCCGATAGATGTCCAGGTCTTGCCTCCATCGGTTGATTTGTAAGCGCCCATGCCGGGCAAAGATGCCCTGAAGATATTGGACTCGCCTGTGCCAAGATAGATGATATCAGGGTTGGATGGGGCCAAGGCGAAGGCACCGATGGACAGTGTTCCCAACTGATCCGTCAAGGGCGTCCAGTTTTCTCCTGCATCAACCGTCTTCCAAAACCCGCCTGTTGCAAAGGAGGCAAATATGATGTTCTTGTTGCCAGGAATACCGGCCACTTCAGTAACCCGGCCGCTGATGAGGTCTGGACCGACATTCCTCCATTGCAGGTTTTTGTAGGGTGAAGCTGCATTGAGTTGTTGTTGCAACTTGAACGATGCAACCCTTGCTGTGCCTGCATTGTCGCGCAGCTGTGCAGTTGCAAAGAGGGAAATGAACAACATCAAGAAAAACTGGGAACCGATGTAAAATGGTGAAATTGAACGCATGGATATTCTTTTTAGGCTTTGAAATGTTGGTTGGGTTAAAAAACAGTTGGACGCGTATATAAATGTAAGGATAAGCAGTTAAATTGTGTACTTAAATACAAGGAATGAAAAGAATGTTACTGCTCGCTGGCTGTCTGCTGTTTGCAGGAGGCTTCCATGCAATGGCACAGAAAAAAAAGACCGTTGTTGCTCCGTCCAACGAACCCCTGAAGACAGCAACCCTGGCCTCTCTTGAGTCCAGCTATCCTGCGTACAAAAACATTGCCCTTCAGATTTGGGACAATGCAGAACTGGGCTACAAAGAGGTCAAGAGCAGTGCCTTGCTGCAAGAAACATTGAAAAAAGAAGGCTTCACCGTTGAGGCAGGCGTAGCAGATATTCCCACCGCTTTTGTTGCCACCTATGGCAGTGGCCAACCCGTGATTGGTATCCTGGCTGAATTTGATGCCTTGCCAGGGCTTGCGCAGCAAGCTGTGCCAGAGAAAAAAGGGATTGATGGAAAAGCCGGAGGACATGGTTGCGGACACCACCTGTTTGGCGCAGCATCCGTTGCAGCAGGTGTTTCCATCAAAAAACTCATTGAAGAGAAAAAAATTACCGGCACCATCAAGGTCTATGGTTGCCCCGCAGAAGAAGGCGGATCAGGAAAAGTATACATGGTGAGGGCCGGTTTGTTCAACAATGTAGACGTGGCCATCCACTGGCATCCCGGTGATGGCAATGGTGTAACCATGACCAGCGCACTGGCCAACAGTTCTGCAAAGTTCAGGTTCTACGGGCTCTCAGCACATGCAGCGGGTGCACCAGACCGTGGACGTTCTTCCCTTGATGCGGTTGAAGCCATGAACCACATGGTCAACATGATGCGTGAACATGTTCCCCAAGAAACAAGGATACACTATGTCATCACCAATGGTGGAAAAGCCCCCAATGTGGTGCCAGATTTTGCTGAAGTCTATTACTATGTTCGCCACCCCAAGCGCGATCAGGTAAAACAGATTTTCGACCGTGTGGCTACTGCAGCAAAAGCAGCAGCCATGGGCACTGAAACCAAAATGGAATTTGAGATCATCGGTGGTACACACGACCTCTTGTTGAACAGAACATTGGGTGAGGCCATGCAAACCAACCTGGAAAAAGTGGGTGGGGTAAAATACACAGAAGAAGAAAAAGCTTTTGCCAGAAAAATACAATCCTCTTTTACATTCAATTATCCTGCCGTTGAATCTGCAGACAGCATCAAACCGTTGAAAATTGAAATGGATGCAGGTGGCGGATCAACCGATGTGGGCGATGTCAGTTATGCATTGCCTACCGTTGGACTGCGCGCTGCCACCTGGGCCCCCGGCACACCTGCCCACAGCTGGCAAGCTGTTGCCTGTGGCGGAACTGAAATCGGCACCAAAGGCATGCTGGTAGCTGCAAAAACCATGGCATTGACAGCCATTGATCTTTTCACCAATCCTGCCTTGATCCAGCAATCAAAAGATGAATTTCTGAAAATGAAAGGCAACTATAAATACGAAGCCCTGCTGGGAACAAGAAAGCCAGCACTCAACTACAGGGACTAATCAACACAAACAACAAAACAATGAAACTACTGCTCCTATCCATAACCAGCTTGCTCTCATTGGGTGTTAGTGCCCAGAAAAAAGAATTTACCGAACAACAGATGCTCCGTGGAGGGGCGGCCAATATTATCACCCCACTTCCCCGCGTACTGGGATGGGTAGACGATGGAAGGCTGTTGATCAACAAAAAAGAACACCAGGATTCTGCCATGAAAGTTTTTCTGGTGGATTGCAAAACAGGCAAAATGACCCCATCATCATCCGACCTGTTGAAAAAAGATACTGGCCCGGGGGTTAGCGTAAGCCTAAGAGACAATGATGTATTTGTTTCCATACCGAACCAACCCACAAAACAGTTGACAAAAACACCTGAAACAGAGGTGAATCCTACGCTTTCTCCAGACAAGGCTTGGGTTGCCTTCACCAGAAAAAATGATCTTTATACCATCAACATTGCATCAGGAAAAGAATACCGCATCACCAATGATGGAACTGATCTTATCCTGAATGGCTATGCCAGCTGGGTATATTTTGAAGAGATTCTCGGAAGACCTACACGCTACAAGTCCTATTGGTGGAGCCCCGACAGCAAGCAGATTGTGTTCATGCGCATGGATGATACCAAGGTTCCGTTGTTTCCCATCTACAGTGAGAACGGTCAACATGGCTATTCAGAGAACACCCGTTATCCAAAAGCGGGAGATCCCAATCCAACGGTTCGCATTGGCATCACTCCGGTAGAAGGTGGCCAATTGACCTGGGCTGATTTCAATGAAAATGAAGACCAGTATTTCGGCATGCCCTACTGGACGCCTGATGCAAAAACGCTATTGGTTCAATGGATGAACCGCGGCCAGGACAACCTCATCATCTATGCCGTGAATCCATCCAATGGCAGCAAAAAAGAGGTGTACAACGAAAAGCAAAAAACATGGATTGACCTTGATGACCAGGGAGGACGCATCAGTTTTCTTGGCGAGAACAAGGGATTCATTCTCCAAAGCGACAAGGACGGATGGGATCAGCTGTACCTACACAACAATGATGGTACGCTCAAAAACCAAATCACCACAGGATCGAACTGGAGCACGGCTGTTCAATACATCGACGAAGTAAAAAACATCATTTATTTCACCTCAAGGCAACAGAACTCTGTGCGCACAGACCTTTACCGTGTTGACTTTGATGGCAAGAACCAGATGCGCCTGACCTTTGGCGACTATACACACGCCACCGACCTGTCTCCCAACGGAAGCTATTTCACCACCCGTTATTCCAATGCATCAACTCCAGACAGGCTGGCACTGGTGAGCAACAAGGGCAAGTTGATCATTGAACTGGGAGACAGCAAAGGGACCGATTTTGATGCCTATGCCATGGCCAATACCGAGATCCTGAGGATACCTTCTGAAGATGGTCTTTTTCAGCTTCCCATCCGCATCACCTGGCCACTCAATTTTGATCCTGCTAAACAATATCCGGTCATGATTAATATTTATGGCGGACCCAATGCCGGCACTGTTCGTGATGGCTGGCAGTTCAACGGACAAACCCAGTGGTGGGCCAAGGAAGGACTGATCCAGGTAGCCATGGACCATCGGGCCAGTGGACAATTTGGTAAAAATGGCATCAACTATATGCACAGGAACCTGGGCAACTGGGAGCTAAAAGACTGGATCACCATTGTAAAATGGTTGCGGACACATGGTGCTGATTCAACCCGTGTTGGCATTGCAGGATTCAGCTATGGCGGATACATGACCTGCATGGCGTTGACGGCAGGAGCTGGATATTTCACGCACGGGCTTGCAGGTGGAAGTGTGACCGATTGGAAATTGTATGATTCTCACTATACAGAAAGGTTCATGGACACACCAGCAGAGAATCCGCAAGGCTATACAGCAGGCGCTGTAATGACCTATGCAGATCAATACAAAGGATTGCTCAGGATCTATCATGGCACGATGGACGACAATGTACACTTGCAAAACAGCCTTCAACTGGTGAAGAAGTTGCAGGATGTCAAAAAACATTTTGAATTCATGGTCTATCCTGGGGGTAGGCATGGCTGGGGAGGCAACCAACAGTTTCATTCATCCAATGAAAACAATGCCTTCATCTACAAGAACCTGTTGAAAAAAGAAGTGCCCCAGTCTATGATTAGATAAACATAAGTGCCGGTATCCCCTTACATAAATATCTTTGAACAAGCCAAAACTTGCCATTTATGACCCCTACCAGATTGTTTGACTGCCTTGAATGGCAGCTTCAAAAATTTCCACAGGAAGACATGTTTGCCGCCAAAGAGGACGGCATTTGGAGAAAATACAGTACAAAAGAAATCCAGCAATTGGTAGACAGCCTTAGCATGGGACTCATGCGCGCTGGTATTGGATACCAGGATGGAACCATTGAGGGAAGAGACAAGATTGCCATCCTCAGCAACAACAGGCCAGAATGGATCATCCTTGATCTTGCCGTACAACAAACTGGGGCCGTCCTTACACCCATTTACCCAACCATCAATGTCAATGAACTTGAATTTATACTGAATGATGCTGCAGTAAAACTGGTTTTCGTAAGCGACCAGGAATTGTATTCCAAGGTCCAATCCATCCGCTCCAAAACTCCTTCAGTTCAAGCTGTTTATACCTTCAACCCCATACAGGAAGCACTTCATTGGAAAGAGCTTTTACACAATGGCAATGATGAAGACCGCAATAGCCTTACAGCATCCAAGGAAAGGGTTAATCATAAGGAACTGGCCACCATTCTCTATACCTCCGGCACCACTGGTTTTCCCAAGGGCGTCATGCTGAGCCACCACAACATCCTAGATAACATCATGAATGTGGAAGAGCTGCTTGTGCCCATCTGCGGGCCCCATGACAAGTCACTGAGTTTTCTCCCTTTGAACCATATTTTTGAAAGGGTCATCACCTACGTCTACATGTACAGGGGCGTTTCAGTATACTATGCAGAAAGCCTGGACACCGTTGGCGAAAACCTGAGGGAAGTCAAACCAAGCCTGTTCTCAACCGTTCCCAGACTCCTGGAAAAAGTATATGAAAGAATCATCAACAAAGGCAAGGAGCTGACAGGCATCAAAAAGAAACTGTTTTTCTGGGCAGTTTCAGTAGGCAACAAATATGAGGTGGACAAAAACCAAGGCATAAGATACAACCTGCAATTGGCCATTGCCAACAAACTGATTTTCTCCAAATGGCGCGAGGCATTGGGTGGAAATGTAAGGGCCATCGTTACCGGTGCTGCTGCCTGCCAAGTAAGACTCTTAAGGGTTTTCACCGCTGCCAAACTTGTGGTAATGGAAGGCTATGGACTTACCGAAACCTCTCCGGTGATCAGTGTAAACCGCTACGAAGCCTATGGCAGAAGGTTTGGTACGGTGGGCAATGTGATCAGGAATGTTGAAGTGAAATTGGCAGAGGATGGAGAAATCTGCTGCAAAGGTTCCAACGTGATGATGGGATACTACAAGCGCCCAGACCTTACAGCAGAATGCATTGACAGTGAAGGATGGTTCCATACCGGTGATATCGGTGTATGGCAGGAAGGAAACTTCCTGAAAATCACCGATCGGAAAAAAGAGATTTTCAAAACCAGCGGCGGAAAATATGTTGCTCCCCAGCCCATTGAGAACAAGATGAAAGAATCAGCTTTCATTGAACAGATGATGGTGGTAGGCGCAGAAAGAAAATTCACTGCGGCCCTGATTGTGCCCACCATGGGCAATTTGCTGTCATGGAGCAGGAAACATGGTATTGTTTTTGCATCTCCTGAAAAAATATTGGACCATCCAAAAGTGATCGAGCACTACAAAGCAATCGTTGAAAAATACAACCAGCATTTCAACCCAGTTGAACAAGTAAAGAAATTTGAATTGATCAATGCAGAATGGACCATCAATGGAGGCGAGCTTACACCAACATTGAAACTGAAGCGCAAGGTCATCATGGAAAAATATGCGGATGCAATTGAACGCATTTATGCAGAAAGGGACTAAAAATAATGTTGTGATGGCAGCATGCGGAACATCTTGTTGCGCTGGTAGTTCGAAAACAACAAATATTGCTCTTCGTGTGTCCTTGTCCAGTTCTGATAAGCGCTTGCGTCTGTGACCTGACCAAAAAGCCATTGGTTATAGGCTTCGAACATGCCTTCACGCATAAGGTGTTGGAGATGTTCAAACAGCTTGAATGGATATTTTCCAGCTGAATCATTGAACCAGTCCAACAGAAACCTGGACCTGATCACCAGCAAGGTTTCTGGTGTGATGCCGCGCAAAGCCAGTGATGATTGTTTGTTCATGACCTCCAAAAACTTCAGTTCAAAAGGAGTGGTTGGTTTGATGAAATGCTGCTTGCTGTCACCCGGCATGAATAGCCGTTTGTAAGATTCAAGCAACAATATTTTGATTTCTGCCGTGCGCACGGAATAACTTTCAAGATTGACAAAAACCTCTCCATACACCAGGCTTCTTGCCTTATCTGCTGCTGCAAAATAAAATTTTGCAGCATGATAATAATTCCCGGAATGCGATGGATCCACGGATAGGCCGGTCTCCCATTGGGCAATGGCTTCTGCAGGTTTTTGCTGCGTCCAGAGCAGGTCTCCGTATTCTGCAAACAAAGGTCCGCTGGCATCAAATTTCTTCAAACCCTTTTTGTAGACCTTATCACATTGCTTGTATTCTTCCGTTGCCTTGAAAATATTTCCTGCAATTTGAAATACCTGGACATCCGCATCTTCCCTGTCCGTCAAGGGGAGAATCCTTTCAGCGGCCCGCTTGTAGTCACCCGCCAGGTAATAAGTGAAGGCCACATCTTTGAGCAGCGTGAGATTTGTGGGCTCCAGTTCAAGAGCCTTTGCCAACACCATCATGGTATTGCTGTAATCGGATTGCCGCTGGAAGGCAATCGCCGTTTCCCTCAATTGTTGCACAGTTTGCTGGGCATTGGCGCCAGCAAATACAAAGGACAATATGATGAATAACCTTATCCTGATCATGGTCATAAAATTAGATCAAATGGGTCAGCAAACCATCACGCAATTTTGGTTCGAACCAGGTACTCTTGGGTGGCATCACATTTCCGCTGTCTGCAATATCAAACAATTGTTCGATGCTTACAGGATAAAAACTGAAAGCAACTTTCATCTCACCACTGTCCACCCTTTTTTCCAGTTCCTTCAAACCCCTGATTCCACCTACAAAATCAATCCTTTTGTCCGTTCTTTGGTCTTCTATATCCAGAAACTTTTCAAGAATATTTTTGGAAAAAATGGACACATCCAGGACGCCAATAGGGTCATCAGTATATGTACCCTTGATGGATGTCAGGTGATACCACTCCCCTTCCAAATACATCCCAATTTCATGGAGAAAAGAAGGATCAACAGGTACATCAGAAGAAGACACCATGAAATCCTCTTGCAAGGCACTGATCAATTCATTGGGCTCCATTCCATTGAGATCTTTCACTACCCTGTTGTAAGGCATGATCTTGAGCTCATCTGCAGGAAACAAGGTGGTAAGAAATCCATCGGCTTCAGGGCCTGCAGCATCTCCCAGGGCAGCACGTACCTTGGCAGCACTAGCTGCTCGGTGGTGGCCATCTGCGATATAAGTGCAGGGAACGTCTTTTTCAAAAATGGAGGTAATGGCATTTACCGCATCTTCTGCAGCAATGACCCAAATGCGGTGGCTGATTCCATCATCAGCCTTGAAATCATACGCAGGTACATTGTTTTTTTTCCAATCACCAATCAATTGATCAAGAGAGGCAACATTGCGGTAGGCAAGAAATACATTCCCCGTCTGGGCCCTTGTTATCTTGATATGATTGATCCTGTCCTTTTCTTTTTCAGGACGGGTGAATTCATGCTTTTTGATGATATCGTTTTCATAATCATCAACCGAAGAACAGCAGACCAAACCGGTCTGGCTTCTTCCATCCATCACCAGTTCATAAATATAATAACAGGGTGTTTCATCTTGAAACAACATTCCCGATGTCAACATCTCTTCAAGGTTGGACTTGGCTTTCTCGTAAACGGAGCTATCGTAAATGCTCAGTTCAACCGGCATGTCTACCTCAGACTTGGTAACATGGAGAAATGAATGAGGATTTCCATCGACTGCAGTACGGGCCTCATCACTGGAGAGTACATCATAAGGTGGAGCAGCAACTTCGGTTGCCAATGTTGCTTGGGGCCTTGCTGCCCTGAAAGGAAAAATTTTTGCCATGGTCTATGTTTTGCTATGCGTGTTTGTTTGCGAAATCCTTGATAAGGTCTGTGATGTCCACCACGCTGCTCAAAGGCATGGCGTTGTACATCGAAACCCTGAACCCACCGACACTCCGGTGGCCTTTGATGCCCACCATTCCTTCCTCCTTGCACCTTGTCAGGAACAG
Source organism: Chitinophagaceae bacterium (assembly GCA_044373365.1). GTDB lineage: Bacteria > Bacteroidota > Bacteroidia > Chitinophagales > Chitinophagaceae > Pollutibacter. The sequence continues at coordinate 90,738 of JBIPNK010000003.1, forward strand.
TTTTTCCAATGCAGGATCATGCATGGTGAAGACTGCATTCATCTTGCTCCTGTCCTGGGGAGGAACCGGCAGGTTGAACATGGGCAGGGAAGCCAACGTGGAATACAAAAGGTCGGCCTTCTGTTCATTGATTTTTTCAATGGCGGGGATGCCTCCTATTTTTTTCAGCCACCTGAGGGTGAGCAGACAAACATAGATGGCAAAAACAGGAGGCGTATTGAGCATGGACCCATTGGCAACATGCTGCCTGTAATCCATCATGGAAGGGATTGCGGTATTCCCCATTGCAAGAAAATCTTTGTCGGCCACCACCAGGTTTACACCGGCTGCGCCAATATTTTTCTGGGCTCCTGCATAAATGAAAGAGAACCTGTTAAAATCCATCCCACAACTCAGGATATCACTGCTCATGTCTGCAATCAGGGGAACAGATGAAGACGGAATACCCTGCATCTGGGTACCCTCAATGGTATTGTTGGTGGTATAATGAAAATAAGCTGCGTTGTCTGGTAGGGTATACCCAGTAGGAATATAGCTGTAGTTGCGGTCTTTGGAAGAAGCAACCACTTCAACATTCCCAAACAATTTGGCTTCCTTGATGGCCTTGGAACCCCATACACCGCCATCCAAATAAGCCGCCGTTTTATCTTTAGAAAGAAAATTCATCGGCACCTGGAAAAACTGGGTAGATGCCCCTCCGTGCAAAAACATTACTTCTTTGTTGCCATCCAATTGCATCAGCTCCCTGACCAGTTCCATGGCCTCACTGACCACTGATTCGAACATTGGCGTTCTGTGGCCAAATTCAAGGATGGACAATCCGGTTTCATTGAAATTCAGGATGGCACGACTGGCTTCTTCAAATACCTCTTTTGGAAGGATGCTAGGACCCGCATTAAAATTGTGTATCATGTTACTGTTTGCTTGGGAAAATGGAATGGCAGCAGTGCAACAAAGATACTTAATTTAGTGAAGAGCGCAGTTGAGACAGATCAGGTTGCCCTGCATCTACCCATGCCGTAAACCAAAAACTGGCAACCCCATGGATGGCATCCCTCATCCGCCTTTCCACCATCCCATTGAGTTTCCTGTGGTAAATGCCCGCATATTGGGCTGCATATTGCCGCAAGACCACCCCATTTCTGGTCTCGTAGGCGAAACGAAAATCCATGGGATAGGCCTTGCTGATTTTTTTCTCCACTTTCAAGACCGTGTCAGCGGCTGCAGCGCTTTCATAAACCCTGTCCCAGATAAAATGCAAGGGACTGTTCAGATAAGCCGCAGGGCCGATGATAAAATCATACTGTTTTTCTGCATAGAGCTCTGGCAACCGGCTCTCCCAAAATCCATGAATACCCAGCTGATCGGTCTTTTGGCCATTGTGGTTGCTGCTGGCATGCAAAGGAACATGCACGTCTGCAATATAATGACCAAGATCAGCAGAAATTTTCAGGATTGCATCAGCATTGCACTCCCTGAAGGCCTTTTTCAAACGGGCCTGCATGACCATGATCCACCAGGGCGCAATGCCATGTGCATTCAAGGTGTCCTCTGAAAAAAGAAGCACGGCATCATCCCATTTTTGGGGGAGGGAATCCTTCGGACCCTGCAAATAATGGTCCATGTCAATATAATGCCTTGGCGCCTCCTCGGCAATGGCATAGCGCCGCTTGTCAGGATCCACGGCATGGTCCGCCAGGTAACGGATGTTTTTTTTGTAAAAAGAAACCATGGCCGGTGGCAGGAGAAAAACCGCATGGTAATTGATGTGGCGGTGGCCGAAAAAACCCCAACTGCCCGATTGCAGTGGAAGCAAAAAAGCAAAGATGCACATGTAAAAAGGAATTGCACCAATCGCCCCCTTGTGCATAAATCGACTTGCCCTGTACTTGCCTTTCACCAATTCTCCTTCACTGTCAACCATGCTCCCCATCATCACTATTTTTCTTTTTCATTGAACATCCCCGATGTCCATGGCTTTTAGCCTTTGGGCTTTGCCCCATGCTTCAGGTCATGCTCTGCAACTTCAGTGACGCCTCCTGAAACAATGAACTTCATGGCATCAGCAGAACTGACCCCTTCCAACTTCTTGACGCGGTCAGCTTTTACCAGGTAAGTGACGCCAGAAAATGCATAGGAATGTGGAATATATACGGCAACATGCTCCATCAAGCCAAATTCAGCCAGATCTGTTTGTGTGATGAAACCTATCCTCCACACATCGGGTGATTCTATGGATACCAAAACCGGTTTGTTGAATTTTTTCTTGTTTCCTGCAAAGGCTTCTAAAAAATCCTTTACAGTAGAATAGATGATCTTCACCCCGGGGGTCTTTTCCAAAATATTGTCGAAGAGCTGAACCAGTTTGGAAACGATAAATGATGAGGAGATGTACCCTACCAACAAAACAATGATCACCACCACCAGGAAGCCCAGTCCTGGAATTTTTTCGGGGTAGCCTTGCGGATTCAATTTGACCAGGTCAGGGAACAAGACATGGAGGAGATTGGGGAGAATATCATCAATCAGGTTGAACAATGAAAGCACCGCCCAAACGGTGATAACAATTGGCGCCAAGATGACCAACCCCTGAAAGAAAAAGTACAAGAGTCTGCCCGGCCGAAATGATTTCATTGTGATGGTTTTAAGCAAATATACACCCTAAAAAAAGGCATTATTGGATGAAAACAACTGATTTCAAAGGAAAAATCACCAAAAATTGGTCATTTACTCCGATTAATTGCCGTTTAACATTAAAATCCATTTTTTCAACAGAAACTTTTTTTACAGTAATAGTTTCCGTAGTTTTGCGCCTCAAATTTAAAAATGGACCCAAAAGAACGGATCATAGAACAAGCAAGAGAGCTGTTTATCAGGCTCGGCATACGGTCTGTATCGATGGATGATATTGCAGGTCAAATCGGCATATCCAAAAAAACACTTTACCAGCATTTTGAGGACAAGGATGAACTGGTGGAGCGGGTCGTTGCATTTGAAACAAACAGGATGCAGGATGAATGCCATAACTGTGCCAACACTGCCGAAAATGCGGTTGAGGAAATTTTCAAAACCATGGAAATGGTCATGCAACATTTCAGGAACATGAACCCTATGGTGCTTTTTGATATGCACAAATTCCATGGCAAGGCCTTTGCCAAATTCATGGAACACAAGAACATCTTCCTGCTGGATTTCATTTCAACCAATTTGAAAAGAGGGGTCAGCGAAGGGAATTTCAGGCAAGACATCAAAATAGATATCCTGGCGAAATTCAGGTTGGAATCCATGATGCTGGCCTTCAACATGGAAGCCTTCCCTCCTGCAAAGTACAATGTGGCGGAAGTAACCATCATCATGATTGAAAACTTTCTCTATGGGCTGGCAACAGCATCCGGATTCAAACTCATTGAACAATACAAGGCAAAAAAGAACAAAATCCATGCACAATAAAAAAATGAATATGAACCGTTGGGGCTTTATTATTTTTTCATCCTCTGTACTATTGTTTGGTACAGCAGATGCACAACAGAAATACAAGCTGTCAGTCAACCAGGCTGCTGAGCTTGCAATCAAGAATGTGACAGAAATCAAAAATTTACAGATTGACAGGGAATTGCAGTTGGCAAAAAACAAGGAGTACATTGCACAAACCATGCCACAGGTAAGTGGCTCTGTTCAATCACAACATTTCTTCAAGATTCCTGTAACCTTGCTACCTGATTTCGTTTCACCTTCTGTATACAAGGTGCTGACCGACAATGGCGTTAGGAATGGCGCAGGCAGCCCAATCTCTAAGCCCAACAATCCTCCACAGTATTTTCCTGCACAGTTTGGCGTGCCTTGGCAGTCATCAGCTGGTCTACAATTTCAGCAGTTGCTCTTCCAACCGGATCTTTTTATAGCGCTGAAGGCAAGAAAAAAAGCGATCGATTTCACGGATGCCAACATCAAAGTAATGGAAGACTCGATCAAGAGCAATGTTGCAAGGGCCTATTACAGTGTGCTGATTGCTGAAAAAAGAAAAAAATACCTGGATGCCAGCATCAAAAGGCTTGAAAAGCTGAAAAGCGATCAGGAAAAACTCTACAAGAATGGATTTGCAGAACACCTGGACATAGACAAAACGCAGGTAACGCTGAACAACCTGAGCACCACATCCACCCAAATTGAAAAACTCATTGAAATTGGGTACGCCTCACTCAAGTTTTCCCTGGCCATTGATCAGGCAGATACCCTTGCATTGAGCGATACCCTTTCCGTTGACCTTGTCAAAAAAGACCTGCTTGAGTTGTCCAACTTCAACTATAACGACAGAAAAGAAATTCAGCTCCTCAATGTTGTAAAGGATTTGCAAGGCCTTGATGTAAAAAGAAACAAACTTGCCTACATCCCTACCATTGGCACCTATTACAGCTATAGCAAAAATGCCCTGGGGCAAAAATTCAATCTGCTCAATTTTAATGACAAATGGTTCACAACATCCCTGTGGGGCATCAACATGAGTGTACCTATTTTTGATGCCGGACAAAAAGCGCAGCGGATCAAGCAAGCGAACCTTAATCTTCAAAAGACCAGCAATACCATTGCCAATGTACAAAGGGCAATTGACCTGCAATTGAAGGCTTCATCCATCTTGTTCAAAAATGCCCTGTCTTCTCTGGACATGCAAGACAAAAATGTGGTGCTGGCAGAAAAGGTTTACAATACCACCAAGAAAAAATATGAGCAAGGCCTGGGATCTAGTTTTGAATTACTGCAAACAGCATCTGAACTCGAAAACGCACAATCCAACTATTTCCAATCCCTTTACGACGCCATCAATGCAAGGATTTCTTACAACAGGGCCCTTGGTAAACTATAACAACAAAAGAATAAAAAACAGAATATGAAAAAGTTTTTGATGATCTGCATGCTGTTTTCACTGGCAGCCTGCTCAGGAAACAAGGAAGAGAACAAGGATGTGGCTGCCAAAAAAGCGGAGTTGGAAAAGCTCACCAAAGAGCGTGATGCCATCATTGCCAAAATAGGTACTCTGGAAACAGAAATCCTGAAAATGTCTGGCGCAACTGTTGAAGAAAAAACAAAATTGGTGGAAGTGACTGCACTGATCACCCAGGACTTTGCGCACTATATTGACTTGCAGGGCAAGATCACCACAGAGAATCTTTACTACGTTACACCAAGAGGAATGGGTGGCCAGGTGAAAGCCATTTACGTAAAACAAGGAGACAATGTGAAGGCCGGCCAACTGCTGATGAAGCTGGAAGATGGCATCATTCAGGAAAACATCAAACAGGTGGAAAGCCAGCTTTCTTTCGCCAAAAATATTTTCACCCGACAGGAAAATCTTTGGAAAGAAGGAATTGGCACAGAAGTGCAATTCCTTTCAGCCAAGAACAATGTGGAAGGGCTTGAAAAACAGCTCTCCCTTGTAAAGGAGCAACTGGGAACGACCTCGGTCATTGCACAGGTATCTGGTGTGGTTGAAACGGTGAGCATACGGATAGGCGAAACCTTTGTGGGCTCTCCGATGGCGGGCATCACCATTGTCAATCCAAGTGCGATGAAGGCTGTGGTTGAAGTACCGGAAAACTATGTTGCAAGGGTTAGAAAAGGAATGCCGGTGGTTATCTCCGTGCCAGACCTGAATGAAACCTTCAACTCTACCATCAGCCTGATCAGTGAAACCATCAATGCCACTTCAAGGAGCTTTGTTGCAGAAAGCAAAATGCCCAGCAAGAGCAATATCAAACCCAATCAGGTTGCGGTGGTGAAAATACTTGATCATGCAGCAAAAGATGCCATCGTTGTTCCAGTTGAAACGGTTCAAACAGATGAGAAAGGCAAATATGTTTACATCCTTTCCCTCGAAAACGGAAAGAACCTGGCAAGGAAAAAAATGGTTTCCATTGGTGAATTCTATGATGAATTGATTGAGGTCAACTCAGGCCTGAGCAAGGGCGACAAGCTCATCACCAAAGGGTTTCAGGGACTGTATGATGGTCAGCTGATTTCAACCGCAACAAACTGATCTCATTTTCCAAGCAAGCATAAACCATTAGCATGGACAACTCCTCCAAAAATAATTCCATTTCCAACCTGCTCAAGAATGTAAAAACATTCAAACCAACAGATTGGGCCATCAACAACAAAACGGCAGTCTACCTGATCACCCTTATCATCTCTCTTTGGGGAATCGGGCTGTTTGTTTCTTTTCCAAAAGAACAATTTCCTGATGTGGTCATTCCCAACATTTACGTTCAAACTGTTTATGTAGGGAATTCCCCAAAAGAAATTGAAAGCCTGGTCACAAGGCCTATTGAGAAACAGCTCAAGGGCATCACCGGCGTAAAAATCAACAAGATCACTTCCAACTCATTGCAGGATTTCTCGGCCATCATTGTGGAGTTCAGCACATCCGAAAAAACAGATGTTGCCTTGCAGAAGATGAGGGATGCGGTTGACAAGGCCAAAAAAGACCTGCCCAATGACCTGACCCAGGAACCTGTGGTTCAAGAGATCAGCTTGTCTGAATTGCCTATCATGGCAGTCAATGTAAGCGGTGATTATGATGGGATAAAGCTTGCAGAGTTTGCAGAGCAACTGAAAGACAAAATTGAAGGCTTGTCAGAGATCAGCAGGGTGGATGTTGTGGGTGCCCCGGAAAGGGAAATCCAAATCAATGTAGACCGCTTCAAAATGGAAGCGGCAAAAGTTGGATTCACCGACGTGGAACAAGCCATTCAGCGCGAGAACAACGATATCTCTGGTGGCTTGTTGGCAGTGGGAGAACAGAAACGTACACTCCGTGTGAATGGACAGTTCAGGTCTTCGCTGGACCTCAACAATGTGATTGTGAAAAACGTGTATGGTGCACCACTTTACCTGCGTGATTTTGCCAACATCACCGACACCGTCAAGGAAAGAGAAAGTTATGCCCGATTGAATGGGAAGAACGTTGTAACGCTGAGCATCATCAAGCGTTCCGGAGAGAACCTGATCAATGCCTCAGAAAAAATCAATGGTATTGTAAAGCAATTGAAGGCGGATCAATTTCCCAAAGATCTGAACATCAATATCACAGGAGACCTGAGCATCAAGGCTTCAGCTGCCTTTGATGAACTGGTGAACTCCATCGTCATTGGCTTTGTGCTGGTGATGATCATCCTCATGTTCTTCATGGGAGTGACCAACTCATTCTTTGTGGCCCTCTCGGTTCCACTGAGCATGTTCCTTGCCTTTATTCTCCTGCCAAGTGCAGAGTTTATTGTAGGGTCCAGTGTTACCCTCAATTTCATCGTATTGTTTGCATTGCTTTTTGGACTCGGAATTGTGGTGGATGACGCCATTGTGGTGATTGAAAATACCCACAGGATTTTCTCTCAAGGCAAGGGAAAAATCAGTGCCAAAGATGCAGCAAGGTTTGCAGCTGGAGAGGTATTCATCCCAGTATTGGCGGGTACACTTACCACGCTTGCCCCTTTCATTCCGCTGCTTTTCTGGCCAGGCATCATTGGTAAATTCATGATTTACCTGCCCACGATGTTGATCTTCACATTGACAGCATCATTGATTGTAGCCTACATCATGAACCCTGTTTTTGCTGTAGATTTCATGGCACACGAAGACCACGAAAAGAAAAAGAAGTCTACTGTTTTCAAAAATCCACTGTTCCTCATTTTCATCATCGTAGGTATTCTGTTTGACCTCGTGGGATATGGCAACGACCAGGCCTCTTATCGTTTCATTGGCAACATGCTTATATTCTTTGGTGGACTCATGGTGCTCAACGCCTATGTACTCACTGGTGCCATCAAAACCTTCCAGGAGAAATGGCTGCCCGCCATGATGAACAAATATGAAAAACTCCTGCAGTGGACCACCCAAGGATGGAGACCGGTCAAAATGCTGATTGCCACATTTGCCTTATTGATTTTCTCCTTTGTTTTCTTTGGTATGAGAAATGTACCCATCGTACTTTTCCCGCAGGGCGATCCCAATACCATCTATGTTTATCTCAAGTTGCCGGCTGGTACAGAAGTAACCTATACGGATTCGGTAACAAAACTGCTGGAAGGCAGGATCAACAAGGTATTGGGCATGGAAAATGAAAAAGAAAACCCATTGGTGGAGAGTGTGATTGCCAATGTGGCTGTTGGCGCCAGTGATCCCAACAGTGGAGACAGGAGCACCAGGCCAGAGCTCAGTCGGGTCCAGGTCAATTTTGTGCCTTTTGAAGAAAGGCATGGCGCTGGTACCAAGCAGTACCTTGATAGTATCCGCCTTGTTGTGAAGAATATTCCTTCTGCAGAAATAAGCGTCACCCAGGAGAGCAATGGCCCTCCCACACAATCTCCCATCAACATTGAGGTTTCAGGTGACAATTTCGAAGACCTCACCAGCACAGCCATCAACCTGAGGAACTACCTCAGCGACAAGAACATCCCTGGTGTAGAAGAATTGAAAATTGATGTTGACTTCTCCAACCCAGAGATTGGCATTTCCATCGACAGGGAAAGGGCTTTGATGCAAGGCCTCTCAACTGGCCAAATCGGAATGGAAATACGTACAGCCCTTTTCGGTAAGGAAATTTCGAAGTTGAAAATTGGTGAAGAGGAATTCAATATCATCATCCGCAACAATGCATCACAGCGGAAATCATTGTCTGAGCTCCTGAACATGCGCATCACCTACCGCGATTTCACGAATGGTCAGATCAAACAGGTGCCCATCAGTTCTGTCGTTAAAGCAGACCTCAGCAATACCTATGGCAGCATCAAAAGAAAGGACCAGAAACGTGTGATCACCATCTTCTCAAATGTATTGACTTCTCAGGGCTATACACCCCAGGCCGTCAATACGGAAATCACGAAACATATCGAAGCATTCAAATCAAAAGCCGAAGGCGTATCCATTGCACAAACAGGCGAAGGGGAGCAATTGGCCGAGACCGCCAACTTCCTCAGAACAGCGATGTTTACTGCCATCGGGCTGATTCTGCTGATCCTCATTTTGCAGTTCAACTCATACAGCAGAACCATGATTGTGCTTTCTGAAATATTTTTCAGCTTGATTGGTGTGTTGTTGGGCTATGCCATTACAGAGTCCACCTTTGCCGTGGTAACCACAGGTATTGGTATTGTAGGGCTGTCCGGCATTGTGGTGAAGAATGGTATTCTTGTGATAGAATTTGCTGACGAGTTGAGGGGCAGGGGCATGAAGACAAGAGAAGCCGTCATTGAAGCCGGGAAAACAAGGATTGTACCGGTATTGCTTACCGCGCTTGCTGCCATCCTTGCCCTGATTCCACTTGCGGTGGGTTTCAACATCAATTTCGTTACCCTGTTTACAGATTTGAATCCACATATTTTCTTTGGAGGTGACAACGCTGTTTTCTGGAAGCCTTTGTCACTCACCATCATCTGGGGATTGATGTTTGCCTTCTTCATGACGCTGCTTATCGTACCAGCCATGTACCTCATTGCTGAGCGATTGAAAAGGCCGATGACCAAATTCTTCAAAGGAAAGTGGATCTCTATCCTCGGATTGTTAGGCCCCCTATTCTTCCTCTTTACCGGTATTGTTTACCTTGTAAGGAGAATCCAGGGCAAACCTGTTTGGAATGGCAAGTTGAAAAAATAACCTCCGCCAACGGGCGCTGGATGATGGATGAAATATTATGCTGCACCATGCAACCTATTGCTTTCATCAATCGTCTAGCGCCTATTGTAAATGTTTAAAACAATAAAATGGAACAGTACAGCACAAGATCCAACCATGAAATCGATTACAGGATTGTTGGAGAAGAAATGCAATACGTAGAAGTTGAACTCGATCCCAACGAAACAGCCATCGCAGAAGCAGGAAGCTTCATGATGATGGATGATGGTGTTCAAATGCAAACCATATTTGGTGACGGATCAGGACAAGACAAGGGCGTCCTGGGGAAACTGTTTTCTGCAGGAAAGCGACTGCTTACCGGTGAAAGCCTTTTCATGACCGCGTTCACCAACATGGCAAACGGTAAAAAAAGGGTATCCTTTGCCTCCCCCTATCCAGGAAAAATCATTCCACTGGACCTCCAACAACTTGATGGCAGGATCATTTGCCAGAAGGACTCATTTCTATGCGCAGCAAAAGGGGTAAACGTTGGCATAGCCTTCCAAAGAAAACTGGGCACCGGATTGTTTGGCGGGGAAGGATTCATCATGCAGAAACTGGAAGGTGATGGCATGGCCTTTGTGCATGCTGGCGGACATGTATTTGAGCGTTACCTCACCCCCGGCGAAGTGTTGAAAATTGATACCGGTTGCGTAGTTGCTTTTACCCAAACCGTTGATTATGATATCCAGTTTGTAGGTGGCATCAAGAACAGCATATTTGGTGGAGAAGGCCTCTTCTTTGCAACCCTCCGCGGACCAGGTAAAGTATGGATCCAAACACTTCCCATCAGCAGGCTTGCCAGCAGGGTCCTGTCCTATGGCACGACCAACAGAAGAGAGGAAGGAAGCATCCTCGGCGGATTGGGGAACATGCTGGATGGAGACGGGTACTAAATTGAATTCCAGTTATTCAAAAACAGCAAATAGATTGCAAAAGAAAAGCCGGCTCACATGAGACCGGCTTTCTTTTTGAATATCATTTAAGCTTAGTCGCGGCGACCATAAAGATTGCCCAACAAGCGAAGAATTTCAACATACAACCATACCATGGTTACCAGCAAACCAAAGGCACAGAACCATTCCATGTGCTTGGGTGCACCCATGGCAGCGCCCTGCTCAATCCTGTCAAAGTCCAACAAAAGACTCAGTGCAGCAATAGCAGTGATGGCGATTGAAATACCGATGCTCAACAAGCTTCCGTTGTGCAAACCATCAATGTTTACATTGAACATGGAAAGAATCCAGGTGATCAGATAAAAGAGTGCAATACCGCCAATGGCAGCAAACATCACAGACCTGAATTTCTCCGTTACCCTGATGATCCTGAAAGTATACAGCAGATACATGGCAATGGCAGTGCCAAAGGTGAGCACCACGGCTTGTGTTACGATACCCGGAGCCACCTTGCTGAATGCATTGCTGTAAATGGCTGAGATGCCACCCACAACCAAGCCTTCCAGCAGTGCGTAGGCAGGAGCAAGGTATTGGGCCCATTGTTGCTTGAACATCAGGATCAATGCGATAACCAGGCCACCAATAGCACCACCCATCAGGTATCCTTGAATGCTGTTGCCTACGCTGGCTTCATTCCACACATAGAAGGCAGTTGCCATCACCATGAGGAAAAGAAAACCAAACTTATTGAGGGTGCCGCGGAAGGACATGATGCCAGATCCGGGGGCAGCCATTGACCTGTTGAAAGATTTTTCTGAAAGTGTAGGATTACTTGAATTGAAAAGCGCCATATTGGGTAAATTTGTAGTGTAAATTAATTAATTTCAGTTGAATCAGCCAAAGCATGCCCCAAAAAAAGGTACTGGCGACAAACATTTAACATGACCCAAAGAAAAGAAGAACTGCTCAGCGATATCGTAATCAAATTTGCAGGGGATAGCGGAGATGGCATGCAGCTGACGGGAAGTCAATTCACGAACAATACTGCCTTGATGGGAATCGACCTTGCCACATTCCCAGATTTTCCCGCTGAAATCCGTGCGCCACAAGGCACCATTCCCGGCGTGAGTGGCTACCAGCTTCGTTTCTCAAGTGATGCCATCTATACCCCCGGAGACCTTTGTGATGTGCTTGTGGCGATGAATGCGGCTGCCCTGAAAACCAATCTGAAAGCCATCAAAAAGGGAGGAAAAATCATTGCCAATGTGGATGGTTTCGATTCAAAAAACCTGCGCCTTGCCAATTACCCGGATGGCGTAAACCCTATTGAAGACGGATCCCTCGAAGGTTTCGAGCTGATCAAAATGGATGTTACCAAAATGACCCGGGAGGCATTGAAGGACATTACCCTGGGCACCAAGGAAAAAGACAGGGCCAAGAACATGTTCGTACTGGGCTTCCTTTACTGGATGTACAGCAGAGATATGGACAGCACCCTGAAATTCCTGAACGAAAAATTTGGCAAGAAAGATGATATCCTGAATGCCAACCTCAAAGCATTGCAGGCAGGATACAATTATGGAGATACCACTGAAACCTTCACCACAAGATACAAGGTTGAGAAAGCCAAGATGAAGCCTGGAAACTACAGGTCAATCATGGGGAATCAGGCAGTTTCATTGGGTTTGGTGGCAGCATCACAAAAAAGTGGACTGCCCATTTTTCTGGGCACCTACCCCATCACACCAGCCTCGGACATCCTGCACGACCTGAGCAAGATGAAGAATTTTGGTGTAAAAACATTCCAGGCAGAAGATGAGATAGCAGGCATCTCTGCAGCCATTGGTGCCAGCTATGGCGGTGCATTGGCCGTTACCACCACTTCAGGCCCAGGTATTGCCCTAAAGGGCGAAGCCATGGGCTTGGCCGTGATGCTTGAAATTCCCCTGCTGATCATCGATGTGCAAAGGGGCGGGCCTTCAACCGGGCTTCCCACCAAAACAGAACAAAGCGATCTGCTGCAAGCCTATTATGGAAGAAATGGAGAATGCCCGATGCCGGTGATTGCGGCCTCCACTCCCAGCGATTGTTTCAGTGCCGTCTATGAAGCCGTAAGGATTTCACTGGAACACATGACGCCAGTGATGTTCCTCAGTGATGGCTACATCGCCAATGGTGCAGAACCGTGGATGTACCCACAAGCTGAAGACCTTCCGGCCATTACCGTCAAATTCAAAACTGCATTGGATGAAGGAGAGGAAAGGTTTCAGCCCTACAAGCGCGATGAAAAACTGGTGAGGCCCTGGGCACTTCCTGGTACAAAAGGATTGGAACACAGGATTGGAGGATTGGAAAAACAAGACATTACCGGCAACGTGAGCTATGAACCTGATAACCATGAACACATGGTGAAAACCAGGCAGGCAAAGGTGGATATGATTGCTCAATACATCCCTGAACAAAAAATTGACAGCGGTGCCGCCTCCGGAAAAGTATTGGTACTGGGATGGGGAAGCACCTATGGCTCCATCAAAAGTGCTGTGCAGGAATTGTTGCTGGAAGGCCAGGCCGTTTCACATGCACACATCAGGTACATGAGGCCTTTCCCAAAAAATCTTGGAGAGATCATCAAGCAGTTTGATACGGTCATTGTACCAGAAATCAACAATGGACAACTGATCAAGATTCTCCGTGATGTATACCTGGTGGATGCCAAGCCATACAACAAGATCAAAGGCACTCCGATTACAAAGGGTGAGTTGGTGGCAGAGATCAGGAAGTATCTTTAGGGTTTAGGGGTGTAAAGGTGTAGAGGTTTAGGGGTATGTGCTGCCCAACATTACTGCTTTTTGAAACAGTAAAATCTCCGTTTTTAAGGGTGTTTTTCACGTGGTAACCGAATGTGTTGGATTGATCTTTGTTTGAGAAAACATTGATCATTTATTCAACCATTATGGAAATTATCACAAAAGAATTGATTAGAAATTTCATTCATGAACATCCGATTGAGTACCGTTCTTCACACAGAAGATTATGTTTACCCATCATAAATCGGATCTATAGAAAAATGAAATCCGGAATCAGGTTTACAGAAATAAAAATAGACAAAGGATTAATTTGTGATGGCCACCACCGATACATTGCTTCTTTGCTGTCAAAAACTTCCCTACCAACAATAAATACCATTCGCACATCAGCCTCATTGGAGATTGATTGGTCATTGGTTGATTTTGATGAAAATGATTGGGACACAAGAATAAAAATCAACCTACTTAACCAACAAGATGCATTATACAACAACATTTCGCCTGAGTTATTGCTGGAAATATTGAAATAAGCTATAGTTTTATGCTGTTATGTTGATTTTTTTAGACATAGACGGCGTAATGGTTCCAGCAAAAAACTGGAAAAGTCCTGAGATGTTGGATGACGGATTTCCTGCATTCAGTGGTGCTGCAACACATGCACTTAGGCAATTGATCGCTAATAATGTCACAGTTATGCTGACGACATCCCATAAATCGAATTTTACGATTCAGCAATGGCATAGCATTTTCAAAAAACGTGGGATTGAAATTCCTCTTTTAAAATCACTTCCTGAGAATAAAACAATGCTTAGTCGCAAGGATGAAATCCTTAAATGGTTCAACCAAAATCCTTTTGAAGAGGATTTCCTTATCATTGATGATGACTCTTCTTTAAATGACTTACCCTCGAATTTGAAAAAATATTTGATTCAACCAAGCCCATTGATTGGATTGTCAGAAGAGCATTTAAGAGAATTAAATTTTATGATAACCACAAAATAAAAAACTTCACCTGCCTAAGGTTTACCAACCTCTGGTTGGCCAGCAAGCTAAACCTCTTCAACCGCTTCAACCTCCTCAACTGCTTCAACGCTATATGATGCGCTCCACAATCTTCCCTGTAGCCTTTTCTTTCAGGATAAGTTTTTTGGTGCCATAGTGTGTCATCTCTTCTTTCACGAGATAATGGTCTGCATCAAATTCAACAAGGGTTCCTTGTTTGGTCTGCCCTTCAAGCCCACGCCAGTCCTGCAATTGAACGGGTTCCCATATTTTTGATTTGGCACTTCTGTAGGCTGCATCCAAGACTGCATTGACGATGTATCCATCGTAGAAAGTTTCTTTGGGTGCTTTGCCTTTTTCAAAGGCATCAAACATGTCAAAGAACATGTGGTTGTATCCCAGTTCGTTCAACTCATCCCCTACCGGAAACAACCAGCCTGTATTGGTCTCTGCTTTTTCTGCAACATAATCAGCACCTTTTCCTGTGGTGAACATGTCAAACCCTGTGCGCAAAAATCCATTGATCCAGATGGTTCCTTCGGTTCCCATCACCTCATCACGCAAATCCAATCCACCCCTGAAGGTCCAGCTCACTTCAAACTGACCAATGGCCCCGTTTTCATATTTGACCAAGCCAATGGCATGATCCTCAGCGTCAATGGGCTTGACCTGTGTATCAGCCCAACACATCACTTCAACAGGCCTGATGTCCTTTCCGATATAACTCCTGGCAATCTCTACACAATGACATCCCAGGTCGAGCATGCAACCGCCGCCTGCCTGTTCAAGGTCCCAGAACCAATCGCTGTGCGGGCCAGGATGTGCCTCGCGGGATTTGGCCCAAAGTATTCTTCCGAGTGCTCCGCTTTGAACACTGGCATGGGCCTTGAGGAATTTTGGCGTATAGACCAGGTCTTCAAGATAACCATTGAAGATGCCGGCATTTTCAACTGCTTCCAGCATGCGTTTGGCCTCTGCAGCATTGCGGCCCAGGGGTTTTGTAGAGATCACTGCTTTTTTATGTTTGATGCAGAGCATCACCGCTTCTTCATGCAGGTTGTTCGGGAGAGAGATACAAACCATGTCCACAGAGGGATGGGCAATCGCCTCCTCCATCACTGTAGTATAATGTTCGCACTGGTAATCTTCGGCAAATTTCTTTGCCTGTTCTTCTCTTCTTGAATAGATGGAAACGATCTTGTCGCGGCTTCTTAATCCTTGAATGGAGTCAGCATAAAATCTTCCGATGAATCCGGAGCCGAGCATGGCGAGTTTTACCATTTTTTATGGTTTAGAGGTTGAGGGTTTAGAGGTTGAGGGGTGTAGGGGTTGAAGGGTGTAGAGGTTGAAAGGTGTAGAGGTTTAGGGAGTTGAAGTTGCTTTTTTGTCCTTGAAAAACAACACCAAAAAAACAAGGCTGGCGGCGGCAATGCCTGCAGGAACAAGCCATACATGCAACCAATCGGTAACACCATCGGTAGTGTACTGGTCCTTGACTTTCCCTGAAACGATGGAACCGATGTACATGCCAATGCCATAGGTGGCAAGGCTGATCAGTGCCTGCGCCTGAGACTTGATTTTTTCGCCCGCTTTCTGGTCGGTATAAATCATTCCACTCACAAAAAAGAAGTCATAACAAACGCCGTGCAGGAGTATCGCGGAGTACAGCATCCACTCACTGGTTGCAGGGTCGCCGTATCCAAAAAACACGAAGCGGAGCATCCATGCCAGCAGTCCTACGATCAATATTTTTTTAACCCCAAATTTTCCGAAGGCAAAAGGCAACAAGAGCATGAACAATACTTCAGAAACCTGACCCAAAGACATGATGTTTTCTATCCTGAATGTTTTGGGATCGGCTGATGGGAATGCCATTTTATAGCCATCAGTAAGCGATGGGTTTGCCCAGGCATAATAAAACGAAAGGGGAATGCAAATCAACACCGAAGAGATGAAGAAGATGAGAAAAGAACGGTCTTTGAACAATACAAATGCGTCCTTGCCAATGATTTGCCCGAAGGTACTGGGGCCGGTTGCAGTGGGTGATGTTTTGGGAAGGAAGAAAGACATCAGTCCCAGCAGAAGGGCCGAGACCATGGCAATTTGAAAGATCATGACATTGTCTCCCACACCCAGGTAACCAACCAGGTTGGTAACTGCAATCCAAGCCAATGTTCCAAATACCCTGATAGCAGGAAACTCCTTTTCAGGATTGTTCATGGCACGCATGGCAATTGAACTGGTAAGGGCTATGGTTGGGGCGAAGGTCAGGCAGTAGGCCAGCATCACCCAATAGAATGTATTGGCATCCGTGATGGTGGTCAACACATAGAGCAGGGCCGCTCCTGCGAGGTTCAAAACACCCAATACTTTTTGGGCTTCAAAGAACCTGTCCGCCAGCATCCCAACAAAAAAAGGTGCTGCAATCATGGCAATGGAAAAGGCTGCGTAGGCATTGCCCACCTGCTCGCCAGTGGCATGCAACTGGTCGGTCATGTACTTGCTCATTTGTCCGTACCATGAACCCCATACAAAGAATTGCATGAACATCATGAGCGATAGCTGAATCCTGGTGATTGATTTCATGTGAAAAATTATCTTTCCAAGATAAAGATAATTTGGATGTGGGGCATCAATTGCGGACAGTCTGTCTCAGGGATTGTTGTAATTTGCGTCTACAATTTTCAGATGAAACGAAAGGAACGCTACGATACAGTGATTGAGCATTTTCAGGTGAACATCCCGGAAGCGGAAACCGAACTCATTTACGACAACCCCTTCCAGTTGCTGGTGGCCGTCATTCTTTCTGCCCAATGCACAGACAAGCGGGTGAACCTGACTACACCAGCCATTTTTGAACAATTTCCAGATCCTGAAAGCATGGCTGCCACTGATTTTGACACCCTCTTTCCAATCATCAGGAGCATCTCCTATCCCAACAACAAGACCAAACACCTGATTGGTATGGCCAACATGTTGATCAAGGATTTCAATGGGGAAGTGCCCATGACCGTTGATGAGTTAATCAAACTGCCGGGAGTAGGAAGAAAAACAGCCAATGTGATCACGTCTGTAATTGACCAACAACCGAACATGGCAGTAGACACCCATGTGTTCAGGGTATCTGCCCGGTTGGGGCTAACCCGTGCGGCAAAAACACCTTTGGCAGCCGAGAAACAATTGATCAAAAATATTCCGAAAGAACTGGTGCACAAGGCCCACCACTGGCTGATCCTGCATGGCAGGTATACTTGCCTTGCCAGAAACCCCAAATGCGGGGAATGTGGATTGACAGCCATCTGCCTATACTACAAGGCGAACAACAAAGGATAAAATATTGTGACGGTCTTCCCTCGGATGCCTATTGCATGGAAAACCCATTCAAGGCAGCATAAGCCATGATGCGGTCGGTTGAACTCCCTGAAGGACTGAACTTGATATTGTTGAGTACATCAAAACCTTCCTTCATCCGGGCGTATTGCTCCATCATGGCTGGGTTGTTTTCGATGAAAAATAAAAAGTGGGCACTCTCCTCAGAAGACATTTCGTTGTAAAGGTAACGTAACATAGATTCGAATATTAATGAGATCATAATCAGCCTTTTATCAATTACAAATGATTGAAAAAGGAATGTCGGATTTGATGGTCATCAACAGGATAGAAGAATGGAGTGGTTATCAGATCTTGATCTCAAAATCATCTGACCTCCCTAAAACGGAAATAAGTGGTTGATATTGTATCGGCCATCAATAGTTTTGACTACTAATACTGCGTCTCATTTTTACCTGACCAGGAATACATCTTCATTGTCCCGCTTCATGAGGTACTGCTCTCGGGCAACTTTTTCCATCCAGAGTGGGTTGGTTTTGATCAGGTCGATATCATTTTTCGTCTTTTCCATCTGATCCTTGTAATATTGTTTGCGCTCCTTGAGATCATTCAATTCAGCCCGGTACTGGAGGTGCAGGAAAAGGTTGTTGTGGTCGAAAAACAACATCCATCCCACAAACAAAATGGAGACCAGCACAAACTTGTTTTTGAAAATGCGGAGTAGCTTCATTGATTCCATAAAATTAGGATATTTTTCCCGTCCTTGCTCCTTAACACCTTGTCCATTGCATTTCGTACCTTGCACCCAATGGAAAAATCAAATTTTGTAGACCAGATAAGGGTGTTTTGCAAAAGCGGACACGGTGGGGCGGGCAGCAAGCACTTTGCGCGGACCAAATTCAATGCCCAGGCAGGGCCCGATGGAGGCGATGGCGGACGGGGTGCCCATATCATCCTCAGGGGCAACAAGCACTTGTGGACACTGCTTCACCTGCGTTATTATAAGAATGTCATCGCGGAAGACGGACAGGGCGGGAACAAAAACAACATGACCGGCAGGGATGGTCATGACATCATCATTGAAGTACCCCTGGGTACGGTTGCCGTAGACGAAGAAACGGGAGATAAGGATGGGGAAATCCTGGAAGATGGTCAGGAGATCATCTGGGTAAAAGGTGGACGTGGTGGACTGGGCAACAAGAACTTTGCCACCGCCACCAACCAGGCACCTGAATACGCACAACCCGGTGAGGAAGGATTTGAGGGCTGGAAAGTGCTTGAGTTAAAAGTGCTGGCCGATGTAGGACTGGTAGGATTCCCCAATGCCGGCAAATCAACCCTGCTCTCTTCAATGACTGCCGCAAGACCGAAAATTGCAGATTATGCATTTACCACACTCACACCACAGCTTGGCATGGTGGAGTACCGCGACGGAAAATCATTTTGTATTGCAGATTTGCCGGGTATCATTGAAGGCGCTGCTGAAGGGAAGGGTCTCGGCCATCGCTTCCTTCGCCATATCGAAAGAAACCCTGTGTTGGTTTTCCTTATCCCTGCAGACAGCAAGGACCACAAGAAAGAACTGGAAATCCTGTTCAATGAACTCGAGGAATACAATCCAGAGCTGCTCGATAAAAAATTCATCATCGCCGTCAGTAAAAATGATATGCTGGATGATGAGCTGAGAACAGCGATAGCAAAAGAACTTCCAACCGATATTCCGCATGTGTTCATTTCATCAGTATCCGGTTCAGGACTGCTGGAACTGAAAGACATGCTTTGGAAAGAACTGCAATAGAGGATGAATGAGGGAGCGGAGGGGAAACCAAACACCTAAACCACCAAGATGTCAGTGCTGAAAAAAGGCCTCCAACAACTTGCCATCCTCCTCCAACTGCTCTGGGCCTTTCTGCCGGGAATCCTGTTCATCCTGTTTTCCTATGCTTTTTTTACAGGATTTGTTCAGGGAAAAGACATCATCCTCACAGGCCTGAAATCAAGGCAGACCGGGCTTTTCTTTGTTGTTGGCCTGTTGTTTTGGGTATTGATTACTTGGTATACCTCAAGGCTCATTGCCTACAACCACGACAGGCTGTTCCAGGTGGCCAGAAAGGGCCTTTGCCATACCCCAAGAATCCTTGGTTATGCCTGCTTTACCGTAACAATCATCGCCTTGGCGGTACTCATACCTTCAGAAAGCAACAACCTGAAACAATGGATAATTGCCAGCATCTCTGCAATTGGCTATGCCACGCTTCACCCCTTGTTTGAAAAAATAAAAAACAAAAGCAACAGGAATGCACTCATCATCTACAGAAATGTTCTTTCGCTGCTGTTTGTAATTATCATCGGAACAGTGGTGTTGCTGAACACAATTATTGCATACATCTGCCTGTTGCCACTGATGCAAGCAGGATACCTTTTTCTTGTCATTACCAGAAAGAAAATCAGTGAAACCAATCTGAAGCAGTCTCCGAATCCTGTCCACAAATACCTGATCAAAACCCGTTTGGCTTATCATGATCTTGTTGTCTGGATTTTCACAGACAAGGAAGGCAAAAGAGATCCGTTGAAAAAAGAGCTGATGATCAAGACAGAGCAAAACATTTTCGGCTGGTTCAACATCTTTTCTTTCACCGCCATGCTTATGTATTTTACTGCGGTCTTTTCCATTTCATTTTCCCGATACATCACATCACTGCCCATCATCCTGCTATCATTTGGCATCCTGCTGGGGGCTGGAAACATCATCACTTTGTTTTCACTCAAACAAAAAATGAATTTCCATTTTCTGGCGATGGTTGCCATCATTATCGCAGGGCTTTTCAATGAAACCCATAACGTCAACCTGATACCATTGAAAGAGACCAATCAATACCATGCAAGACCCAGCCTGAGAGCGCATTTCAACAGATGGATTGAGGAAAGAAAAAATCAACTGGAAGACAGTTCTCAAAACAATTTTCCAGTCTATTTTGTATTGGCGGATGGCGGTGCTTCAAGATCTGCTTACTGGACAGCATCTGTATTGGGCAAGATTCAAGAGGAATCCTCCGGCAATTTTTCCAAACAATTGTTTTGCTTGTCTGGCGCATCTGGTGGAAGCCTTGGCAATGTTTCTTTTTACGCAACACTGTTAAACAACTCAGGCAAAAACACAACAAAAACAGTACAGGACTATCTTTCCAACGATTTCCTGAGTTTTCCTTTGGTGAGATTATTAGGGCCAGACATCATCCTGCCACTGGTTCCTTTTCATCTCCTGAACGACAGGGCAGCAGCCTTAGAAAAATCATTTCAATCAACAAAGAAAGAAAATGAAATTACACGGTTGATGAACCTGCCTTTCTCTGCACTTCAACTGCACCATGACAGCAGTTATGCTTTGCCATTGCTCTTCATCAATTGTACCAGGATGCAAGATGGTGCACCTGCAGTGGTCAGCAACATCAACATTGAAAAAAATGTATTTGGAAAAAGGATTGATGTATTAAAAAGTTTGGATTCCAGTCAGGACCTGTCAGTAGCCACTGCTGTGGCCCTTGGCGCAAGGTTTCCTTATTTCAGCCCTGCAGGAAGAATCGGTGATCAGTATTTTGTGGATGGCGGTTATTTTGACAACTCGGGTGCAGGCGTTGTACATGAAATGATCCTCGATCTTCAAAGCATGGTCATGGACAGCATCAAAAACAATCCTGAGCATCCTTACAGAAAAATCAGGTTCAATGTAATGCACATCACCAATGAAACCGAAAATGAAAAGAGCATTGAAAAAACACATCCCCTGGTCAACGATCTGGGGGCTCCGGTAAAAACAATTTTAGGATCCTATACCAGCCAAACGGACATCAACAACCTGCGGCTGTATAAATACTTGCTGGAGATCTACAAGGGAGATACCACTTACAGGTCCATCAACCTGTACAAAAAAGGTGAAGGGGATGAATACCCCATGAACTGGTCTATTTCCGATCAGTCATTGGACAGGATAAACATACGGCTTGCTGCGCATGAAGGCATTCCAAGCATCTTGCGGTCCATCAAACAATAAAGCCTGCTATTAAAAAGCTATACCAGATCCCAACTGAGCCCGCCATCCTTTTCGTCTTTGAGCTGTATGCCTGCTTCAAGCAACTGGTTGCGGATCTTGTCTGAAGTGGCATAGTCCTTTTTGGCCCTTGCATCTTTTCTGATGTCTGCAATCAACTGGAGCACTGCGCCAAGCTTTTGGTCGTCATGCTTTTTTTCATCTTTCAATCCAAAAATATCAACCAGAAAAGTATTGAACTTCTCTTTCATCAACAGCATGGTGGCTGTGGTAAGCGCATTATTTTTAATCAAACCATCCTTGATGGAATTGATGACCGGGACCAACTCAAACAGGCCTGCCAATACTTTTGCTGTGTTGAGGTCATCGTTCATGTCATCATCCAAGGCGCTGAGCACCTCAAAACAATGCTGCTCCAAATCAGGATCTCCGGCACTGATATTGTTGTCTAAAATGACAAACTTGTTCAATTGCGTGAAGGCTTCCCAGATCCTTCTCAGGCCTTTCTCGGCAGCCTGAAGGGCTTCGTTGCTGAAGTCCAGCGTGCTCCTGTAATGCGTTTGCAGAATGAAAAAACGAACGGTCATGGGAGAATAACCCTGTGTCAGGATTTCATGATTACCACTGAACAGTTCACTGAGCTTGATCACATTGTTGTAGCTTTTCCCCATCTTTCTGCCGTTGATGGTGATCATGTTGTTGTGCAGCCAGAACTTCGCAGGAATCTGGTGGTTGCAGACGGCACTTTGTGCAATTTCACATTCGTGGTGAGGAAACTGGAGGTCCATTCCTCCACCGTGTATGTCAAATTCAGCACCCAAATATTTGTTGCTCATGGCAGAACACTCGATATGCCATCCCGGGAAACCCTCTCCCCATGGGCTTTGCCAGCGCATGATGTGCTCTGGCGCGGCATGTTTCCACAAGGCAAAATCAGCCTTGTTGCGTTTCTCCTCCTGCGACTCCAGCTCACGGGTTGTTTCGAGTTGATCATCCAATACCCTGCCACTCAAGATGCCATACTGCATTCCTTTTGCACTGAAATCCCTGTGGTATTTTTCAACATCAAAATAGACTGAACCATTGGCTTCATAGGCATATCCATCGGCCATGATGCGCTGGATCATGACAATCTGCTCAACAATATGTCCAGTTGCAGTGGGCTCGATACTGGGCTCCACATTGTTGAACTCCCTCATTGCCCAATGGAAGAGATTGGTGTATTTCTGCACCAGCTCCATGGGCTCCATTTTTTCCAGGATGGCTTTTTTAGAGATCTTGTCTTCACTCTCCCTTCCCTCTTCTTCAAAATGACCAGCGTCAGTGATGTTACGCACATACCGTACCTGATAACCAAGATGACGGAGGTATCGGTAAACAATATCAAAGGTGATGAATGGCCTTGCATGCCCAAGATGGCTTTCTCCGCTAACGGTTGGGCCGCATACGTACATGCCAACCCTGCCAGGAATCAATGAACTGAATACTTCCTTTTGTCTGGTAAGTGAATTATAAAACTGCAATGAAGACATAATTAAAATTGTAAGGGCAAAGATAAAGATTGAAAAGCAGAACAGGGGTCGAACCCGAGAGATGCCTA
>JBIPNK010000028.1:0-34829 GCA_044373365.1 Chitinophagaceae bacterium
CAGGAACGCGTGATCAGAGAGTCTTTTTCCTCCCTGGGTAAACTGCAAGGCCTCATATGCTTGGGGATGAAAAATATAATCGATCCTCAGTGTAGGCAAAAGCTGGAGCATGAATGAGGAGGAACTCGTGAACGTTGCGCCCAAGCCAGACCCTTTTTCCAAAAATGCATCTTTCCTCTCACCCCGCACCACTGAATAGGTATAGGATCCCGGAACATCATTCAGATCCCCCATCACAAATGTTGGGAATGGTGAGGACGCCATTTCGTTGACAATAAAATCAGATTGTGCCCCATGCCAATAAAAAGTATTGCGCATTTTTTTGATCAGCTGTTTGGACTGGATCACACTGCTGTCATTTTTTGCCTTGACATCATCAATCACCTTGTATTCCCTGGCACCAAATCCAAAAGATTGAAGATGAACAGCATAAATGCGCAGCGTATCAGCACCATCAACAACATCAGCAAAAACGGTATTCTCAGTGTTTGCATCTGCTAAAGCAGGGAATGGAATTACATTGCCTGCTGCGATGGGAAGCTTTGAAAAAATAGCAATTCCACTGTACTGCTTGGTATCAAAAATATCCTCCCCTGCAAATTGATGGTACTTGTAACCAAGCACATGCTCGAGATAGTGCATCGGATCCTTGTTACCCTCACCAGGCATGGACACAAACTCCTGAAAGCAGATAACATCTGGCTGGTATTTTTTTACCTGGTCAAAAATCAATTGCAGGTGCTTGTCCTGATCAGGCTTGAACATGCTTTCGTCAAAAGGAATGAAATGACGGAGGTTCCAGTTCATGAATCGGATGGAACCAGGCGGTTTCTTCAACGAAAAATCATCGCCTCCTTTGAAAGAAACATGGTTGCGCACTGCTGAGGCACCAGCCAACATCAACAGCAATGGAAAGATAGCCCACTTGATGCGAACAAAAATCCAAAACAAGAGGAAGAGCAGCAGCAGCACCAAAAGATAGGGAAAGAACAAACCCAAAAAACCAGTAAACCACCAGGTCTTTGGATGCATGTAAGGAGCAAAGCTGCATACCAGGTACAATGCAGCAACAATGATATTGAGCAGCATCATGACCCCAACAGAAACGGATTTGAAAAAATTACCCATGGGCTATTTATAGGTCTTTCTTGCTGGCTTCTTTTAATATCTTTTTCTCCGCTTCGGTCAATTGATCATAGCCCTTCTGGTTGATCTTGTCAAGAATGGTATCTATTCTTTCTTGTGTAATATTGGGCTTTTTAACAAACGGAACCTTGGTGCCCTGGTTGTAGAAAGAGGATTGCTTTGTAGAATATCCTTTTTCTTTTGATGGGGTAAACCATGCTCCAATCCAGGAAAAAAACGCATTCATCCATTCACCAGGATCATTCCCTTTCTGCAGCATGCGGATGTATACAAAACCGGTCAATCCTGCTGCAGCTACAGGCAATAACAATACAGGATTGGAAAAAGCGGAGGAGAGGTTCAAGAGCAAATAAATCACTGCAATGATCCACAACGGAATGCCCCCACCAATCATGGGGAAAAAACGGTATTGTGGAGATACAGCAGTTGCTGCCACCGCCAATCCAAGGATTCCGGATACAGCCCCACTGAAAAATATGGATTGTGTTGCACCTGGATAAAAAATATTGGCAGCCCCCAAAAATGCAATGCCTGAGATGGTGGCACTGTAGATGTAAATGGGAATGATCTTGTCGTTGCCTATGAGGTCTTGGATAAGGTATCCAAAGGTCCAAAGCCAAATCAGGTTGCTGATGACCAGGATGACCTTCACCTCAGTGAACTGCATGGTAATCAGGGTCCAGGGCCTTGTGATGAATTGCATGGGGTCTGCGGGCATCACAAACCAATGGTAAATATTGCGGTAGAATTGTTCTTCAGGAATCCTTGAAAAGACATAGATGCTTTTCAGGAAATTCATCAGAATGAAAAATGTGATTTGCAGTACAACCAGCATCACCAAAGGGTTTGCTGTATTGAACAGATTTGAACGGCCTGATCCCGTATTGTCCCTGTATCCCATGCCGCTTGTTTTTTTGGTCAATAAAAATCTCTTCTGTTCCGTTTGTTCCAGATCATCACAATGATGATCCCCACTGCTGCCCCACCCAGGTGTGCAAAATGCGCTATACCCGTAGACTCGCTTGATATGCCTCCCAATACATCCAAGACACCAAGGCCGAGCAATGCCCATTTGGCTTTGATGGGAAAAGGAATCGGAAGGATGATCATCTGGCTGTTGGGAAAGGTATAGGCAAAGGCTGCAAAAATACCCATCACGGCACCAGAGGCACCCAAGGTAGGAACATTTGCCAAAGCAAAAAGTTCAGCAGCGCCCAGCTGACCAGCTTCAAACATTTCATTATACTGTGATATATCGTAGGTCAAAGCAATCGCCTGTGTAAGTCCTGCGCCAAAACCGCAGACCAGGTAAAATGCCAGAAATTTAGCTGGTCCCCAGAGGTTTTCCAGCGTAGACCCAAACATCCACAACGCAAACATATTGAACAGGATGTGAAAAAATGAATCTGAAGAATGCAGAAACATGTAGGAAATGAACTGCCAGAAATGATAGTGCACAGAACTGAAATGGTGTAGTGCAAAAAGATCTTCAATGGACAAAAGGTCTTTGCCAACAGTGATTTGCGCGAGCCAAACCAAGGCATTGATGATGATGAGGTTTTTGATGACTACGGGAAGCACCTGAAACCTGCCCGGTCTGATTTCTGATTCCATACGTTGCTTTATATTACAAATTTAACGAACCTGGGGCATCTTGCCTCAGCTTCAACTGCACAACATTCTCAATATGATGGGTATGGGGAAACATGTCCACAGGCCTGATGGCGGTCACCTCATACTTCTCTGCCAACAATTGCAGGTCTCTTGCCTGTGTTGCTGGATTGCAGCTTACATACACCACCAATGGCGCTTCCATGGCCAGGATCTGCTGTACAAGCTTTTCATGCATGCCCGCCCTGGGAGGATCAGTGATGATCACATCAGGCCTGCCATGGGTTTCAAAGAAGGCATTGTTGCAGATGTCTGCCACATCACCGGCATAAAAAAGGGTATTGTCAATGCCATTCATGGTAGCATTTTCATGTGCATCATCGATCGCTTCACTGATGACCTCCACCCCTATCACTTTGGCGGCCTTGTCGCTCACAAAGATGCCAATGCTTCCTGTGCCACAATAAAGGTCATATACAATTTCAGTTCCTTTCAGCTCAGCAAAATCCTTGGTGATCTGATACAACTGCTCTGCCTGTGTTGAATTGGTTTGGAAAAACGATTTTGGACCCACCTTGAACTTCAATCCACCCAATTGCTCGATGGCAAATGCGTTGCCATGGTAAAGGATGGGATGCTGGTCACCCAGGCTATCATTGAATTTACGGTTAATGGTATAATAGAGCGATGTAATGGAAGGAAATTCCTTTTTGATGTATTCCATCATGTCTTCCCTTGCCTTTTCATCATCCGCTCCAAACACGAGGTTGACCATCAGGTCTCCGGTAGTACAAAGCCTGACCAGCAGGTTCCTGAGCAATCCTGTATGGTTGCGGATGTCATAAAAACTGTATCCTTTTTCCAGGGCATGGGCCCTGATGCCATTGCGGATGGCATTGCTTGGCGCTGCCTGCAAAAAACATTCATCAATATCGATCACCTTGTCAAAGGAGCCGGGTACATGAAAACCCAGGGCAGGGATGGATGGAAGGCCCCGCGGCCCCTCTTCAGGCATTTCCAGGGAGGCAATCTCCTCTTCGGTAAAATATTTCTTTGAGCTGAAGGTGAATTCAAGCTTGTTCCTGTAGTACTGCGTTTCACTGGCCCCTGCAATCGGCTGCATCTCCGGGATATTGATCTTGCCAATCCGCTTCATCTGCTGCTCCACTTCCTGAAACTTGTACTCCAGTTGTTTTTCATAGGGCAACATCTGCCACTTGCAACCCCCGCAGACCCCAAAATGTTTGCAAAAAGGAGTTGTTCGCTCTGAAGAATAGGATCTAAACCTGATGGCCTTACCCTCGGCCCAATCTTTCTTGTTCTTGCTGAGCCGAACATCCACAACATCTCCCGGCACAGCCCCTTCAATGAAAACCACTTTTCCCTCCAGTTTTGCAATAGACTTTCCGCCGGCGGCATAACCACTGACCTGCAAATGCTCCAATACCAATTTCTTCTTTCTCATGTTCCGGCTTGAATTGCAAATCTACAATTTAATATGCCTTCCCAAGCCGGCTCACCTTAGTTCTCCTTTTAACATTGTATTTCCCGGTTATTGAATAATTTTACCGAAACTTTCACAGATGCGCATTCTTCCGATCCTGCTGTTTTCTTTGCTGTTCAGCCCATTTGCCCAGGCTCAAAATGCCTATGAAATCAAGGCCAACATCAAGCCTTTCAACAAAGGATACCTCTTCCTTGCCTACCATTTTGGCAGCAAACAATACCTGATCGATTCTGCCAAGATAAATGCAGGTGGTCAGGCCATCTTCTCAGGAACAAAGAAATTGCAGGGTGGCGTTTACATGATTGTATTCCCCGAAAAAAACGGATGGATTGAGTGCATGATAGACCAGCAACAGAAATTCAGCGTCTATGGCGATACAGCCAATATTGTGAAAGGATTGCGCTTTGAAGGCTCTCCAGACAATACCATTTTTGCCGATTATCAGAAAAAATCATTTGATATTGGTACAGATGTGGCTGCGCTGAGGAGCAGGGCTGGTGGGGCGGCAGAAGACCCTGCTACAAAAGCAGCACAGGCCCAAATCAAGCAATTGAGCCTTGACATGCAGCAATACCGCAACGAACTGCAGCAAAAAAATCCCAAGCATCTCTTGAGTTCGATTTTCAACCTGCTGAAAGATCCTGAGGTTCCGGCTGCAGCACAACATCCCGGAGGAAAATACGATAGCCTGTTTGCCTACAATTATTACAAGGACCATTATTGGGATGGGATCAGCATGACAGATGATCGCCTGGTGAGAACCCCTGTTTTACAGGGCAGGTTCGACAAATATTATGATGAGATTCTTCCCCAGGCATCCGACTCATTGACCAGGTACGCAGACAAAATGCTTGCTGCCGCGAAGCCCAGTGAAGAGATGTTCAAATTTGTATTGTCCAGCCTTACAGACAAATACGTGAACCCCAAATTCATGGGTCAGGATGCTGTTTTTGTGCATCTTTTTGAAAAATATTACCTGAGTGGCCAGGCAGACAGCTGGATGAATGAAAAATACAAAAAGTTCATCTTCGACAGGGGATATTCGCTGATGTCAAATGTGATTGGCAAAAAAGCGGCTGAGCTTCCCATGGTAGATACCCTGGGAAAAAATTTCTCCTTGTATGCCCTTCAGGGTCCCTTTACTGTTCTATGTTTTTGGGACCCCACCTGCGGACATTGCAAGGAAGAAGTGCCAAGAGTAGATTCCATTTTTCAGGCAAAATGGAGAAAAGAGGGTGTGAAGCTTGTTGGGGTCATGACAGATGGCGGAAAACAGAACTGGCTCAACTATATCAGGGAACACAAACTGGGTGGCTGGATCCATGTGTACCAGACAGAAGAAACCAAAGACAAGATTTACAAAGCAGGTCAGCCCGGTTACAGGCAACTCTATGATGTATACCAGACCCCTATGATTTACCTGTTGGACAAGGACAAAAACATTGTTGCCAAAAAACTCACCTACCTACAGGTAGACGACTTCATGGACTTCAAGAAAAAATCAGCAAAGACACCCTAGCTGAACATGAAAAAAATACTTTTGTCGATTGCGGTCATCACAGCATCTTGCTTTCAGTTGAAAGCACAGGTGCTGTTCACTTTTGGTGGCAAGCCCGTAAGTCAGCAGGAGTTCATGGCATCTTTCAACAAAAACAACACAGATACCAGCAACAGGTTAAAGGCCCTGGAAAACTACCGCGATCTCTACATCCGTTTCCGCCTGAAAGTACAGGCCGCCCACGACCTGAAGATGGACACCTTGCCCAACCAGAAAGCAGACCTCAAAGGATTTGAAGAGCAGATCCGGCCAGTGTATATGCTCGACCAACAAATGCTTGATACACTCGTGGCATCCGCCCATGAACATTCACTGAAAGAGGTATCTGTCAAACACCTTTTCATTGCATTCAACAACCTCAAGTTGACCAGCGCTGAGGATAAAAACTACACCCGTGAAGAAAAAGCGCTTGCCCGAAAAAAAGCATCTTCCATCAAAGCAGCATTGTTAAGCGGTGAAGATTTCGAAAAATTGATCATTGCCAATTCAGGTGATCCGGAAGTGCCCAGAACAAGGGGATATCTCGGATACATCACGGCTTTCAGCCTGCCCCATGCATTTGAAAATGTCATTTATGCACTGAAAGATTGGGCTGTTTCAGATCCCATTGAAACTGCCAACGGCATTCATTTTTTCCAAAGGATGAACACAAGGGCTGCCCATGGCAAGACAACCATTGCCCAGGTCTTGATTGCCAAACCAGAAGACGCAACGAATGAAGAAATGAGGGAGAGAAAGTTACTGGCAGATTCGATCCATGCGCTTGCAACAGCAGGTGCATCCTTCGATTCGCTCGTCCTTGCATTTTCAAACGACATGAGCAGTGCCCAGAAAGGTGGCATCATCGAGGATATCCAGGTTGGCAAGTATGATCCTTTGTTTGAAGAGCTGGTCATGCGGTTAAAGAAAGATGGAGAAATTGCACCCGTCTTGTTGACCGATCTTGGTTTTCACATCATCAAAAGAATTTCCAACCAACCCATAGAACAATCTCTTTCCAATGCAGCAACTGCATTGAAAGAACTGATCCTGCAGGATGACAGGAAATCAATTGCTGCCGAAGCCTTCATCAAAAAAAGCATTGGAAAACATGGACTGACAGCCACCATGGCCAACAAGGAGGAATATATTGCCAAAAGGCTGGAACAGTTCAATCCTGCCTACGCAACACAGATCAAAGATTTCAAAGATGGAAACCTGCTCTTCGAGATCATGGATAAAAAAGTATGGGGCAAGGCCTCCACAGACCTGCAGGGATTGAAAAAATTTCATGCAGGGAGGGCCACCCAATACACATGGAAACAATCCGTTTTTGCCGTGATCATCACCGCACAAAACAAACAGACCGCCCTCGCCATCCGTGAAACGTTTGAGCAGGACAGGTCGGTTGAGCAGATCAAGAAAATGTACAGTGAGGTATCTTTTGTAGACAGCGGCAGGTATGAAGCTGGAGAACTGTTGGGTGTTGGTGCCGAAAATGCAAAAGCCGGATTCGTTACGCCCATTTATACCAACCCTTCAGATGAATCAGCCAGCTTCATCATCGTAGTGAATGTTTTCAAAGACCCCAGCACCAAGACCTTCGAAGAAGCGAGGGGAACCGCCATCAATGACTACCAGCAATACCTGGAAGACCTTTGGATCGCTTCACTCAAGAAAAAATATCCGGTTGTGCTGAACGCCCAAACCTGGAAAACATTGGCTGCAGGCATGCACTAAAAAACCTGGCTCACTGTGTTGTAAACGATTTTGGGTTTGCCCAAAGTATAATAATGCAAAACAGGAACGCCTGCTTTTTTCAATTCCTTGGATTGGTATGTGAGCCACTCCTCGCCCACTTTTTCACAGCCTTCATCTGTTGTGCTGTTGTTCATGGCATTGACAAGGTCTTGGGGAAGCTCCACATTGAAAATTCTTGGTATTGCAGAGAGCTGTTTCTTGTTGGTCAAAGGCTTTAAGCCTGGTACAATTGGCACCATGATTCCGGCAGCCCTGCACCTGTTTACAAAATCAAAATATTTTGCATTGTCAAAAAACATCTGGGTAACGATGTATTCAGCACCGGCATCCACCTTGGCTTTCAGGTGCCCGAGATCTTCCTCCAGGCTGGTGGCCTCAAAATGTTTTTCAGGATAACCTGCAACACCCAAACAGAAATTGGTTTTGAATCCATCCAGGATATCTTCTTCAAGATAAAGCCCCTTGTTAAGGCGATCTGCCTGCCGCAAAAGGTCAATGGCATAGTTGTTTCCATTGGGCATAGGAACAAATCCATTGTCTCCTTTGGCCGCATCCCCACGCAAGACCAACACGTTATCAATCCCCAGAAAATTGAGGTCTATCAAGGCATCTTCTGTTTCCCTCTTTGTAAATCCCCCGCAGATCAGGTGAGGAACCGCATCAACCTGATAATGGTTCATGATGGCCGCACAGATTCCCACGGTACCGGGGCGTTTCCTCACTTCTACCCGCTCAACCGATCCATCCTTCTGCTGCTTGGACACATGTTCGCTTCTGTGATAGGTAACATTGATGAAAGATGGCTTGAATTCCATCAAAGGGTCAAGGTGCTGAAACAATGAGTTGATGTTTTTACCCTTCAATGGTGGCAAAACCTCATAAGACAAAATGGTATCCTTGGCCTGGTTGATGTAGTCGATCACTTTCATATTGAATGGACAGCTTTTATTTGCAGGGCAAAAGTACAGATTATATGCTGATGAAATTTGATACATTTGTATCCAGACATGAACCTGACCATCCATACAAAGAACCTGATCAAACGCTACAGCAACAGGACTGTCGTGAATGATGTTTCTATTGAAGTAAAGCAGGGAGAAATCGTGGGCCTGTTGGGCCCCAATGGTGCAGGAAAAACAACATCGTTTTACATGGTAGTGGGCCTCATCAAACCTGATGAAGGAGAGGTATTCCTGAACGACCTCAACATCACCAGGATGCCCATGTACAAAAGGGCCCAGATGGGCATTGGATACCTTCCCCAGGAGGCTTCCATCTTCCGCAAGCTTTCTGTTGAGGATAATGTTGCTGCTGTGCTCGAAATGACCAGGCTGACCAAAAAAGAGCAGAAAATCAAACTCGAGGAATTACTTTCAGAATTCCGTTTGACGCATGTCAGAAAGAACAATGGTGATTCGCTCAGCGGTGGCGAAAGAAGAAGAACGGAAATTGCAAGGGCACTGGCGGTGGACCCCAAATTCATCCTCCTGGACGAACCCTTTGCCGGCGTAGACCCAATCGCAGTAGAGGACATCCAGACCATTGTTGCCCGTCTCAAACACAAGAACATTGGCATCCTCATCACAGACCACAATGTAAATGAAACCCTTTCCATCTGCGACAGGGCTTATTTGTTGATTGAGGGAAAAATATTCAAGCATGGTACCGCAGAAGAACTTGCGGAAGATCAACAAGTGCGAAGACTCTATCTCGGCAGAAACTTTGAACTCAAAAGAAAGGATTATCTTCATGAGGAAGCCCGTCAAGATACCCTTTACGGCGATCGCTAAGCCATTCAATCCCAACCATGAAATTGCTAAGTCCTGCCATATCATCCCTGGCCAGATTGCGCTCCTGGCGCATAGAAGCCTGGATCCAGCATCCCATCTCTGCACAAAGAGAGGTGCTGCAAGACCTGGTAACCGCAGCACAGTTCACTGAATTTGGCAGGCAATACGAGTTTTCAAAACTGTTCACCACAAAAGCCTTCAAACAGGCTGTTCCGATACACGAATACGAAGACATCAAACCCTATGTGGAAAGGATCATGGCGGGCGAGCAAAACCTGCTTTGGAACACCCCCATCAATTGGTTTGCCAAAAGCAGCGGAACCACCTCCGACAAAAGCAAATTCATCCCTGTAAGCCAGGAAAGCCTGGAGGACGGGCATTTCAAGGCGGCAAAAGATGTGCTCTCCCTTTACTACATGCACAATCCAGAATCTGATCTGCTCACCGGCAAGGGGCTGATGATTGGAGGAAGCCATACCATCAACAACTTGCAAGAAGACACCCATTTTGGAGACCTGAGTGCCGTACTGATGCAAAACACGCCCTTTTATGGCAACTGGATAAGAACGCCAGAGTTGAGGATTGCATTGATGGATGAATGGGAAGGGAAAATTGAAAAACTGGCCCAAACCACCATGAACGAAAACGTCACTTCCGTTTCGGGTGTGCCCACCTGGACCATCGTCCTCTTCCAAAGGATCCTGGAATTGACAGGCAAAAAAAACATGAAAGAGGTATGGCCATCCCTGGAGCTTTATTTTCATGGAGGTGTTTCCTTTCATCCCTACAGGGAACAATTCAAAAAATTGATTGGCGGAGATATCCATTACCTGGAAATGTACAATGCCAGCGAAGGTTTCTTTGCCGCCCAGGACATACCCGGGTCTGAGGGCATGATGCTTTTCCTGGACCATGGCATTTTCTATGAGTTCATGCCAATAGAAGAATATGGCAAGGATGAACCAAGAACCATAGGACTCAAAGATGTTGAGATAGGACAGCACTATGCCCCTGTCATCAGCACCAATGGAGGGCTCTGGCGTTACCTGATTGGAGATACGGTTGAGTTCACCAGTATCGCCCCCTTCCGGATAAAAGTCAGTGGCCGCCTGAAGCTTTTCATCAATGCCTTTGGCGAAGAACTCATCATCGACAACGCCGAAAGGGCCATCGCCGAATCCTGCAAGATCACCCAGGCCGTCATCACTGATTATACGGCAGGTCCGGTTTATTTTAGTGAAGAAGGAAACGGTGCCCACGAATGGCTGATAGAGTTTGAAAAAGAACCAAACGACCTCAACCTGTTCTCCACCATCTTGGATGAGGAATTGAAAAAACTGAACAGCGACTACGAAGCCAAGCGATATAAGAGCATTGCACTCAGGCCTCCTCTTGTCAAATCCCTTCCCCATGGGCATTTCAACAAGTGGCTGAAGCAAAAAAACAAGCTTGGCGGACAGCACAAAGTGCCCCGGTTGAGCAATGACAGGAGCATTATTGAGGAGGTGATGGGGTTAAAGGGTTTAGAGGTGTAGAGGTTTAGGGGTTTAGAGGTTCAGGGGTGTAGAGGTTTAGAGGTGTAGCGGGTTAGCGAGTTAGGGGGGTAGAGGATTTATTAGCGAGGATTCTTGTAGTTTTTCAATAATTTTGGCCAACAACAGTTTTGATTAAATCAGCCAACAAAATTAGGCATACGCACTTCCCTTAAATGCTAAACATAAAATACATACATACCATTTTGTGCACCAGCTTTAACCCCTAAACCTCTAAACCCTTTAACCCCTCAACCAAAAAATGAAACTTCTCGAAAACAAAATAGCCATCGTTACAGGCGCAGCGCGCGGAATTGGTGAAGCCATTGCAGTGAAACTGGCTGAACATGGTGCACACATTGCTTTTACTTATGTAAGTGAGGGCAGTGCAGACAAGGCTGCTGCCTTGGTCACAAAGCTTGAAGGAATGGGCGTGAAAGCAAAAGCATGGAGAAGCAATGCAGGTAATTTTGCAGAATCAGAAGCTTTTGTGAATGATGTGGTCAAAGAATTCGGAACGGTAGATGTTTGCATCAACAATGCAGGCATTTCCAAGGATAATCTGCTGCTCAGGATGACACCCGAACAATGGGATGAAGTGATGGAAGTCAACTTGAAAAGTGTTTTCAACATGACCAAGCAGGTCATCAGGCCGATGATGAAAGCAAGAAAGGGATCTATTGTCAACATGAGCTCTATTATAGGGATACGTGGCAATGCAGGCCAGTCAAGCTATGCAGCCAGCAAGGCCGGTATCATTGGTTTTACAAAATCCATGGCACATGAATTGGGCAGCAGAAACGTTCGTGTGAATGCCATTGCCCCAGGATTTGTTGAGACAGACATGACCCATTATCTACAAGAAGGAGAGGCTGCCAAGGCTTTCCTGGCCAAGATTCCTTTGGGCAGGTTCGGCACTGCAGAAGAAATTGGCAATACCACCCTTTTCCTGGCATCAGACATGAGCAGTTATATCACCGGACAGGTACTCAGCGCCTGTGGTGGCCTGAATATATAAGATTTTTTATTTTTCATTATAATTTTTTTTTATAAAATAGGGGTCCAATTCTGCTTTATTTGCCTTCCATCATGTAGTTTTACATGCTGTGATTAAGCAAATTTTTGCATACCTGTTGTTGTCCATCATATCCTTCCAGATTCTTCCTGTGAAGGAGGTAGGTGCTATTTTATATGACAACCAAATGATAGAGGAAATCTGCAGTGCCTCAACAGAGGCAGACGGTAAAAGCGCAGAAGGAAGCGAAGACCTGAAAAAATCCGAACTCTTCTTCCATCGTATTCATTGTACAATCACTGTTGAACCGGCTGTCAAGGATAAAAAAAATCCGGTTAGAACAGATTATGTCTCAAGACTCGCAGACGATATCCCGACTCCTCCACCGCTGAGGATTTGCCTCATTTGATTCTTAGTAACAGTACCGCCAACATTTTCATGGGCATGGTCACAGCTATTCTCTGTGATACTGATTGCATTATCAATAAAGATATGCGGCGGCTGTGAATCATTACACAACTACATACACTGTTTTAAACCCTCACAAGCCGAAAGGCGCATTCAAATCATCACATGAAAAAGCATTCAAAAGAATATCTTGCCAACCTGACCCCATCCCAATGCTATGAAATCCTTGTTGAAGGAAACCAGCGCTTTATAGAAAACCTAAGCACCAACCACGACCACCTTGAAATGGTCAATGAAACCCGTGAAGGCCAATTCCCATTTGCTGTGATACTGAGCTGTATGGATTCCCGCACATCCGTGGAACTGATTTTTGATCAGGGACTCGGCGATCTCTTCAGCATCAGGGTCGCAGGCAATATTGTCAACAACGATATCCTGGCCAGCCTGGAATATGCCGTCAAATATGTGGGCTCTAAACTCTTGGTGGTATTGGGCCATACCGAATGCGGTGCCATCAACGGTGCGAAGAAAGGCGTAAAAGATGGTCATATTTCCGAGCTCCTGAACAAAATCAAACCTGCAATCACCAAAGCCATGCTCGAGAAAGAGGATGCCCGACTCTTCAGTGATACTGTTGCCTACACCAACGTCGAAAACAGCCTTGAAGAAATCATATCAGGCAGCGACATTATTATCGATCTCTTTTCCAAAGGAGAGATTGGTATCGTAGGGGCAGTTTATAATGTAGGAAATGGAAAAGTCGATTTCTTCAAAAACCTGACCCCAAAAGACAAATAATCAACATTCTTTCCAAAGCATCCCTGTCATGAATTCAATAAAAAAATCTCTTGGTGCCGACCTTCTCGCCGGCATGGTAGTATTCCTGGTTGCATTACCCCTTTGCCTTGGCATAGCTGTAGCCAGTGGAGCCCCGCCCTTTGCCGGTATCATCAGCGGTATCATCGGAGGCATCATCGTGGGCTCGCTCAGTAAGTCGCATGTAAGTGTAAGCGGTCCCGCAGCCGGGCTGATCGCCATCATCTTGGTGGCCGTCACCGATCTGGGTTACGAAACTTTCCTGGTGGCCGTAATGGTTGCCGGACTGATTCAACTCACACTGGGACTGGCCAAGGCAGGTGGCATCTCGAGCTATTTTCCTACCAGCGTGATAGAAGGGATGCTTGTGGCGATCGGTATCATCATCATCAAAAAAGAATTGCCCCACGCCATCGGCTATGATTTGGAACATGAAGGGGATTTTTTCTCCTATCAGTTGCTGAAAGCAGATGAGGGCTTTTTCGGAGAACTGCTGCACTCTTTCAACTATGCACATACCGGTGCCATCATCGTATCAGTTGTCTCTATTGCCATCATCATTGCATTCAACAAAGTGCCGGCTTTGAAAAAAATAAAAGCCATCCCGGGCGCTCTGGTGGCAGTAGTTGCGGGTATCCTCCTGAATGAACTGTTCAAGGCTGCCATGCCACAATGGATTATTGCCAATGAACACCTGGTGGTATTGCCAACAGCAGACTCCGTCCAGGCATTTTTAGGACAGTTCCAAACCCCAGACCTGAATGGATTCGCCAATCCAAAAGTATGGGTAACTGGCCTGACCATAGCGATTGTAGCCAGTATAGAAACATTGCTTTGTCTGGAAGCAGGTGATAAGATGGATTCGCTGAAACGCTACTCCAGCGCCAACGCAGAGTTGAGAGCACAGGGGATTGGCAACCTGCTATCCGGTCTGATTGGCGGCATCCCCATGACCTCTGTGATTGTGCGCACCACCGCCAACATCAATGCAGGTGCCAAAACAAAAATGGCTGCTGTTTTTCATGGTATCTTCTTGTTGCTGGCCGTCATCGCCATTCCAGGATTGCTGAACAAAATCCCCATGGCCTGCCTCGCTGCCATCCTTATCATGATTGGTCTGAGACTGGCCAGTCCCAAGGTATTCAAACACATCTGGCAATCCGGCAAACACCAGTTCGTTCCGTTCATTATTACGGTCGTAGCCGTAGTCTTCACCGATCTGTTGAAGGGTGTAGGAATAGGATTGGTAGTCAGTATTTTCTATATTCTCAAAGGAAATATGAAACTGGCTTACTTCTTCCGCAAGGAACAACACCATGAAGGTGAAACCATCCATATCGACCTGGCTCAGGAAGTTTCATTCCTAAACAAAGCTGCTATCAAGGCAACGCTTTCAGCTCTTCCTCAAAACAGCAAGGTTGTGGTGAGCGCAGACAACACGGTTTACATCGACCATGATGTACTTGAACTGCTGCGCGACTTTGTTAATTTTGGCGCAAAAGACAAGAACATCAACATCACCCTGAAGAATTTTAAACAAGAATACAACATGGATGATTTTACCCATGTACACTCAGAAAAAGACTGATAACCATACAACCATGTATTTCCCAGCGCATGGATGTCAAAAACAATCAGGAGGCACTATCAGGCCCTGGCATCAATCTCCGCACAGAGCGAATTGAAAATATCATCAATGGAACCCAGGCCGTTCAGGCTAACCACTTTGTCAAACTGACTGTAGTGGTCTGCAACTGCCAGGGTTTCATTTTTATAGACACTCAGTCTTTTTTTCTGCACTTCAGGATCCGCATCATCCGTTCTTCCTGAAGTTTTGGAACGGCCAATCATTCTGGCAATCAATTCCTCCTCAGGAACTTCCATGGCCAATACAACATTGATGGATGTTGTATGCTCACTGAGCAGGGTGTCCAGCGCCTCTGCTTGTGGCTTGGTGCGGGGAAAACCATCAAACAAAAATCCATACACGCCGGGGTTTGCTGTAATGGCAGCACCAACCATACCGATCACAACTGCATCCGGAACAAGTTTTCCAGCATCCATGAAGGATTTGGCTTCCAGCCCCAGTTGGGTTTGGTTGGCAATTTCAGACCGGAGAATGTCTCCTGTTGACAAATGCTTGAAGCCGTATTTTGCGATCAGTTTTTCAGATTGTGTGCCTTTTCCGCTACCGGGAGGTCCAAACAGGATCAAATTGAACATCTGTGACAGTTTTATTGTTTTATTTGAGATCCGGTAAGGTTTCATTAACAAAACCGGAAGCCAAAGATAATTAGATTTGTGGTGAAACAAGACCTGAAACTACATCATTGCGGGCAAAATCCTTAATGATGCATGAATGGACAAAAGCACTAAATAAAGAACAATGAATAGAATCACTTTCCTCCTGATGGCAACAGCGCTAATACAGTTCAGCTGCAGCAATGCCCAGGAAAAAAACAAAAAAACAGCAACAAAAATGAGTGACACAACAAGCAATCCTGCTTTCTCCAGGAACAACGAGGAAAAAGTTGAGCTTACCGATGAGCAATGGAAAAAGGCACTGACACCTGAGCAGTATTATATTGCCAGGCAGAAGGGAACAGAAAGACCCTGGACCAGTAAATTTGAAAAGTTTGATGAGAAAGGAACCTATTTCTGTGCTGCTTGCGGTAACACATTGTTCCAAAGCAATACCAAATTTGACAGCGGCTGTGGATGGCCGAGCTTTTTTGAACCGGTCACCAAAAAAAGCATCATTTATACCCCAGACAATACCCTCGGCATGAAAAGAACCGAAGTGCAATGCGGAAAATGCAAGGCCCATCTGGGTCATGTGTTTGATGACGGCCCACCTCCAACAGGATTGCGTTATTGCATCAATGGGGTGATCTTGGGGTTTGAGAAGAAAGGGTGAAGAGGTTTAAGGGTGTAGAGGTGTAAAGGTTTAGGGGTGAAGGGGTGAAGAGGTTTAAGGGTGTAGAGGTGTAAAGGTTTAGGGGTGAAGGGGTTTAGAGGTTTAAGGGTGTAGAGGTGTAAAGGTTTAGGGGTGAAGGGGTGAAGAGGTTTAAGGGTGTATAGGTGTAAAGGTTTAGGGGTGAAGGGGTTTAGAGGTTTAAGGGTGCAGAGGTGTAAAGGTTTAGGGGTGAAGGGGTTTAGAGGTTTAAGGGTGTAGAAAAATAGAATGGGGTCAAGAAAAACTTGACCCCATTTCATTTTGTGTATCGCTAACATTGGTGGCTGATAAAAGATTCACCCCTCTACACCTCTAAACCTTTTAACCTACTTCGCCTGATCCATCTCAAGCAATACGGTAATTTCAACATCCTTTCCTACAGCCAGACCGCCGGTTTCCAAAGCTGGTGCATATTTCAGGCCATACGTAAGACGATCGATGGTAGTTTTGGCTTTGAAACCTGCTTTCACACCACGTCCGGTATTGATTTGACCGCCATAGGTAACATCAAATGTTACGGTTTTGGTTACATCCCTGAGGGTAAGATCACCAGTGAGCGCATATTTGTTGCCACCCAATGGCTTCATTGACTTGCTCACAAAGCTCATCTTGGGAAATTTCTCAGCATTAAAGAAATCATCGCTTTTCAGGTGACCATCCCTTTTCTCGTTGTCTGTATTCACAGAAGCAACATCAACAGAGAAATTCACTTTGGCATCAGAAAGATCTGCTTTGGAAGCCACCAGGCTGCCATCAAACATCCTGAAAGAACCTTCCACTTCAGAAACCACCATGTGAGACACGGCAAATTTCACGTTAGAATGCGACTTGTCCACTTTCCATGTGGTCTGTGCCACGGCACCTGAAGCTCCTAAAAGCAAAAACGCTGCAAGATTGAATAATTGTTTTTTCATTGTACTTGTTTTTGATGTTTAAACACTAAATTAATTCGTTTCACCCGCATGGCAAAATGATTCCGTTAAGTTATACAGATTTTTGGCGATTTTGTTCATCAAAAAGAAATTTTCCGACAAGCTTATTAATCCATAATTTTCCAAAAATTGAACCCAATGGCCATGATAAAAAGGTTTTCATTGTTTTTGCTGCTTGTGATGATCATCAGCAATGCCTCATTTGCACAAAAGATTGGTTTGGACCAATTCAAGTCCTGGAAACCCAGGAACATTGGTCCTGCAGGAATGAGTGGCCGTATTACAGCGATCGATGCAGTAGTGGCGGACCCTAATACCATTTACCTGGGCGCTGCTTCTGGAGGTGTATGGAAAACCATCAATCAGGGCGCCAGCTGGGAGGCTGTATTTGAAGAACAACCTATTCTCAACATTGGTTCCATAGCCATACAGCAATCCAACCCTTCAACCGTTTGGGTAGGAACAGGTGAAGGCAACCCTAGAAACTCTATCAGCCTTGGAGAAGGGATGTACAAGACCATCGACGGCGGTAAAAGCTGGAAAAAGATGGGGCTTGAGAAAACACGCAACATCCACCGCATCATCGTGGATCCTTCCAATCCCAATACCGTTTATGCAGGTGCCATTGGCAATCCTTATGCAGAACATCCTGAAAGGGGCGTCTTCAAAACCACCAATGGTGGTGAAACCTGGGACAAGATCCTCTTTACCAACGATACTTCTGGCGTAGCCGACATGATCATGGACCCCTCCAATCCCAACAAATTGTTTGTGGCCATGTGGCAACACCGCAGAACGCCCTGGAGCCTCAGCAGTGGCGGGCCTGGCAGCGGTCTTTACATGACCTTTGATGGTGGAAAGAACTGGAAAAAATTAGGTGAAAAAGAAGGATTGCCTGCTGGCAACCTTGGCAGGATCGGACTGGCCATTTCACGCAGCAACCCCAACCGCGTTTATGCATTGGTGGAAGCAACAAAAAACGGATTATACAAGTCGGACGATGGTGGACAGACCTGGTCGCTCATGAACAGCAACCCTGAGTTTGTTTCCACAAGACCCTTCTATTTTCAGGAAATCGCCTGCGATCCGCAAAATGAAAACAGGCTCTGGCTGATCTATCAAATGATTTCCAAAAGCGATGATGCCGGAAAGAATTTTGATGTTGTCATCCCTTACAATGGCATTCATCCAGACCACCATGCTTTCTGGATCCATCCCACCAATCCCAACTTTATCATTGATGGAAACGATGGCGGAATCGGCATCACAAGAGACAAGGGCAAGACATGGCTCTTTGATGAGAAGCTGCCCGTGGGTCAATTCTACCACATCAATGTAGACAATGAAATGCCTTACAATGTGATGGGTGGCATGCAGGACAATGGCAGCTGGCG
Source organism: Chitinophagaceae bacterium (assembly GCA_044373365.1). GTDB lineage: Bacteria > Bacteroidota > Bacteroidia > Chitinophagales > Chitinophagaceae > Pollutibacter. Next base: position 18,406 of record JBIPNK010000028.1, read on the forward strand.
TGGTCCGGCCTATACCTGGATGAGTGGTGGCATCAAGAATTATTATTGGGACAACCTTTGGGGTGGTGATGGATTTGATGTGATGCCCGACAAGGATGATGCATCATGGGTGTATGCCATGAGCCAGGGCGGATCTGTTGGTCGCTACAACGTTAAAACTGGCGAAAGCTGGTACGTAAAACCGCCAGCACCAGACCTCAAAACAACACTGCGCTTCAACTGGAATGCTGCCATTGCACAGGATCCTTTTAGCAATTCAACCATCTATTTTGGGAGCCAACACCTGCACCGCTCAACCAACAAGGGTGCTTCATGGGAAATCATCTCACCGGATCTTTCCACCAATGACAGTGCCAAAATCGACCAAAGGAACAATGGTGGTATATCCATAGACATCACCGGTGCAGAGAACTTCTGTACCATCATGACCATAGCACCTTCATCCAAAGACAACAAGGTGATCTGGGCAGGAACAGATGATGGCAATGTGCAGCTGACCAGAGACGGCGGCAAAACCTGGACGAATTTCAGGGGAAAAATACCAGGTCTGCCCGTTGGCGCCTGGATACCACAGATTCAGGCATCAAGGTACAATGCGGCTGAAGCCTTTGTGGTAGCCAATGATTACAGGAGGGGAGATTTCAAACCTTATATTTTCAGGACCACAGATTTTGGAAAAACATGGACAAGATTGGTTGATGAGAAAAAAGTCATTGGCTATGCCCTTTGTATTTTGCAGGATCCAACAGAGCCCAACCTGATCTTTGCCGGAACCGAGCAGGGACTTTGGGTAAGCCTTGACAATGGCGCCAACTTCCAGCAATGGAAAAACGGATACCCCAGCGTGTCTACTTATGACCTTGCCATCCAGGAACGCGAAGCGGATCTTGTGATTGCAACTTTTGGACGCGCACTCTGGATCCTTGACGACATCAGGCCACTGAGAAAACTTGCTGCCAGCAAAGGCTTGTTGAACAAGGCTTTTGTTGCCTTTGACAGCCGCAATGTGGTGCAGGCCCAATTCAAAAATGCTCCGGGATACGAGTGGAGCACCTGGGGAATCTGGGATGCCGATAACAGGCCAGCCAGTGCGCCCATCTCCTATTTTATCAAGGCCTCTTCAGACACGTCAGCAAAAGCGAAAAAAGATTCAGTAGTTGTAAAAATTTACAACGATAAAAATGAAGTGATCAGGAACCTGAGATGGGCGGCTGATTCAGGATTCAACAGGGCTTATTGGGGAATGGAAGAAAAAGGATACCGCACACCTGGTGCTGGTGGCGGAAGAAGAATGGGCGGCGGCGGCGGCCGTGGAGGAGCCGAACCAGGAGGACAACAGGCATTACCCGGTACGTACAAAGTGGTTTTGGCTTACAAAGGCATCAGCGACTCTACCATGATTACCCTGCTCGATGATCCACGTTTGGGCAACAGAAACAACATCAAAATAGCGCAAGCTGCACTGCGTGCGGAATTGAAGAAAAGCGGGGACCAGCTGATTGAGGCCATGGACTTGCTAACAGAGGCTGATGAAGCAAGTAAAAAAGTGGAAACCTATACCAAGGAAATGAAAGGGGCAACAGTTGATTCCCTGAAAAAATCTACCAAGAAACTTCAAGACGAGATCAAGGCATTGAGAGAATTCATCAATGGTACAACCCAAACCAAACAGGGTTACGGACAGGTTCCTCAAATAACGGTCATGAACCAATACCAGCAGGCAAGCAGTGCCATCAGTTCAAAATCTATCGAACCCGGCGCACAGGAAAAAATGCTGGTGGAAAGGGCTGCAGGGCTGATCAGTGAAGCTGTAAAAAAAGTAACCGCTTTCAAAGAAGGAAGCTGGAAAAAATACATGGAGCAGGTTGCTGCGACGAAGATGGATCCTTTTGGAAAATAGTCTTTTGGTTGAAAGCCATGGGTTGAGGAGCATTCCTTGACCCATGGCTTTTAATTAATTCCTATTGACCAAAAACTGAAAAGGCTTGATGGCATTGGGTTTCAGCGCCTTTGAAACCGAGAGGTGATCATGAAAAATCTTAAACCGGTTGAGGTCAATGAGTTCATAGGCAACACAGAGCGCAGCGGTTGTTTCAACCTTTTGCAACAGATTGTTCAGGACAGCAACTTCCATTTCAATGGACTTTTCATCCTGAACTTCATCCTTGCGGAGCAACAACAAATCCCTGGTTTGACGTTTCATCACTTTTTTAATATCCCACGAAACCTTTTTTGGAAGGACAGCCACAACTGCTTTTGTTGCTGACACCACAAGACATCATGGTTGATATGCTTATTAATATTAAAACAACTAAAATTGTTCTCTTGAATCTGCTTTTCATCTACTGCTAATGTACATTTTATGTAAATTAAAAATGCAAATGCTGGCCAATTATAACAAATTATAAAATATTTACCATTCCTACGAATAAGCAAATAGCAAGACCTACCGCACTGATTGCCCCACTGGACTGGGGACTGGGGCATGCCACCCGTTGCATCCCCTTGATCAGCTATCTGCTTGAACGGGGATGGGAGCTCAGCCTTGCAGCGGAGGGAAATATAGCGACTTTGTTGACCAGGGAATTCCCTCAACTCAAGGTTATCCCCCTGAAAGGCTACCGCATCAGCTACCCCAAGAAAGGAGCATTGTTTATCCCAACAATTTTGATGCAGGTCCCTAAAATCATTCATTCCATCAAAAATGAACACCAGTGGCTGGACCATCAACTGGATACCCACCAATGGGATTTGATCATCAGCGACAACCGTTATGGGCTCTATACAACCAGAACCAGGACTGTTTTCATCACACACCAGCTGGGCATCATTTCAGGATTTGGAAGGATGGGTGATGGGTTGCTAAGGAACTTGCTATACAGATGGATCAACAGGTTCAACATTTGCTGGATACCCGATACGGCAGAGGATGTCAATATAGCAGGAAAATTATCGCACCCACAGTCCATGCCCAACCAATACGCTTTCATCGGCCCCCTTTCCCGGTTGAGCAAGGCCAAGCCATTGGCTGATGAACACCTGCTCGTGCTCTTGTCAGGGCCGGAACCCCAGCGCACCATCCTGGAGGCAAAGCTGATTGATCAGCTTTCCAATACAGACGAGGCGGTGGTATTTGTAAGAGGACTGCCATCTTCGGCACCCTTGATGGAGAACAGGGGCAGGATCCGGTTTGAAAACCACTTGGATGCAAATGCATTGTCCCAAATGCTTTCGGCTGCAAAAGCAGTGATTTGCCGTTCAGGCTATTCTTCTGTTATGGATTTATTGAAGTTGAAAAAAAGAGCCCTTTTGATTCCTACCCCAGGGCAAACAGAACAGGTGTATCTGGCAAAGCACCTTGGCACATTGCATTGGTTCGTGGTCCAGGAACAAGAGCAGCTTGATCTGAAAAAAGGTATCGCTGCAGCATTGAGCCAAACGATTGAATTCCCAGCCCTTGATTTTGAAGCCTTCAAAAAAGCTTTTGCCAATTTGGGCATCCAATAAACAGATGTGCCACCATAGCACAATTATTGTTATCTTGACATTTACTAAAACCGAAACCAAAGCACATGAGAAAACTTTGTTTGACCATCCTTTTAGGATGCTTCAGTATCGCCCTTTTCTCCCAGTCCACCTTCCCCGTGAATGGTGTGGCAGACGAAAGGGAAATAACCTTTGCCTTTAAAAATGCAACAATTGTCAAGGATGCACAAAACACCCTGACCAATGCCACCATGATTGTTCGCAACGGAAAGATCATCGCCATTGGAACAGCAGTAACCATTCCTGCTGATGCCATTGTTGTTGACTGTACCGGCAAATACATCTACCCTTCTTTCATTGACCTCTATGCCGACTATGGCATGCCAGCACAAGCACAGGCACAAGGTGGATTTGGAAGGGGATTCTTTGGCGCAGCACAGCTGAGTTCCGGTACCAAAGGTGCTTTTGGCTGGAACCAGGCCATCAAGGCAGATGTTAACGCCGCAAGCTTATTCGTTACCGATGACGCCAAGGCAAAAGCCATGCGTGAGATTGGTTTTGGCGCTGTACTCACCCACCAAAAAGATGGTATCGCCAGAGGAACCGGTGCATTTGTATCACTGGCTTCCATGAAAGAAAACATGGTGATCCTCAAAGAAAAAGCCTCTGCCCATTACTCTTTCAGCAAGGGCACATCAACACAGTCTTACCCTTCTTCCATGATGGGCAACATCTCGCTTTTGAGACAAACCTACCTGGATGCCAAATGGTACAAGAAAAATACTGAAAAAGAAGGATTGAACCTTAGCCTCCTTTCATGGAACAGGATCCAGGAACTTCCCCAGGTTTTTGATGCAAGCGACAAATGGAATGCATTGCGTGCAGACAGGATTGGTGATGAGTTTGGTGTTCAGTACATCATCAAAACCAGTGGCAACGAATACCAGCGTATCGCTGAAATCGCCGCTACTGGATCTACCCTGATTGTGCCGTTGAATTTCCCCATGGCCATGGATGTTGAAGACCCCAATGATGCAAGATTTGTTTCACTGGCAGACATGAAACATTGGGAGCTCGCACCAACCAATGCGGCTGCACTGGAAAAAGCCAAGATACCTTTCTGCCTTACCACAGCAGACCTTCGCTCTCCTTCCGCCTTTATGTCGAGCCTCCGCAAAGCCATTGAAAATGGCCTTTCAGAAAGCAAGGCACTTGAAGCACTGACCACTACTCCTGCCAACACCTTGGGTGTGGGCAACATGGTGGGTTCTCTCGAGCAAGGTAAAATCGCCAACTTCTTGGTAACTACCGGAAATGTTTTCAGCGAAAAAACATCCATCATCGAAAACTGGGTGCAGGGCAACAAGTACAGCATCAAACCTGAGAAATGGTTGGATATTGCAGGAAAATATTCACTGGCCATCCATTCCGCACAAGGCACAAAAACCTATGGATTGGAAGTGAAATCAGCCAACGCTGCCAATGTCATCAATACAGATACCATTGCCGCCAAATTCACCTTTGATGGCAAAATGGTCAAACTGAATTTCGCACCCGAGAAGAAATCCAAGAACATGCTTCGCCTCAGTGGAATGAAAAATGGTGCAGACTGGAATGGCTACGGAGAGGATGCAGAAGGCAACAAACTCACCTGGACTGTCTCAGCCTACACTGCAGTGGCCACAACTGCTTCAGCAGATACCGCAAGAAAAAAAATGGCTTCAAAGCTGGGTGAAGTAATGTACCCGTTTACCCCTTATGGCTGGACAGAGGCTCCCAAACAAGAAGTGATCCTGATCAAGAACGCAACCGTCTGGACCAATGAAAAAGAGGGAAGACTTGAGGGCACCGATGTATTGGTAAAAGATGGCAAGATTGCACTAATAGGAAAAAACCTGCAAGACGCAAGTGCTAAAGTAATTGATGGAACTGGCAAACATCTTTCTCCTGGCATCGTTGACGAACACTCTCATATTGCAGCATCATCCATCAATGAAGGTGGTCAGTCTGTCACTTCTGAAGTGCGCATAGCAGACAACCTCAATCCGGATGACATCAACATCTATCGCCAACTCAGCGGTGGTGTAACAACATCACATATCCTTCATGGATCTGCCAACACCATCGGTGGCCAGACACAACTGATCAAGTTGCGCTGGGGTGCCAATGACGACAAGCTGAAGTTTGAAGGATCTGATGGATTCATCAAATTTGCCTTGGGAGAAAACGTAAAACGCGCTTCTTCTTCACAAGGCAATACCCGTTTCCCTGACACCCGCATGGGTGTTGAACAGGTATTGACAGATGCTTTTACCCGCGCCAAGGATTATGAATCAGCGATCAAAGCAGCATCAGCAACAACTGCTCCAGTTGTGAAAGGAAAGAAGACCACTGCAGTTGCAGCAGACCCATATGAAACTGTTCGCCGTGACCTGGAACTGGAAGCATTGGTGGAAATCATGAACAAGAAAAGGTTCATCACCTGTCACTCCTATGTTCAAAGCGAGATCAACGCAGCCATGAAAGTGGGCGAAAAACTGGGCTTTAGGTTCAATACCTTCACCCATATCCTTGAAGGATACAAGGTGGCTGACAAGATGAAAGCCCATGGTGTAGCCGCTTCCACCTTCTCTGACTGGTGGAACTACAAGATGGAAGTTGTTGATGCGATTCCATACAATGCCACCATCATGTCCAAAGTGGGAGTAAATGTTGCCATCAATTCCGATGATGCTGAAATGGCCCGCCGCCTCAACCAGGAAGCAGCCAAGAGCATCAAGTTTGGTGGAATGGGAGAAGAGGATGCCTTCAAAATGGTTACCCTCAATCCTGCAAAAATGTTGCATGTTGATGCCCGCATAGGCAGCATCAAAGTTGGCAAGGATGCTGACCTCGTGTTGTGGAGTGACAATCCACTGAGCATTTATGCCAAGGCAGAAAAAACAATGGTGGATGGCATCGTTTATTTCGACAGGGAAAAAGATGCCCAAATGAGGAAACTACAGGCTGCAGAAAAAAACAGGCTGATCCAGAAATTGAATGGCGAAAAAAGGACTGGCGGCCCCATGGCTCCTGCAACCCCAAGCTATTCAATTCTCATGAACTGTGGCGACCATGAACACAGCCACGGAATCCTCACCATCGATCAAGACTAATCAGCAACAAAAACATTCTCATGAAAAAAATATTATTCAGCATACTCGCAGGCATGGCCTTTACCACTGTTGCCCATGCACAGGAATCTGTTTATCCTGCGTCAAAACAAACAGCGCCCGTCATCATCATAAATGGCACGGTACACGTTGGAAATGGACAGGTGCTCAACAACACTTCTGTTGAAATCCGCGATGGAAAAATCACCAATATTGGAGCTGGCATCACTGCTTCAGCAGATGCCTTCAAGGTGGATGCAAAAGGCAAACATGTTTACCCAGGCCTTATCCTGGCCAACTCCAACCTCGGACTGGTGGAAATAAGTACCGTAAGGGCTACTGATGATGAATCAGAGATTGGTGAATACAATCCATCCGTCCGTTCGCTTGTGGCTTACAATACCGATTCAAAGGTGATCAATACCTTGAAAACGAATGGCATCACCCATGCAAACATTGTTCCTCAAGGGGGCACCATCAGCGGTTCCTCTTCTGTTGTTCAACTGGATGCCTGGAACTGGGAAGATGCAGCTTATGCAGCAGACAATAACATTCACATGAACATGCCCGCCCTCTACAACAGGCCCAGCCGCTTTGGTGGATTTGGCGGTGGACAAGGTCCACAAGTGGATCCATTGAAAAGGGGCATTGAGCAGCTCGAGGAGATCAAGGATTTTTTCCGTGCAGCGAAGGCCTACAATGATCAGGCCGTCAAAACACAAACCAATATCAAATTTCAAGCGGTAGAAGGGCTTTTCAGCAAAAAGCAAAAACTCTTCATCCGCTGCAATGTGGTGCGTGAAATCCTTGCGGCCATTGACTTCAAGACTGAGTTTGGATTTGATATCGTACTGGTTGGCGCAGCAGAAAGCCATCAGGTGGGAGACATCCTCAAGCGCAACAATATCCCCGTTATCCTCAGCCAGATGCATGCCCTTCCTACCATGGCAGATGATGGCGTTGATCTTCCTTACCAACTGCCTGCCCTGCTTCAAAAAGCAGGTGTGCAGTTTGCAATTTGTGATGAAGATGGCCAACAAAGGGGAAAGAACCTTCCGTTTCAGGCAGGAACCGCGGCCGCTTACGGATTGACAAAAGAAGAAGCGCTTTCCTCCATCACCCTGAATGCAGCCAAAATTTTGGGCATTGCAGACCGCACCGGATCCATTGAAACCGGCAAGGATGCAAACATTGTCATCAGCGAAGGAGACATCCTTGACATGCGCAGCAGCAATATTTCACTGGTCATGATTGGTGGCCGCATGGTCAGCCTTACCGACAAACACAAACAGTTGTATGAGCGGTATATGGTGAAGTATGGGTTGAAGTAGGGTTTAGGGGTGTAGAGGTGTAGGGGTTTAGGGGTTGAAGGGTTAGAGGGTTAAAGGTTTAGGGGTTGAAGAAACTTTTTTATTCAACATGCACTGGGATCAAATAGTAAAAGGGCTCATGCAATACTGCTTGAGCCCTTTTACGTTAAAATATATCATGTTTTTTTAACCTAACCCATTAAACCCTTCAACCCCTCAACCATTAAACCCTAATACCCCCTCACATCCTTGCCTTCCATGAAGTTGATGAAGGCCATGTTCACCACCCTGTTTCCACCGGGGGTTGGATAGTTACCTGTAAAGTACCAGTCGCCAAGATTGCCGGGGCAGGCATCGTGTAAATCTTCAATGGTTTGGTAGATCACTTCTACGGGCACTGCCACCTCTTCTGGGGTGATGAGTTGGGCAATCTTTGCAGAAATCTCCTGTGGAGTAAAAGACCCGTAAATCTGTTTGACAACATTTTCGGTATGCAATTGCCCCTTTTCACGAAGGTCCTTGCACTTGTTGTAGAGTTCATCCAGCAGGCCAAATTGCCCCCTGTCTTTCAACAAAGATAGTGCTGCCTTGAAGGCAATGAAATCTCCCAGCTTGCTCATGTCAATCCCATAACAATCCGGATAGCGAATCTGGGGAGCAGAAGAAAGCACAATAATTTTTACGGGTTTCAGCCTGGACAGCATCCTGACAATGCTTTCCTTCAGCGTTGTACCGCGTACGATAGAGTCATCAATGACGACCAGGGTATCAACATTGGCTTGCACTGTTCCATAGGTAACATCATACACGTGTTGCACCATTTCAGAACGGTTGGCATCCTCAGTGATGAAGGTGCGCATTTTCACATCCTTGATGGCCACTTTTTCAACACGGATTTTCCGGTTGATCATCTCAGACAATTTCTCCTCATCGAAATCCTTGTCCCAGGCCATGATCCGTTGCACCTTGATCTGGTTGAGGAAATCCTCCATGCCCTTCAGCAATCCGTAGAATGCCACTTCTGCCGTATTGGGAATAAAAGAAAAGATGGTATGCTTGAGGTCATTGTTGATGGCCTTCAGCACATTGCTGCTAAGCCTATAGCCCAAACCAATCCTTTCCCTGTATATCTTTTCGTCTCCGCCGCGTGAAAAATAAATTCTTTCAAAACTGCATGCCCGCCTGGCTTGTGGCTCCAGGATCTGCTCAACGGTCCAGGTGCCATCACTCTTCACAATCAATGCCTGTCCGGGCATCAATTCCTTCACTTCATTCTCGCCAACATGGAAACTGGTCCTGATGGCTGCACGCTCAGATGCTGCAACAATGACTTCATTGTTGGCATAATAATAGGATGGACGAATGCCATGGGCATCGCGGATGACAAAAGAATCACCATTGCCAATCAGTCCACATACGTTGTAGCCACCATCAAAATGTTGGAATGCATTTTTTAAAATGGAAGGAATGGACATGTTTCCCGGATTTGCCGCATCATCCTTCACGATAAAATGATGGACAACTTCCATCATCGCAGCCAGATCACTTTGCTTCTGAAAATCACCAGGGTTGACATCCACCATGTTGAAAAGCTCTTCCGTGTTCACCAGGTTGAAATTGCCTGCCAATGCCAGATTTCTTGCAGGAATGATATCTCTTTTGATGAAGGGATGACAGAATTCAACATTGTTCTTGCCCTGTGTACCATAGCGAAGATGGCCCAACAAAAGCTCTCCCATAAAGTTGAGGTGGCCTTTCATCAGCCCGGGATGCTTCCTTATTTCTGGCTGGGATTTTTCGAGCTCATTGATTTCCTTTCCCACCTGGGAAAACAAATCAGCAATGGCCTGTTGGGCAACACTGCGCAAGCGGTGCATGAAAGGATAACCAGGCTCTGCATTCAACTTCACAGAAGCAATGCCCGCTCCGTCTTGTCCTCGGTTGTGCTGCTTCTCCATCAACAGGTAGAGTTTGTTCAGCCCATAAAGCGCCGTACCCTGTTGTTGCTGGTAGTAGGAAAAAGGCTTGAGCAGCCTGATAAATGCAAGACCGCATTCGTGTTTGATGGCATCACTCATATAGCGAAATAAGAACAGCAAATTTAAGGTTAAAAAACAGAACCTTAAAATTTAACCCGCTTGTCGGATCTTATTTGCTGACGTAATTGGGGAATTGCTTGCGCAAAGATTCACATTGTTGATAATCCTTGTCGACCATCACGTAATAGGTAGGCAATTTGCTTTGGAACCATTTGTCAATGGTCCTTTCTTTCTTTTCTGCCAATGCCCTTTGTGCAATCCTGTCGTAATCGTCGCGGATATTTTCCCGATGGGGCTCAGTTTTGCTTTGAAGATACACAAGCCTTACCGCCTGCTTGTCTTGCTCATCCTTGTATGACATGGGTTGGGAAAATTCGCCCACCTTTAATTTATCGAGATAAGGCACAAGGTTCTTGTCAAGTTCATCAATGGTAACAAATGCACCACCCTGACCACTCATGATACCCGCGCTGAACTTGCTGTTCTGGTCGTCACTGTTCTTGTCTACGGCCTCACCGAAGGTAATGGTGCCCGCTACCAGCTTGGTCCTGATGGAGTCAAGCCTTAACTTGGTGGCCTCAATATCTTCTTCCTGAAGCGCCGGTATACGGAGGATATGGCGGATGACTGCATCGTCTCCATTCCTGCTGATCATTTGTATGATGTGATAACCAAATTTGGATTTGATGACAGGAGAAACCTGGCCCTCTTTCAGTCTGAAAGCGGCATTCTTGAAATCAGGATCCCAATCTTTTTGTGTTTTGTTGATTTCGTAGCGACCGCCCGTTTGCTTGCTGCCTGGATCTTCAGAATACAACCTGGCAAGGGTTTCAAACGTTTTTTGCCCGGCTTCAATCTGCCTGCGGTAATCAGCCAGTTCATCCTGGGCAAATTTCTCAAGCTCCCTTCCTGCTTTGGGATGGATCACAATTTGGCCAATGACAAGCTCCGTTTCGTAAAAAGGCAGGCTGTCTTTGGGAATCTTGTTGAAATACTCCTTCACCTCATTGGGGGTGATTTTGACGTACTCAACAATCTTCTCCCGCATGGACTTGGCAAGCCTTCCTTCACGGATGGATTTCCTGAAATCTTCTTTTACCTGGTAAATGGTACGCCCGGCAATTTGCTCAAATGCTTCTTTTCCACCGTACTGCATGATAAAATAACGCACCCGCTGGTCAAGTTCGGCCTCCACTTCTTCATCTGAAACCGGAAGTGAATCCTTTTCTGCCTGAAGAATAAGTGCCTTGTCCTGCATCATCCTTTCCAACAAAAAACATTCAGCATTTTCAGGCATTTCATTGCCCTGGCGTTTCTGGTCTTCAATGTAGTTGACAATATCGCTTTTCAACACGATTTTGTCCCCCACAATGGCAACAATCTTGTCCGCCAACAACTTTGCGGTCTGTGCCTGGCCAACAAAGGCCGAGATCACCAAAATCAATACAATCAATATTCTTTTCATGCTGCAATTCCTGTTTCCAAATATGGTTGAATTCGGCCTTATGATAAAATCCCCTGACTTAAAGTTTTCATAAATAGTCCATTCCCCCGGAAAAAACTACAATGTCCTCTTCACCTCAGTTTCTTCAAACGCTTCGATCACATCACCCACCCTGAGGTCGTTAAAATTCTTGATGGTCAGTCCGCACTCATAGCCCTGGTTGACCTCTTTCGCATCATCCTTGAAGCGTTTCAAGCTGCCCAGTTCTGTGCTTTGCCCTTCCCCTCTTGGATATTCAACGATACCATCACGGATGATACGGATCTTGTTGTTTCTGCTGATTTTACCGTCCAGTACATAACAACCGGCAACGGTAGCCTTGTCAAACTTGTACACCTCACGCACCTCAACGTTGGCCACAATTTTCTCTTCAATCTTCGGCTCAAGCATACCTTCCATGGCACTCTTGATTTCCTCAATGGCGTTGTAGATGATGGAGTAAAGCTTGATCTGTACACCTTCGTTTTCGGCAATCTTGTTGGCCTGAATAGAAGGACGAACGTTGAAACCAACGATGATCGCATCAGATGCAGTGGCAAGCAATACATCACTTTCAGTAATCTGTCCAACGGCCTTGTGTACCACCTTGATGGCAATCTCCTGCGTGGAAAGCTTCTGCAATGAATCACTCAAGGCCTCAACAGATCCATCCACATCACCCTTGATGATGATATTGAGTTCCTTGAAATTACCGAGTGCCAACCTGCGGCCAATCTCATCCAGCGTAATATGTTTTTTGGTCCTGATACCCTGCTCACGCATGATCTGGGCCCTTCTGCCTGCAATTTCCTTGGCATCAGACTCCTCTTGGTAAACCTTGAACTTCTCACCTGCCTGCGGTGCACCATTCAGACCAAGAATCAAAACGGGTGATGAAGGTGGAATGGCGTCTACACGCTTGTTCCTTTCGTTCATCATGGCCTTGACCCTTCCATAGTGCTGACCACTCACCACCAGGTCGCCCTGCTGGAGTGTTCCGTTCTGCACAAGAATGGTGGCCACATATCCACGGCCCTTGTCGAGGGTTGCTTCAATGATGGTACCACTGGCTTCCCTTTCAGGATTGGCTTTCAGGTCGAGCAATTCTGCTTCAAGCAAAATCTTTTCAAGCAGCTTATCGATGTTCAAACCAGATTTGGCAGCGATTTCCTGGCTCTGGAATTTTCCTCCCCACTCTTCCACAAGGATATTCATCCCGGCAAGCTGTTCGTATATCTTCTGGGAGTTGGCTCCGTCCTTATCGATTTTGTTGATCGCAAAAATCATCGGTACACCCGCCGCTTGTGCATGGCTGATGGCCTCTTTTGTTTGAGGCATCACCGCATCATCCGCTGCAATCACAATAACAGCAAGGTCAGTGACCTTGGCACCACGGGCACGCATCGCCGTAAAGGCCTCGTGACCAGGTGTATCCAAGAAGGTGATGGATTTTCCGGAAGGAAGATCAACATGGTAAGCACCAATGTGCTGGGTGATACCACCCGCCTCACCGGCTACTACATTTGCATTGCGAATATAGTCAAGCAAAGAAGTTTTACCGTGGTCAACGTGACCCATGATGGTAACGATGGGAGCGCGGGGAAGCAGCTGCTCTGGAGCATCAACTTCTTCTTCCTCTTCCATCTCCATTTGCTTTTCCATGTCGATGAATTCCACTTCAAAACCAAACTCACCGGCAACCAGCTCGATCACCTCGGCATCAAGCCTTTGGTTGATGGAAACCATGATACCAAGGCTCATACACTTGCCAATGATTTCTGCAAAGTTCACATCCAGCAAACTGGCCAATTCACTCACACTGATAAATTCAGTCAACTGGATTTTTTCATCCCCTTCTCCTTCTGCACCAGCCTCGATTTCCTCACGTTTGAGGCGACGAAGCTTGGACTTGGTTATCTTGGCTTTTGAGCCACCACCGCCACCAGAGAGTTTGGCCTGTGTTTCCTTGATCTTGTTTTGGATTTCCTTCTCATCAATCTCCTTCACTTCTCCTCTCCTGACCACGCGAGGTCCGCCTACACGAGGTGTTGAAGGACGCTGTGGTGCAGCAGGTGCTCCACCTTTTTGAATGGATGGTTTCGTTCTCTCCGGCTCCTTTTTCTCTATCGGAATCCGAATTCGTTTTCTTTTCACATCAGCATTGCGGCTCCTGTCGTCCATCTCAGGCTTGAGTTCAATCCTGCCGACAATCTTGGGACCCTCGAGTTCCGGAGCTTCTATTTTAACCCTATCAGGTTCTGCTGGTTTTGGTGCTTCTACAGGCAGTATTTGTTCTGGTACAACTGCTGCAACCTCAGGAGCCTTCTCTTCGGCCTTGGGTTCGACTTTCTTTTTTGCTTCACCGCGTTTAGGACGTGTTGAAGCATTGATGGCATCAAGGTCGATCTTATCCAAAATCTTAGGCCCATGCAATTCAGGTGCCTCGATTTTTGTAATCTCCACTTCAGGCTCAACAGGAGTGACCACTTCTTGTGGAGGTGCAGGTGCTGGTGCAACCACTGCTGGCTCTTCAGCTGGCACCACTTCAGGCACTTCAACGACAACAGGCGCTGGTTCTGGGGCAGGAGTAGGCGCAGGAGCAGGTTGCTCTACCACCACTTCAGGCTCTGCCTTTTTCTTGGTATCCTTTTTGAAAACAATCTCTTCTTCGTCTTTCTTCTTCTTTGCCTCGCCTGATGACCCCTTAGGGATTTCAATGGCATCACTTTTTGCTTTCGCTGCCTTATCAGAAGAGAATTCCTGCTGCAGAGAATGATACATGTCTTCCGTTAACTTGGAAGTGGGCTTTAGATCATCCTTGCTGAATCCCTTACTGGCAAGAAAGTCCACCAACGTATCCTTACCGATGTTGAACTCCTTGGCCGCGGCCATTAACCTGGGTGTGTTTGATTCTGACATTTATCCTCCTGGGCTTTTTTTGCTTGTTTCTTGTTTGCTTGCTGTGCTGACTAGTCTTTCTCGAATTCTGCCCTCAAAACATTGCGAAGTTCCTCGATGGTTTCTTTTTCGAGATCTGTCCTGCGTTCCAATTCTGTTGCAGTAAGATCCAACACACTGCGCGCGGTATCACAACCGATACGCTTGAGTTCTTCAATGATCCATCCTTCAATCTCATCGCTAAATTCATCAAGATCGATATCGTATTCAGCCATTTCACCTTCATTGTCGCGGTACACGTCAATATCAAAATCGGTGAGGTCTTCAGCCAATTTGATGTTTACACCGCGCTTACCGATGGCCAATGAAACCTGGTCTGGTGATACAAATACTTCAGCACGCTTGCCTTCATTATCAATGTTCATCCTCGTAATCTTCGCTGGAGTAAGAGAACGCTGGATGAGCAATTGAATATTGTTGGTGAAATTGATCACATCAATGTTTTCATTCTTCAGTTCACGCACGATGCCATGGATACGGCTTCCTTTCATTCCCACACAAGCACCCACCGGATCGATACGGTCATCATAGCTTTCAACAGCTACTTTGGCGCGCTCACCTGGCTCACGTACGATTTTACGGATGACGATGAGGCCATCAAAAATTTCCGGCACCTCAATCTCAAGGAGTTTCGCAAGGAAAGAAGGATGGGTCCTGGAAAGGATGATCACAGGGGCATTGTTTTTCAATTCCACTTTTTTGATCACCGAACGGATGCTTTCTCCTTTTTTGAAGTAATCAGAAGGGATCTGCTCAGGCTTTGGCAGAATCAACTCATTGCCATCTTCATCGATGAGCAAGACTTCTTTTTTCCATACCTGGTAAACTTCAGCGTTGATGATGTCTCCAACGCGGTCACCGTATTTTTTTACAAGGGCGTTCTTCTTGAGGTCTCCAATGCGGCTTGCCAATGTTTGCTTGGCAGCGAGAATGGCACGGCGACCAAAATCCATGATGTCCACTTCTTCGTAGAGTTCTTCCCCAACCTCAAAATCTGGTTCGATCTTCACCGCTTCACTGTATTCAATTTCCATCAGTGGGTTTTCAACTGCACCATCTTCTACAATCATGCGGTGGCGAACGATTTCAAGGTCACCTTTTTCAGTATTGACGATTACGTCGAAACTTTCGTCGGATCCATATTTCTTGCGGAGCAGTGTCTTGAATACATCTTCAAGCACTTTCATGAGCGTGGGACGATCGATGTTCTCTGCATCTTTGAAGTCCTGGAAAGATTCGATCAGATTGATACTTGCCATAAAATATCCATTTAGTGTTCTTGTCTTTTATTTTTTAGAATACAATTTTAACCGTTGTCGTTTTAATGTCATCAAAAAGCAGGACATGTTTGATGACCTCCAGCTTTTTCCCCTTTCCTTTCTCCTCGTCCACTTCGATGCCTTTTTCGTCTGCTGCAAGCAGTTTACCCTCAAATGCACGGCCGTCCTTCATTTCAAGTTCAACAACCCTGCCAATGTTCTTGATGAACTGTCTTTGCAACAAAAGGGGCTCATCAATACCCGGAGAAGATACCTCAAGTCCAAACTCACCATCCTTGCAAATCTCCTGCTCAACAATTTCCTTGTAGAGTGCCCTGTTGAGTTTGACGCATTTTTCAATGGTCACACCCTCATCGCCATCTACATAAACGCTGATGTTGTTGATGGGGCGAACGTTGACCCTCACCAAAAAGTATTGGGGCTCCGATTCGAGTAATTTTTCGGCCAATGCCTTAACCTGTACTGTTTTTTCTTCTGTTGCCATCTTCTGTGAAATAAAGAAGGGAACGGCACCGTTCCCTTCATCTGTTTCATGTTTCCAATGCAAAGATAGGGGTTTGGGGGGAAATGACCAAATTGTTGGGGTTTTAGGGGTGGAGAGGTGTAAGGGTTTAGGGGTTTAGGGGTGGAGAGGTGTAAGGGTTTAGGGGTGGAGAGGTGTAAGGGTTTAGGGGTGGAGAGGTGTAAGGGTTTAGGGGTGGAGAGGTGTAAGGGTT
>JBIPNK010000121.1:0-4135 GCA_044373365.1 Chitinophagaceae bacterium
TATTGATGGGAAGTTTTGCCCCAAACTTGGAAACAACAGTATCAGGAAGTGAAGCCAGTGTATAGGCAGTATCCACTGCAAAATCTTTCACGATGTTCCAGGAGGTTGCATAAGCAGTGCTGTCGGGTGTTCCCAATGCAAAATATTTTGATTGCGCTACTTGCTCTGCATCCCATCCGCCATCGGCCAATACGAAAACAGTGAATTGCTTTTTCTCATTCCTCAGGTCATGTACGTTTCTCCAATAGATATTGGTGTAAACAGAGTCTGTTCCTTTTTGGTAACGGGGCTCACCTGTATTGGGATCAATCCCAACAATCGTTGCATTGGTAGGATCAAAAACATTGGTGAACAATGATTTCAGGAACATTCTTTGTTTTAAGGGTGATGATGAATTTTCTGTGACAAATTCCCAGCAATTTTCCAAAGCATTCACCCCCATGTTGATGCCATGAAAAACCCCATTGGTTGCATACCTGTTGGGATGGGTCACAGTGGCATTTTCAAAGGCCATGTTACCGATTGCATTGTACTTGCCATTGGCCATTTGCACCCTGCGATTGGCTGTTGCAGCTGAATAGCTGAGTACTTCCTCCGTTACATGGTTGGCAACAAACTGTTTGAGTTTTGCAGCATTCCCTGTTATGCTTGCATCAATCAGGATCATGGCTTCATTGGTGGGAGCAAAAACCGTATAGGTTTTTGTTGTAGACAAGACCTTGTCATATCCCGTTTGTACCAGGTATTTAGAAAAAACCGAAAACTCTGGGCTGGCGCTGATGGCTTCAAAAAGATTTTTTTGAAGGGACGGATCAGACACGGCATTGCGTTCCTTGTCCATCTTTTTACATCCTGCGGTAAAGACCACCATGATTGCCAGAAGGGCAATTCCAAGTGATGTTGATCTGTATTTCATTCTGGTCATTTGTTCTTTTTAAACTTTTCTGATTCCCTTTGGTTCCTATTGATAGATGAAAGACCCGTCAGGCTTCAACCTTGGCAATACCTGATTCTGGTCAATGGGAATGAAATGAATCATGTCTAGGTTGTTGTTATTCTGAGTACCAACAAGCGGTGTTATCCTGATGATTTGCTGCTGTGTGGTTTTGAAATCAATGACACCCACTTGCCTGGCAGCAAAAACATTCGCAGTATTTTCCGTGTAACGCTTCCAACCGATGGCCTCGAGTTCTGCATCTGTTCCTGCAGGGCGGTTTTCGGTAAAGTTCATGGTCCTTTGCATGATATTACCGTTTACTTCTACCTGACAGAGCATATTGGAACTACTGGACTGTTTCTGGGCCCTATAGCAGATCCATACCTTGTATTTGCCTTTTACGATAGGAGGAGTGCGCATTTCCCAATGAACTGGCCTTGAAGGCAAGCCGAGCGGCAACATGTTAATGTCATTGTTGACGGCATAGTTGGTGATGGAGCTTGAAGAAGAATAGGTATAGGTCATCACATTGGTACCTGCCAATGAACCCCAACCCCAGTAATGGTCCTTGATAGGATTGTCGGCCTCAGTTGCCCTTGTAAAGTTATAGTTCGCCTTTTTGTAGAAAGCAGGGAGCTTTTTGATTTCGGCAAATGATGATACATCCCAATACAAAGCTGCAGGCATCCTGAACTTCACTTTGAAATGAGCAGCAGCATCATGGAAAACGCCATTGGTTGCACCAATATCACTTTTTGCCCGATTAATTTTAATACCCGGCTCAACTATGCCATTGAATTCATCTTCATTCAACAATACATCTTGGTCAATTAATTTGATGCTCACCACTTCCTGGGGTAAATAGGTTTCATGGGTGGGGACTGTAATGATGTCTCCAAGGAACTTCAAGCCTGGCGTAATGTGGTAGGCCACATACATGTTAAGGCTATCGTTGGCATTGAGTGGGTTTCCTGTTTTTGAAAGTTTTGCCTTCAGCGCAGCATAGGAAGTGAATCCACTGTCGGCCAAAGCTTTGTTGCTTTCTGCGAAAACAGTTACCCATCGTTTGGACAAGTCAGGATCCACCGTGTTCAGCTTAGCAAAAAATCCTGTTTCCTTCATAGCTTGAACAAAAATGGAATATTCTGGATTGCTTTCCAGTTGCTGGGCAATGGTTTTGGTCGCAGGAATAAGGACCTGATCAATGGCATGAATGATGCCGTTCCCTACCCGGACGTTTGATTTGGTGACAGCACCTTGTCTATTGATGATATAGCTTGATGCACCTGCCCTGTTTACAACAGAGGTGACAAGAAACTGTCCATACATGGTGATCACTGGTAATTTCCCGTCAGTAAAGGAACTGGTATAGATGGTATCTTCCAGCAGATGCAACCTGACCATGTCTTTGAGGGTCTTGAGGTCTGCCGTCTCCACCGATGTTGCTCCGATATTTTTCAGATATGTGGTTACCCCAGTGTTGGTTGGGGCGAAACAGGTATAGGAACCGTATGCATTCAGGAAAGCAGCCGTTTCAGTCCTGTCAAGAATTTTTCTGAAAAGGGAAAAAGAGTCGAGGTTCTTGTCCAGGTAGCCAACAATGTTCACATCTGTTGTTGTGGTTTCTACGACTTCAATTTTTCTGCAACCCGATGAAACCATGTACAACAAAGAGATGCCAATAAGCCCTGAGATGAATAAATTTTTTCTGGTCATATGATGGCTTAATTATTTGTAAAAAGGATTTTGAACCAACTGTTTATTGGTCTGCATTTCATAAATATAAATCGGAAAATAATGGCTGTTGACGTCCCTCATTTTGGCTTGGGCGGACTGCTGAAGATTGGAAGGAACACTCTGTGAAACAGTGTTCAGCAATATTCCCAACCTTGCATAATTTTTTCTTTTGGCATTCCTCAACACATCATACCAGCGTTTTCCTTCGAAGCAGAACTCTCGCGCCCTTTCCTCCAAAATGAAATCCTGGATCAGGTTCTTGTCCGTTGGAGATGGAGCCAAATCAGTTGCAACCAATGCATTGGCACGCGCCCTGATCTTGTATACCAAATCAAGTGCGTCCTTTCCATTCCCAATCTCATTCAAAGCCTCTGCCTTCATGAGCATTATGTCGGCATATCTGTAGAAAAACCAATGAGCAAAGCTTTGATCAATGGGTCTGGTTATAAATGGACTTGCGCCGATGTATTTCCAAATAGTTGAAGTGGCGGCACTGACAGACCCCCTGTCAGCCCTGATGTCTACATTCTTATCATCGTTGAGATCAAGCGTGAAAACCCTTTCTATGAGGTCCGCAGAAGCAGTCCATCGCCTTGCAGGTATAGTGGCTGAAAAAATCGGGAAGAATGGATTCAGCCTTTGAGCACTGAATTGTAGCTCAAAGATACCTTCGTTGGAATTCCCATCAGCATACAAAGTATTGAACCAACTTTCATTGTATTCCATCACAGGGCCATTTCTGGTAGCCCCTCGAATGAGTCCAAATTTTCCAGAATTGATTACCTTATCACACGCTGCAATGGCTTCGGGATATTTATCCATCCAAAGGTAAACGTCAGCAAGAATCGCGTTGATGGTATATTGTGTTACCCTGCCTTTATCTGAATCAACGTCACCGAAAGATTTGACCGCTTTGGATTCTGCCAATTTGAGGTCATCAACAATTTGTGTCAACACCTGAGCCTGTGTGGATTTCGGAATCGGTTTGATGTTCTCGTCACTCAAAGTGGCATCCGTTTTCAGGGGAACATCCCCAAAGCTCCTAACCAAATAGAAATACATCAGGGCCCTGATCGCCAACGCTTCACTGAGGTAGTTGTCGAGCTGAGACTGGGTAAAAGTGTTGTCATTGGCCAATACTTCAGGAGCCTTCTCAATAACAGTATTGCAAAAATTGATGGTTCTGTAAAAAGGCCTCCAATTGGTGTTGACATTGGTTGGTTGGGTATTCACATTCACCAATGCAATATCATCAGCACTGGATGCTGTGGCATTGGCAACATTGTCTGCCCTTGCCTCTCCCCATACGAAGAGCAGTTCTGGCATGGAGGGAACATAGCCTTGCGTAGCATAACCACCCGAAGAGGATTCCATCATGGAAGAGTAGATGCCAAAAACCGAAGCTTTCACCTGTTCCTTTGTTTTCCAGAATTCCTGCTTGATGATCCCATCCTGCGGTTG
>JBIPNK010000085.1:0-11342 GCA_044373365.1 Chitinophagaceae bacterium
ATCAACAATCACATCAGAAAGTCCAATGCCGGGGGCAATTTCAACCGAGCCGCTGATTTCATGAATGCTGGCTGTCACCTTGTTATCTGCAAGGAATGATTTCACAAGGTGTGGGTAACTCGTAGCAATTCTCTTTCCTTCAAGAGAAGCAACACCCTTGTACACTTCAGCTTTGGGGACAGCAATAGAAAGTCGGCATTTGCCAAAACCAAGGGCTTCAACAGTATCAACCTTCCTGTTTTTTTCTGCCAAAACATTTTGACCAACCACGCCAATATCCGCAACACCATCCTCAACATATTCGGGGATATCATCATCCCTCAGGAAAAACACTTCAATTGGAAAATTTTCAGAAACAGTTCTTAGCCTGTCCTTTACATTCCTGAGTTCAATTCCGCATTCTTTCAAAAGCTGAACAGAGTCTTCATACAACCTGCCAGACTTCTGAATGGCAATCCTTAATACTGTTTCATTTTCCATGCTATCCTGTTTAAAATAAAAAAAGGCTTACCAATGGCAAGCCCGAATTATGTATACACCAATACCAGGCTTCCCCTAAGGCAAGTTATGATGATGGTGGATATGACCGTTTGCTAACATGGTGCAAAAATAGCTCCCAAAAACATTATCGCCAAAAATCAATGTGAATTTATAAAATGGCATTAATTTCGGAGAAATAACCATTGTTTATGAGGAAAATTCATCTTGCTGCTGCATTGGCCGCTTTTTTCTGCCTGTTTATTGCTGAAAATGCTCTTTTTGCCCAAGCCGACAGGTGGCAGCAAAAAGTCAATTACAAGATGGATGTAAAGGTTGATGCTGAAAACAACAGGTTTTCCGGCAAACAACGCCTCGATTACTGGAACAACTCTCCAGATACCTTAAAAGTACTTTACTATCACCTTCAATGGAATGCTTTTCAACCCGGCAGCATGATGGATATGCGCAGCCAGGAGTTGGGGAAGAAACTGATCAGGGGCCGTGCAGACTGGGACCAACGCGTTAGAGACAGGATTTCAAACCTTAAGCCCAATGAAATTGGATTCCAGGAGGTCAAAAACCTAAGGGTGAATGGTCAATTACAAAAAACCACAGCCTATGAAACCATTCTCAAAGTGGAATTATCCAAACCCATTCTCCCCAAATCCAAGGCCCTGATAGAGCTGGATTTTGAAGCCCAGGTGCCTGTTCAAATCAGAAGAAGCGGAAGAGACAATGCTGAAGGTGTCCGCTTCAGCATGGCACAGTGGTATCCTAAATTGGCGGAATACGACCTGCAGGGATGGCATCCTACACCTTATGTTGCAAGAGAATTCTATGGCATTTGGGGCGATTTTGAAGTCAACATTACCATCGATAAAAACTATGTAATTGGCGGA
Organism: Chitinophagaceae bacterium; assembly: GCA_044373365.1. Classification (GTDB taxonomy): domain Bacteria; phylum Bacteroidota; class Bacteroidia; order Chitinophagales; family Chitinophagaceae; genus Pollutibacter. Next base: position 1,380 of record JBIPNK010000085.1, read on the forward strand.
ACAGGTTATTTGCAAAACCCCCATGAAATTGGGCATGGCTACGAAAAATATGCAAGCCTGCCATTCAAACCTACACAGGGCAAGACCCTGACCTGGAAGTTCAAGGCCCCCAATGTGCATGATTTTGTTTGGGCAGCAGATCCTGGATATGTACACAATTCAAAACAGGTTAGAAAAGGACTTGTTCTTCATTCTTTCTATACAATAGATACTGCAGCATTGACTGCCCAGTTCAATGCTATGCCAGCCAGGATGAGGCAAGGAACCAGCCTCAATACCTATATCAACAATTACAAGTCTCAGTGGGACAGTGTCCTGGAGCTTGCATCCAAAGCATTGCCCTTCATTGACAAGCATTATGGTGAGTACCCCTACAAACAATATTCATTTATACAGGGAGGAGATGGCGGCATGGAATATCCCATGGCCACTTTGCTCAAAGGTGCTGGTGAAGGTGTTGTCATCCATGAATGGATGCACAGCTGGTACCAGATGATCCTGGGCACCAATGAATCCCTCTATCCCTGGATGGACGAAGGGTTTACCAGTTTTGCAGAATCGAATGTTCAGAATTACCTCCATGAAAGCAAGGATTCATTCCCTCATCTTGGTGCATACAATGCCTACATCGCCCTTTCAAAAAGCGATTTCAATGAGCCTTTGACAACCCATTCAGACCATTACAGCAGTAACACAGCATACAGCACCAATGCCTATTCAAAAGGAGAAGTTTTCATGGAGCAACTGGGTTATATTGTAGGCGCTCCCGTCAGGGACAGCATCCTGTTGAAATATTTTCAAACCTGGAAATTCAAACACCCCCATGTGAACGACCTGATCAGGCTGGCTGAAAATGAAAGTGGCATCCAACTGGATTGGTACAAGGATTTCTTTGTTAACACCACCAAAACAATTGATTATGGGATTGACAGCCTTTGGGATGAGGGTGGAAAAATGAAAATACGGTTAAGGAATGCAGGAACCATGCCCATGCCTATTGATATTGAGATGGTCTTCAAGGATGGCTCAAGAGAAACGGCTTACATCCCACAATACCTCATGTTTGGCACCAAGCAAAATGAAGAGCCTGCCATCAAACGTACGGTTGGTGAACCCTGGAAATGGACCCATCCTACCCACGTGATCACCATTGACAGGAAACTACTTGACCTGAAGAAGATTGAAATTGACCCTACCAAAAGGATGGCAGACAACGAAAGAAGAAACAACAAATTAGAGCTTACCTGGTAGGCTTATTTTTCGGAGATTCTTTTCTGCAAATTGTGGAACAGGTCAATGAGCTGAGCATACATCAGTGTCATTTCAGCTTCCGTTTTCTTGATGGAATCATCCTCGATTTCTCTGATTAATCCATCAAAACCATTGATGCCAATTGATTTGATCATCACTTTTTCCCTATGCAAGGTTCTCTTTGCACCATCCCAATCCTTGGCAGGAACACTGATTTGCCATTCCCCCAATGCATGAGCCACCTCGTCCAATAGATACTCCATCATTTTCGCAACCTGTGTAGGTTCATTGCCCGCCATTTCAGAAATATTAGAAATGATTTTTTTGTGGATGGATTGATAATATTTTTCTTTCACCGAGCCTGTCTTAAAGAAAAGGCAAAGACGGTGCTGGAGATTTTTTTGGTCAATTGGTTTGGTGATGCAATCTGCGAAACCCAGGTTCAACATATGGCTCACCTCTGACTTGAAGGCAGCTGCAGTCAGGGCAATAACAGGAATGGTTTCTCCATGGTTCTTTCTTATAAGGGCCAATGCAGTGGGGCCATCCATGATGGGCATCTGAACATCCATCAGCACTAAATCATATTTATTCTTGCTAATCAATTCAACGGCCTCAAGTCCATTTTCAGCCTCTTCTGGAATGCCGTTCATGTTCTTGACCATCATGGTAAAAAGCATCCTATTGAGTTTATTGTCATCAACAATCAGGATTTTCTTGCCCTCCATCAATCCACAATCATCAAACTGAACAACATCCTTCATCAATTCATCAGCAGCAACCATCTCGAATGGTATTTCTACCATCACCCTGGTTCCCACGTCTTTTGTACTCTCAATCCAAACCTTGCCCCCCATCAGGTTAACAAGTGTTCTGGTAATGGCCAGCCCAAGTCCTGACCCTGTGTGGCGGTGGTTGTTCTCATTGACCTCCTGATAAAAATCATCAAAAATATGCTTGAGTCCTTCTTCAGAGATGCCAATGCCGGAATCTTCACAGGTAAACAAAATCCGTTGCGTCTGGTTCTTCTCTTCTACCATCCTACTGGAAAGCTTAATAGTACCGGAATCAGTAAATTTGATGGCATTCCCTACAATATTGATCAATACCTGTCTGATGCGCACTTCATCAGCAAAAAGATTGGAATCTATTTTTCTGTCAAAATCAGTTTCAAAGCTCAGGCCCTTTTCTTTTGCTTTGGGCCGGAGAATATTTTCAACACTTTTGTTGATATCCTTAAGTGAAACAATTTCTTTTTCAATGTTCATTTTCCCGGCTTCTATCTTAGACATGTCCAGGATATCATTGATGATGCCCAGCAAACCATGGGCTGCATCGCTGATATTTTTTACAAAATAATGTTGTTGTTCATTGAGCTGAGACATTGACAATTGCTCTGCCAAACCCATGATAGCATTCATGGGCGTCCGAATTTCATGGCTCATGTTGGATAGAAAAGCAGACTTTGCCTTTTCTGAAGCAATCGCCCTGTTTTTAGCATCCACAAGGCTTTTTTGTAACTGCCTGTTTTGGGTAACATCGGTATAACTCCAAAGCTGCCCTTTGAACGTATTCTCTATGATGATGGGAACATAGTCCCTTTCCAAGATCCTGCCGTCTTTGAACACCACTTCCTGGCCAATCAGCGGTTCCTGCTTGCCCATCATGCTGAAAATATCATTTTTAACCTTTTCGGCATCTTTGAACAATGCAAGAGATTGTTGAAGCGAGTCCAGACAATTGACACCAATCATTTCCTGGGGCTGTGCAGGAATCTGAAAAAGATTGCAAAACTGCCTGTTCACCAATACCACACAATGATTCTCGTCTTCAACAAGAATCCCCTTACCCAGGTTGCTCATCAGGTACTGCAAGCGGTTGGCATTGATGGCCTTTGAATTGTCCCTGCAAACGCATACCAATCCACCATCAGGAAGATTGGTCAGGGAAATGTATTGCATGACGGGCTTCTTGTCTTTGCTAATGCCTATGGTTTCACCAGACCAATTACCATTTTTCCCCAACAGTGGGAATACCTCTTTTTGTAGCCTTTCTGCAGCTTCTGGTGTATATATACTCTGCCAGGACTTCCCATACAATTCATCTGCATCATCATAACCAAACATATTGGCGTGCGCCTTGTTCATGTACATATAATGCCCGCTTTTATCAAGAAGGGCAATTCCGTCAAATGCATTTTCAATGGCGGTCAACTTGGCAGGTGTTAACATGGTGTTAGTGTTTATAACTCAATAGGTTTCAATCACAATTTTATGTCTTTTTACCTGTTAAAAAATAGGAAAAAACATAAAAAAATGAGAAAAAACCCTTTTATCATTGTTTAGCAATTGGGCATAAAAACTGCTTGAATATAAAACAATATAAATATGCCCAACAATTATTAACTCGATGCTACTATAATTAGTTGTTTTTAGTAGTTAATCAAAGGATAAATCAACCACATATTAAATAAAATAAGAATCATCCTTATCTTTCGAAAGAGCATATATAATGTGATTAGAATTGGCATCATAGAAGATAATATTTTTTTACTCAAGAGCTTTCGGGATTACCTGAACAGTGCTGAGGGAATGATGGTTGTGTTTTCTTGTGCCTCTATGGAAGAAGCAAAAGAACAATCTGAACTCAAGAACAGCCAATCTCCAGACATCATCCTTTTGGATATATTTTTGCCCGGAGAATCCGGACTTGAAGGCATCCCCTACCTCAAAGGGAAATTCCCAGCTGCAAAAATCATCATGCTCACTGCTTACAATGAAGACAGCCTGATCATCAATTGCATCAAACAAGGGGCCTCCGGCTATGCCTTAAAAACGGCACAATTGAGCCATTTGATTGATGTAATCAACCAAACCAGCAGAACAGGATCCTTCATTGATGAACTCTCCATTGGAAAAGTAATCAGCATTTTGCAATCCAAAAAAGAGTCAAGCTTCAAAGACGAATTAACCTTTAGGGAAAAAGAGATTGTCGCACTGGTTGAAAAAGGGTATAGTTACAAGCAAATGTCTGACGCTCTTTTTGTAACCACATACACCATTAATTATCACCTGAAAAACATCTACAAAAAGCTCAACATCCACTCCAAATCAGCGCTATTGTCCAAAATCATGGATGAAAGCAAGGGCTGAGCAACTGTCAACAACTATTTCGCTGTATCTTTGAGGCCATTCAAGTCCCTGCAACATGTCCAATTCAGCACTGCCGATCAATTTCAACAATACTGAAAAAGCCTTTGCCTACAAAACTGACCGTGACCTTAAAAGAGCCCGGTTTTTATTTTCAATGATGCAGTTTGCCCCTTTGGTAAAATTGGGAACAATTATCACTCCCTGGGCCATCTCATCAGGCCTGCCTGTCAAAGGAGTGATCAAAAATACCTTGTTTCGGCAATTTGTCGGTGGTGAATCCCTGGAAGAAACGGTGGGAGTTGCTGATATGCTTGAAAAATTCAACGTGCAGGTTATTCTGGATTATGGGGTTGAAGGAGGTGAAGGTGATGAAGACAAATATGAAGCAGAGACCAATTATTTCGTCAAAGTCATCCATTTTGCTGCCACCAGAAAAAACATACCCTTCATCAGTATTAAAATAACAGGCCTGATTGCCAGTTCACTCCTAGAAAAACTGGATACTACCTTATCAGCCAACAGCGTTGAGCCTTTGGCCACCCGGTTTAAAAGAAAATTTGAAGAATTGAGCCTGGAAGAAAAGGCCCAATGGAAACAACTGATCTCCAGAACAATGCGATTGTGCCAGGCAGCATCTGATGCAGGCATTGGTATTATGATTGATGCAGAAGAATCCTGGATTCAAGATGCCATTGATGTGGTGGCTTCCCAGATGATGGCGCAGTTCAACCTGGGAAAAGTTGTTGTATACAATACCATTCAACTGTATCGATCAGATAGGTTATCATACCTGTCTGACGCCCTTGAAGAAGCTGAACAGGCAGGATATGTTGCCGGACTAAAGCTGGTAAGGGGGGCTTATATGGAAAAGGAAAGGGCTAGAGCTATGAAATTGGGCTATCCCTCACCCATCCAGCCCAACAAGGAGTCAACAGACAGGGATTATGATGCAGCCGTTAAGATTTGCATGACAAAAATAGAAATGGTTTCCATCATCGTTGCAAGCCATAATGAAAAAAGCAATCTTTTGGCGGCAAACGAATCAGGATCCAACCATTTATCTACAAAGCATCCTCACTTGCATTTCTCACAGCTCTATGGCATGAGTGATAACCTCACCTTCAATCTTGCTGATGCAGGATACAATGTTTCAAAATACCTCCCCTTTGGCCCAGTGCATGAGGTGATTCCCTACCTCATGAGAAGGGCACAGGAAAACAGTTCCGTTTCTGGCCAAACAGGAAGGGAACTCGAGCTCATCAACCGAGAGTTTGCTAGAAGAAAAATCTGATATCATACACAAAACTGACAATACGTATTAATACGTATTGAAAATGATGGTAATTACGCCTTACCAAGAAAAAACATTCAACCTGTTTTAGGGATCAATTGAATATTGAGTAGATTTATATCAATTAACAGTTTTACATGTACGGCATTATCAATCAATCGATTCAAGACCTGGTGGTCAAAGAATTTGGCGAAGAAACCTGGTTAAAAATCATTGCAAAAAGCAAGATTGATGTACATGAGTTTCAGAATCATCAGGTTTATGATGATGCGTATACTTACCGATTGGCTGGAGCAGTTTCCGAAGTGCTGACTACCGACCTCAACACTGTCTTAAAGATGTTTGGCGAATTCTGGATCCTTGAGATTTCCCTAAAAAAATACCCCTCCATGATGGCTTCAGGTGGATTGAGCTTCAAGGAGTTTATGTTAAACTTGCCTAATTTTCACAATCGGGTCTATTTGACATACCCGGAACTCGTTGCCCCAGAATTCAAAGTCCGTATGGATGGTGACTCCATGTTGGTTGAATATCATTCAAATCGTCCCGGACTGACAGCCATGATGGAAGGAATGCTCCATGGCATTGTTAAAATGTTCAAGGAACAAGGCGTCTTGGTAGAGCTAGAATCTGAAAAAATAAACAGCGATCTTGACCATGACCTATTCAGGATCAAATGGGAGAAGTAAATCCTGACGATACAAAACCTACAGTTCAATTAAATGAGATAGATCGACTTTTTCCATTCTATTTCATTGTGGATGAAGGCATGTCCATCATCAAAAAAGGTCCTTCGCTGGAAAAAATCCTCTCTTTCAGCAATGAATCAACCAATGCATTCCACAGCATTTTTTACATCATCAAGCCAAAATCCAATGCCCATCCTGATTTTGAATACCTAAAATCAATTGCTTCAAAATTTGTATTGATCGGAATCCAAGGGTTGAACAATACCATCCTCAAAGGACAATTCGAATACAGGGATCAACAAAATCATATTGTTTTCTTCGGATCCCTCTGGGCAGAAGAACATGAGAAATTGCTTGAGCTGGGGCTAACCTATTCAGATTTCCCTGCCTATGATGCCATTTTCGACATCCAACAGATGACATCAGTCCTGAAAAATGAGCAGGAAGATCTGGAAAAATTAAAGCAAGAACTCACCATCATCAACCATTCTTCTGACCTTTTTCTAAACCTGCACAGCAGTGGCCTCATTCGAAAATCATCCCCAAGCTCAAGGGCGATATTAGGATATGAACCCTCAGAAATGATTGGGCTTCAGTTTCAAGATCTTTTTTTAGATTCAGAAGGGATTGATATCAAAAAAGAAATTGCGGAGATCGTCAGTACAGGTAAATCAAAGAATTTCACAACTTATATTCTATCAAAGCAACAGCATAAAATAGGCATCAGTATTTCTTTGTCGCCAGTCATCAACAACACCAAAAACACTACACAAATAATTTGTGTAATCAGGAATATCAATGAAAGATTAAAAAATCTTGAAGAGATCAGAAATCTTGCCTCTTTCCCCAATGAGAACCCCAACCCAATCTTCAGGATTGATATCAATGGCAAGATTTTGTTCTATAACAAAAATGCCAAATCCATTTCAAATGTAATTTTTGAAGGCACCATCTTCAACATCAATAACTTTTGGTCGCATATTCTCATGCTCAAGCCAGGAGACAAACAAATAACGGTTGACGTGATTGCCAATGACAGAAATTATTCATTCAAAATCATCAAAAGAGAAGAGAGCGAAGAGTATAACGTATATGGTTCAGACATCACCGACAGGGTAGAAACAGAGCAAAGGGCACAAGATAACTTTAACAAGTTGAATAATTTTCTTGAGTCAACAAACGATGTTTATTACCTGGTCTACCAAAAAAATAAACCAAAGAATTTTTTCACTTCAAGGTGGCCATTGTTTATGGGATTCAATCCCAAGGCATCAGATGTTTGGGAAGAAAAAAGGGAATGTATCCTTGATGAATACAAGAAAGTGTATGATGATGCCATGCGTGAGTTCCACCTCAACGGCAGCATGACGGTACGATACAAGGTTAAAAACAAAGTGTCTGGACAGGTCAGGTCGATACTGGAAGAAGGCAAGATAAAATTTGACTCAAACTTGAACGATGAGGTAATCTCCGGAAGATTGACCGACATCACAGCAAGCGAAACCTATAGGAACCAGGTTCGTGAATCTGAAGAACGTTTTCAACTCATTACAGAATCAATGCCTGTGATGATTTGGGTTTCTGGACAGGACAATAAAGTTACCTATACCAATCAGGCATCGCGGGATTTTTTTGGATTCGACCTAAAGGATATTCCAAACCAATCAGTGTTTGCGGAGATTGTGCACCCAGACCACAGAAAAACTGCCATTGATGAATGGATGTTGCATCTGCTTGCCAAACAAAAATGCGAGATGCGATACCTTGTAAAGAATAAAGATGGAGAATACAGATGGGTATTCGAAATAGCTGTACCCCGTTATACCCACGAAAATGAATTCCTTGGCTATATTGGTACCGCTTTCGACATCACTTCAGAGCGAAAAATGTTCTTTACCCTGGAGGAAGAGAAAAGGAAGTATGAGATGATATCGAACAAATCTGCAGACATCATCTTTCTTATCAACAAGGATGGCATTATTGAATATGTTTCTCCCTCAATCAAGAGAATCCTTGGCTACACAGAAAAGGAAACAGTTGGAAAATACTTTTTCAGCCTCCAGGCAGAAGGTAGCAACCTCAGTATTGAAGACTTTTCACAAAATCATCTGGGAATACAACGAGCATTGAGCTTTCAAATGCAAGACAATCAGAAAGAGTTAAAATGGGTTGAGGCAGTATACAGCAACATCAGTGAAGATGAACTTGGAGGCGACAAATTGCTCATACACGTTCGTGACATCAATGAACAATACATGGCACAAACGATGGTGATCGAGAATGAGGCAAAATACAGGAACCTCTTTTCAAACATGAACCTTGGCATCATGGAAGTGGACAATGAGGAAAGGATTCTCTATGTAAACCCTTCATTTGAAAGGATTTCAGGTTATTCTCAAGATGATTTGCTGGGAAACAAGGCCGACCATATTTTCCTTAACGAACTATCAGAAAAAGAGATCAACCTACAGGAACGCCGTAATCGTCAACATGGCAAAGAAGGTCTTTATGAGATAAGGATAAAGAAAAAGAATGGAGATCTGGCCACTTGGGTAATCAGTGGTGCTCCTACATTTGACATGAAAGGCAAGGTCCGTGGCTCAATAGGAATCCATTGGGATGTAACGGAAATCCGGGACCTGGAAACCAAGATCCTTTTTGAAAGTGTTCAAAAGGAGAAAGAGTTGATGGAGGCCAGGCTACAAGCTGAAGAAGAACAAAGGGATGTTATTGGCAGAGACCTTCATGATGGGGTTGGCCAAATGTTGGCATACATCAGTGTTTATTTCAATATCCTAAAAGAAAAGGAAACAATCAGTGGAGAAGATATTGATAAAGCACAATCGACCATCAAAAAAACCATAGAAGAAGTCAGAAGACTTTCAAGGAACCTTGCCCCTCCTGCCATCAAAGATCTGGGCTTTAGGGAGGCTGTAATTGAACTGATTGGAAGTTATTCAATTATACCCAAGCCTTCTTTCAAACTCAAGATTTACAAGGGGAAGGATCCGGAAAAATTCCTGCATGAGCACAAAATCATGATGTTCCGTGTATTGCAGGAGCTGAGCAGCAATACATTTAAATATGCAAATGCAAATAAAGTAGACATCAAGATTGAACAAAACAAGAAGGGAATGCAGATGCTCTACAAAGACGATGGCATTGGATTTGAAATGGCTACAGTCAAGAAAGGAATCGGGCTGAAAAGTATTCTTTCCCGCGTTGAGTTCTATGGCGGGGATGTTAACATAAAAACCAACCCTGGAGAAGGAAACGAAGTATTCATTAATTTACCATTTGAATTAACATTATGACCAAAAAGATCCGAATTATCATCGCTGATGACCACTTGCTGATTGCTGAAACCTGGGCCACCCTGATCAACATGGATCCAGAGTTTGAGGTCGTAAAAGTTTATGACAATACAAAAAGCTTGATTGACGAAATAACAGATGTAAAACCTGATATCGCCATCCTTGACATCAATATCAATCCTTTTTCTGGTATTGAGGCCACAAAAATGATCAAGAAATTGGCCCCAGGCACCAAAATCATCGGTGTATCCATGCACAATCAACCA
>JBIPNK010000112.1:0-5452 GCA_044373365.1 Chitinophagaceae bacterium
TTGCAAAAAAGATGATCAGGAATGGTGCATCTGGCTACGTAACCAAGAACTCCAGCAAGGTGGAAATGTACGATGCTATCCGCGCTGTGATGAAAGGAGAAAAATACATCTGCGCTGAAATACAAAGGAACATTACCAATCAACTGTTGGTGGATGAAGACGACAACAAATTAAGCAAGTTGACAGAAAGGGAAATCGAGATCATTAAATTGATCAAAAACGGGAGTACCAACAAGGAAATTGCTGAGTCTTTGTTTCTGTCACCAAGAACTGTAGAAACCCATAGGGCCAGAATCCTAAAGAAACTTGACCTGAAAAATTCATTGTCTCTGGTGAAGTACATCAATGATTCCTTCATGGATCTTTAGGCGCTTATCTTAACCAAGATTAGTCACCCCAAATATTGTCCTTACTGTCAAGCCATTCCTTCACCAACATGGTGGTGACAGATTTAGGCCTCTCGAGTGGCATTCCAAGGGCCCTGTCCCAACAAAGACTGGCCAGTACACCCAAAGATCGGCTTACGCCAAATAAAACAGTATAGAATTCATATTCTACCATTCCGTAATGGACGAGCAATGCGCCACTGTGTGCATCTACATTGGGCCATGGATTTTTCACCTTTCCCAAAGCACTCAAAATTTCTGGCACGGTTTCATAGATGGACCAAACGGTCTGCACCAATGGATCATTGGGCATGTGCTTTTTACCAAATTCCATTTGTGCGGTAAACCTTGGGTCGGTTTTCCTCAACACAGCATGACCATATCCAGGAACGACTTTGCCCTCAGACAAAGTCTTTTTCACATATTCTGCAATTTGTTCTTTTGAAGGAAGCTCAACACCCAGCTTTTCACGCATTTCGAAAATCCACTTGATCACTTCTTGATTGGCCAATCCGTGCAAAGGCCCAGCCAAGCCATTCATACCAGCAGCAAAGCTGAGGAATGGATCACTGAGTGCAGAACCAACCAGATGGGTGGTATGGGCAGATACATTTCCACCCTCATGATCTGCATGAATGGTCATGTACAAACGCATCAATTCCTTGAACCCTTCATCATCATATCCCATCATGTGGGCAAAATTGCCAGACCAGTCCAGCAAACCATTGGGTTCAATATGTAGGCCATCCCTGTACTTTCTTCTGTAAATATAGGCTGCAATCCTTGGCAGACGGGCAATCAGATCGAGGGTATCATCAAAAGTAGCATCCCAATAATCTTTCTTGTTCATGCCGGATGCATAGGCTTTGGCAAAATGACTTCCATTTTGCAAAGCCATGATGGCCACCACAAACATGGTCATCGGGTGGGATGAAACAGGCAATGCCTCTATGGTATCAAATACATAGTTGGGTACGTGTGACCGCCTTTGCAAGGTGGCAGTGATGGTATCCGCTTCGTCTTGCGTAGGAAGTTCACCCAATAACATCAAGTGGAATAAACCCTCTGGAAGGGGTTCTGAGCCACCCGCCACAGTGGGCAGTTTCTCCTTCAATTCTGGAATCGAATAACCACGAAAGCGAATGCCTTCGTTGGCGTCCAATAAGGATGTTTCTGAGACCAATCCGGTCATTCCTCTCATGCCCTGATATATCTGTGACAGGGTAACCTCTCCGATGACCTTGTTTCCATGATCTTTGAGCATTTGCTTGATCTCTGCACCAAGGAGGTCTGCCTTTTCCTTAAAACGCTCTTTTATTGAATCCATTGGAAGAAATTATGTAATTGTAGACTGATTTTTTGGATGCGTAAAGGTAAATCAAAGCGACCGAGGTGCACAAGCTTTTGGAAAAAAATAATTGAATTATTTTGGGGCCTTTTTGTACAAATACAGGGTTAACGCTCCAAAAATCAAATTCGGAATCCAGGCTGCTACATATGGGTCAAGATCACCTTTGGTAGAAAATATCGTGGAGAACCGATCTGCCAGAATGAAAACTGCACAAATGATGATGCCCATGGCGAGGTGAACCCCACTTCCACCCCTGATTTTCCTGCAAGCCAAGATGGCCCCAATCAAGGTCAAGAGCAAAACCGCAACAGGGGTTGAAGTCCGATGCGCATTTTCCATCTCAAGTTCCTTGACTGTTTCTGAGCCACGCAACCTTTCCTTTTCAATTCTCTTTCTCAGGTCAGGGGAAATCATCCTTGCCTGTAAATATTCATCCCGTTTGAGTTCAGAAGGAAGAAATGGCAATTTCTTAAATACCTCGTACTCGAAGGTGACGGACTCATTCATTCCATTGATGGTTCGTTCCACTACCCCATTCAGTTTCCATTTTCTTTTGGTTGTGTCCCAGGTAAAATTATCAGCCCTGAGGTTGTAGACAACCTGATTGCCTCTGATGGTTTCCATGAACAGGTTACCACCAGCTTTGTTGGTTGTGTCATAATAGCGCATGCCAGCATAGCTAAAGGAGTCTGTACGCATGTAAATACCACCACTGGTTGTCTGCGGCATGGCCAGCTTCGTATACTTGGCTTCAAATGTTGTACGGATTGCGTTGGCCCTGGGAATGATATAGGCATTTGCATACCAAAGTATTGAACCCAGCAAGATTCCACCCACCCAATAAGGCCTTAAAATCCGTTGAAGGCTTACCCCAGAAGACAAAATGGCGATGAATTCAGAGAGATTGGCCATTTTTGAGGTGAAAAAGATGACAGAGATAAATACGAAAAGGGGGAACAGCATGGAAACAATGAAGGGAATGAAACCCACATAATACTGCATGATGATCTGATTGGCAGTAAGCCCAGATTTAGCAAAATCATCAGTATGCTCACTGATGTCAATCACCGTACTGATCGTAGTGAGCAATATCAGTGAAAAGAAAAAAGTGGTCAGGAACTTTTTGAGAATGTACCAGTCAATCTTCCTCATCATATCCCTGCAAAAGTATCATTTAATCCTTACCCAAGTACCTGGCATAGGTCTCAAGGCACCTTTTTCTTGCTACTTCATGCACAACCATTGGCGGGGGATATTGGAGGGTATCAAATTCTGGAACCCATTTTCTGATGTATATACCCTGTTTGTCAAATTTTTCCGTTTGTAAGGCCGGATTGAATATGCGAAAATATGGGGCCGCATCGCAGCCTGATCCTGAAGCCCATTGCCACCCACCATTGTTGGCAGCCAAATCATAATCAAGCAGCTTTGCAGCAAACCAGGCTTCTCCCCAACGCCAATCAATCAAGAGATGTTTGGTCAAAAAGCTTGCCGTTATCATCCTTACCCTGTTGTGCATGAAGCCAGTGGCCAGGAGTTCACGCATGCCTGCATCTACAATTGGGTATCCTGTTTCCCCCTTACACCACTTCTCAAAATCCGCTTCACTGTTTCTCCATTCAATCGCATCATATGCCTTTTTAAAGGACATCCCCTGGCCAACATGAGGAAAATTTGAAAGGATCATATGATAGAAATCCCGCCAAATCAACTCATTCAAAAAGGTCTCGTTCAATCCCTTTGCATGTTCAACCAGTTTCCTGATGCTCATGGTCCCGAACCTGAGGTGAACGCCGAACCTCGAAGTGCCTTCTACAGCAGGAAAATTGCGAAAATCAGTATACCCTTTGACCAATGCATCAGGCACAGTGGTTTGTGGAAAATTCCAAGCTTGTTTGGAAAAACCCATGGATTCAAGAGAAGGGATGGCATGCTCATCATGTTTAAAGCAGTTGTACAACAAATCCTCTGATGCTGAAAATGAAATGGGATTAGACAACAAATGTGCCTTCCATTTTCTGGAATATGGCGTGAACACTGTATATGGCGATCCGTCATCCTTGCTCACTTCCAGTTTCTCAAAGACAACCTGGTCTTTGAAAGTCTGAAATCTTGTGCCATTGTTTTCCAACATTGACCTGATTTTCTCATCCCTTGTCAGGGCATAACCCTCATAGTCATGATTGGTGAAAACCGTTTCAACAGAATAGCGCGCAAGAAGGTCCTCAAATGCCTCATCGGGAGATGCATGATAAAACTTGATGGCTGATCCAATTCCGATCAGCTCAATTTGCATGGTATTTAGGGCATTATGGATGTATTGAACACGAAGGTCATTGGGCTTTTCAAGCTTATCGAGAATATTTCTATCGAAAATAAAAACAGGTAGTACCGGTTTTCCACTGCTCAGGGCTTGAAACAGACCCGTATTATCAAAAAAACGAAGATCCCGGCGGAACCAAAAAATATTAACCTCAGGTTTGTTAGACATATTTGCTTAACAAACCCGAGGCTGTTTGGTTGAATGAAAAGTGTTTTGTTTGATGCTCCAGGAACATTCTAAACAAATTTCCTGGAATTGAAGATCAATTGGCCATGGGTCTGTTTTCAATGATCCCAGACTTAACGGCATACATGACCAAACCAGCCAGTGATTTTGCGCCTGTTTTAACTTTCAACTTATCCCTGATGGCTTCAACCGTTCTTGGGCTCAGCTCTACCAAATCAGCAATTTCCTTTGTACTTTTCTCTTCACAAATCATGCGAAGTATGGTAATTTCCTTATCGCTCAATTTGGCATCGACAGGCAAAGAAGCCTCAGCCTGGCGCTTTACGCGAAGACCATCAATGAGTGCTTTGTTGGTCAGTTGATTAAAATAATATTCCTGCTCATGCACAGTTTTAATGGCCTGGTAGATGATTTCTGAGTCTGAATTCTTTGTCAAATATGAATTGGCTCCCAATTCCATGAGTTTGGAAATCATGGAGTGGTCATTGTGCATGGTAAGCATGATCACCTTGATTTCTGGATATAGTTTCTTGATTTCAGGCAATGTATTGATACCATCCATGATGGGCATCTGGATATCCAGCAAAATTACATCAGGCTGTATATGCTTTAAAACAGTAAGCAACTGCATGCCATTGTCTGCCTCTGCGATCATTTTAATGTCTTTGTGAAGAGACAAGGCAGATTTCACACCAGCCCTGAAAAGAACGTGATCATCGGCTATGGCTACTTTTATGGGTTCGGTCATATTCGGGATTTGGGGTTATATAGCATATTGCAGCTATAATATAATGCAAAATTAGACGAAATCAAGTTGTAGATACTCAGTAGAACTACCCTATTATCTGGTTGCATAAAATACGGTCATTGTAGTTTTGGGTTGGCGAAGCGAAATTAGTACAACTTAAAGCATTGTATATCAATAAGATAGAAATACATTGGGAATAAAGAACTGAAAATTTCAATTGCCGGTGTTTTTCTCTTTTAAAATGGGGTTTTTCCCTATTGTAGTTTTATACTATGCTTAAATTTGAAAATCATTCTTCAAAAAACAATTAGATAAATAATGTACTTTCTATATTTATTACAATTACTCAATATAATTATTGCATTTTTTACAATCGTAATTGGCTTAAGGTCATTTAGAACCCTTAAGGAAAATAGAGTCCTTCTGCTCATCCCTGTACTCTCATTATTTCAAATTAT
>JBIPNK010000111.1:0-5639 GCA_044373365.1 Chitinophagaceae bacterium
TATGCAAGGCTCTGGGGGAATGGATTCCTCCCTTCAGAACACCAGGGCGTTCAGTTCAGGTCTGGCAAGGACCCTGTGCTCTTCCTGAAGGATCCTGAGGGCTATGACGGGGCTGACAGGAAAGAGATGCTTGGTTACCTTCAACAGTTGAATGAAGTCCAGAATGAGGCCTGGAGTGACCCTGAGGTCAATGCCAGGATTTCTCAATATGAAATGGCCTACAGGATGCAAACCTCGGTGCCTGAAGTGATGGACACCAGTGACGAGAGCAATGAGGTTTTTGAGCTCTACGGGCCAGACAGCCGGGAAAACGGAAGCTATGCAGCCAATTGCATCCTGGCCAGAAAACTCCTCGAAAAAGATGTGCGTTTTGTGCAGCTCTATCACCAGGGCTGGGACAACCACGGAAGCCTTCCACAAGGAATACGACACCAATGTTCACAGATTGACCAACCTACAGCTGCACTCATCACCGATCTCAAAAGAAGGGGTATGCTGGAAGACACACTGGTTGTTTGGGGTGGCGAATTTGGCAGAACCGTTTATTCACAAGGCAAGTTGACAAGGGATGGATATGGAAGAGACCATCATCCCAAATGCTTCAGCATGTGGATGGCAGGTGCAGGTGTGAAAGCTGGGTACAGCCATGGAATGACAGACGACTTCAGTTACAACATCATCAAAGACCCGGTGCATGTGCATGATTTCCAGGCAACCATGCTGCACCTCATGGGCATTGACCATGAACAATTGGTCTACAAGTTTCAGGGACGCCGATTCAGGCTGACGGATGTTCACGGCAATGTTATCAAAAGCATCCTCAGCTAAATTACTTGGGGCATTTGATGATCTTCCCTTTGGACTTCCTCAGTTTTTCACTGGGGCTGATAGTATAGGCCAGATAGGCTCCTCCATTTTGATAAGAGGTTTTGGTGCCAATTGGAACACGGTGGAATCCAAACAAAACAGGACCTGCTTTTACCGCAGCACCAATCCAGAAACTTCCATCACGGGTAATTGAGAGCGGCAAATAAACCCCATATTTTTGGGTCTCACGCCTGGCTGTTATGGTCAAAAGATTCAAGTCCTGGGTCTGCAAGTTTGCTGCAGGCCCGGCCTGGATGGGGATGGACAATTCCGCATTGATATAAATCAGGTCGGTTATTTGCCTGTCTGCATTGATCACCAGCCTTGTCGGATGTTGCATCCTGAATTCACCTGTTTGTGCATTGAACTGACCGACGGCTGTTTGAATTGAATCATTCAAAACATCCAGTCCGGTGATGGTTGAGTCAAATTTTCTGGCCAGGGCAATCCCGTTGATATTGGGTTTCACACCTGAAGTAGTAACTGATTCAAGCCCATACTTGTAATTGGCATAGCCAAGATCAAGGAGGGATAATCCAAACTTCCAGGTATAATTGTACTGGCTCCGGTTGTTGAACAGTTCTATGTTTTGTTGGTCCTTGATGATCCACTCCATTCCCAGGTCTACCGACCCTCCGCGTCTGGATTGGTTGAAGTAGCGTTTTAGGTTGGACTTCGTACTGGCAGCCGGATCCCAAAAATCAAGATTGGCTGAATAGCCATAGTTCAGTTCTGCAGTGGTTACCTCGTATAGATTGTTAACAGGACGTACATATTCCTTGAATTGACCATTCGTGATGGAAGCATGAATGCCTGCAAGGCCCATGTTCGATTTGATGGTGACGCCAGCATTCCAAATGAAATGCTTCTTGTCTGCCAGGTTCAAGGCCAGGCTGCCATAAGCTTCTGCCCAGGTGCTGCTCCTGACATATGCATCAAGGGGCTGGTTGTTCATGTTAACTTTGAGAAAGGTATTGGGCAGAAGGATGGTATCAATAAAATTATAGGTTGATGAACCGCCAAGAGAAGCTGACCGAACGTTCATGCCAAAGGAAATGGCCGACCGGTTGGATGTTCTGATACGGGCATTCAAAAGGTTCATGTTAAAATGGGTGTTCAACCTTCTTTTGTACTCACCATTCTGGATCCAGGCTGCCAATTGGGGATCCTTCCCCGTAGGGTCGTATTTTTCGATATAGAAAAAATTGGTGCTGTTTTTGAGCTGAAGCCCCAAAAGGGTGATGTCCCAGGGCAACGGAGAGGAAAGGGCGGAAGCAGGATTGTTCATTATTCCCAGGCTACCGGCATAATTGGAGCCATGCAACGCCTGGTATTGCTGACCAAACGAAGGCTTGAGGCAAAAGGCCAAAAACACCAGTGTTGCTGCAAGTTTATGGGTATATTTCATTCAGAAAGGGCTTGAAAATCAATTTAATCACCAAATTATCCTTCAAATTAAAACTAATCTGAAAATAAGCTTTGTTAAAAAAATATATTGAGTAATTTTGCTGCCCCTGCATCTGGCAGGAAGGCTGGTCCCGTAGTTCAATGGATAGAATAGAAGTTTCCTAAACTTTCATTCTATCCACGAAAATCAAGTTATTGAAAATCAATATTTTATCGTTGATATAATTAACTTGGACCTTTAAAACTGCAGTAAATAGTGCAGTATAATTTGAAATAATGGCCCTGTAGTTAAATGGATATAACCAGCGTTTCCTAAACGTTAATTCCTAGTTCGATTCTAGGCGGGGCTACAAAGAGGTTGATTTTCAAGGATTTAAACTTTGAAATCAACCTCTTTTAATTTGAAAGTAAGTTGAAACTGCTGTAAATCTTGCAGTTTTTGATTTTAATTATGACTAAGAGAAAAGTCATTAAAACATAGTCCCAGAATTTAGATTCCCAATTAAGTTGATTATTTATCATATCACATAGTGGTAGACAAATTAATCTACCCATTCTCAAATAATAAAAATATCAACCTAATTGTTGAGATTCGCGTTACCCTTTGCATAAATTTAATAGCTTTAATGGCTTATATTAAATCATACGGGAATTAGCACATTATAAAAGATTACAGCACGTATCTAAAAAATAAAATTGCAATAAGGGGGCGGATTATAGCCAGAAAAAGTGAGTAAATAATATTTTTTAAAAATTAAAATAAGGAATCTACGAATTGACTGACGAAATAAACAAAGAGATACAGGTAAAATCTAAAAAAAGGGTAACTGACCATGGAGAGGTGTTTACTAACAAAAGTGAAGTAATTGCGATGCTCGATTTGGTCAAGCAGGAAACAGAACGTATTGAGTCTCGTTTTTTAGAACCCGCATGTGGAAATGGAAACTTTTTGGCAGAGGTACTTCAAAGAAAACTCAATATAGTTGACCAACGTTACAGTAAAAGTCAAATTGAGTGGGAGAAATATGCTGTAATTGCCGTTTCGAACATATATGGTGTCGATGTTTTGGAAGATAACGCTCAAGAATGCAGAGAAAGATTGTTTAAGATTTTTGAAGAGCGATATACTTCAATTTTTAGAGAGAAGTGTAAGGAAGAATGCAGAAAGAGTGTTTTGTTTCTTTTTGGAAGAAATATTCTATGGGGAGATGCACTTGATTTTACTAACCCTGAAACAAAAGAACCAATTGTATTTTCAGAATGGAGCGCAATGAACGGTTCAATGATAAAACGAAGAGATTATATGTTTAAATTTTTGGTTGAGAAATCACACCAATTTTCAATGTTCAATGATGAAGGGAATGAAGCCTCAATTGATGAACCTATAAAAGACTATCCGCTAATTCATTTCTTAAAATTGGGTGAAGATGCCAAAAGCTAACTATAACCCTGATGTACTTACCTGCCTTGCGAACCTAAGTAATGACGAGGTATTTACACCACCAAACTTGGTGAACGACATCTTAGACTTACTACCTCATGAAATATGGAATAATGCAAACTCAAGATTCTTAGACCCTGTATCTAAAAGTGGTGTCTTTTTAAGAGAAATTGCAAAGCGACTTATGAAGGGATTGGAAAGCCAAATACCCGAAAAGCAACAACGAATTAATCATATTTTTAATGAACAAATATTTGGAATTGCCATAACAGAGCTGACTAGCTTACTAAGTAGAAGAAGTGTGTATTGCTCCAAAAACGCAAATAACAAATATTCTATTTGTGATATTTTTACTACTGAGCAGGGTAACATTTTTTACGAACGAATGCAACATACATGGCAAAATGGGAAGTGTACATTTTGCGGCGTAAGTCAAGAGGCCTATGAACGTGAAGATGCGTTAGAAAGCTATGCGTACAATTTTATTCACACAGACAACCCAGAAAAAATATTCAACATGAAGTTTGACGTTATCGTTGGAAATCCACCATATCAGTTGGGTTCTGATGGTGGTACTCGTGATATTCCAATCTACAATAAATTTATAGAACAGGCCATAAAATTAAATCCCAAATACTTAACAATGATTATTCCATCTCGTTGGATGGCAGGAGGGTTAGGTCTGGCTGATTTTCGGAAAATGATGCTTGAGGACACAAGGATTAGAAAGCTCGTTGATTTTCCTGTTGCAAACGAAGTTTTTTCAGGAGTAGAAATCAAGGGTGGTGTTTGTTATTTTCTTTGGGATAGAGATAATAAAGGGAATTGCGAAGTAACTAATATTCGTGGAGAAGAGATTTTAGGACCGTTTGAAAGGAAATTAAATGATTACGATGTATTTGTAAGGGATGCAAGAGCTGCAAAAATCTTAAAAAAAATATTGACTTTTAAAGAACCTTCTATAACAGAAATCCTATCAGTAGACAAAGAATTTGGTTGGACATCTAATTTTACTGGCTTTCAACAGAAAAAAAAGGATGGGTTCATACCCCTTTATTTTGTTAAAAAAGGGAAAAGAGATATTGGATGGATATCTCGAGAGAATATAAATAAAAGTGAGCATTTAATTAATAATTGGAAATTACTAGTCCCAAAAGCAGGTTCGGATGGTGGTAAAAAAATTCCTGACTCCGTACTTGGTAAGCCATTAATTGCATCCGCTCCTTCAGTTTGTACACAATCATTTTTGTTTTTTTACACAAAAACAAAAGAGGAAGCTAAATCTATTGAAAGTTACTATAGAACTAAATTCTTTCGCTTTTTAGTCTCACTTCGTAAAATTACACAAGATGCTACTAGGTCTACTTATACTTGGGTGCCATTACAAGAGTGGAATGAACTATGGACAGATATGAAACTTTACAAAAAATATAATTTAACAGAAGAAGAAATTCAGTTCATTGAAAGCATGATTCGACCAATGGATTTAAGCAACAATGGAGATGGTGATGAATAAAAAAGAGTTTTTCCCAACTAGACCTTTAGCCAATCCAACCATATATGCTTATGAGTTGGTGGGATTGTCAACACATAAGGGGCTGCTAAAAATTGGCTATACATACCGAGATGCCCAAAAACGTGTTAAAGAACAATTAGGTACTGCTGCAATAACATATAAAATAGTATTTGAAGAATCAGCAATGAAACGTGATGGCAGTAGTTTCACTGACTTCGACATTCATCGCTATTTACGACAACATGGTTTTGCAAATCCTGAAGGAGAGTGGTTTAAATGCAACTTGAATGATTTACGAAAAGCTATTTGGGAAATCAAAACAGGTGAACGAACAGATGCCAATCGAACAGAGATTTTCGGAATGAGACCAGAGCAGGAAGAGGCAGTTAATAAATCAATTGCTTACTT
>JBIPNK010000165.1:0-4088 GCA_044373365.1 Chitinophagaceae bacterium
ACCCCGAATACATCACGCAACCCTTTGACCTGAGCGTGTGGCGCGAACACATGACTACCGAGGGGCTGTGGTGGCTGGACTACGACAGCACCTACGCGCAAATCGGGGACGATGGTCGCAAGATCGCTACCCAATTACTTGAGCCAGGGCCTTTGACGGGGATTGTGCTTTTGGCTCCGCTGGTGGCAACCATGCCCGACCTCAAGCTGCAAATGATCGAAGTGGCTGACCTGGTTGCCGCTGGGTATTTGCCAGAACCTGAAAGCACCCCATGAAGTACTTAACCCTCGCACTCACCCTTGCTGTCGCTGCCTGCGTAATCGGTGGCCTTGCATCCACTGGACCGCTGGTGACGGAGTGGATCACGCATTATGGGGCGCAGCCATGATCATCGCGTTACGCCGCGACCCCCCATCTAACGCTAACGCTGAGCAGCTATGAAACTTGCTTTTCGTCGGGGAGCACCCCTTAATGCCACGCTGTGGCAAAAATTCACTTGCTGGGTCATCAAGGCGCGGCTTGTAAGTCAATACTGTCACGGCGGTGTAGTGATTGACGGGAGTCTGTATCACGCCACCGCCAAGCGCGGTTTGCATGTGCTCGGCCCGACTGAGTGGTCCCCTAAAAACTGGGATATTTTTGAGGTCGGCGGCGACGACGCGCTGGCGCTAAAAAACTTTGCCCAGTTCAAGGGGGCAAAGTATGATTGGTTCAGTCTACTTGCCTTTGTCGGCTTGTATGCACGAGATTCACGCCGTTTTTATTGCTTTGATTGGCAGTTCTTTGCAAAAACCGGCAAAATGGCAAAAAACAGAGTCACACCAGAGAGTCTGATATCGGGGAGCTTCTTGTATGTCAATGGAAAATAAAATGCAACCGTGGAGCTGGTTTTCAGACAAGGTTTTACCACCTGTTTTTGCTGCGCTTTGCATTAGCGCTGTTGCGTCGGGGTTTGCCACATATCAGGCGGTGCAAACGCTGACATCCAAAGTTGAGCAGAACGACAGAGAGCTGGTGCAGTTAAAAGCGCGAATTGAGGCGGTTGACGCTCACGCAGTTAAACGGGCTGAGCTTCTTGAGACAATGAAGCGCGTCGAGCTACAACTTGAGCTGATGATGGCTAAAGCAGGAATGCGAAAATAAAGGAGCACACCATGGGTTGCACATACGTGAAAGAATTTGATTTTGGCGGCAAGAAAGCACCGTCCGGCAAAGCCTCTGGCGGCACTGTCAAAAAGTACGCCGAGGGCGGCAAAGTCCACAGCGACGCGGCCATGGACAAGAAGACGGTGAAGACCGCCGTCCACAAGCACGAGAAGGCCATGCACAAGGGCAAGCCCCTGACCAAGCTGGCCAAGGGCGGCAAGGTGCCCAAGATCGAGGCGATGGACAAGCGCGAGATGGCGGCCACGCCAACTATGCGCCGCGAGGCTATAGAGACACGCCGCAAGGTTGAGGCCCCAGCTCGCCGTTCTGTGCCTGTCGCACCTAAAGAGCCGATGCTGGCCATGAAGTCTGGCGGCAAGGTGTCCAAAATGATGTGCGGCGGCAAGGCTGGCAAGTACTGATTGAGCATTTTGGGTCCCCTGACCTATAATTTCCAAAACTTGGGCGCGCTGAATCGGCGGCCATCTGACGACCAAACACGGAGTTAGCATGGCCTTTTCCGGCAGTATCAGCAACACAACATTCAACGCGCTTAAGGTGGTCGATACCGCCTTTCGTCGTTGCCGCCTTCCTGCCCAGGCCATCACCGCCGAGATGCAAACCTACGCCCTGGATGCGCTTTATCTCTTGCTCAGTGAGCTGGCCAACACCAAGACCCCGAGCTGGTGCATCGAGCGCCAGATTTACCCGTTCTACGAGGGTCAGCCCGTTGTCACCCTGTCCAACGGTACCGTTGAGGTGCTCAACGCCAACCTGCGCACGCTGCAGGAGCTGACCGGCACCACGGTTGCTTTGCCCACCAGCTACACCGTGGACTTCACCGACCAAGAAAACGGCGTTGGCACGGTGAACACTGTCGGCGTGAAGTGGCTCGGCGCGGCGGTTGACTTGACATTCCAAACATCACCTGACGGCATCGTCTGGTTTACCGTGGGCACGCAAACCACGGTCGCTGCATCCGGCGATTGGACTTGGACTGACATAGTTCCGGCCACGGCGCGCGAGTTCTTCCGCATCACCAGCACAGCCCCGATGCTGGTTGAGGAAATCTACCTGGGCACGTTGCCCCAAGAAATCCCGATGGGCCAGCTCAACCGCGACACCTACGTGGCGCAGAGCAACAAGGTTTTCATGGGCCGACCGCTGACCTACTGGTTCCAGCGTGATTTGCCGCAGCCGGTGATGAACCTGTGGCCAAGCCCGAATCTGGCCGCTGAGCACCAACAGCTGATTGTGTGGCGTCACCGCCACATCATGGACACGGAAAACCTGCGCCAAGAGGTCGAGGTGCCCCAGCGTTGGCTGGAGGCGATCATCGCGGGACTGGCCTCTCGTGTGGCCTCCGAGACGCCAAGCGTTGACGCCAACATGATGCCGCTCTTGGAGCAGCGTTGGTTGGCCGCACGCCAGGCAGCATGGGATGGCGACAACGATGGCTCGCCGACCTTCATCAACCCTGGCATTGGCTGCTACACAAAATGAGCGGCATGTTCATCGACCCAACCGGAGAGCCGACCTTTGGGATTGGCATTTGCGCACGATGCTCGCGCAAATTCCGGCTGGCTGAGTTGAACCCAGATCCAAACTACCCGGCGCTCATGGTTTGCGCCGAGGACACGGACGACTACGATCCTTACCGACTGGCTCCTCGAAGGGAAGACCAGGTCGTGCTGCCGTTTGTGCGTCCTGATGTGCCGGTGACAACAAACCCATCTGGTGTGATCACGCAGGATGGCACGCAATTTATCGTGTCCGAAGACGGGCAACGGTTCCTTTTTGTTGTGGATTAAAAATGGCAACCGTACCATCAAACCTCATCCCGGTCAGCATCACGCAGCTGCCCGTCCCCACGACTCCCGCATCGGAAGACACGCTTTTGGTGGGCGTTTATCAGGGCGTGACTTACAAAATCCGCGCCGGTGACCTGCTCAATGTCGCCGGTGTGCCAACCTCGCGCCAGGTTATTGCTGGCGCGGGGCTTACAGGCGGCGGGGCTTTGTCCTCGAACGTGACGCTGTCGGTTGCTCCTGGCGGCATCGGTACCGCGCAGCTTGCGGCCTCTGGCGTGACGCCTGGGGTCTATGGCGACGGCACCAACGTGCCTCAGTTCACCGTGGACGCCACGGGCCGCGTCATGGCAGCCACGCAGGTGCCTCTGTCGATCACAGGGTTTGTGCCCACCTCGCGCGAGGTGATCGCTGGCAACGGTCTGACGGGCGGCGGGCCGATGAACGCCAATGTGACGCTTGCCGCGTCTTATGGCACAAGCGCCCCGCTGGCGCTGAACAACACGGGCGCGGTGGGCACTGCGCTGACCCTCTCGCGCTCGGACCACAGGCACCCAGCGGTTAACCTGGCCGATCAGACGCAGGTCGACGGCATTTTGCCGATTGACCAAGGCGGTACCGGCCGCAGCTTGACGATGCAGCCCGGCGCGGTGGTGTGGTCCGGGGCCGACGGCCTCTATATTGGCCCCCAGGGCACCTTGGGCCAAATCTTGGTCTCGGGTGGCTCAGGCGCGCCCACCTGGGGCTCGACGCTGATCTTGTCCCCGGTGGCAGCAAACACGTTTTTTGCCGGCCCTGTGAGCGGCGGCAATTCCGACCCTGTGTTCCGCACCATGGTGAACGCCGATCTGCCCAACTCGGGCGTTGTGGCCAACACCTACGGCTCCGGCGCTTTGGTGCCTGTCCTGGTTGTCAACGCCAAGGGTGTGGTGACCAGCGCCAGCACCACGGCCGTGACGCCTGCATGGTCCAACGTGACCGGCACACCCACCACAATTGCGGGCTACGGCATCACGGACGGGGTGACGCTGACCGGCGCGCAGGCGCTCACAAACAAGACCATCAACGCGTCGTTGAACACGCTGTCAAACATCCCCAATGCGGCGCTAAGCTTTTCATCGGTCACGATCAACG
>JBIPNK010000122.1:0-3980 GCA_044373365.1 Chitinophagaceae bacterium
TGGTGTTGACTGTGTTGGATGTTTACAGCCGCAAAATCTTGGGACAGCTGCTTTGGTGGCGTATCCGCAAGGAGCAGGTAAAATGGTTGCTCAGCCGGATCATTGAAAAACATCCTGTAAAAGGAATTACGCTTCGTAATGACAATGGTAGTCAGTTTATCGCTCAGCTTGTGCGGGATTACCTCAAAGAAATGCAAGTAGATCAAGAGTTTACACACGTGGCCACACCAGAAGAAAATGCCTTCATTGAATCGTATCATAGCATCGTGGAGCGATCCATAGAACGACGGTATGAGTTTGAATCCATCTATGATGCTGGCCTGGTCATGAACAGGTGGAAAAAGCATTACAATGAAAGAAGGCTTCATGGAGGCTTAGGTGATAAATCACCGCAGCAGGCCTGGGATGACTACTATGCTGGTGTTGATCTGCTTAGGCAACCCGAAGCCGCAAAGCCGGAGGAAAAGTCAAGGCCGGTGGTAGAAGGCCCTCGTGAAATAGCCACCACCGCTTCGTATAGCCTTGAGTTTTCTGGAGGCGAGGCTATCTTTGCCAAAAGCAGAGAAATAACAGTCCAAAACAGACTAACCAATATCGAGCTTTTGTCTAGTTTTTAGGGGTTCGAGACACTCAAATTTTAAACCCACTTTGTCCAAAAGTTAAGGGGGGTCGATACATTTGACTCTCAAAAACGTCTAAAAATGATCAACAAGAACTCTTGATAATAACGAATGAATATCTATCATTTTCAGTTGACTGCAATTTGTAGCCAATTGGATTCCATTCGCTTTTACCCTGCTGCATCATAAAAAACATTCTATTAGACATATTAGTTTAATTAATTTGCATTTAACGGCAGATATCGCCGTTAAATAGCCAATTTAAAATATGGCAATAAGTATAGATCTAAGGCAAAAACTTCATCATTTGATCCCGGAGGGGTCCTTTGTAACTCGTAGTTTGCTTCTAAACCATAAAATCAATCATCATACCATTGACAACTTGGTTAAATCAGTTCACTTGGAGGTTGTCAGGAAAGGGATATATAAAAGACCTTTTACAAAGCTAAGTTGGCAAGGCGTAGTATTGGGATTACAAAAAATGTATGATTTCGGTGTTGTAATAGGAGGATTGACAGCCTTGGAATTACAGGGCTATGCGCATTATTTACCGCTGAATAAAACAAGGCAAGTTCACCTTTTTGCCAAAAAGTCTTTGCCTGATTGGATAAGTACACTGGTAGAAGGCACAATCTTTGTATGTCATTTACAATCTGATCTTCAAAGTCGCGCACATCTTCAAAATGGATTTCATGGTGTATTGAAAGAAAACACTTTATTGTTTCCGTGGAGAGATGAATTGCCTGCACTTGAAATGTCAAATCCAGAAAGGGCTATTCTTGAGTTATTGGTTGAAGTACCCACTGAAATTTCCTTTGAAAATGCTGAGCAAATACTTCAAGGAATGACTTCATTATCTCCCAATAAATTAAATGAGCTTTTGTTGGTGTGCGACAACATAAGAGTAAGGAGGTTATTCCTTTGGATGGCAGAACGACAGAATCACCAATGGTTTAAAAAGCTGAATCTTGATAATATATCACTTGGAACTGGCAACAGGGTATTGGTAAAAGGAGGAATTCTGAATAAAAAATATAAAATAACGGTACCGCAAGAATATGAATAGGGATACAATATATTTTAAACAGGTTCAGTTGTTGATCAGGGTTTTGCCATTGGTTGCAACTGAACAATCTTTTGCATTAAATATTCGAAAGAATTTTAATTGTTACACTTCATCAATTTAGCTTGTTTTTTAGCCGCCTTTTTCTTCTCTGCCGCAGCCATTTTTTCCTTGTAAGCTTTGATGAATTCAGATGCTTCCCTATCTGATTCCGGCGTTAGCTTGACTTGTAAGACATCACATTCAATATCATCAAAAATTTCGACTTTCTTATTTTTTTTCATCTTTAAAGTATTTGTTTATCAGCATTTCAGACTGTTTGCTAAGAATAAACATTCTTTGATTCTTTACAAGAATTGCTCCTAAAGTTACTGAATAATGGTGAATAAGATTTGTTTTTGCAAAGAATGCTACAACTCCATCAAACCCAATTTCTTGTGAATATTTGCAGGCAAACGCAAAAAGATTTCCGCCAATTCCTTCATATTTTTTTGACATGCCAAATTCATTCGGATTTTTTTCAACCAAATGAATATGAACATGATCTTCTTTCGTTTCGAGGCTGATGAGGCCAAGCAAGATGGATTTGTTGGATTCCAAAACCAATTTGTAAATAAGACGATTTATTTCCTTTTCTTCCTTTTTCCAATTGAATTTCCATCCATTTTTTTTGTGGATGGAATTAAGGAATTCTATGGTTGCCTCAGTTACTTCTGTCTTGAATGTTTTCCCTGATGAAACCTCCACCACAGATTCCGTTAATGCATCAATTTCAATCTCCACCTCACGATTCATGTTGCAAAGATGCCAGCAAGCCATAGCATCTCAAATGTGAAAACATCGGAGTGAGGCGTGATTTTCCACTTAGATACAAATCATCCTTTAAAAGGCAAATAATACATCTATTCGTATCCCCTTTTAATGACCTCCAATAGGCTAAGGTCTTCCCGTTTACTTTTGAAAAAAGAGACAATCATGGATATCAGGGAATTGATCAGGAAGGTATTCAACGAAGACCTGCCCATCAGCGGCGGCATGGGAAACAGCATTGAGGAAGCCGTAATACTGGAGTCTGCCGGACCGATGAATGATTATTTGACACTGGAGTATCGGGTCATGGACCTGATTGCTAAGGACCGGGATGTAAGCTGAGAATTAAAAAGACAGTCGCTGGTTGTAAAGGATGAAAGGAAATACGATAAGCTGGAGGTAGCAGTATAGGGCATCAATGGAAACCCCATGCCATTGAGGCTTGAGTATCATTATTATGATATTACGAAATGCATGAATATGTTACCATATGATAATCAGTAGGATGATGAATCGATAATAAATATGAAGTTGTTTTTGGATGAGATGCTGAGGCAAATGGAGCTATAATGACTATCTCACTAAAGGTTAATGATGTGATACAGCTTCTATTCAATTTTGTTTCTGATCATATGGTTGAGGTAAGTTGATTATGTTCCAGGAGCATTGGAAATATTTGAAGAAGGAACGAAAAATCATTAATTTCAGCATTAAGCAAAAACACCATGCCACAGAACATCCAGGAGCTCATTAAATTCTTGAAAACCAATGGATTCCGTGCGGAGTGCCCACAATGTAGTGGCAAGATGGATCTTTCCAAAACGCCCTTGTTTGATGCAGAGCATTTTACGCCAGAGGCGATGGAATTGCTGAAAGAAAAGAAAGACTTCAACAAGGAGCGTAAACTGGAGTTAAAGGATCGAGCACAAAAGAAATCACAGAAGATAGAAACCACTACCCAGAGTGTAAACATCGGGTTTATTCTAGAGCGATTGGCACCTTCGTTGCAGGGATTCCGGTTCGACAAGAATGATTGCCGGAGTCTGTTTGATCCGATCGATTATGTAATTTTTGAGGGACTCAATAAAACAGGCAGTGTGCAGCGAATCATTTTCACGGATATCAAGACCGGCGATGCACGATTGAAGAAAAGCCAGAAACAGATCAGGCAGGTGGTAGATGAGAAGAAGGTTGAATTCAGAACCTACAACCATTAACCTGCCCTCATGCACCAACAGACCCTCCTCTTCTTCCAATACCAGCGCCAAATTTTTGGCATCTGCACCTGTTGCGGAGAGTTTTTCCGTTTGAGTGATTGTAAGGTATATCAGGAGGCAAAGGCGCCCACAGATTGGCTGGATAAACGTAAGCCTCCGACCAATACCATATTTCTAGCTTCTTATTGATTTGATTTCTTTGTAAAAAGAAATACCATGGCTAAAGTTTCATCATTGGATCAGATCAAAAATTTAATTCGTCGTTGGGAG
>JBIPNK010000140.1:0-2945 GCA_044373365.1 Chitinophagaceae bacterium
TTATTCAGCTCCTATACCTCATGTATTTTTACAGGATAAAATTAATATATCAGCCTTGAATAACTATACATCTGTATATAATGTAACATACGGCAGAAACTTTAGATGCTCTCTTGTTGAAACAGGTACAGATATAGCTATAGAGTTTTATAGACTTAACGATACTGAGCTAATTACAATTCAATCTCGTACAGCTCTTGGATTCAAGACAATTACAAACATCTGTCAACGGTTTGAAGATGATTTGCTTGTTGTTGTAGGTACAGATTCTAACGACCTACCAACGTTTGCTACTTTTGATATCGAAGAAATTGCAAATGGTAACATTGTACCACTCTCTTATTTTTTAGACACAACACCAATCAATGCTACCTTTGCAGAATGTACTGATTTTGATTCAGATATAATTGTCTTTAAGAAGTACAGTGCTCTAGATTTTCTAGAAGCAGTAGAATACAGATCTATCTCTGCTCCATCTACACCACTTGCACAATATACACCTACATTTGATATTGGTTTGCGTGTAAACGATATAGTGAGTACGATGAGCGTAGATTTGTCTGCTGATAATACAGTTGTAGGAACATTTTATAATAATTACGATTCATATTTTATTGACTTGTGTCATAGTACAAGTAATGTAATCAATACTGCTATAGTAACTGATAGTTCATTTACGGTTGATACAAAAACTACTTATACCTACTTGTTACCAAAAGATTTAAAGCAAAACTATACAGATGAACTAGATTTAACTCGTAATAGTAGTATTGGCTTAACACTAAACGGTGCATTGCATAAAATTATACAAGATACACTTCTTGTATACTACAACTTCTGTCAACAAATTAAATTTGATAGAGACAACTCGCCGTTCTTACCGACATATACTATTGCAACCTTCTTACAGTCGTTTAATCTTGATAATCTATTGTTATACAGTAATGAAAGCGTTAACATCGGTACTATTAATAGGCTAATTAACTCTATAATTGATATTCAAACTGCTATTGCATCTGAATTAGGAGTAAAGTATTAAGTTAGTGGAATATCTCGCTTACTACATAAATATCTGATGAATATATGGCACAAGATCTAACAGGCCAATCGCTATCTGAAGTTTATAGCACGCTTCTTCATACAGACACAACAATTTTGTCATCAGGCCCTTTGCCTGTGTACAATGGCGTTGGTACAAAAACATCTCTTTCACTTTCAACATCTAGTGCTGTTGTAACTGGAAGCTTTGTTCTTAATAATGTAGTTTTTCCTCTAACAACAGGACCTATCTTTAGTGTACCTGTAATGACAAGTACGAATAACCTTGAGTATAGAACACTTAACTTCATTTTAACAAGCGGACAGACAATTCCTGTTGCAGATGGCACATATAGCTCTGCGACTATTACATATGCAAATGGATTGATCAGTGCTATTACGAATACTGGTACAACAAAGACATTTTTTATAGCGAGTCGTGCTGTAAACACTCCTGGACCTAGTATTGAAACTCTTATTACAAATATTACATGGAATACGCCTTCGAATGGTGATATTGCCTTTATTTTTCAAAAAGTTATGTCAGGATCAACAATGACAGACATAACTGTCTTTAATTTCGTATACAGCACTTCACTAGGCTGGACACTTCAACAAACATTTTAATATATGCCTCCTGACATAAAAGTAATTAAACTAAAAATTCGACGCGGAACAGATGCGGATCGCAAACTTATTAAGCTCGATCAAGGCGAATTAGGGTTTACCGTAGATACACAAAGAGTATTTGTTGGTAATGGCGTAGATTCTGGTGGAGTAGTAGTTGGTAATAAGGTGTATGCACCTGTTAATAATACATACAATCACTTATCAACAATTAATGCTGAAGTTGGTGATATTCAACCTTTAAGCGGTGTCTCATATCAGTTAATAGGAACTGATTACACGCAGCTTTCTAACTGGTCTCTATTTTCACCACGGTTAAATACAACATACCTAAAATACTCTAACGATCAAACAGGTGTATTGACTCTTACTCCAGCTTCTATTGATTCGTCTGTACTGAGCACTACAACATTATCTTCTACTACAATAAATTTTAATTCTAGTAAAATTAATGTAAATTATGATACATCTGTTTTTGGAGCTACAACACAATTAACAATTCTTACTGGTGGTATTAATTCTACTCACATTTCTCCGAGTACTCTCGGACTAGGCCTTACAGGTGGTAACGGTACACCAATAAGGGTTGATGTTGATGGAACTACTATCGGTTTCACTGGTAACAAACTACAGTTAATTTCTTCACCAGTTACAGCTTTACGTGTTGAAAACCTCGATTTAGGGTTTAATACGTATTATACGACTTCGGGTATTAAAATTCAGACAGTTATAGCAGGCGTTGATACAACTTCATTCAGTATTTGCGCTAATAATATCTTAGCTCTTAAATCTCCGCCATTAACCGCAACAGGTACATTTGAACTACCTTATATTGTATCTGATAAAGGTTATATTGCTAAAATTGCATCATCAATTTACGATATTTTATCAGTTGATAGTAGCAACCCTCAGATGTCAGCCTACAACGGCGCTGTCAATCAACGGAACACCGGTTGGTTTGGATCTAATCCACAAACTGTTATTACAGCTATTTCAGCAGGTGGCTCTATTTCTCTTTCTTCAGCAGGTTTTATTGTGTTTCGTGGCCAGGAAGCAGTACGTCGTGATGGAACAATAACAACAAACTCGTTTGCAATCCCTGTATTCTCACTTCCTTTTGATATACCATAAATAAACACATATGTCTAATTCAGTACAAATCTTTCAAAACACACTCCTAAAACTTGTTGTTCGTAGCGGACAAGATTCCGATCGAAAGGCTATAGTTTTAGATGTCGGCGAAATTGGATACACCACAGATACAAAGCGGCTTTATGTAG
>JBIPNK010000107.1:0-6245 GCA_044373365.1 Chitinophagaceae bacterium
CGCTTTTAACCGTTAAATACATTAAATTTGTATCATGATTCAACCGGTCATACAGCCGTCTTTTGGTTTCAGCAATGAAAATACCCCTTCAATTATTGAAGGAGGATCCAAACTATGTATCGAAGTTGGTCAATTTCATGTCGCCCTCACCATCAGCAATATATCTGGTGATTTAATCAGCATATTTGATCTTTATACGTCAAAGCAAAAGACTGATGCAGCTTTTTTACAGTCTGTTTTAGCATCCGAAAAACTTGAGGGCATCCAATTCTCTGATGTTATTCTGATACACAATCAAAAAGAAATGGTGTTGGTTCCATCTTCATTGTATAAACAAGACATGAATGCTGTCCTTATTGACACCATTCATGGCGATCACGTGGAATATTCAATTGCTGTTGATGATGTTCACCAATGGGAATTGCACAATGTTTATGGAACTTCAACAGACTTGATGAGAATAGTTCTCGATAAATATCCGCAAACAAGGCAGGTTCAATACATGAGTGCCTGCCTCAGGGGTATTTTCCGTACCCTTACCGAAGACATAAACCAATGGATCAAGCTTCATGTTTTGCCTTCTTGTATCAATTTGGTTGTACTGAAAGGAGAACAATTGCAGATTGCCAAATCATTTTATTTCGAAACACCCGAAGATATTGTTTATCACCTGTTGAATGTGGTTGATAAATACGGGCTGACTGCTTCTGAAGTGGTTGTAGAGGTAAGCGGATTATTGGACTCATCCTCAGCTACTTGGAAGGAGTTGAATAAGTATTTTTTAAATATCAGCTTCGAAAAAAATCCTTCTTTTACAGTCGATAATGCAAACAATGCTGATCTTCCTTCTCATTATTTCACTCCATTTTTGCTTATTCCCAGATGCGTATAATCAGCGGTGAACTCGGTGGCAGGAAAATAAATCCGCCCAACAACATGCCTTATACCAGGCCCACAACAGACATGGCCAAAGAAGGCCTCTTCAATGTTATTGAAAACAACATGGACCTCTCTGTTGTCCGTTCTCTCGATCTTTTTGGGGGCACAGGCAGCATCAGCTATGAGTTGTTTTCAAGGGGTGTCAAAGACCTCACCATCATTGAGAAGGATCCTGAGATGTATAATTTTATCAAGAAAACAGCAGAGCAGATGGCTGTTACTGGCATGAAATTGTTCAGGTCGGATGTGTTTAAGTTCATGATGGAATGCAAAGAGCAGTTTAATTTCATATTTGCCGGACCTCCTTATGCCCTCGGTAACATTGAAGACATCCCAAAGGTTATTTTTCAGAAAGGACTGCTTGCCGAAGAAGGTTGGTTCATTTTAGAACATACTCCCCGCAATGATTTTAAAGATCATCCCTATTTCAGGACTGAAAGAAAATATGGCACAACCATATTTTCAATCTTCATCAACCGCCCCACTGAATCCAAGGCATAATGAAAAAGTCTGAAGCCAGGAAAATCTTCAGTGCACAACGTTCTGCTTTAAAACCCCATGAGGTCAATACCAAACAAGATCTTTTGCTGATCCTTTTTCAGCAACTTACCCTTCCAAATTGCAGTCTCGTTCACGCATACCTTCCGCTCTATGAGCGCAACGAGCCCGATCCAACTCCATTGTTGGATTTCATGCATTTTCGCCAACCTGGCATGCAGGTTACCTATGCCAAGATTGATCCAAGCAATTTCAGTATGCTGCATTTTTTGCAGGATGATGGGATGTTTTTTGAGAAAAACCAATACGGAATTCCCGAGCCCATCGGAGGAATAACAATCAATGAGAAAGATATTGACATTGTTTTCATCCCCTTGTTGGCATTTGACAGATCAGGCAACAGGGTAGGATATGGTAAAGGGTATTATGACCGGTTTCTTTCAAAATGCAGAAAAGATGCTATGAAAATTGGCCTTTCGTTCTTTCCGCCGGTCGATTCAATTGAAGATGTCGATTTCTTCGATAAAAAGCTCGACTTTTGCATTACACCTGAACGTGTATATGCATTTTAAAAACATTTATTTACGGTCTTTTCGACTTTTTTTGTTTCCGCTTGCCTATTTGTACGGCCTTATCATTTATTTGCGCAATCTTTTATACGATCGGGATATTATCGGCTCAGTAACTTTTAACCTGCCTATTTTCTGTGTTGGTAACCTATCTGTTGGAGGAACAGGCAAGTCTCCAATGGTTGAATATTTAGCCAACTTGTTGAAAAATGAGTATGCTATTGCAACGCTCAGCAGGGGCTATAAAAGAAGAACCTCCGGCTATGTGCTGGCCAATGAACGCTCTACAGCCATTGAAATTGGCGATGAACCCATGCAATTTCACCTTTCTCACCCTGATATTGCAGTTGCTGTAGGGGAACAAAGGATTGAAGCCATTCCGCAGTTGCTCTATGATCGACCTGAAACCCAACTCATCATTTTAGACGACGCGTTTCAGCACCGTGAAATCAACCCGGGGTTCAATATTATTTTAACCGAATACGCCAACCTCTATTCCAGGGATTTTTATCTGCCTACAGGAGACCTCCGAGACCAAAAATCAAGTGCAAGAAGGGCAGACATCATCGTTGTAACAAAATGCCCTGCTGTTGTGTCAGATCATGAACGCTTCATGATCATGAGGGAATTGAATCCACTGCCTGGGCAGGAGATTTTTTTCACCACCATCGAATACAATACTCCTTATCATATTGTAACAAAAGAAAAGCGTAGCTTGTCGAAGGAAGAAGAGGTTTTGTTGGTATGCGGAATTGCCAATCCTGAACCCCTTACGCAGTATATCCACGAGGCCACAAAAACCTATGATGCCTTGTTTTACAGTGATCATCATATTTTCAGCATTGATGACCTGGGGGATATCAGGGAGCGATTGGATGGCATCCATGATGATCAAAAAATCATCCTCACAACGGAAAAAGATGCAGTGCGGTTGATCAAATTCAGTGACAAAATCGAACATCTTCCTTTTTTTGTATTACCAATTACCATCAGGTTCCTTTTCGGGCAGGAACAGAAATTTTCCGACTTGATCAGGAACTATCCAAACGAATTTTATGGGAAGAAAGAACAAGAAGAAGGAATATAAGCGCGAAGTACCTTTGTACAAAGGACATTTCGAGATCACAAGATCTGGAATGGGATTCGTTATCGTGTCCGGCCTCGAGAAGGACATCATCATTCGCCCCAATGATTTCAACAGGGCTTTTCATGGCGATCACGTAAGGGTAGAAGTAACCAAAGGCGATATACGGGCTGGCCGATTACAGGGAAAAATCACCCAGGTCATCGAGAGAAAACAAAAACAATTTGTAGGCAAAATTGAAGTCAACAGAGACTTTGCTTTTTTTATTCCAGATACAGAGAAACCCATCCCTGATTTTTTTATTCCGATCCAGTCATTGAACGGTGCCAAGGATGGTGAAAAAGTTATTGCTCAAATCATTTCATGGGAGAAGGATGATAAGCGCCCTAAAGGTGAAGTGATTGAAGTAATTACCAGAGAAATGGAGGGAGACCTTGCCATGAAAGAGATCCTGATTCAGCAAGGGTTTTCTATCATGTTTCCTGAAAATGTCATGGAAGAGACTGCAAGAATCCCATCAGCCATCACCAAAGATGATCTTGCAGTGCGGAGAGACATGCGGGACGTTCTCACGTTTACCATTGATCCAGAAGATGCCAAAGATTTTGATGATGCCCTCAGTTTTAGCAGGGCAGAGGATGGCATGTTGGAATTGGGTGTTCATATAGCCGATGTCAGTCATTACATTGAAACCGATTCTGCGTTGGATGAAGAAGCCTTTGAAAGGGCAACTTCGGTTTATCTGCCGGACAGGGTTGTACCGATGTTGCCAGAAAAAATATCCAATGAACTCTGTTCCCTCAGGCCACATGAAGATAAACTCACTTATTCCTGTGTGTTTAAAATGACTTCAAAAGGCGAAATCAAAGATGTCTGGATTGGTCGAACCGTTATTCACTCCAACCATCGGTTCACTTATGAAGATGTACAAAAGATCATCGAAACCCATACAGGCTTGTATGACAAGGAAGTATTGTTGCTCAATGAGTTGGCCAAGGGAATGCGTAAAAAAAGAATGAAGGAGGGTGCCATCAATTTTTCATCCCAGGAAGTACGGTTCAAGTTGGATGATATGGGCAGACCCATTGGCATTGTTATCAAAGAAAGCAAGGAGTCCCATCAACTCATTGAAGAATTCATGTTGCTTGCCAACCGCACCATTGCAGAAAAAGTGGCGAACGTAAAAGTATCCAGCAAACCATTGCCCTTTCCCTATAGGATCCACGACCAGCCTGATGAAGACAGGTTGATTCCATTTGTTGAATTTGCCAAGAAATATGGTTATCATTTTCTTACTACTACCCCTGAACTGATTGCAAAATCTTTTAATGAGATGTTGACCAAGGTAAAGGGACTGCCAGAACAACGTGTGCTGGAACAGATGGGCATCCGAACCATGGCCAAGGCTGTTTATACAACCAAAAATATTGGTCATTATGGGCTGGGCTTTGAGCATTACTGTCATTTTACATCACCGATCAGAAGGTATCCTGATGTACTGGTGCACAGGGTGCTTACCGATGTGTTGAACGGAGACCCAGAACCCGATAAGAAAATGGAACAGCGATGTGTACATTCCAGTGAGCGTGAGCGGGCTGCCATGGATGCCGAAAGGGCTGCCAATAAATACAAGCAGGTAGAATACATGCGCCAGTTCATTGGCGATGAATTTGAGGCTGTTATCTCAGGTGTTGCCAGTTTTGGCTTTTGGGCAGAAACCATTGATCACAAATGCGAGGGCCTTGTTTCTGCAACATCCCTGTTGGACTACGATGATTTTGTTTACCACGAAACTGAATATGCACTGATCGGAAGGAGAAGCGGATGGGCTTTTCGTATTGGAGACCCTGTGAAGATCAAAGTCATTTCAGCCAACTTGACCAAGCGTCAGCTGGATTATGAATGGATGTTGGATGTAGACTTCAAGGTTACAGCCCCAAAGAAAAAGAAAAAATAAGCATAAGAACACTTCATTTGCTATCTTAGAGCACCTTAACAAAGGCACTTTATGACGGGCATTGAAACATTACAACAATCATTCGAAACCTATTTTAACCATAGGCATTTTCCTTCCTTTCCTTCTACTTTATATGATCCTTTGGAGGAATTTCTCTCCAATTCCGGCAAAAGAATCAGGCCTGTACTTTGTTTGATGGGCAATGAACTTTTCGGCGAAATCAAACCTGATGCTTACCACCTTGCAGCTGCTGTAGAGCTTTTCCATAATTTCACTTTGGTGCATGATGATATCATGGACAAAGCACCCCTGCGCAGGGGTAAACCAACTGTACATGCGGTGCATGGAGAACCTACGGCTTTGTTGGGTGGAGATGTGATGATGGTGGTTGCATACGATTACCTTAACAAAATAGACCCTTCCTTTCTCAAGAAAACATTGTACCTGTTCAATAAAACCGCCAAGGAGGTTTGCGAAGGCCAGCAACTTGACATGGATTTTGAAATACTGGATCATGTTGATTTGGATCAATACTTGAAAATGATTGAGTTGAAAACCTCGGTTTTGCTGGCTTCCAGTCTTCAGTTGGGTGCCATCGTTGGCGGCGCAAGCGAGGGCAATCAGCAACATATTTATGAATTTGGCAGAAACTTGGGTATCGCCTTCCAGGTGCAGGATGATTATCTTGATGCATTTGGCGATCCAAGCAAATTCGGAAAACAAGTAGGGGGGGATATTCAAAGCAACAAGAAGACCTTTTTGATGATTCATGCACTTGAAACAGCAAAAGGAGACATGCTTGCCGAATTGCACCAACTCATGAAAAAAGAAGACAAGGACAAGGTAGAAAAAGTGCTGGCCATCTACAAAGCTTGTGGAATTGACCTCTGGGCCAATGCCCTCAAGGAACAGTATCTTGAGAAAGCATTTTTACACCTCGAAGAGATTGCTGTATCCAAGGAAAGAAAAGCATCACTGGTTGAACTGGCACATTATCTTATCAAAAGAGACAAATAAAAACATATACTTTGGGAAATATTTTCAGAAAAAAGAATCTAGAGAATCTGAATGGAGAGGTTTCATTGCATGCTGGCCCAGAGGGAGCAACGGGCCTGCACCGTGTATTGAATGTGAGAGACCTCACGCTGATGGGCGTTGCTGCAGTGATAGGGGGCGGTATTTTTTCAACCATTGGTTC
>JBIPNK010000093.1:0-9814 GCA_044373365.1 Chitinophagaceae bacterium
CTACAATGGTGGACCCGGGGTTATTCTTCTTTTTGTGATTACTGCCATCACCTGTGGTTTTACAGCCCTCTGTTATGCAGAGTTTGCTTCACGCATACCTGTTGCGGGTAGTGCATATACTTATTCCTATGTGAGTTTTGGTGAAGTGGTTGCCTGGATAATTGGCTGGGCCCTGATATTAGAATATGCCATTGGTAACATTGTTGTTGCCATTTCATGGAGTGCCTATTTTAACAATATTCTCCATGCCATGGGCCTTGATCTTCCAAAGTGGCTGACGGTAGGATATCAGACCGCCAGCAATATTCATACAGCTGCTTTGGCAAACGGTGCTGATGTTTCAGGTCTTGTGTATACCAATGCCCCAAGAATTTTAGGCGTACCATTTATCATCAATTTACCTGCCTTTGTAATCGTTGCGCTCATTTCCATGTTGGCTTACATTGGCATTCAGGAAAGCAAGCGCACAGCCAATGCAATGGTGATGATCAAAATAGTTGTGCTTGTTTTGGTTGCCGTTGTTGGGTTTTGGTTTATTTTCTCAAATGGTACCACTGCCAATTGGACTCCTTTTCTTCCCAATGGAATGGGGGGGGTATTGAAAGGTGTTTCTGCTGTATTCTTTGCCTATATTGGATTTGATGCCATATCCACCACAGCAGAAGAGTGTGCCAATCCACAGCGGGATCTTCCCAAGGGAATGATCTATTCCCTCATCATTTGCACCGTAATATATATTGTGATTGCGCTGGTTATTACTGGATTGGTCAACTACTCAGAGTTTGCCAATGTTGCTGATCCTCTTGCTTTTGTTTTTGAGCGGATCAACATGCAGAAATTTGGTTTCTTCATCTCAGTCAGTGCTGTGGTTGCAGCCACCAGTGTATTGTTGATATTTCAAATTGGACAACCCAGGATTTGGATGGCAATGAGCCGCGATGGGCTGCTGCCCAAGTCTTTTGGCAAGGTCAACAAGAAATACCAAACGCCAGGTTTTTCTACTGTTATTGCAGGTGTATTGGTAGCTGGTCTGGTGCTTTTTATTGATGACAAACTGGTAACCGACTTGACCAGCATTGGAACCTTATTTGCATTTGTATTGGTCAGTGGAGGCGTACTTGTATTGCCAAGGATTGAGAAGCAGAAAGGGAAATTTTCTATCCCCTATATCAATGCCCAGTACATTTTCCCACTGATCTATGTCCTTGCTTTTTACCTGTTTCAGGAAAGAACCATCCAGGCAGTTGTACATATTGGAACAGAAGGCTATCAGGAAGTGCTCTTCATTATTTTTATGGTGTTGGCTGGTATTCTTGCTGTGCTGTCTTTTGTCAAGAAATATTCCCTCATTCCAGTGCTGGGAGTGGCCTGTTGCATGTACCTGATGGTAGAGATTCCAGCTAAAAGTTGGCTTGTTTTTTGGGGTTGGATGGCGTTTGGTCTTTCCATCTATTTGCTTTATGGCAAGAACAACAGTAAGTTGAACAAATAACAAGATAGAGACTACCTTTGTAACCATGAAGTTTCAGGAAGGAGATAAAATCATGGTTCTTGCCACAGGTGAGCGTGGATCAGTTGTTGAGTGGATCGACAAGAAAATGTTGCTGATTGAGGTGGGTGGCGTAAGCTTTCCTGTATATGCTGATCAAATCGATTTTCCTTATTTTCAAGACTTCACGGCTCCCAAGGAATTTAAAAAAAAGTCTTCGTTTTCAAAACCTGAACCACCTCGAAAGGAGAAAAACGTCCAACGGTTAATTGAGCGAGATGGTGTTTGGCTTTCATTCTATCCTGTGCTGGACAAGGATGTTTTTGACGATGACATTATTTCCCATTATCGCATTTATGTACTGAACCATACGGATGATGACCTTATTTTTGAACTCTCCATCTATTATGGAAGCAACAAAGAGTTGGATCTCCGCAACAGCATTAGGGCCCTGGATGAAATGTATTTGTTTGATCTTCCATTTGAGAACCTGAATGATCAGCCCAGGATGGATTTTGACTTTTCCCTCGCATCTGCTGACAAGAAAAGGGTAGTGCATTTTGAGGTTCAGTTCAAGCCAAAGCCCAAACTGATCTTCAAGTTATCTGAAGATGTCTTGAAAGCACAAAAGGCATCATTCAATATCAATCTTTTTGAGACCTATCCCATCAAAGAAGCAGAGCAGGATCGCTTTGACATAAACAGGCTCTCTGCCGCTGGTTTCAAGGTTTATCCTGCTGATAAAATAAAGGCCAATCTTCCTCCAAGAAGAACATTGATCGATTTGCATGCAGATAAATTGTCCGACCAGCATGATCGGTTATCACCTGTGCAGATTCTAGACATGCAACTCAAGGCATTTGAAAAATTCTATGAAGAAGCGCTTGCCCACAAACTCACAGAAATCACTGTTATACATGGCATTGGAATAGGAAAGCTAAAGGATGAAATCCATGAACTGCTTCGCCACAAAAAAGATGTTAAATCCTTCGTGAACAGACTCCATCATCTTTATGGGTATGGGGCAACAGAAATATATATACTACCTTAGTAGCGCCGCAATACGCTATCGCGTTGAGCAATCAACGAGGAAAGTCCGGACAACATAGAGCATCGCACCGGTGAACAGCCGGGTCTTGTGAAAACAGGAACAGAGAGTGCCACAGAAAATAACCGCCTCAACTTGTTGGGGTAAGGGTGAAAACGGGAGGTAAAAGCTCCCGGCGGTATGCAGCAATGACTACCGGGGGTAAACCTTGCGTGTTGAAATGCCACATAGGTCATGGTAACCTTCGGGTGGAGAATGACTCGTTCTCTCTCTTTGAGGCCATGATGGGTAGGCAGCTTGATCACATTGGGTAACTTTTGTGACAGATAAATGATAGCCTCGTACAGAATCCGGCTTATTACTTGCGGCACCTTATTAAAAATGCCTTCTCGGCTGAGAAGGCATTTTTTCATTAAAGGCTTAGAAGCCAATGGTATAATCAATAGTTTTCTGCATTAAATATCTCAGTAATATCTGCATCAGCAACTGAAATCAATATAGGATTCATTATGCTGTAATCATTCAGGTAAAACTGCTTAAATATCAGGTTGTCAGATACTAAGAGGGATTTATCCAGGTTCATGTTGATGTTTTCTGCCAAAAATTGCTCAGTTAATTTGATGTCTCCATTGTTAAATTCTTCCCAGTCGGTGTTTATGCTGACTCCCGCATTAAATTGATCATTGATTTCCTTGTCTGCTGAATTGGTTTCAGTTGTGGCAATGTGAAAGGAATTCAAAGCCTTGATCATTTCGTTCATGTTCAAATGAATTTCTCTGTCTGCTTTACTGAACATGTTACGGGAAGGGGTTGCAATTTTAACTGCAGTAATTTCTTCACCGATAGGAAGTGATTCAACCATTGTGCTCTTGGTTTTTTCCAATGTTTGCCCAATTCCTTCAGCAATGAAAGAGCTGTTTCCCGCAAGAATTGTAAACAGGGTGACGGCAGAAAATAAACCTGAAATGGCTTTTTTACAGTTGATCTTGTTTTTCGGTATTCTGGCCGTTGTGAGTTTGGCCATTTTATCAATTATCGTTTTCATAATATTAATTTAGTACTTGTTAATGCAAGGAACCATTCATTGTATTGGATGCTTGATTTTACTACATCTTGTATAATGGCTTGTTAATGCTTTTACTATGCAAAGGTACAATAGTTATACGCCACTACAAGGTAATCACGCATATCAATTTTGTTAATTTCTAATTTTACGCATAATTATCAATGAATGTTGTATAAATAACATTCAAATTATACGTAAATTAGAAAAAATTTAAAAATGATTAAGCAGGATTGGGCAAATAAAGATTTAATCGGCACATCAATGCCGTTATAGCAGTAAACAAACAATGAAAACTAAATAAGGTCTAACGCTTTCGCAAAAGTTGTAACCAAAGGAACTACGGTAAGCGATACCATTGATGGTAAGAAAAGATAAACCACAACACAAAGTGCTATCGATAGGAAAAATAAAATCCAGTATGTGTTTTTTTGGCTCTTGGTCATCTTATTGATTTTGAATTACAAATATACAAAGCGATTCTATTTTCTTAAAATCTTAATCCATTCATTCTCAATAAATATTTTAATGTGTATTGATTACACTAATTAAAAAAATGTAAATTGTATCCACTATACAAATAGATTGATGAATATTGATATATTCCTGAGATTTTCTACCCGCCCAGGACAAATGTTGAGGATTCAGGTAGATTTTCCTGGAGTTGAACATGTTTTATGCCCTGTCATATATCCAATGCGTTATGTTGATCATGGTCATTGGCATTTTCGGCTTGCTTTAACCAAAGATCAAACTGAAGTTAACGACAAACTGACGTATCGGTATCTATTTGAGGATGAAAATGGAGTGGTTACCAGTGATTATTGCAAAAACCGGTTCATTTCATTGAATAAGCCAAAAATAGCACTGGTTTTGCTGGACAGTTGGGTTGATATGGGTGCTGTTGCCAATGTTTTTCATACGGCACCTTTTGAACATATCTTTTCTGTCCATCGCAAAGTTGCCAAAACTACACTGCCCAAAACCGGATTTTTGCGTTTTACTGTTGATGCGCCATTGCTTTCCAAGAACCATCACTTGGGACTCTTGGGAAGTTCGGATGTTTTGGGTAATTGGTCTGTTACCAAAGTCCGTACAATGCAATTCAATGGCAGCCATTGGATTGCTGATGTTGAGGCAGCTCATTCCCAACTTTCTTTTGAGTACAAATATTGTTTTTTGGATGCCTCTGGTAAGTTTATTGGCTATGAAAATGGAGGTAACAGACAGTTTAGTCTTCAGCATACGCCACAAGTTTCTTGTTTGATCCAGGATGGCTATGCGCGTTTTGACAACAACTGGAGAGGGACAGGTATTGCCATTCCTGTTTTCAGTTTGCGTTCAGCCAAAAGCCTGGGAGTTGGAGAATTCACTGACATCAATTTACTCGTAGATTGGGCTGAAAAAGTATCCCTCAGGATGATTCAACTTCTACCTGTCAATGACACAACTTCTACGCATACAAAGGCTGATTCTTATCCGTATGCTGCCATATCCGCTTTTGCACTTCATCCTATTTATGCTTCGATTGAAACCATTGCTGGGAAAAAGTATGCCAAGCAAATTAAACCCTATCTCTCACGAAAAGAGGATTTGAATGCTGATTCTGGTGTTGACTATCAAGCTGTCATGGATTTGAAGTGGGATGCATTGACTGCCCTTTATCAATCCATGAAGGATGATGTTTTTCAGGAAGTTGAATATGCGAATTTTTTTCAAGAGAACAAATCGTGGCTGGTTCCTTATGCTGCGTATAGTTTTCTTCGCGACAAATTCGGTTCTCCCGATACTTCCACATGGGGCAAATATGCATTATTCAATGGTGAACTGATCAATGTGCTATGTGCTCCAGGAGCTGAAAATTTTGATACCATTGCCTTGCATTATTTTATCCAATATCATCTGCACCTTCAATTGAAAAATGCCCATGATTATGCGAACAGCAAAGGCATCATTCTCAAAGGCGATATTGCCATTGGCGTACACAGGAATGGGGCAGATACCTGGACCCAGCCTTCACTGTACAATCTTGATATGCAGGCAGGTGCTCCACCAGATGATTTTGCGATAAAAGGCCAGAACTGGGGTTTTCCAACCTACAACTGGGAAACCATGAAGGCTGATGGATTTGCTTGGTGGAGACAACGTTTCCAGCAAATGTCAAATTATTTTGATGCTTTTCGGATTGATCATATCCTTGGTTTTTTTCGAATTTGGTCTATACCCGATCATGCGATTGAAGGCATCATGGGTAGGTTTGTACCTGCCATTCCAGTTTCGAGGAATGAATTTGAGCAGCTGGGCATTTTTATTGACAACAATCGATATTGCAAACCCTTTATTACTGATGCTGTAATTGGACAGATGGCAAGCCATTTGGCGGATGATGTAAAATACTTCCTGCAATCGAATGGAGATTCGACGTATAGGTTTAAATCCACTTTTGATACACAACGCAAAATTGAGGACTATTTCCACGCGGAAAAAAAGAAAGATGCTGAAAAAGAGTTAAAGCAACTTTTATTCAATCTCCATGCAAACGTAATTCTTTGGCCTGATGGGGAAAACAAAGATGGTTTCCATTTTCGTTTCAATGCCTCTAAAACCCTGTCTTTTCAACACCTGGATGCCTATGCCCAACAACAACTTTCTGCCTTATATGATGATTATTTCTATCACCGACAGGAGCATATTTGGAAGCATGAAGCGCTTGAAAAACTTCCTGCATTAAAGTTGTGTACAGACATGCTCATCTGTGGAGAAGACCTGGGCATGGTAACACAAAGTGTTCCCGCCGTCATGTCATCGCTTGGTTTTTTGAGCATGGAAGTGCAG
The DNA here is from genome assembly GCA_044373365.1 of Chitinophagaceae bacterium. Classification (GTDB taxonomy): domain Bacteria; phylum Bacteroidota; class Bacteroidia; order Chitinophagales; family Chitinophagaceae; genus Pollutibacter. The sequence goes on from JBIPNK010000093.1 coordinate 6,436, forward strand.
AGAATGCCCAAGCAATTGAATACGCCTTTTTTTGATCCATCCCATGCTCCCTATCTTTCTGTTGTTACTCCCTCTACCCACGACATGAGCACGATCCGTGAATGGTGGTTGGAAGACCGGAGCAGGACGCAACAATTCTACAATGAACAGCTTTGTCAGCATGGAGATGCTCCTGACGCTGCAACAAGCCATGTTGTTCGTTCTGTGATACTGCAACACCTCGCATCACCAGCCATGTGGGCGGTATTTCAATTGCAGGATTTCCTTGCCATGAATGATAGTCTTCGCTTAGAAGATCCATTTGCAGAACGGATCAATATCCCAGGTGATCCTAACCATTACTGGAGATTTAGAATGCATTTGCCCATTGAGGAACTGATTAATAATGATACCTTTAATCAAGATCTCAACTATATGATCAGTGCGAACAAGCGATAGTTTTTCACTGATATTTCATTGGCTTTAAAAGGAAGATGCAGTATAATCTATGTTTACAATACGCTATTGGCAAAAAGAGCTGGCTTTTGAATATCCATTTACCATTTCCAAAGGAACAAAAACACACCAGCCAACCTTCATTGTTGAACTGAATTTCCGGGGCATCATTGGGTATGGAGAAGCACCTGCCATTGCCTATTATGGAATTACCACAGATAAAATGGTAGCAGATCTTGAAGCAAAACGAAAGTTTGTTGAATCCTTTTCCTTAACTGACCCCAAAAGATTCTGGCATTTTTTACACCACTTGTTTCCCAACAATCCTTTTTTGGTTTGTGCTCTTGACATGGCCGGATGGGATATTTATGGCAAGCTCAGGAGAAAACCTTTGTATGAATTATGGAACCTGAATCTGGCCAATGCACCCAAAACTGATTATACCATAGGCATCGATTCGCTGGAAAAGATGCTGGAGAAAATTAATGAACATCCTGCACCGATCTACAAAATAAAAGTGGGCACTGCAGATGATCTTGAAAAGCTTAAGGCCATCAGACAACATACCGATTCCATCATCAGGGTTGATGCCAATGCAGGCTGGACCTTTGATCAAGCCATGCAAATAGTACCAGTTTTGGAAGAACTCAATATTGAACTGATTGAACAGCCCCTTGCCAAAGAAGATTTTGAGGGAACCAAGACGTTGAGAGCCACAACATCGATTCCCATCTTTGCCGATGAATCTTGTGTAGGGGAGAAGGATGTTGAAAAATGTGCTGGCTATTTTTCCGGAATCAACATTAAACTTACCAAATGCAGTGGTATTACTCCTGCATTGGAAATGATAAAGAAAGCAAGATTGTTGAACCTACAAGTGATGCTGGGGTGTATGAATGAGAGCAGTATAGGGACAGCTGCAATGGCGCATCTGGCACCGATGGTAGACTTCCTGGATGCTGATGGGCCTTTGTTGTTGAAGGAAGACCTTGGTGCTGGAAACGAGTTTGTTGATTACCAATTGAAGCCTACCCTGTTGCCTGGATTGGGAATAACACCATTCTTGGAAAGGCTATAACCTCCAACCCAATCCAACGCCAATCATCCTTGGATTACCAAGATGTGCAGCGCCAAAATCATAGGCATAGTTGATGTATTTTTTGCCCATCAGGTTTCTGCCCCAAAGGGAGATATCGAAATGCTTTGTTCTGATGCTTGACCTGAAATTGACCAATCCATATGCCTTCTGTTCAATGGTGTTGGCAAGATCAAAGAACTGTTTCCCTGTGTGATTATATTCCAACCTGAACATCAGTTCATGTGCAGCGATACTGGTTTGGTATTGTGTTGCAAAATAATTGGTGGACGATGGAGTAAAGACTTGTTTGTTGCCGGATAGGTCAACCTGGGCACCATTGCTGACCACTCCCAAAACCGCATACTTGGCTGAGGTCAGACCTCCTGAATATTGTACGCTCAATCCTTTAGCCAGTTTAAGTACCATTTCAACCTCCATTCCCCATGCATTCATTTCTCCGGCATTCTGGATAATGGTAACTGCATCTGGCAATACAAGCAATGGTGTTTGAATATCCATCACTTTATTATAAAAAACGGCAATGGCATACCTGAACTGATTGTTTTTGTCTTTTCCTTTGATACCAGCTTCAAACATGTTGCTGAATTCAGGATTATAGGCAGACAGTGGAACCTGTGATGGATCTGAAGAGATTGATGTCATGCCGCCACTCCTGAATCCTCTGCTAAAAGATAGATACATTAGCTCATGTGCAGAAGGCTGGTATTGAATACCCAGTTTGGGAGAAAATGCTCCATAGGATGATTTTCCTGTAGTATCAGCCATCATCGGGAATGCAGGTCTTGGTTGTTTTTCATACTCGCTGCCAATGGTCAGTTTTCTGTTTTCCCTGTCAATCCTCATGCCACCGTTAAGGCTTACTTTGTCGTTGATTTTATAGTTCATGTGACCATAAGCAGCAAGACCATTGTTATCCCCTTTGTTGATGGAAATAATGGAGAAATTCTTATCAGGTACACCAAATAAGCCAGCATCATTTCCAAAAACGGTAGCCTGTTTGGTAGGACTTTTTTGGGTAAATTGGAATAAACCGGCACTCCATTCAAATACTTGATCAGGTGAAGATTTGACGGAATTGAACCTTAATTCGTTTGTCATTACATTCACTGTATTGAAATCTTTTCCGTAATTGTTGTATATACCTACGATATGAGCAGGGGAGAAGTCTGCATCAAGTGCGTTTTCATAAAAGCGATAATTGCGCTGTCTTGCGTGCTGAATGGTTATATCTGTTTTCTTTCCCTTGTGTTTTGCTACAATTGAAGCGTTTCTGCTATTGTCCCTCATCGAGGATGTGAGGTTTTGAGAAAGGGTATAGGGCTTTTCAAACAAGGCTTTCATATCATTCACCAGTGGAAAAGCACCATCGTTTTTGGCAATATATTGTTTGAGGTCAGCCTGCAAACTCCAACCCTTGCTCAAAAAGTATTTCAGCTGCAGGTTGAGCAGGGTTTGTTGCTGGTTGTCAAATTTCTTGTTGAGAAATTCATTGGTATAAAACCCATTTTTAGCATCATGCAGTGCTGATAGACCAAAGAAGAGTTTATTCTTGATAATTGGAGCATTTACAGATGCGTTGATTCTTTTCTGTCCGTAATTGCCAAATTGAACACCGGCATTGATTTGCCTTGTATTGGTAGGTTTCTTTGTAGTGATATTTATCACTCCACCCATCGCATTCCTTCCATAAAAGGTACCCTGAGCACCACGGATGATGTCAATGCTTTCAATTTCATTCAATTGTGGAATATAGGTATCCAGGTTGAATTGCGCCACGCCATCAACATAAGTAGCAACTGATTGTTCGTATGAAGTGGTAACCATTCCCCTGATGCCAGTGACATT
>JBIPNK010000114.1:0-5290 GCA_044373365.1 Chitinophagaceae bacterium
ATAAAATGCAGCATTGAACATGAAAAGGTTTTCTCATTATTTGATTTTTTTATCATTGCTAACTGCTTGCTCTAAAAAAATAGAAACAGTGGTTACCCCTCCAACTCCGCCAGCTCCACCGGTAGTGCCCATTGTTGACCCCAACACATTGTCGGTTCCGGTAACTGCTACACAGGTGAATGGCTCTTTTTCCTATACCAAGATCAAGAATGTCCATCCCCGTCTTCATTATACTGCAGCTGAAATTGCGCAAATTGGAACTGCCGCCCAAACAGATCCTTTTGCCAAGTCCACTTATGATAATATTATTTCAAGGGCTGACGCCCTGATTGGATCACCTTTGCTTGATTATGGGCTTGATGCAGCCCAGTTGCGGATCAGCAATATCCATACCATAAGCAATGACCACATACCATATCTTGTACTGGCATATCAGTTCACTAAAAATACCAAATACGCCTCGCGTGCATGGGATCAGTTGAACAGGATGTGCAGCTATCCTGATTGGGGAGCCAACCGACATTTTTTGGATGCCGGGATTGCAGCAAAAGCAGTAGGAATGACTTTTGATGGTTTGTATGATTACCTGACCGTTTCCCAGCGGAATCAACTCTACAATGCCTTGCGCTCTTTTGTGTTGGGGCCAGGGAAAAACCAGATTGATAATGGCACAGGACCATTCAAATGGTATGACACCGATGACAATTGGAATGGAATTTGTCATGGAGGCATGATCATGGCAGCACTGGCAACCTATGAAATGGACAGTACTTTCAACAGCAGTGTTATCGCCACTTGCGCCAATGGTATGCTCAAGTACATCAAGTCATTTGATCCTGATGGTGCAAGTGAAGAAGGCCTTTCATATTGGTCTTACGGCCTGTCCAATACCATGCTTGCCCTTGAATCAATGAAACGATCACTGGGTGCTACTTTTGGTTTGACCAATCAGGCTGGTCTGAAAAAAACAGGCATGTTCCCCTATTATGTTTCCGGGCCGGTTGGTACGGCTACATTCGGAGACGATTATGTGTATGCAGGAAAGGAAAACAGGTTCCTCTCTTATTTTTGGTTTTCAAAATTTTACAACGATGCCAACATGGCAAAAACCCATTTTGACATGTGCCAATCCATCAATGCCAACCGGACAAGCAAAATGAATGGCTGGATGGATCTTTTGTTTTACGATCGTCAATTGGTGAACCAGGGTACTGCAGCGTCTTTCCCATCATCAGGCTATATCAAGGGGGTAGACTATGCCTATCTTTTTGAATCAACCTCAAATGAAAACGGTCTTTATGTTGGAATGCATGCCGGAGACAACAATGCGAGTCATGGTCACCTGGATGCAGGTTCTTTTTTCATTCAGGGAATGGGTGAAAACTGGGCACAAGGTAATCTTGGACTTCAATCGCCTTATCCTGCAGACTATTTTACTGTAACCAATCCAGCGTATGATGCTGCTCCAACCAATTCTGCTGCTACAACAGGAAGGTTTTATTATTACCGCGTAAAAACTGAGGGTAAAAATTGTCTGGTTTTTAATCCGGATGCAAGGCCTGAGCAAAACCCAAAAGGAATAGCAACAGCGGTTAAAAATGAAAATGATAATTCAGGAGGATTTTATATTATTGATCTCACATCCAACTATTCACGTGATGTAAAATCATACAAGCGTGGAATCAAAATGAACCGTTCTGGAAAATATATTTCACTACAAGATGAGTTCACGCCAAGTACAACATCAACAGTGTATTGGTTGATGCATTCCGCTGCAACCGATGGTGCCATCATTGCGGCAGATGGCAAAACAGCCACCATGTACAAGAACGGCAAAACCTTTTATGCAAGGATTGTTTCTCCAGCTGGCGCCTCCTTCAGCAAAGTCGATCGATCGCCAAGCGCCATCAATTATCTTACTGAAACCGGTGCTGTTTTCACCTCCATCATGGCAGGTAAAAACAGTTCCAATCCCTTTTACGGAAAACTTCAAGTAAAGCTTACTGGTCTTGCAGCGAATGCTCCAACAACCATTCGCATTGATTTTCAAGCAACAGCTCCAGGAACGCCCTCACCTTTGGTTCCAATGGATGGGTGGACAACCTCAAATTAAGTATTTTGCTATATCATGCATAAATTATCAAATCGGATAATGGTGCTTTTCGTTTTTCTGAGCACCTTTTCCTACACACCATCATTGGCCCAGTACTGGAACAGGAATACGCAACTCCTCCCATTTCGGATGGCGCCTGCAATGTCTAAAGTTGAACGCATTGATTTGGACAAGGATGGCGACCCGGATATACTGAAAGCGATGATCAATGACAGCATTCCTATCGCATGGATTGATGATGATGATGACATGCAGCAAGATCAAACGGAAGGAGATACCGATAGCGACTGTTTGCTCATCGACAAGAACAGGGATGGAATTTTTGCTGGCCCCTGGGATTTGAGCATCGATTGGTGTGATACAAATCTGGATGGCAAGGCCGATATACAACTCGTTGTCAGCAATGCCGGAACCAAGGTCCGCAACTATTATGACTGGGGTGCTGATTATATGTATGTTTTGGATGATGACCATGATGAAATCATGCATTATATCGACTGGAACAAAATCATGATGCAGGCCTGGGAACACTCCGGGCAGGCTAATTTTTTCAAAGACTATTCAGGCAATTCCACCTTTCTCAAAATGCATGCTTCAAGTTTCCGCATAGGAGACCTTCGCTACAATTGGGAAAATCCTTTTATTTTTTATGACACCAACAAGGATGGTTTGACCGATTGGGCTATCCGACTGGTGGATAGCCCGGTGTTCAGGGACAAACAGGATAGCTCAAAAAATGGGTTTGATCAGCAAGACAAGGAGATTGATGTGCTGTTTACCAAAAAGATCGACTACGCTGCACTCACCTGGGATCTTGATCAGGACAATGCCCCAGGCAATGAATTTGATTTTGACATGAGCCTTCTTTTCAAGGGGAAAGGGTTTGACTATACTGACCAGGAACATCAGTTGAAGCATTGGAAAGGTTTGTCTGCTGCCAATCATCTGCTGTTTGATCAGCGTTGGAGAGAACTTGATCGCTTGTATTATCCCGCACGCGATACCGCATATCCCTTGATTTTTAAGAGAGGTGATTGGCAAGAATGCCGCCTGGTATTTGATGAAGATGATGATTGTAACCGCTGGGAGCGGGTTGAATTTTATGAACCCAAAGATCTTTTTGCTGTTGGCATGGAAAAGGGTGGGTTGGACAACAACAAGCAGGCAGATGCAGCCGGAGACCGCGGTGAATTTGACATGGACAACAGCGGCAAGGGGAAATTATACATTGGTGCTTTTGATGGAAAAATACATTTGTACGGTGCTGAGTGGGGTGCCTGGCGAATAGACCAGCTGGCATATTCATACCAGGGATTTGGAGGAAATTATGAGCGGTGGGGCAGGGAAAGATTACAGCGAGAACCAAAGTCTTTTGCTACTGTGAAGTATTCCGATGCCAACGGAAATGGATTTTTTGATTGTGTTGAATATGATTTGGATGGTGACAAGCAGTTTGAGCAAAAGGTGTCATTGTTGGAACTTGGATTGAACGACGCTGTGATTCTATTCAATACAGATACTGCCAGTTATGGTGCTTATACTAAACTATTTGCTACTGCAGCGGACCGGAATTGGAAGAAGGCCAATGAGGCTTTGCTTGTTGCCCAAAAATTCAACATCAATACATCCTGGTATAATTTTTACAAACGCCCCATTTCACTCCAGCAAAAATATGATCATGGATATTGGCTGGGTTTTTACCTTTATCAGGATATAAGGCATCAGGCCTTTGAGAAAGGAAATCATGTCTTGGTAAAAGAAATTGACAAGGCATATTACTCAGGAAATTGGGGATCCCTTTTGGGAAAATGATTTTTTGCTTATTAGTTTTAGTAGGATGACCCCTTTTTTCGACATGATATCTTTGTTAAATCGGGTTCTGCATTTATTTTTTTGGTTATACGTATTTATATTTTTTATTATCTTTCACAAATATTTAACACCCCTTAATTAAACCAAAAATCAATGCATTCACCAAGATGAAATCCATCAGGGCATGATAATTTCAATGTTTGAGACACCAAACAATTGCCCAGAAATACTAAGTAACCGCTTTAACAAACCAAAACTTTCGTTGATCAAAATGAAAAAAACAGTTGTTTTTCTCAGCCTCTTTTTCCTTTCCAGTCTGGCAATGGCCCAGGTCCAAATCAAGGGAATTGTAAAAGGGGACAATGGGAAACCCCTCGAAGAAGCCAGTATTGTAGATGTAAAGTCCAAAAAAGGGACATTCACCAATTCCTCCGGGATGTTTACAGTCAATGTGGAATCCCTGCCAGCCAGCCTGGAAGTCTCTTTCACTGGTTACCAGCGCAAGACCATCACAGTAAATACAACCAGTATCACAGAGGTAAACCTTATTTCAAAAAACACAGAATTGGGTGAGGTTATTGTTGTAGGATTTGGTACCCAGAAAAAAGCCTCGCAAACAGGAGCCATCGTTTCTGTGAGCCAGGCGGATTTGAAGAATACGCCAACCGCCAACGTTGTGAATGCCCTTGCCGGTCGTCTTCCGGGATTGATTACCCAACAAAGGTCTGGCTTGCCCGGTGGCGATGCCTCATTGTTGCTGATCAGGGGATACGGTACTTTTAATACTGCCGGTCAAACACCATTGATTCTTGTGGATGGTGTAGAAAGAAGGTTCAACGAAGTGGACTTCAATGAGGTTGACAACATCTCCATTTTGAAGGATGCATCTGCAACAGCTGTTTTTGGAGTGAGGGGTGCAAATGGTGTAATCATCATCACCACAAAGCGAGGTATTTTGAGCGCACCCAAGGTGACAGTTTCGATAGACCGCACCATGCAAAGGCCTACCAGGCTTCCAAAATACCTCCAGTCCTACGATTATGCAACCTTGTTCAACGAGGCTTACTTGAACGATGGGGGCGATCCCAATTTCATGCCTTACGATGCTACTGCACTTCAAAAATACAAAGACGGTTCTGATCCCTATCTGTTTCCTGATGTAAACTGGTACGATACGTTGTTGAGGCCCTCTGCACCGCAGTTACAGGCCAACATAACCGTGAGGGGCGGTACTTCCCAGTTGAAGTATTTCCTTACCGGAACCTTTCTTGATCAGGAAGGATTGTTGAGGCCAGAATTGACCAAATTTGCCGGCTACAACACCAATACCAAATACCAGCGTTTCAATTTCAGGAGCAATATCGA
>JBIPNK010000086.1:0-10735 GCA_044373365.1 Chitinophagaceae bacterium
TATTCACTGACCAAGAACACCATCTTCTCCATGTCTCTTTCAGCAAAGCATGCCAAGCAGGTGGTGCCTTTTGATGGATTGGATTATGGAAGTGGTGCCACCAGTTTGCTCTGGTGGAACATGGCAAGGTGGGCGCCCAATCATGCACCTGTGTACAATCCCAATGGCACCCTTGGTGCATTCTATGGCAATTCCAACCTTGTTGGTGATATAGCGAGAAAAGGCTTTACCAATAATTTCCGTACGGATATCGAAGCCAACATGGACTTGAAGCAAAAGTTGGACATGATTACCCCAGGTCTTTCATTTCGCACGAAGTTTGTGTACGATACTTATTTTGAATATGCTGAGAGAAGGTCAAAAACATACCAGGCTTTTGATTATTCACTCAACGCGGGTGGCCGTCCGGTATATACAGCCAGAGGAGCTGAAAGTGCATTGGCATTTACATGGGTAAGCACTTTCTCAACGAAGCATACGTATGTTGAAAGTGCATTTGATTACAAAAGAGCTTTTGCAGGCAAGCATGAGTTTACCGGATTGGCCTTGTTTTTTGCAGACAGAACAAGAAGCGGTAGCAGTTTCCCTTTCTCTAAACTGGGTTACGCAGGCCGTTCAACCTATGCGTATAAAGGGAAATACCTGGCAGAGGCCAACATAGGATACAATGGAACCGAGAATTTTGCCAAGGGAATGCGGATGGGCTTTTTTCCAGCTTTCTCAGCAGGATGGCTGATTACAGAAGAGGCTTGGATGGAAAAGAAAGCACCCTGGATCAGTTATCTCAAACTCAGGTTGTCCAGCGGTAAAGTAGGTAATGCGAATATTGGCGGACGCCGTTATCTCTATCTTCCTGATACCTGGGGAGCAGCCACTGGGTACAATTTTGGGTCAGGTGCTGCCAATGCACTTGGTGGTTCTTTCGAGTTGAACCTGGGCAATCCAAATGTAACCTGGGAAACAGCCTGGAAACACAATATTGGACTTGAGTCGATGCTATTCAACAAGTCCCTGAGTATAAACTTTGATGTATTTTATGACAAGAGGGACAACATCCTCCTCATCAGGCAAGATGTACCGACCTTGATTGGCCAAGCCAATACGCCTCCTGTAAATGTAGGAAAGATGGAAAACAAGGGGTATGAGTTGGAAGTGAAATACAACAAGCGTCTTTCCAAAGATTTTGCTTTTGACATTGGAGGCAATTACAACTATGCCCGCAACAAAATCCTATACCAAACAGAACCCCAAAGGCCATACCCCTGGATGGAAAGGACTGGCAAGCGATTTGGTGAGAAGTTTGGCTATATAGCAGAAGGATTTTTCAATTCAAAAGAAGAGATCAGCAAATGGGCAGACCAATCCATTTTTGGGGTGATTGTTCCCGGCGATATCAAGTACAAGGATTTGAACGGCGATGGCAAGATTGATCAATATGATCAGGGCAATATCGGCAACCCGGATCTTCCCGAAATCACCTATGCCATCACCAACGGAATTTCATACAAGAACTTTGATCTTGATGTCATGTTTCAGGGGGTAACCAATACCAGTCTGCTTGTTTCTTCACAAGGTGGATGGGAGTTTTATAACAGTGCCAAGGTGGCCAATCACCACATGGGTCGGTGGACACCTGCAACAGCTGCTACTGCAACCTATCCAAGGTTGACACAATCTTCATCAACTGCCAAGAACAATTTCCAGAACTCAACTTTCTGGGTAAGGGATGCCTCTTATATCAGGTTGAAGAATGTTGCCCTGAGTTATAATTTCTCAAAAACAATTGTTCAGCGTTTAGGGGTTGATGCATTGCGGTTGTCGCTTACTGCTGCCAATATTTACACATGGTCATCTTTCAAATGGTTTGATCCTGAAATCAGGACTTCTGCGGGCAATGTGTATCCTCAATTGCAGACATACAATTTCACCATTTATACAACCTTCTAAACACTATAATCAAAATGAAATACATGTTTAATTATAAAAAAGTGTTTATTGGCTTGATGGGTATCATCTTGCTCAATGCATCATGCAAGAAAGATTTTCTTGCTCCAGATTTTTCTGTGTCATCAGCTTTTACACAGGACGCTGTTTTTAAAACCTGGATTGAAGCAGAAAAAGTCCTTGGCGCAGCATATGGCTACCTGCAAAATTACAGTGGATTCAATATTCGTGTAGGGTCAAACAGGTCCGGAACCTCATACCTTGCCGCATATACAGATGAGGCAACCAATAGTTTTATATGGACGGGCAGTTGGAATGTAACCAATGGTACATTCAACCAGTATTACAATCCTGATGATGTCTGGAATGTTTCGTATCAGGGAATTCGCCGTTGCAACATGTACCTTGAAAATATAGACAAGGTTACTGATATTGATGCGGCAACCATATTACGAACCAAAATGGAAGCCAGAGGCCTCCGTGCATTTTACTATTTTGAATTGTTCAAAAGATATGGTGGAGTTCCATTGGTTACCAATGTAATGAGCACCGCAGGGGTATTGTCTGGCAATACTGATGATTACAATCAGCCAAGAAAAACGGTGGATGAAACAGTACAGTTCATCAGAAACGAGTTGGATACGGTTACAAAATACCTGCCACCTCCCACGCCTGGAAGTGCGGCTACCGTTGGACGGATGAACCGGGCCATCAGTGTTGCCTTGAAAGGAAGACTGCTGCTCTATTACGCAAGTCCATTGCACAATCCTGCAAAGCTCACTGCCAGGTGGCAGGATGCAGCATCGGCCAACAAGCAGGCAATTGATACGGCAACCAAATACGGCGCAGCATTGTTCAACAACTATCAGACATTGTTTACATCTGCTTCGAGAAGTGCTTCCGAGATCATTTGGTTTGTATTCCAAAACTGCGGTTGCTCGTTGGATACCTATGAGGGTATGCCATCCCTTGCTTATGGCGGAACCAATCCAACACTGAACCATATTGACAAGTATGAAATGAGAACAACAGGAAAGGCCATCTATGATGCCGGTTCCGGTTATGACCCAGCCAATCCTTATCTGAACAGGGATCCCCGTTTGGGCCTTTCAGTCATTCAGGCTGGTGAGCTTTTCAGAGGATTCAATTATGCGCCATGGTGGGGCCCCGGTGGTGCTGACAGCAGGTCTACATATAGCAACAAGCAATCGGATGGAAGCTGGACAGGCATGGTGTTTAAAAAATTCATGGATCCAGGCGCTGCAGCCAACAGGAACTGGCCTTTGATCAGGTTGGCAGAACTTTATCTCAACTATGCTGAAGCATTGACTGAAGCAAATCCAACAACACAGGCTGCAGCCTTTGCTGCTGTGAATACGGTCAGGGCAAGGGCAGGAGTAGCAATGCCTGCCATTGCGATCACCATCAGCAAAGACTCACTTGTGAAGCGCATCAGAAATGAGCGTGATGTTGAACTGGCTTTCGAAGAGCACAGGAATTTCGATGCACGCAGGTGGAGAACAGCCGCAAAAGATTTTAGTGGCAACATGTGGGGATTCAGGGTTTTGTATGATGATGCAACCAAGAAATATTCGTTTCCGCGGTATGCCTTCCAGGTAAGAAAGTACTTGCCCCATTGGGATCTCTATCCAATCCCACAAACTGAGATTGACAAGAGCAAAGGAAAACTGGTTCAAAATCCTGGATACTAATCCATAAAAAAGCAATTAAAAATTTTATGAATACTAAATTCAAACTCTTTCTGCTGCTTATGCTGACATCATCTGTTGCAGCATTTTCACAAAAAGAAAATAAGGGTACCATTGGAGGACTTGTTACGGACAAGTTCGGTAAGCAATTGAAAACAGCAAACGTCAAGTCTAAGTTTCTGAACAAGGACATCACAACGAACAGGTTCGGAATATTCAGTCTTGATGGCATAACCAATGGCGATACGCTGGTTGTAACTGCCATGGGGTATGAGGCACAAGAATACATTGTAACAGACAGGAATAAAATACAGGTAAAGTTGTCGACAGTAAATGAGTGGAACAAGAACGTCAACATGATGTTTTATTCCAAAAAGAAATTGTTGATGACCGGGTCTGTTGCAACAATTGGAGAAGAAGACCTGTTGAAAAATCCTTTTATCAACCTGAGAAATACCGTTGCAGGAAAGTTATCAGGATTGTTTGTCTCTCAAAGTGATGCAGAGCCAGGATTTGAAGATCCAACCCTGTTGATCAGGGGCACCTCTTCTTTCAACGATGGAGGTGGCATCAATACCCTTGTAGATGGATATGAAAGGAATTTTGCCGAGTTGGAGCCTGCTGAGATTGCCACACTCAATGTTTTGAAAGATCCTATCTCTAATGCATTGTATGGCAATAGGGGAGGAAGAAAAAGCATCTATGTGACAACCAAAAGAGGGGTTGCCAACCAAAACAATATTTCGGTACTGGTGCAAAATGGTTTCCAGTCGCCCATCTTCATGCCCAAGTCTTTGAAGGCCTATGACTATGCCATGTTGCACATGGAAGCATCTGCCAATGATGGGGTCCCTCAGTTGTACACCCAGGCACATCTTGATGGATACAAAAGCGGTAGCGATCCATACAAGTATCCAGATGTAGACTGGTACGGAGCAGTGCTCAACAAGACTGCCATGCAACAGCGCATCAACCTTACCGCTTCTGGTGGTAGCAATACTGCCAGGTATTTTATCATGCTTGGAACAACCAACCAGGAAGGGCTTTTCAAGTATGGCAATTCCAATCCAAACTACAGGCTGGGCCAGAGCTATCACCGTTACAATTTCAGGTCCAATATTGACGTAGACATTGATAAGAATACGTTGGTTCAACTTGATGTGAATGTGAGGCTTGAGCGCCGGGTGCAACCCCATACAGACTTCAGTACTACAACCCTTTGGAGAAACATCTCAGCCTACCCTCCAGGACTGTTTCCTATCAACAATCCTGATGGAAGCTATGGCGGCACCAATGCTTTTCAACGCAATCCTGTGGGGTATTTGAAAAGCACTGGTTACCAGCACCAGGATCACCGCTTCGCTGAGAGCAATGCCAGGGTGTTCAGGAAGTTGGATTTTATTGCCAAGGGGCTTAGGGCAAACGTAGGATTTGCATTCAATACTTTCGTCAGGCCTGCATTGGCACAAAAGGCAGATTATGCTGTATTTACTTACAACGGACCAAGCCTTCCTTTGACCAAGTACGGCAACGACATGGTTTTGCAACCTGCTGTTACAAGCTCAACACTGAGGCACAGTTATATTTTTGAAGGCGGCATTGATTATGACAAGACCATTGCAAAAAATCATGTACTCAATGTCAGAACAAAGGCCTACATGGTCAGGCAGAAAGAACCGGGAACAGACCTTCCTTTCTCGAGAAGAAATCTTTCTGCTGTAGTGTCTTATAATTACAAGGAAAAATACATCCTGGATGTTGCCACTTCTTATAGCGGAAGCGACAACTTCGCGGAAGGTAAAAAGAATGGTATGTTCCCCTCAGCAGGCGCATCATGGATTCTGTCCAAGGAAAAATTACTTGCCCGTGCCAAGTGGATTGACCTGCTAAAAATCCGTGGGTCATACGGTGAAATGGGCAGTGATCATTTTGCCGGTCTCAGGTTTCCCTTTGAAAACGGAAAGGTTGTATCTGGTGGAACACCTGCTTTTGGTGTAACGCCTACAACGGTTTCTGGACTGTCAGAAGGAACGCTGGGTAACCCAGACGCCTCCTGGATGATCTACAAGCAAACCAATATTGGCATTGATTTCTCTTTCTTCAAGGAAGTGCTATCCGGTTCGGTAGAGCTTTTCAATGAAGATGTAACTGGCACACCAGTAAGGCGTGCGGATATCAGCAGCATCATCGGTATTGCCGTACCATTCACCAATGTGGGGATCAGCAACAACAGGGGTGCTGATGTGGTACTGAAATTGCAAAAGCCATACAGCAAAAACTGGAGCGCATACATCAAAACAATGGCAACCTTTACCAAAAATAAAATTATCTATCAAGCTGAGGCCATCAAAGACAATCCTTGGGAAGTCAGGACTGGCCTTCCCATTGGACAACCCTTTGGATTGATTGCCGCAGGTTTCTTCAAAGATGCCGCAGACATTGCCGCCAGTGCAAAATCATCCTATGAGGCTAACTTAAAGCCTGGCGATGTAAAATATGTTGACCAGAACAAGGATGGGCTTATTGATTTTCGTGATGATGTTGCTATTGGAAAGCCATTCAATCCTGAAGTGTTTTATTCTGCAGAGCTTGGTTTCAGGTATAAGAATTTTGAAATCAATGCACTGTTCACGGGTTCAGAGAGCAGGAGCATTTTCCTTCACAACTACGAAGTGTTCAGGTCATTTTTGCCGTCTTCTGCGAGACCAACCGACTACATCCTCAACAACCGTTGGACACCTGCTACAGCAGCCACTGCAACCATGCCACGCCTGACCACAGTTGCCAACACCCACAATTACCGCAACTCTACTTTATGGTTGACAAATGGAAATTTTGTCCGCTTGAAGAGCCTGGAAATTGCCTACAAACTCAGCAACAACGCCCTCAAAAAGCTTGGCATGAAAACGGGTACCATTTTTGTAAATGGCAGCAACCTTGCAACATGGAGTATTGTTCCGGAGGTAGATCCAGAAGGTCCTTCAGCAGGTATCCAGAACGATTATCCCATGTTGAAAGTGGTGAATGTTGGATTCAAATTGAATCTCTAATCATATAGCAATCAAGACATCAAAAGAAATAGCTAAAAGTATATTCGATGCAAAAAATAAATTTCAAACAAGTGCTTCTGCTGACAGCTTCCGCTGCATTGTTGTTGTTGTCATCCTGTGAAAAACCTTTTCTTGAAAAGCCCCTTGATGATTATGTTCCTTTGGGAGAATCGTTTGAAGACATCAGGAATGCCAGGAACTGGATCAACAATATTTACAATGATCGTGTCAACGAGTATACCATTTTGGGTAATGCGGGATTCGCTGCTGGTAGTGACGAGGCCATCCATGGCAGTACAACCAATACAAGCCGGGTGTTTTACAATGGTTCATGGAACGCATTGAATACACCTTTTGACATTTGGGTGAAAAGCTTTACCACTGTAAGGAAGATTAATGTGTTTTTCGAGAATATCAAGAATGTAGTAGTCGTTCAGAATGAAGACACCATCAAACTTTCAGACGATGGTTATGCCAATGCCTACTATCTATTGGAAAGGTTGAAGGGAGAGGCTTTTTTCCTGAGGGCATTCAATTACATTGAGATGTTCAAATATTATGGCGCAGTTCCCATTGTAACCAGGTCTTATGGTGCAACAGAAGATTTCAATCTTCCCAGGAATACTGTTGATGAAGTGGTTGCTTTTATAAAAAAGGACCTGGATTCTGCAATGAAATATCTACCAGAAAACTATGCCAATTTCTACGGTCAGGGTTATGCGAACTGGCAGGGCCGCGCAGTAAAGTCTACCTGTTTGGCTTACAAGGCGAAAGCACAGTTGCTCTATGCCAGCCCACTGCACAATCCTACCAACGATCTGGGCAGATGGAGAGAAGCGGCTGAGTTGTATGGCAGCTTCATCTCAAAATATGCTGTTGTGTATGGCTTGGAGACCCAGATCCAGAGGGCCTTTTTGGATCCCAACAGCAAAGAATCCATCTTTAATATCAGGGCTGCTGCAGGGTTGAGTACAATTGACAGGAATCAGCGTCCTGCAGGATTTAAATTTTTCAGTGGTCCTGCCGTAAATCCAACCCAGGCCATGGTGGATGCATTTCAAATGAGAAATGGCAGGAGCATTACGGACGCAGGTTCTACTTATAATCCTGCAAGACCATACGAAAACAGGGACCCAAGGTTTTATCAGTTCATCAACTTTAATGGATCTACCCTGCCAGATAATCCTACTGCAAGTACCTGGTCGGTAAGACAAGTGGAAACATTTGATGGAGGCAAAGATGCCCAGCCTGTAGTCAACGCAACCAGGACGGGTTATTACATGAGAAAATTCATGGATACAACACTGAACCTTGTTGCCAACCAGACCTCATTCAGGCCATATGTGTTGATGCGTTACCCAGAGGTTTTGCTGAGTTATGCGGAGGCTGTTAATGAAGCCTACGGACCATATGCATCGTCTACTGCTTCTTCATTGAAGGCTTCTGCTGCAGTTGAACAAATCAGGCAGAGGGCGGGATTGCTTCCTTTTGTTTTGAGCACTACGTTGACACAGGCGCAAATGCGTGACGCCATCGTTCAGGAAAGAAGGGTTGAACTGGCTTTTGAAAACCAGCGCTTCTGGGATGCCCGTCGTTGGAAAAAAGCAGAGCAATGGTTCAACGTGCCAGCTGTGGGTGTGCAAATTACTAGGACTGGAACAAACACATTTACCTATAAGTATGCAGACGTTGAAACAAAAACATTCAATGCAAAAATGAACCTGTTCCCCATTCCTGATGCAGAGATCAGGTACAATCCCAAAATCAAGCAGAACCAGGGATGGTAATTTAATTCAGTTACCCCTAATCGATTAAGGGGCTACATATAAAAACAGCCTGCGTCATTAGATGCAGGCTGTTTTGTCTTGGCGGGGCAGCCACATTTTTGCAGCCCTATATCGCTCCATTCATTTTTTGGCTTTGATGATCTTCTTTTTTCCAAAAGGCAATTTTGCAATGATGGTTTCCCCTTTTCCCTTTTCATTGGTGATGCTTTGGATGGTCCAGAGGTCATTCAGGTTTTCGCCATCGATGATGCTACCGCTGTAGTCTCCCCAGGATACACCATCTGTAGCACCTTTGCCCTCGCCCAATGAAATGATCTCGCGGATTGTGCCTGGTTTGTCTTTGCCCATCCGATAGGCAACCCTGGGGCTGATGAAGGAATTGGCATTGGCTTCTTGAAACCCAATTAACACATCATTTTTTTTGTTGACAGCAATCGTGGTTTGAATATAATTGGAGCTGTCATTGTTGATCAATCCTGTTTGTACAATTGATCCGTCATTGGCATTGATCTGGTGCCATTGTACGGCAGCATGCCCATCTTTTTTCACTGCCTGTGAAAACCAAAGATGCCCACTCTGCAAAACAATATTTTTGGGATTTCTGTCTCCGCTTGATACTTTTTGGGGTGTTCCTTTTTGTGGCGATTGGGGAGGGTAGTCAATGTATTGAAGGTTGTGCGGTTGCTGTGATACAACTACTGCGTAAGGGATTCCCTTCTCATCTTCCAAAATTTTTCTGATGATAAATTCCTTCCTTGCAATTTCAAAAAAATAGAGCGCTTCCGTATCATCCTGTCCAAAAACGGGATGCCCTAAGCTTCCTTCAAAATGATAAATTGTTGCAGGCTTTCCTGCTTTTGCTTCAGCAGTTTTCAGGATAAAGGTTCTTTCTTTCCCACCCGGAAATGAATAGCCAATCCATTTTTTGCTGTACCCAATTCCGCCACCATCAACACCATTTTGTGCAGGGATGGGGTAGGTGTTCCAAGCTCCCAAAGGATTGTTGGTTTCAGAAACGGAAATATTGACCGGTTTGACTTTCGGCTTGTCGTAGTACCACCAAAGGTCAAAGACAAATACATTGCTGTGGATGTCATAGAACATTTTGGGATCAATGCCATTGTTAAAGCATTTCTGAGACACGCCCTGAATAAATTCTCCTTTCTTGTTATAAATGATAAGACCGCTGTTGGTGCCATGCATCACATACCCACCGCCAACTGCAATCTGCGGGTCAACCTGCCTGTTCCCGTCCATTGATCCGTTAAAGGCAAGGAGTCCATTGACGATACCGGGGCTTCCACCTTGCATTCTCTCAGGGCAGGCAGCACTGTCATTGAAACTGGATTTGTGCATAGGAGCAATGATCTCTGTTCTGGATGGATACTGCCTTGTGTTCTGGCCTTTTCCATAAAGCATGACCATCATGGATAGAGAAAGACTGAGTAAATATTTCATGGATTTTATTTTCAGTTCAAAATGTAATAAATTTTTTCGTAATTCCTGACCCTTTTCATGTAAAAAAGTATTTCTTGCTTTTATAAATTTTTCTCATTTCACATATCTCAGGACCTTTACTCTCTGCAGATGAAATTCTTAAAAAGGCTTTGATTGGTGCGATATCACAATCACTAAATCAAAAAATATCTACAATGAAAACAAGAATTATTTCAAGCACAATGTTAGTTGCTATTGCCACCGTTTTGTTTTTGGTATCCAGTTGTGACAAAAATGACGACGACGACTTAAAAACCATTGGAGGGTTAATTACAGATGAGCCTACATTCAGTACATTGAATACTGCAGTGATCAAGGGAGGATTATCCGCAAAGCTCAATGATACCGATCAGCTTACTTTATTGGCCCCCAACAATGATGCATTTACTGCTGCAGGAATTACAAATACCGTTTTGGATGGACTTTCTTCCAATGATGTTGCTAATATCCTCTATTATCATATCATTCCTTCCAAAGTCTTGGCAGCTGATATGCCAGCAGGCCCCAATGCAAAAGTGTTGACCTTTAATGGAGATTCCGTCTTTGTTACCAAAAATGCCAATGGAGTTTTTGTCAATGGTATTGGTGTGTCTGAAGCAGACTTGGCTGTTTCTAACGGGGTAGTGCATAAATTGAGTGCGGGGGTACTTTTGCCACCTTCTGGTAATTTGTTGGTTACTGCTGCTGCATCTGGATTGGATTCATTGGCTAAGGCATTGAATTTTGCAGCAACTGGTGCAGGAGGTGA
>JBIPNK010000061.1:0-15942 GCA_044373365.1 Chitinophagaceae bacterium
CAAAGACCCTGCGTTGCAAAGCAAAAACAGTATAGTTCTGTGCCAGGGATTTGTTTGCAGGGTTTTCACCGGTTTGCATGTTCATGAGGCCCATTCTCCAATCCTTGTTCAGCTTCCCACTCAGCCTTGCACCAAATTGAATGGGGGCATTCAGTCCAATCCTTCTGGAGAAGAATGGCCGGATTCCTGCATATCCAAAATTGGAAAACTGATCCCCATTTTCAAGGAAAAACTGTCTCCTTTCTGGGAAGAACAATTCAAACCGGTCCAGGTTGGTGACCTGTCTGTCAACTTCTACCTGAGAGAAATCCGGGTTCACCGTCAGGTCAAGATTCATTGAGGATGTGATGCCTATTTTGGCTTCCAGTCCAACCTCTCTTTTAAATGCAGCCTTTGTCCCTGCGCTATAATTCTTGCTACCGCTGGTCAGTACATAAGGAATGAAAGAAATATTGGTGCCTGCCTCTGGCGGTGGCTCATCCCACATCAACTGACCACTGTAGGCCAAGGTGGCAGTGGGGAACTGTCTTGGAACTGGCGCCCAGCTTGATTTTTCAGCCATGGTGATGTCCAGTCGGCTGAAGTTGATGCCCCAGGTTTTGATGCCATTTTTATAGCGAATTGTTTTGAAAGGAATGGCCGCTTCCCAGATCCATTTGTCCTGGTAATTCTTTACGGCAGAACTCCATTTGTTGTCCCAGTTCAGGTCTACTTTTCCTCCATCGTACATGATGCCGTCCCATTGGGCTCCGGCAGCATTGGATCCAAAACTGAATCCGTTTGTTTGGTCGTCGAACGGATCCATGAAAAGCAGGAAATTATCATTCTTGCCAAAAGCAAAATCCCTTTTCAGGGATTCAACCATGTATGCCTGGTCGGGCTTGGTGTAGCAGATGGCAATCAGGTAAAGATGCTCATTGTCATAACTCATTTTGACAGCAGTCTTCACCAGGGATTTGCTGGTGTCCATGGGCAATACCATGTTGAAGTTATCTGCAGTTTCAGCCTTCAACCATGCCTCATCAATAACGCCATCAATCAAAATCGGCGTAGGCGTTTTTTTGATATGGTAGTTGAGGTCATCGTTCTTCCTTTGCGCCAACAGGAGCAGGGGAGATGCAATGAGCAGCAATAAAAATGTGAAAATCCGAATGGACAATATGTTGCGTTGAAAAGCTATCAGGCGACTGCTTTCTTTACCAGGTCTGCAGCTTCGCTGAGAAGGATGGCACTTTGCACCTTCAATCCGCTCTCATCGATCAGCTTCTTGGCTTCAACCGCATTGGTTCCCTGTAAACGCACAATGATCGGGATATTGATGTTCCCGAGGTTTTTGTATGCCTCAATTACACCGGAAGCAACCCTGTCGCAGCGTACAATTCCACCAAAGATATTGATGAGAATAGCCTTTACATTGGGATCCTGCATGATGATCTTGAATCCTGCCTCTACAGTTTGTGCGTTGGCAGTACCACCTACATCAAGGAAGTTAGCGGGCTCTCCACCACTGAGTTTGATCATGTCCATGGTGGCCATGGCCAAACCAGCACCATTTACCATACAGCCTACATTGCCATCGAGCTTCACAAAGTTGAGGTTGAATTTTCCTGCCTCCACTTCTGTTGGATCCTCTTCTGAAAGATCACGCATGGCCGCAAGGTCAGCATGTCTTCCCAGTGAATTCTCATCAATGCCCATTTTGCAATCTACTGCAATGATTTTGTCATCGGCAGCTTTGAAAAGGGGATTGATCTCCAGCATGGAGCAATCGAGGCCCACATAAGCATTATATAGGTTGGTCACAAACTTGACCATGTTTTTGAAAGCGTCTCCGCTGACACCCAGGTTGAAAGCAATTTTTCTTGCTTGAAAAGGAAGCAAACCGCCTGATGGATGCACGGACTCCCTGAAGATTTTTTCAGGGGTATCATGCGCAACATCTTCAATATTCATTCCACCCTCAGTGCTGTACATGATCACGTTTTGACCAGTTGCCCTGTCGAGCAGGATGGAGAGGTAAAATTCTTTTCTTTCGGAAGGTCCGTCATAATACATGTCCTGGGCAACAAGGATTTTGCTGACCAGTTTTCCTGAAGGACCAGTTTGGATAGTTACCAAGGTACCACCCAGTATTTTTTGTGCAAACTCCTGAATGTCTTCGAGGCTTTTGCCCACTTTTACACCATTGATGCCTGTTTCAATCACCTGACCCTTGCCACGTCCACCTGCATGAATCTGAGCTTTTACCACAGCAAACCTGCTTCCGCTTTTTTCCTTGATCTGCTCATACGCTGCAGTAGCCTCTTCTACAGAGCTACAGGCAAATCCTTCTTGAACAGGTACATTGTATTTCTTGAGCAGTTCCTTGGCTTGGTATTCGTGGAGGTTCATCTGAAAATATTTTTGCAAATATACTATAGCGGAATCATTTTCAAGTTCAATTGACGCAATAAAAAAGGGGGCATGGAAATGCCCCCTGTAAATGGTTGTTTTAAGGAATATTTATTTTCCTTGGTTTTCAGGCCTGAGGCTTCTGACTGTTTTACCAGCCTGCCACATTTCGCTTTCCCTGAGTTCTTTGAGTTCAACCTCAAGTTTTTCACGGTAGTCGGGCTGTGAATTGCTGTCAATGCTGCGTTGGCTTTCTTTTCCAGCAGAAACACTATCGTACAATTCGTTGAATACAGGTGCAGTTGCGTCCCTGAACTTCTTCCACCAATCCAATGCGCCTCTTTGGGCGGTAGTGGAACAGTTGGCGTACATCCAGTCCATTCCGTTTTCTGCTACCAACGGCATCAATGATTGTGTCAGTTCTTCAACAGTTTCATTGAATGCTTCTGATGGAGAGTGGCCCCTTTCGCGCAGTACCTGGTACTGAGCAGCAAAGATTCCCTGAATGGCTCCCATCAACGTACCCCTTTCACCGGTAAGATCGCTATATACCTCTTTTCTGAAATTTGTTTCAAACAGATAGCCACTGCCAATGGCAATACCAAGGGCAACAACACGGTCATACGCTTTACCTGTTGCATCCTGGAAGATGGCATAGCTTGAGTTCAAACCCCTTCCTTGAAGGAACATCCTTCTCAAAGAAGTTCCTGATCCTTTAGGCGCTACCAGGAATACGTCAACATCAGCTGGAGGAACAATGCCTGTCTGGTGGTTATAGGTGATACCAAAACCATGGGAGAAGTACAAAGCCTTTCCGGGAGTCAGGTGTTTTTTTACAGTTGGCCACATGGCAATTTGTGCAGCATCGCTGAGCAGGTAACAGATGATGGTACCTCTTTCAAGGGCTTCTTCAATTTCAAAAAGTGTTTCACCTGGAACAAATCCATCAGCGATGGCCTTGTCCCAAGTCTTTGAATTTTTGCGCTGTCCAACAATGACATTGATGCCATTTTCTTTTTGGTTCAATGCCTGTCCCGGACCTTGAACACCGTAGCCGATTACAGCTACAACTTCATCTTTCAAAACTTCTTGTGCCTTAGCCAGTGGGAATTCTTCACGCGTTACCACGTTTTCTTCAGTTCCACCGAAATTTAACTTTGCCATAAACCTTGTTTTTTGTTTTTAATTGTAGAAAATGTTTACACCACTTTGGATGCTGCCTCAGCAGCAGAAATGGGTTCATCAATGATATGTTGTGTTGGCTCTGCCAACTCAAATTCCTTAAGTTTTTCGTGAAAGCCCTTGCTGTCCTTGATGATGGCAATCCTTGCACTCCTTACAAATTCAATCAGGCCATATTCTGCCAACACCTTCAGCAGGGTATCTGTTTCTTCCCTTTGTCCTGTTGTTTCAAAAATGGTATAATCAGACCTGATCGCTACCACCCTGGCACCATAGGTTCTCAAAAGCCTTTCCACTTTTACTTTTTCTGCAATGATATCTGTAGGTACCTTGTATAGCGCAAGTTCCTGCCAAATGATGGTATCATTGGTATTGAAATAGGCTTTGAGCACATCAACCTGCTTCTCAATCTGGCGCACGATTTTTCTCACAACATCCTCGGTTTCGTTGATAAGGATATTGAAGCGGTGTATGCCTTCAATCTCTGAGGGCGATGTATTCATGCTTTCAATGTTGATCTTCCTTCTTGAAAACATGATGGCAATCCTGTTGAGCAATCCAACCTGGTTTTCCGTATAAATGGTCAGTGTATATTCCTGTTTCATGGTCATTTATTTAAGTCTGATTTCACTAACGCCACAGCCTTGGGGTACCATGGGGAATACATTGTTTTCCTTTCCTACAAAGACTTCCAGCAGGTATGGGCCATCATGATTGAGCATGGTTTCCAATGCGCTGATCAAGTATTTTCTTTCCTCAATGGAATTTCCTTCAATCTTGTATCCTTTGGCTACGGTTACATAGTCAGGGCTGGCTATGTCTACAAATGAATACCTTTTTTCATGGAACAGGTCCTGCCATTGCCTTACCATGCCGAGGAAACGGTTGTTCAGTATCAGGATTTTTACATTGATATTGTTCTGCATGATGGTGCCCAGTTCCTGAATGGTCATTTGAACGCCACCATCGCCGATCACTGCCACAACAGTTCTTTCTTTGGCACCATATTTTGCACCAATAGCAGCAGGCAAGGCAAAGCCCATTGTGCCCAGTCCTCCTGATGTTACATTGCTTTTGGACTGGTTGAATTTGGCATAACGACAAGCCACCATCTGGTGTTGTCCCACATCGGTAACGATAACAGCATCACCTTTTGTCAGTACATTAAGCTGTTCAATCACCTCACCCATGGTGAGGATATCGGTTGATGGATGAAGCTCTTCGTTGATAACCGCTTCCATTTCTTTTTCCATGCACTCGCTGAACTTGTTTACCCAAGCGCTATGGTCTTTCTTTTCAAGCAAAGCCGTAATCATGGGAAGGGTTTCTTTGCAGTCTCCCCAAACAGGCACGTCCGCTTTTACGTTTTTATCGATCTCTGATGGGTCAATGTCGAGGTGAATCACTTTGGCTTGTTTTGCATAACGGTCAAGCCTACCGGTTACCCGGTCATCAAATCGCATCCCCACTGCTATCAATACATCACATTCGTTGGTGAGCATGTTGGGTCCGTAATTGCCATGCATGCCCAACATGCCTACATTCAAAGGATGGTCTGTAGAGAGTGCGCTCAAACCCAAAATGGTCCAGGCTGCAGGCATTCCTGATTTTTCGATGAAGGCCTTGAATTCATTCTCTGCACGACCCAGTATTACACCCTGTCCAAAGATAACCAATGGGCGCTCGGCCTTATTGATCATTGCTGCTGCAGCTGTGGTGAATTCTTTTCTCACAACAGGCTTAGGCCTGTAGCTGCGGATATGGTTGCAGGGCTTGTAACCGCTATAGCTGAATTTCTGAAGCTGTGCATTTTTGGTGATGTCAATCAACACAGGACCGGGTCTTCCACTTTTGGCAATGTAAAATGCCTTGGCAAGGGCCTCAGGAATCTCATTGGCATCTGTTACCTGATAGTTCCATTTGGTAACAGGGGTGGTGATGTTGATGACATCAGTTTCCTGGAAGGCATCCGTACCCAATAGGTGTGCAAAAACCTGACCGGTGATGCAGACAAGGGGCGTTGAGTCGATCATGGCATCGGCCAGTCCTGTAACTAGATTGGTTGCTCCTGGGCCGCTGGTAGCAAATACAACACCTGTTCTGCCTGAGGTTCTGGCATAGCCCTGACCGGCATGAATACCGCCTTGTTCATGTCTTACCAGAATATGTTCCAGCTGATCGCGGTAGTCGTAAAGGGCATCATAAATGGGCATGATGGCTCCACCGGGATATCCAAAGATGGTATCAACCCCTTCAGCAACAAGCGCACGCATCACTGCATCGCCGCCTGTAATTTCTATGGGAGCTGTTGTAGCATCTATTTGTTCAATAATCGTTTCAGTTTGCATAGCGCTGTTTTTATTTGTCTGTGATACAACCTTCTGCAGCTGTAGTCACTTGTTTTGCATATTTATAAAGGATTCCTTTGGTTGCATTCAACGGAGGTTGCTTCCAGTTGGTTTTTCTTTCGTCTAGCACAGATTGCTCCACCATCACATTGATTTTGTTCAAGGTAGCATCCAGTTCAATGATGTCTCCATCTTCAATCAACGCCATGGTTCCGCCATCAAAAGCCTCCGGTGTGATATGACCTACCACAAAACCATGGGTTCCACCACTGAACCGGCCATCTGTAATCAGTGCAACATCTTTGCCCAGTCCTGCGCCTATGATGGCTGAGGTGGGCTTCAGCATTTCAGGCATTCCAGGGGCGCCTCTCGGTCCTACATACCTGATCACCACAACATCACCTTTTTGAACCTTACCACTGCTGATGCCATGGATGAGTTCTTTTTCTCCATTGAAAACCCGGGCAGGCCCAACAAATTTTTCACCTTCTTTTCCACTGATCTTCGCCACACTTCCACCTTCTGCAATATTGCCGTAAAGGATTTGAAGATGTCCGCTTGTTTTGAACGGGTTCTCAATCGGGCGAATGATCTGTTGTTTTTCAAATTCTATCTCAGGCACTGATGCAAGGTTTTCTGCAACTGTTTTTCCTGTTACGGTCATGCAGTCTCCATGAATCATTCCCTTGCTCAACAGGTATTTCATGACCAATGGTAATCCGCCAATATTGTGCAGGTCCTCCATCAGGTACTTGCCACTGGGCTTGAAGTCTGCAATGACGGGCACTTTGTCGCTGGTGGCCTGTACATCATCTTGTGTAAGGCTAAGCCCAACACTGTGCGCCATGGCAATCATGTGCAGCACCGCATTGGTTGATCCACCGAGGGTGACGATGATGGTCAATGCATTTTCAAATGCCTTTTTGGTCATGATGTCTGAAGGCTTGATATCCTTTTCCAGCAGGAGCTTGATGGCTTTTCCTGCTTCAACACATTCTCTTTTTTTATCTTCACTCAAGGCCGGATTAGAAGAAGAATAGGGGAGACTCATTCCCAATGCCTCAATGGCCGATGACATGGTGTTTGCTGTATACATTCCACCGCATGCTCCGGCACTTGGGCAAGAGTTCATGACGATGCCCTTGAAATCGGCATCATCCAGTTGACCAGCAATCTTTTTTCCCAAAGCTTCAAATGCAGAAACAATGTTGAGGTCTTCACCTTTGTAGTGACCTGGGGCAATGGTGCCGCCATAGACCATGATAGAAGGCCTGTTCAAACGGCCCATGGCCATGATAGAACCAGGCATGTTTTTGTCACAACCGGGTACGGTAATGAGTCCGTCATAGTATTGAGCACCACATACTGTTTCAATGGAATCTGCAATAACATCACGGCTTACCAGCGAATACCTCATGCCATCCGTTCCGTTGGACATGCCATCACTGACGCCAATGGTATTGAAAGTAAGCCCTACAAGGTCATGGGCCCAAACACTTTTTTTGATTTCTGCTGCCAATTCATTCAGGTGCATGTTACAGGTATTGCCATCCCATCCCATGCTGGCAATACCTACCTGTGCTTTGGCCAGGTCTTCGTCAGTAAGGCCAATGCCATAAAACATGGCCTGTGCTGCAGGTTGTGTAGGGTCTTGCGTAATGGTTTTGCTGTATTTGTTCAATTCGCTCATGGTATGTTTATTGTAATTAAATAATGGTTGATTTTCTGATTTGTATGTTGGCCTTGTGAATGGCCTCATCCGTTTTGTTCATGATGCAATCGCAGACCAGTTCGCCGATGGTTGAAGTGAAATAGAAATTCATCGGATCAATATCTTTGGTAACAAATCCATTTTGGGTCGTCCACTCTACTGCATGCCTGATGGTGTTGGCCTCTTCTTTCATGCCAAGATGATCCAAGAGCATGGCTGCAGAGAGAATGGCGCCAACGGGATTGGCAATGTCTTTTCCTGCTGCTTGTGGATAGGAACCGTGGACTGGTTCAAACAAAGCAGTTCCAGTACCAATCGATGCAGAGGGTAACATGCCAAGCGACCCCGCCAATACACTGGCTTCATCACTCAAGATATCGCCAAACATATTTTCAGTGAGGACCACATCAAATTGTGCCGGGTTGATGATCAGCTGCATGGCTGCATTGTCAACATACATGCAATTCAACTCAACTTCAGGATATTCTCCAGCCATTGCTGTAACTGTTTTTCGCCAAAGCCTCGACGTTTCTAGTACATTGGACTTGTCTACCAGGGTTAATTTGCGCCTTCTCTGTTGTGCATGGCTGAAGGCAAGATGGGCAATCCTTGTGATTTCATCTTTGTTGTAAATGCAAAGATCTGATGCCACTGTTCCTGCTTCATTCAACTCTTTTTTTCCAAAATATATTCCACCGGTCAATTCTCTGTAGATGACGATGTCTACATGCTCCAGCAGGCTTGATTTTACCGGAGACAAATGGTAGAGGGAAGGATAGGTTGATACCGGCCTGATGTTGGCAAAAAGCCCAAGTTCTTTTCTGATTTTAAGCAAACCCTGTTCAGGCCTGACTTTCGCAGTCGGGTCAAGATCGTATTTGGGATGACCTACAGCTCCCAGCAGGATGGCATCAGCTTGCTGGCAAAGGTCGATGGTTTCCTGCGGAAGTGGATCTCCTGTCTTGTCGATGGCATCTGCGCCCATCAAGGCGAAGCTGTAAGAGAATTGATGGCCAAACTTTTTTCCAATTGCATCAAGTGCACGAATGGCCTGGTTCGTAACCTCTGGTCCGATGCCATCTCCTGGTATGATTACAATATGTTTGTTGTCGCTCACTGTTGTTTATTTTTTTTCAAGGTATTGTATTGCCAGGGACCTAAGGTTTGCATCCTGCACTTCCTTGATAGTATCTGCTAATTGTAGAAACTGATCATACAAAAAGTCGATATCGTTCCTGTTGAATTCATGTCCCAAATTCTTGAAGCGATAGGCCAGTGCTGATCTTCCGCTCCTGGCGGTCAAGACAATTTTTGAAGTTGCCGCACCCACTTCCTCGGGTCTGATGATCTCATAAGTTTGTGAATCTTTCAAAAAACCATCCTGGTGGATTCCTGAAGAATGGGAAAATGCATTCGCCCCCACAATGGCCTTGTTGGGTTGAACTGCCATGCGCATTGTTTCAGAAACCAATTGACTCAGCGGATTGAGTTGTGTTGCGTCTATATTGGTATAGAGCCCCAAATGTGCATGTTGTTTCAATACCATCACTACTTCTTCCAAAGCAGTGTTCCCAGCACGTTCGCCCAATCCATTGATGGTGCACTCGATTTGTCTGGCGCCATTCATGGCACCGGCGATTGAGTTGGCGGTGGCCATACCAAGGTCATTGTGACAATGGCAGGAGAGGATGGCTTTGTCTACATTGGATACATTGTTTTTTAAGAACGCTATTTTCTCGCCATACTGGGTTGGAAGGCAGTAACCTGTAGTATCAGGAATATTCACCGTTGTAGCTCCTGCAGCAATCACAGCCTCAACAACCCTTGCAAGATATACATTGTCTGTACGGCCTGCATCCTCCGCGTAAAACTCAACATCATCGGTAAAATTCCTGGCCCATTTGACAGCCTGAACCGCCCTGACCAGGATTTCCTCCCTGTTGCTGTTGAATTTGCTTTTGATATGTGAATCAGATGTGCCAATACCAGTATGTATTCTTCCCCTTTTGGCATGCTTCAGCGCCAGGCCGGCCACTTCAATGTCTTTTTCCACTGCACGGGAAAGGCCGCATACCGTCGCATTGGTGATGATTTTGGAAATTTCTGACACCGACTCAAAATCACCCGGGCTGGAGATGGGGAAACCAGCTTCAATGATGTCTACACCCAAGGCCTCTAAAGCAAGGGCCAGTTCAATTTTTTCCTTTGTATTGAGTTTGCAACCAGGCACCTGTTCGCCATCGCGCAATGTGGTATCGAAGATGAAAATTTTTTGATCTGTCATGTTTTTCTTTTTGCCATTTTAACCCAATTTGCGGGAGTTTAATTGGCCTTCATACCAAGATAAGGCATTCATTTTTTCTTTTTTACCCAAAATGCTTCGTAATTTACGCTGTGTAAACGCCATGGATTTTGCTGAAATGCATACCAGGCAAGGATTTTACTGAAAGACATTTACGATGCCTAACCGGTCTGCTGACGAACTCTTTTTGCTCATCAAGACCCTTGAAAAAGGGGAAAAGCGTAATTTCAAACTATATGTGGGGAGGAATGCAGCCACCGATGACCTTAAAATAATTACCCTTTTTGATGCCATTGATAAGGCAGATGTTTATGATGAGGAATGGGTACTCAAACGGAATCCTACCATACAAAAACAGCAGCTGTCCAACCTCAAGGCCCACCTGTACAAGCAGATCCTTTCCAGCCTCCGCTTGATCAGAAATGAACAGTCTGTTGACATGCAACTGCATGAGCAGCTCGATTATGCCCGGATGCTTTACAACAAGGGCCTTTACCACCAGAGCCTTAAAATGCTCCAAAAAACCAAGGACCTGGCAAAGCAATATCACCAGATGACATTCTGGTTGCAGGCATTGTTTTTTGAAAAGAAAATTGAGACCCTCCACATCACCCGCAGCTTCGAAGACAGGGCTGAACTCTTGACCCAGGAAGTGGAAGACTTGAACGCCCGATTGGCCATGGTGGGCAAGCTCAGCTGTTTGGCATTGCAGCTCTATGGCTGGTACATTAAAAATGGCCATATCCGCGATGAAAAAGATGAAGCAGCCATCAGGCAGTTTTTTCTGGAAAGAATGCCCGAAAGGGCAGGGGAGCACCCCGGCTTTTATGAAAAGCTTTATTTTTTCCAAAGCCATGCCTGGTTTGGCTTTATCCTTCAGGATTTCCTGACGTACTATAAAAACTGCCAACGCTGGGTTGATCTTTTCGAGAAGGAACCCCAGATGATGAAGGTTGAACCACAACATTTCATCAAGGGGATGCACAACTTGCTTAATGCCCATTTCATGTTGCGCAATGATAGAAAGTTTGGTCAGGACATCAAACGCTTTGAAGACTTTTATGCATCCAAGGAAGGCCAGGCCAACATCAATACACGGGTGCAGGGGTTTGTGTATCTCTATCTTGCCAAGATCAACATGCATTTTTTGGATGGCAGCTTCTCTGAAGGATTGAACCTGGTGCCAGCAATTGAGGAAAAGTTGGTAGAATTTGAAATGCAGCTTGACCGACACCGGACATTCATATTTTATTACAAGTTTGCATGCCTCTATTTCGGCTGTGGTGATTATGACAATACCATTGTTTACCTGAACAAGATCATCCACTGGAAAGCGGATCTGCGCACTGATCTACAATGTTATGCCCGCCTGCTTCACATGATTGCCCATTACGAAATGGGAAATGATGTCATCCTGGAAAGTCAGGTGAGGTCAGTCTACCGGTTCATGTCCAAAATGAAAAACCTCAGTGTGGTGGAAAATGAGATTTTTGCCTTTCTGCGCAGTGCATTTGCCCTCAACAAGACCGCATTGAAACAAGGATTCTTGGCCCTTTTTGAGAAGCTGAAGCGGGTAGAGGGGAGTCCGATGGAAAGCCGGTCCTTCATGTACCTTGATATCCTCTCCTGGCTGGAGAGCAAAATCAAGAACGTGCCTGTTCAGGAGGTCATCTCCTCGCATTTCAGGATCAGGGCGGCCTCGTTGACAAACAGTTAAAAAACACCTTTTTCAAAAGAAAATTATTGTTATTTCGGCTGTTTTGAGTACTTTTGCCATCCTTAAATTTGGCATGCCCCTATTTTTTTCTAACCTGTTTGTTCACAAATTATTGATTTTCAATAATATTTGACTGGCTGTTTACAGCCGGACAGGGAAGCTATAGTGGTACTAGAACATTGTAAAACAGATATCTTATTATGGCTATCAAAAGAGACAATCGCCCAAAATCTTCTTTTTCAAAGATTACCATCAGCATTGCGTCCCCGGATTCTATCCTGGACAGGTCTTTTGGTGAAGTGTTAAAACCAGAGACCATCAACTACAGAACCTACAAGCCTGAGCGTGATGGTTTGTTCTGTGAAAAGATTTTTGGTCCAGTAAAAGACTACGAATGTGCTTGTGGAAAGTACAAGAGGATCCGTTACAAGGGTATTGTTTGTGACCGTTGTGGTGTAGAGGTAACCGAAAAGAAGGTACGCCGCGAGCGCATGGGACACATCAAGCTTGTTGTTCCTGTCGTCCACATCTGGTACTTCAAGAGCCTTCCAAACAAGATTGGTTATTTGCTGGGCATCAGCTCCAAGAAGCTGGAAAGCATCATTTATTATGAGCGTTTTGTAGTGATCCAGCCTGGTATCATGGAGGATAAAGGGAAAAAACAAGGAGACCTGCTCACAGAAGAGGAATACCTTGACCTGTTGGATACCTTACCCAAAGAAAACCAATACCTTCCGGACGAAGATCCCAACAAGTTCATTGCCAAAATGGGTGCTGAAGCCGTACATGATCTTCTCTTGAGAATCGACCTTGATTCATTGAGCTACACCCTCAGGAATTCTGCAGCAACAGAAACTTCACAGCAGCGTAAGGCTGATGCATTGAAGCGTCTGAGTGTGGTAGAGTCTTTCCGTGATGCCAATTCAAGAATCGTAAACCGTCCTGAATGGATGGTTATGCAATATATCCCTGTCATCCCACCAGAACTCAGACCATTGGTTCCTTTGGATGGTGGCCGTTTTGCTTCATCAGATCTGAACGATCTTTACCGCAGGGTAATCATCAGGAACAACCGTCTCAAGCGTTTGCTGGAGATTAAGGCGCCTGAGGTGATCTTGAGGAATGAAAAAAGGATGTTGCAAGAGGCGATTGACTCATTGTTTGACAATAGCCGTAAGTCAAATGCTGTTAAGGCAGAAGGTGGACGTGCTTTGAAGTCTCTCAGTGATGTGTTGAAAGGAAAGCAGGGTCGTTTCCGTCAGAACCTCCTTGGTAAGCGTGTTGACTATTCTGGTCGTTCGGTTATCGTTGTAGGGCCTGAGTTGAAGCTCCATGAGTGCGGTCTTCCAAAAGACATGGCAGCGGAGTTGTTCAAGCCGTTTATTATTAGAAAGCTCATTGAAAGGGGTATCGTAAAGACCGTAAAATCAGCCCGCAAGCTGGTTGACCGTAAGGAAGCGATCGTTTGGGATATCCTCGAAAACATATTGAAAGGTCATCCGATCATGCTGAACCGTGCCCCAACACTGCACCGTTTGTCTATCCAGGCCTTCCAGCCCAAGTTGGTAGAAGGAAAGGCCATCCAGCTTCACCCGCTGGTTTGTTCTTCTTTCAATGCCGACTTTGACGGTGACCAGATGGCGGTACACGTACCACTGAGCCATGCTGCCGTTCTGGAAGCACAGCTCTTGATGCTGGCTTCACACAATATCCTCAACCCACAAAATGGTACGCCCATCACCCTTCCTTCTCAGGACATGGTGCTTGGTCTGTATTATATCACCAAAGGAAAGCGCAATACCGATGTTGATGTGGTGAAAGGAGAGGGAATGCGTTTCTACAGTGCTGAAGAAGTGATCATTGCCTACAATGAAGGCAAGGTTGACCTTCATGCTTACATCAAGGTGAAAACCAATGTAAGGAATGATGCAGGAATCCTGGAGTTCAAACTCCTTGAAACTACCGTAGGACGTGTGCTGTTCAACCAATCTGTTCCAAGTGAAGTTGGTTTTGTGAATGCATTGCTCACCAAAAAGAGCCTTCGCGAAATCATTGGTAATATCATCAAGATCACCAATGTACCAACAACTGCCAAATTCCTCGATGCCATCAAAGAACTCGGTTTCCGCATGGCATTTAGGGGTGGATTGTCATTCAACATCCAAGACCTTGTGTTGGATGTGCCTAAAGAGGCGATGATTGACCAGGCTTCCGGAGAAGTCCAGGAAGTATGGGACAATTATAACATGGGATTGATCACCAACAACGAACGTTACAACCAGATCATTGACATTTGGTCAAGGGTCGATACAAAAGTTACAGAAACACTCATCCGTGCGATGGCAACAGACAAGCAGGGCTTCAACTCTGTTTACATGATGCTTGACTCCGGAGCAAGGGGTAGCAAGCAGCAGGTTAAGCAGCTTGCCGGTATTCGCGGACTCATGGCCAAACCACGTAAAAGTGGTTCATCCGGTTCCGAGATCATCGAAAATCCGATCCTTTCCAACTTCAAAGATGGTCTGAGTGTATTGGAATACTTCATCTCTACGCATGGTGCCCGTAAGGGTCTTGCGGATACAGCCCTTAAGACGGCTGATGCCGGTTACCTGACCCGTCGTCTGGTAGACGTTGCACAAGATGTAATCATTACAGAAGAGGATTGCGGAACACTGAGGGGTATTGCCACCAGTGCATTGAAAGACAATGAGGACATCGTTGAACCATTGTACGACAGGATCCTTGGTAGAACTTCACTGCACAATGTGTACGATCTTCAAACTGATGAGCTCCTGGTTGGTGCTGGTCAGAAGATTGATGAAGATACTGCCAAGAAAATTGAAGATTCGGGCATTGAGACCATTGAAATACGTTCGGTACTTACTTGCGAGAGCAAGCGTGGATGCTGCGTGAATTGTTACGGTCTTAACCTCGCTACAGGAAATATTGCCCAGCGTGGTGATGCAGTCGGTATCATCGCTGCACAGTCTATCGGTGAACCGGGTACACAGCTTACCCTCCGTACCTTCCACGTGGGTGGTGTTGCGGGATCTGCTTCTGTTGAATCACACCTCATCGCCAAATTTGATGGTGAAGTGCAGTTTGACGGACTCCGTACCGTTAAGGCCAAAAACAACGAAGGGAAAGACATCCAGATTGTTATCGGTCGTACCGCTGAAATGCGCATCATGGATGTGAAGAACGATCGTGTTCTCATCACCAACAACGTGCCTTATGGTTCTGTACTTGCTATCGCTGATGGTAAGAAAGTGGCCAAGGGAGATATCATCTGCACATGGGATCCGTTCAACAACGTTATCGTTGCAGAGATCGCAGGTCAGATTGCCTTCGACAATGTTATCGATGGTGTTACTTACCGCGAAGAAGCCGATGAGCAAACTGGACACAGGGAGAAAGTGGTCATTGAGTCCAAAGACAAAACAAGAATTCCTTCACTCAAGGTATTGGGCAAGGACGAAAAAACATACAACCTTCCCGTTGGATCACACATTGTGATCGAAGAGGGAGATCAGGTAACTGCCGGTCAGGTACTGGTGAAGATTCCAAGGGTCCTCGGTAAGCTGAGGGATATCACTGGAGGTCTTCCAAGGGTAACGGAACTCTTTGAAGCAAGGAACCCAGGAAATCCTGCTGTTGTTTCTGAGATCGACGGTGTGGTTAGCTTCGGTGCCATCAAGCGTGGTAACCGTGAGATCACTGTTGAGGCAAAAGATGGTATCGTTAAAAAATACCTTGTTACCCTCACACGCCAGATCCTTGTTCAGGATGGAGACTTTGTAAAAGCGGGTACGCCAATGTCTGACGGACAGGTTGCTCCTGGTGATATCCTCTCCATCAAAGGGCCATTTGCAGTACAAGAGTACGTTGTGAATGAGATCCAGGAAGTGTATCGTTTACAGGGTGTGAAAATCAATGATAAGCACGTAGAGGTGATTGTTCGTCAAATGATGAGAAAGGTTGAAATCGTTGATCCGGGTGATACCCGTTTCCTTGAGGGAGATCTTGAAGATCGTTTTGATTTCAACGTAGAGAATGACTGGATTTATGACAAGAAAGTTGTTGTAGAACCAGGTGATTCAGAAGTTTTGAAAGCCGGACAGATTGCCAGCTTGCGCGAAATCAGGGAAGAAAATTCCATCCTTCGCAGGGCCGACAGAAAGCTCGTTGAATTCCGTGATGCAGAAGCAGCCACTTCAAGGCCAGTTCTCCTCGGTATCACCAAGGCTTCTCTTGGAACACAAAGCTGGATCTCTGCCGCATCATTCCAAGA
>JBIPNK010000030.1:0-32836 GCA_044373365.1 Chitinophagaceae bacterium
CAAAGGCATGGATGATGGAATTAGCCAGCTGGGATCCCAATGGACCATCCCACAAAAATGATTTTGGAGATGCAGGCATCATGTCATCCTTGGCCATTGGTTTGGATAGTTTCTGGGATCTGTTGACGGTTGAGGAAAGGGCCAAAGTCATCCAACAAGTATCAAGCAGGGCAAAATATTTTTATGCATTGTGGGTAGGGCAAGTGGAAAGTCGTTCTTCATCGATGCATGTTTGGCAACATATTTTGCATAATCTCCTGCAAACATCTATGGCCTTGCATGGAGAAGTTCCTGAAGCCAAAAAATGGTTGGAATACATCTATGAACTGTGGATTGCGCAATCGCCTAAAATGGCAGAAGAAGATGGCGCTTGGTTCAATGGAACATCCTATTTTGGCATGAACACACTCACATTGATTGATGTATCTTCTATTTTTAAGGATCTGACAGGAGTTGATTTTATGGGATCCCCCTGGTTTAAAAACAATCCACGTTGGTTGACCTACTCATTTCCCCCCAATTCTGTAGCAGATGGTTTCTGCAA
Source organism: Chitinophagaceae bacterium (assembly GCA_044373365.1). Lineage (GTDB taxonomy): Bacteria > Bacteroidota > Bacteroidia > Chitinophagales > Chitinophagaceae > Pollutibacter. The sequence continues at coordinate 545 of JBIPNK010000030.1, forward strand.
TGATGGTGATCGGTATGCATCACCCAATATCCATTATGCCGGATATACAGATGCCATGGCGCGGTTGTTCAATGATCCTTATGCCGCATGGTATTCAAAAACAATCTTGTCCGGGCTGGGCAAGGATATTGCTGAAGACGATGAGTTTCGATGGTTTCGTTTGAAGAAAGGCCTTGACATGCAATTGCCAAAGCTTTCTTCGAAACAAACATTTCCTCAGGCTGCAGTCTTTCCTGAGATAGGCGTCGCCTACATGCATACTACTTTGCAAAACAGCAAAACAGATCTCATGTTGTCATTGCGCAGTAGCCCTTATGCCTCCATGGCGCATACGCATGCCGACCAAAATACATTCAATATTGCCTATGGTGGCAAACGGCTTTTCTACAATTCAGGTTATCGCCCTGCTATGGGAGATCCACATTTTCTGGATTGGTACAAGCATACCCAGGGGCACAATGGCATTTTAATTGACGGAAAGGGCCAGGCATTCAATGCCGGAGGCTATGGCTATATCCCAAGGTTCTTGAATGGTCAGGAAATTTCATACGCGGTGGGCGATGCTTCCAATGCATATTCCGGAAAAGACGAAGGACAAAATATTGATGCCGGCATGAAGGTTTTCAGAAGGCATTATATCATGTTAAGACCATCAATTGTGGTGATTTATGATGAGTTGGAAGCAGACCATCCGGCGAACTGGAGTTGGTTGCTGCACAACGATAACAAGATGATTCTTGATCCTTTGAAAAAAACCATCTTGGCTGGAAATGAATTCGCCAAAGCCCAAGTGTCATTGTTTTCATCATCAACGATTGATTTCAAATTATCGAATCAGTTTTCAGTACCGGTAGACAATTGGACGAACAAGGTCAACGAAGATGGTGACACCGTTAATTTTAAGAACCAGTGGCATTTCAAGGCAGAATCAACAGAGAAAAAAGAGAAGATGCGCTATCTCGCCATCATCCAGGTAAAGCCAGATGGCAGTTTTCAACCATTGAACATCAACAAATCCAATGGTGTGTTTACCATTGGAAATTGGCATATCACTGCTGAAATGGATGCAACCAAACCAGCCCTGATCAAAGCCTGGAATGATAATCACACCACTATGCTGGTTTCATCAGGTAATATGCTTAGCCAAGGAAAGACCTTTGCTGGAAAAGACCAGGGCAGTTCAAAACTACTAGAGACCATCAATGGAAAGTCCATCTTGCAAGAAGCGAAGGATGAAATTCCTGCTTCGATAAAAAAATTGATGCTGATGAATCAACTCCTAAATGGGGTTAAAAAATAATTGAACCAATGAAGAAAAGAACGCGATCGTTACTTGGGAAAAAATTAATGTTCAGCATGTTGACAATTGGTTTATTGGGGATAATGGCATTCAATCATTTTGGTGATGCACCCAAGGCCACCAAACCCAATTTTATCTTCATCTTGACAGACGACCAGGGCTGGACCAGTACCTCACAATTGATGGATGATAGGGTTCCCAACTCAAAATCTGATTATTATCAAACACCTCAACTGGAGCGATTTGCTTCCAAAGGAATGCGATTCTCCAATGGGTATGCTCCTTGTGCGCTTTGTTGCCCAACCAGAAGGAGTATACAGTTTGGGCAGACCCCTGCCAGACAGGGTGATGCTGCATTCAAAGAAAATTATCATCCAGATTTTAAAAAAGTTGCGGCAATTCCGGCTGTATTAAAATCAATATCTCCTGCATACAAGGCTGCACATTTTGGAAAATGGGACCTGCGGGCTGATATCTTCCCTGAGGATTTGGGTTATGATGAAAGCGATGGAAACACGGGAAACAGGAATGGTGACATGAATTCAACCAAGGAAAGCAAGTGGACAGATTTGTTTTTGAACAATGATCCCAAAAGAATTGAAACCATTACAGACCGTGCATTGAATTTTATGGGCAGGCAGGTAAAAGCAGGCAATCCTTTTTTCCTGCAAGTGTCACATTATGCAACACATGTTGATTATCAGGCAAAAGAGGCAACCCATAAGAAGTACCAGCAAATAGCAAAGGGCGAAATTCACCACAATGACAAGTATGCCGCCATGTTGGAGGATTTGGATTCGGGGATAGGGAAAATTCTAGATAAAATTGAGGCCTTGGGAATTGGTGACAATACCTATGTGATATTCATGGCAGACAATGGTGCTGTTGAAGCTGTGCCACCCATCAAGAATAAATTTGATCATCCCTCAACACTTTCCTTCAAGACCAACAACTATCCTCTGAGGGGAGGGAAGTGGACACTTTATGAAGGCGGCGTTCGCGTTCCTTTCATGGTGATAGGACCCGGCATCAAAGGAGGCACCCAAAGCAATATTCCCGTAACCGGATGGGATATTCTTCCTACCCTCAGTGATTTGGCAGGGAATACCAACGCCTTGCCACCAAACCTTGATGGTGTAAGTTTCAAACCCTTGCTGCAAAAAGGAAATCAGGGCAATGTTTCAAGAAAAGAGGATGGGCTTGTGTTTCATTATTTCGGAAAATCACATTCATCCATTCGGATTGGTGATGATAAGTTGATCAAGTTCTGGAATCTAAAGAAGGTGGAGTTGTATAACTTGAAAGATGATCCCGGAGAACTGCATGACCTTGCCAAGACCGATCCGAACAAAGCTAGTGCGTTGGAGGCCAGGTTGGTCGCATATATGGAAAAAGTTCATGCAGAGCCTTTGTATCCGCCAAAGAGCAAACCGAAGAAGGCAGATGATGATGATTCACAGGACTAAACATTTTAACGACACACACACACAAACAAATTGTATATACCATGAAGTGTTTCTTGATTTCTTTTGTTTTCATTTTTGCTGGATTTGCTGCAGCAGGTCAACAGATTTCTTCGTCAAAAAACCCAAAGAATGATTTTCTAACGCCAAGGTTAATTTGGCTGGAAGAGCTTCCTATCAAATCATTCTCTGAAGGAATACCAGGTATTCTTACCAAAACCAATCAGGGCGGTGATTCCATGCGGATGGCTGGCATAACTTACACGCATGGAATTGGTGTAGCCTCAACCAGCATCATTTCGTTTTTGTTGGACGGTAAGGCTACTGAGTTCTCTGCTACTGTGGGTGTGGATGATTTAGGCAACAAAATGCTACCCCATTTTTTCTATGTGTTGGGTGATGGAAAAATTTTGTTTGAATCAGGTTCAATGAAACTTGGCAACCAACCCAAAAGTTTTACCCTTGATTTGAAAGGAGTACAAAGGTTGGGGCTGCTGGTAATGGTGAAGGATGAAGGTTTCACAAAAGTCTATTCAAATTGGGCGGATGCAAAGATGACCATGATTGGTGATGCTTTACCCAAGAGCATACCTAATGTTGCAGAAAAGTATATCCTCACACCTGCTCCCTCAAAAAAGCCCAAAATCAATACATCACCCGTTTTTGGTGTAACACCCAGGAATCCATTTTTATTCACCATTGTTGCATCTGGAGAAAAACCTATGCAATATTCCGCAGATCGTTTACCCAAAGGATTGTCCCTTGATGCAAAAACAGGAATCATCACAGGAAAGTTGATGGAGAAAGGAAATCATGAGGTTGTATTAAAAGCAGTAAATCAATTTGGAATATCCCAAAAAACATTGGTCATCAAAGTGGGTGATACCATTTCACTGACACCCCCAATGGGCTGGAATGGCTGGAATTCCTGGGCAAGATTGATTGATGGAGAAAAAGTACTTGCCTCCGCCAATGCCATGGTGAACATGGGCCTCAAAGACCATGGCTGGAATTATGTAAACATCGATGATGCCTGGCAGGGCAATAGGGGAGGAAAATACAATGCATTGCAGGCGAATGAAAAGTTTCCTGATTTTAAAAAACTGATAGATGAAATCCATGGCATGGGATTGAAATTGGGGGTTTATTCAACACCTTGGATCACCAGTTATGCAGGATATGTTGGCGGTTCATCTAATTTAGAAAATGGTGCCTTTCCTGATTCTGTAAAAAACAACAAAAGAAATTATCGGTATATCGGAAAATACCGCTTTGAAAAAGAAGATGCCCTTCAAATGGCCGACTGGGGTGTAGATTTTCTGAAGTATGACTGGCGACTTGAGGTACCTTCTGCAGAAAGGATGTCCATCGCTTTGAAAAAGTCAGGCCGCGACATCATCTACAGTTTGTCTAATTCTGCTCCATTCAGCGATGTAAAAGATTGGGCAAGGATTTCCAACATGTACAGAACTGGGCCAGACATTCGCGACAGCTGGCATGGATTGTACCATTGCACATTTACGTTGGACAAATGGGGGCCTTATGGTGGGCCTGGGCATTGGAATGATCCAGACATGATGATATTGGGAAATGTAACCACCGGATCAGACATGCATCCAACCAGGCTTACGCCAGATGAGCAATACAGTCATATCAGTTTATTTGCTTTGTTGTCTGCACCCTTGCTGATTGGCTGCCCCATTGAACAACTTGATGCCTTTACATTGAACTTGTTGACCAATGATGAAGTGATTGAAATTGACCAAGATCCCTTGGGTAAATCGGCAAGGTTAATGGCTGATGAAGGTGGAATTCAAACATGGTTGAAGCCAATGGCAGACGGATCTTATGCTGTCGGTTTTTTCAACACAGATGATTATGGGAAAACCCCACAATCTTTTTTTCGCTGGGGAACGGAAAAGCCCAAAAACTTCTATGCCACATTTGCAAAGCTTGGCTTAAAGGGCAAATGGCGTGTTCAGGATGTTTGGCGTCAGAAAAACCTGGGCGTCAAAGAATCATCATTCACATCCATCATCCCGCATCATGGCGTGATGATGTACAGGCTTTATCCAGTCAAATAAAAGTCAAATCATGAAGAGAAGTATTTTTTTTAGCGCGTTGACGATTTTATTTTCTGTGCATTCATTTTCACAGCAAAATATTCCAGAACTGTTGATTTCCAAAAACGGTAACACCATTTCAACCGCCAAACAATGGGAGAAAATGAGGAGACCTGAAATCCTTTCCATGGTTGAAACTGAAATGTATGGAGTCGTTCCTGGTGAGTTGAAAATAGCTGAAGTCAAACTTCTTGAACAGGATGATCAGGCACTCAATGGCAAGGCCATCCGCAAACAGGTCAAACTCATTTTTCGGGGCAACCAAAAAGAGCTGAGTGTTGAATTGGTGCTCTACCTGCCCAAGGGAAAAAAATCATATCCTACATTTTTAGGGTACAACTTCGGTGGCAACCATACCATTTTGAATGATACTGCCATCCACATTGCCAAAGAATGGAATGGTGCTGCAAAACCACGCGGTGTTGAAACAGCCAACTGGGAAGTGGAAAGACTGATCAATGCCGGATGTGGTATAGCCACCATGTATTATTGGGACATTGCGCCAGACAGGGAAGACTTTTCTATCGGCATCTATCCTTTGTTGTACAAGCCAGGACAAACAAAGCCGGCGAACAACGAGTTGGGATCGCTGGCTGCTTGGGCCTGGGGACTGTCTCGCGCATTGGATTATATAAAAACAGACAAACAGGTTGATGGATCCAAAGTTATTGTGATAGGACACTCCAGATTGGGAAAGGCATCACTTTGGGCAGGTGCCAGAGACCAGCGATTTGCCGCAGTTATTTTAAACAACTCTGGATGTGGAGGTGCCTCCATTTACCGCGAAAAGGCGGGTGAAACCTTGTTGAAAATGAACAACCGCTTTCCCAGATGGACGGCTGTAAATTTCAAAAAATATACTGAAAATGAATCCTTGCTCCCTTTTGACCAGCACATGGTGTTGGCTATGGTAGCACCCCGGCCTCTTTATGTGGCCAGTGCATCTGAAGATGCCTGGGCCGATCCCAAAAACGAATTCAAATCAGCGCTTTTCGCAACCCAGGTATATCATTTGTATGGATTGAAAGGCATCGAATCTGATGTTTTTCCTGCATTGAATACCCCGGTCGGAGAAAGGGTTTCCTATCATATCCGAAATGGCAAACACGATATCCTTGCCTATGATTGGGATCAGTACATCAATTTTGCAAAAAAATACCTTAATAAATAATCAAATATTCATGCTTGATCTTAAGCCAATCTTTGTTGCCCTTTCTTTTTTACTCGTATTCAGCACTGTAGCCCAGGAAAGCAATTCATTTAAAATTCCCGCAGTATCCAATCCGGAGAAACGGATCCAGTCTTTGAAAGACCAATGGAATGCCTTGCACCAAAGTCCACCCAGGCTTGGTGTTCGGGACTGTTTTATTTTTTTGCTGGATGCATTGGATACCCGTTTTTTGAAGCCTGACGAAATTTTGTGGACGATTGATCTTGTTAAAACAAGAATCATTGCAGACAGTACAAAGCCCTCCTTCGGCAACATGTATTGGGGTTGGACTGAAACAGGTGGTGATGTAGGAGATGGAAACAATGTTGAATTCTGCGTGCAGTATGGTATACTGATCAAGTTACTGTTCAATGATCGTCTTTCTCCTGAAGCCCGTGCTTCATTGGATGATCTTTTTGCCCAAACACTGAATGGTATTCGCCGACAGCCCGTTCGGATTTCGTATACCAATATCTATGTAATGCGTTGCTGGAATTTGTTGGCTTTGGGGCAGGTATACAACAATCCAGTTGCCACGGTAGAAGGTACCAAAGCATTTGACAGTTGGTTGAAACATGTTGCCAATTATGGAAACCGTGAGTATGATAGCCCAACTTATTGTGGTGTAGACCTTGAGTCCTTGCTTTTAATGTACCGGTTTATACAAGACAAAGCGCTCAAAGCCAAGGCTGCTGACGCACTTGAATTTTTCCTGACCGATTTGAGTGCGCATTATAACAAAGCCGGTGGTTATCTGGAAGGTGCGCACAGCCGGGATTACAACAGGGTCTTTGGCAGGGATCTTTTGGAAGAGAAGTACATGGATCCTTTGCTGGGCAAAACCAACAATAACAATAACTTGTTTAATCAGGTTTGTTTTGCCATACTGAAGGAGTTGAATTTGAGTAAAGCCCAGCAAAAGGTAATGGAGCAAAAGAATAAGTTCATCATTCAACGCTGGGACAGCATGCCGCATACCTATGCCTACGACTACCATGGCAAGAAGTTTTCCATTGCCTCCTCCAATCAGTATTATAGCCCAGATGATAAATCCTTCATCGCCTACTTGAGCAGCAAGAAGATTCCTGCCATGCCCAATATCGTTTATGTTGCGGAGGGTAGGAACGATCATTATGGAACCTGGGGCGCAGAGGGGCTGGGTGAGAAGTTGAAACACCTGATGCCACCCAATTATCCTGCGAATGGTGGATGGGGCAAGACAAGGCATCTCATGCCTTTTATGCAAACCGTTCAACACAAGAATGAATTTGTCATGCTGGTTTCAGGAATGAAAGACCACAATTGCATCAACCCATACATCAACTCAACGGTAATACTGCCCGACTATTTTGACCAGATTTGGTTGGGTAACAAACAGCTTGGCAGCTTTAAAAAGGGAGATGCCATCGCTTTCGATGAAACCAATACTTTTTTTGGAAAATTTGAGGATGTTGGTGTTGCCATCAAAATTTTGTGGAGTAATGCTTCCGAGAGTGAACGGCCACAGTTGATCAACGATGGATTTGCGTATGAGCCTAGGAGAGAAAATTTTTCTCTCCCTAACAACAAGGCCATTCGCTTTACCTTAAAACATCCCAACGATGGACTTGTAAACATCAGCATGTGGTGGAAAATTGAAGAGGGTTTAACCGATGATGCAAAATTCAATGCTTTCCGGCAATCGGTCTTGACAACAAAAGTTGCAGTCAGTAACCAAAAGGGAATTGTTGATGTTGCTGTCTATACGCCTAACGGTAAACTTGGACTCAAAGCAGATCTCAATCAAAAGCAAAGGCTCGACTATTATTCTCCCTACATTTTGCCCAAGGATTTTCTTTTCAACATCAATGGAATTGAAGTAGGAAGAAAGATCATGGAAAAATACAGAAACCTTTAATTTCTTTTTAATTGAAACATTTATTAACCAGCTTCGCACTGTTGTTTGTGATGACGCTCTCTGCACAAAACAACATTCCATTGCACCACCCGCAACTGAAAGTCAATTGGCAGGATTTTCTTTCACGCCATGATATGGTATGGGATACCATGCCGGGTGATTATTTTGAAGCACCCTTTGTTGGAAACGGACTCTTGGGTACCATTGTTTTCAAAGACAATTTGCTTCCCAATACCCTTCGATTTGAAATCGGTCGGACAGATGTCTATGACCACCGTTCCAAAGACCTCCCCATCGCACACTATGGAGGAAGAATTCCCATCGGTCAATTGCTGCTTTCAACTGCCGGCGCAATACAGGACATCAACCTTAGAACCGATTTATGGAACGCCGAAATTCGCGGAACCATTACAACATCTTTGGGAAAAATCTCGTTTCGGTGCTTTGTTCCAACCGGTGACAATGTGATTGTATTGAATGTGAAAACATCTACAAAAGAACAAAAAGCCATTTGCCGTTTTCGGCCACAGCAAGCCGTGAGTTCAAGGTATTTGGCACAACCTTTGAGAGATAAGGGCTTTGTCTACATGCCCAATCCACCTTTTAGGGAAGAAACCATGGAAGGTATTCCTGTTGTCACACAGCCGCTTACCATGGGGGATGATTTTGCCACAGCCTGGCATGAACGAAAGCAAACCGACAGCACAAGAACCATCATGGTTACGGTGGCCAACCGTTGGGCCAAGACCAGACTACCTTCCAGCGGCTCTGCCATTGATGCAGTGGCAACCATCAAGGCTGCTGAGAAAAAATCGATGACAATACTGGAACGTATTCACCGCGATTGGTGGCATGCTTTTTATCCAAAAAGTTTTGTTTCTTTTCCGGATGCCCGCATGGAAAGTTTTTACTGGATCCAGCAATATAAGCTGGCCAGCGCCACCCGATCGGATAAACCCGTTATTGACCTGATGGGCCCCTGGTACAAACCTACTGTTTGGCCCTGCTTGTGGATGAACCTCAACGTGCAATTGTCTTATTATACAACCGGTATCACCAACCATCTTGACCTTGAGGAACCCTTGTACCGCCTCATTGAGAAGCATCGGGACCAACTGATATTAAATGTTCCAGAGGAGTTCAGGGATGATTGTGCTGCCTTGGGCAATCCGGTTGGCTTTGATGAGTTGAACAATCCTGTATTCCTCACTACCGATCGAACAACAGATCGGGAAATGAACATCATTGTATTGCCCTGGTTGATGCAACAATTTTATGTGCACAACAAGCGAACCATGGATGACGAAAGGCTGCGCAATTCTATTTTTCCGCTGATGAAAAAAACCTACAGTGTTTACCTGAGGATTTTATACAAGGGCGATGATGGTTTATACCATATCCCATTGACTTTTTCAGATGAATACGGAAAGGCCCAGGAAACCAGCATGAACATTGCATTGGCAAGATGGGGCTTCAAAACACTGCTTGACATTTGTGAAAGACTGCAAATCAATGATCCGCTGGTTCCCATTTGGAAGGACCGTTTGGCAACAATGGCAGATTATCATACCAATGAAAATGGCATCATGATTGGTAAAGGCGTTCCATTTGCCAAACCCCACCGCCATTACAGCCATATGTTGGGTATTTTCCCTTTTTATGAAACCAACATTGAAGACAATGTAGCTTCCGTTCCGATGCTCAAAAAAACGGTTCAACATTTTACAGATGTGGATGGAGACAATTGCATGTATAAGTTTTCAGGGGCTTCTTCCATTTGGTCTTCTTTGGGCAATGGCGACAGTGCTTTCAAATGGGTGAACCGGTCATTGGATATTTTTCCAAGGATAGGAGAGATCCCTAAAATCCCCACCTGTACCCCCAATACAATGTATTGCGAAAGAGGAAATCCAACGTTTGAATCTCCCATTTCATCATCCCGTTCCATGCTCGACATGCTGATCCAAAGTTGGGGTAATGTGATCCGTGTTTTTCCAGCAACGCCTGCTCCATGGAAAGATGCCAGCTTTTATCAGCTCAGGGCCGAAGGTGCATTTCTGATAAGCGCCAAAAGGGAAAATGGAAAAACCAGGTTCATCCATGTAAAAAGTCTTGCAGGTGAACCTTGTATCATCCAGTCAGATCTACCTGCCGACCTAAAAATGATTGGCATTGCACCAGGTCGTCTTCAACAAAAAAATGGCAAGATCATCCTGGATCTGAAAAAAGGAGAGGAGGCCGTTTTGTACGCAGGCCCCAAGCCTCCATTCTTTTTGATTGATGCATTGCCAATGGCAAAGAAGGATATGAACCAATGGGGATTAAAAAAACTTATTAAACTATAATTGCATGATGTTTATAAAAGTGGAAAATGTTTTTTGTGACATTAACTAAAACGATTTAAATTTATCCATACATCAACTGCTTTGCTATGAAAAAATTGATACAAACTACATTGATAGGGCTTATTTTTTTGTCCATTTTTGCATCTGCATCTGCACAATCCTGGGTTGATTCAGTAGCATTGCATGGCAGACAGGTTTACATGCCTGCAGAAAAATACAAGTGGGATTGGGGCCAGGCAACATTCTTGAATTCTTTGAAGCAGTTATATCATGCCAGTAGCACAGACAATCGTGCAACCTATTTGGATTACATCAAAACAGCGATGGATGTTTCTCACAAGGTAGCCAATGGCAAACACCCCAATGCAGTTGCTTCCGCCCACGGCATTGCTTTCCTGGCGCGCATTACCGGCGATAAAAACTACATCAACAAGGCCAATGGCATCTATACAGATTACCTCAACATCCCGCGTGCTTCCAACGGCGGTGTATCGCACAGGGCAGAAACCGTTGAACTTTGGGACGATACCGTTTACATGCTCAGCATGTTTTTACTGGAGATGTACAAACTTACTGGTGATGAAAAATACATCGCCAATTTCCTTGAGCAATTCAATGCCCACAACAAGGAATTGACGGATCAGAGAACAGGGCTTTGGGTACATGGTTGGGATGCCGACAGCGTTTTTTATGACGATGGATGCAGTATTAAAAATTGGCCTGATAAAATAACCCACAGGAACGACCAAATCTGGGCCCGCGGAAACGGATGGGTGGGCATGGCACTGGCCGATGCGCTGGAAACGGTGGGAAGAAAATCTAAATTCTGGAAACCCCTTGAAAAAGGGTTGGTGCATTTTGTGAATGCAGTAGCACCTTTTCAAGACAGGTCAAGCGGACATTGGTACCAGTTGGTCACCCTTCCTGCCTTACAAGGGAACTTCCTGGAAAGTTCATGTACTGCCATGTTTTCTTATGCCATCACCAAAGGAATGCAATTGAAAATATTGGACAAGAAGAAATACCTGCCCATGGTGGAAGCATCCTATGCAGGTTTGCAGAAAATGAGCCTGCGGCAGGATGCAAACAGCCTTGTTCCCACAAGGGTTTCGGGCGGCACCTGTGTTGGAGACCAGCAATATTACCTGGGCAGAAAACTGGGCGAAGGCACTGGTTTCGGTTATGGATCATTCATCATGTTCGGACTGGCCTACGAACAACTCACCGGTAAAAGAAAATAACATGCAAAGAAGAAATTTTGTAGCACTCAGCACCACCGCGCTCGCTTCCATTCCATTCATGGGATGGGCATCCGTAACCAAAATGAATGTTGGTGGAAATATGGCCAAACCGGACTGGCTCGTAAAAGCCATCAAAGATAACGACGCTTCGTTGAAAGGCTACGCAACCTCGAAAGTGACAGACCCTGCCAGTCCATATTTTGGCGGATATGTGGATTATTCCAACCTGGTTAATGCAGGTCATAACAACGGATTTTTGATCAATGCCTGTGTGGCGATCTCGTCGCCTGAATCTATTCATTTCCGTTCACCCCAACTCCTCAAGGAAATTGAAGATGTACTTCTATGTATGCATGCCTTGCAACACGATGACGGTACCATCGACCTTATTGACACCAACTTCCATTCTACCCCTGATACAGGTTTCATGGTGAGGGTATTGGCTCCCGCGTATGCACTCTTCAAAGCTGCTGCTGTTCAAGGTGCCGAAAAAGCATTGAATTCATTGGAGCGGTTGCTCAAAAATGCAGGAAATGCCTTTGTTTATGGAGGCCTGCATACCCCGAATCACCGTTGGGTGGTTTGTGCGGCCCTGACTCAACTCAATCTACTCTGGCCAGATGAGCGTTACACCAAAAGAATCAACCAATGGCTGGCAGAGAAAATTGACCTAGACCCAGACGGTCAGTACACAGAAAAAAGCACCGGTGGTTATTCTGGCACCGTAGATCATTCTTTGGTTACCATGTCAATCGGACTCAAGAACCCAGCCTTCTTGGAGCCTGTCAGGAAAAATCTTCAGATGATGCATTACTACCTGCATCCCAATGGAGAGGTAGTTACAGAAGCTTCTAACCGACAAGATAAAGGAACGGTTGCCAGCATGGATGGCTATTATTATGCCTGTCGTTACTTGGCTATTTTGGACAATGATGGACAAATGGCAGAGCTGTGCCGGATCATCGAAAAGAAAAATCCCAATGTGGCCAACGGCAAGCTCATCGACATACTGCAAGCCCCATTGCTGTGGAAGGAACTTCCTGCAACCAAGCCCTTGCCAATAAGCTATGCCAAAGCCTTTCCATATTCTGGTGTAGCGCGTATCCGCAGAAATGATTGGGATGCCACCATCCTTTCCAACAATGCAGGCTGGCTTACTTTCCACAAAGAAAAAGTAATGCTGCAGGCCATGCGTGTGGCATCATCATTTTTTGGAAAGGGACAGTTTCAGTCAACTGAAATTGTACAAAAAGGTGATGCATGGGTGCTCAGCAGCTCTATTGAAGGCGTTTATTATCAGCCCTATCCTGCAGATAAAATTCCCGGAGATGGGGATTGGTTGAAAATGCCCAAGGCAAACAGAACTCAATCTGAAATTCAACGCCTCAATACTGTCATCAGCATCAAAGAAACCAGCAATGGACTTGAAGTGGATATTGACATCACTGGTACAGACCATGTACCGGTTTCGTTGGAGCTGGTCTTCAGACCGGGAGGTGTGTTTGCAGGGTTGGATGAAATTACCCCAAATCAGACCTATGTGTTGAAGGGAAAAGAGGGGAAATATTCAGTAGATAATCAATCCATTTCATTCGGTCCTGGCAAGGCCGAACACAAGCGATATAACCTTAGGGGCGGACTCCCTGCATTCAATGCGCCTTCTGCATACATCACTGGTTCAACGCCTTTCAAACATACTTTATACTTGTCATGATGGTCAGATACGCGTTCTTATTGCTTTCTTTTGTTTTCATCAGTGCTTCAGCCCAGCAGTCCTTCCAACCTGAAGAGCTGGTGAATGTATTGATGGGCACTGATTCCAAACAAAGCTATTCCAATGGCAATACCTATCCTGCCATCGCAGTTCCCTGGGGGATGAATTTCTGGACACCGCAAACAGGCTACAATGGGAATGGATGGACTTATCAATATGCTTCAGAGAAAATCCGTGGGTTCAAACAAACGCATCAACCATCGCCCTGGATTGGAGATTATGGCCAGTTTTCCATCATGCCCATGACAGAAAAACCGCGATTGGATGAAGAAAAAAGGGGCAGTTGGTTCTCTCACAAGACAGAAATTGCCAAGCCATATTACTACAGCGTTTATCTGGCAGATGACAATGTGGTAACAGAAATCACCCCCACCGAAAGGGCCTCCCGGTTCAGGTTTACGTATCCAGCTGCCGACAGTGCTTTTATTTTGGTTGATGCTTTCGACAGGGGATCATACATCAAAATCATCCCCGAAGAAAAAAAGATCATCGGCTATACAACCCGCAACAGGGGAGGCGTTCCCACCAATTTCAAAAATTATTTTGTCATTGAGTGCGACAAGAATTTTGAACTGTATTTTACGGTGGATGATAAATTGCAGCGTTCATCGGAAAAAGAATTCACGGGAAATCACGCACAAGCCGTCATTGGTTTTTCAACCAAAAGAGGAGAGAAGGTGCAATTGAAAGTAGCCTCTTCTTTCATTTCTTTTGAGCAAGCTGATTTGAATTTGAACAGGGAAATTGGCAATCAAAGTTTTGACCAAATCCAGGCAAAAGCAAAGGCCGCCTGGCACAGGGAAATGATGAAGGTGAAAGCAGAAGGCGGCACTGAAGAGCAGTTGAAAACCTTTTATACCTGTCTGTACAGGATGTTGCTTTTTCCACGCAAGTTTTATGAATACAATGCCAACAATGAAATGGTGCATTACAGCGCTTACAACGGTAAAGTTGAAAAGGGCTATATGTTCACCGATACTGGGTTCTGGGATACCTTTCGCTCGCTTTTCCCTTTCCTGACCCTGGTGTTTCCTGAGTTAGACAGCCAGATCATGCAGGGGCTTGCCAATACCTACAAAGAGAGCGGCTGGCTCCCGGAATGGGCAAGTCCTGGCCACAAAAAAAGCATGATCGGCAACAATTCCACTTCTGTAATCTCAGATGCTTATTTGAAAGGTATCCGTGGATTCGACATCAACTTGTTGTATGAAGCCATGGTAAAAGGCAGTAACGGCGAGGGGCCAATGCCAACGCTGGGCCGCAACGGTGGCGAGGCATACAACAAACTCGGTTATGTTCCTGGAGACAATTATGGCGGCAGTGCAGCTAAAACAATGGAATATGCCTATGCAGATTTTTGCCTGAGTGAAATGGCAAAATCATTGAAAAAGCCAGCTGATGAAATCAACAAGTTTCGTCAGCGCGCGCTGAATTACAAGAATATTTTCGATTCCAACCATAACCTCATGCGGGCCAAAAAGGCCGATGGAACCTGGATGAAAGACTTCAATCCGTTCACCTGGGGCAATGAATTTGTGGAAGGTAACAGCTGGCATTACAGCTGGAGCGTGTTTCAGGATTTCAAAGGGTTGGCCAATCTGATGGGAGGGGAAAAAGTAATGGAAACCATGCTGGACAGCGTTTTTGTTTTGCCTCCCATTTTTGATACCAGCTCCTACAAAAGAACCATTCATGAAATGGTGGAGATGCAGGTCATGAACATGGGACAGTATGCCCATGGGAACCAGCCCATTCAACACATGCTCTACATATACAACTATTGTGGCGCACCATGGAAAAGCCAGCAGCATGTGAGGGATGCCATGGATAAACTGTACAAGCCCACGCCGGACGGCTATTGTGGAGATGAAGACAATGGCCAGACCAGTGCTTGGTATGTTTTCAGCGCGATGGGTTTCTATCCGGTTTGCCCCGGCTCCAATGAATACGTTTTCGGTTCACCCTTGTTCAAAAAGATCACCATTGATCTTGGAAAAGGCAATAAATTTGCCATTGAATCGCCCAACAATGCACCCGCCAATGTTTATATCGGGAACGCTTTGTTGAACGGAACCCCTTACAATAAAAATTATATTAATCATTTTGACATTCGAAAAGGCGGAGTGCTTAAGTTTAACATGAGTTCCCTTCCCAACAAAAAGCGTGGAGTGAGCCCAGAGGCCTATCCTTTTTCCATTTCAAAGACCTCTTTAAAATAAATTCAAAGCAAATGAAGAAAATATTGTGGTTGTTTTCATTGGTACTTGGTATTGCAATTGATTTGAATGCACAAGCTGATGTAGAGAAAAAAATCCAGACCGACCTGATCCTTGCTGAGGATGGAGATGTTGTCAACCTGGATGGAGGCATTTTCAATATCACCAAAAGCCTTTCTTTGGACGGCAAGAAAAATATTGTCATCAGAGGAAAAGGGATCGACAAGACCATTCTTACCTTCAAGGACCAGACTTCAGGAGCTGAGGGCATTCGTGTGAGCAATTGTGAAAACATCGTTCTGGAAGACATGACGGTTCAGGATTCCAAAGGCGACCTGATCAAGACCATGCACGTCAAGGGCATTACTTTCAGGCGTATAAAAGCCGAGTGGACGGGCAAGCCGGATGAGAAAAATGGGGGATATGCCCTTTATCCTGTACAATGCGAAAATGTAATGATTGACAGCTGTATTGCGATTGGTGCTTCAGATGCAGGCATTTATGTGGGCCAGTCCAAATACATTGTGGTGAAAAACTGCACAGCTTACAACAATGTGGCAGGGATTGAAATTGAAAACTCCCTGTATGCAGAAGTCTACAACAACCTTGCCACCGGCAACACTGGCGGAATCCTGGTATTCGATCTTCCAGGCTTGATCCAGAAACAAGGAGGATATGTATCCGTACACAACAACATCATCAAAGAGAACAATCTTTCGAATTTCGCCCCCAAAGGAAACATTGTGGCCAAAGTACCCAAGGGAACCGGAGTGATGTTGCTTGCTGCCAACCATGTTGAAGTATTCAACAATGAAATCATCAACAACAGCACCATGGGTGTGGGCATCATCAGTTATTATATTACCGAAAACAAATTCAAGGACAAGCAATACAATCCATACCCCAGTGCCATTTCAGTGCACGACAATACCTTTGAACGCAAGAAAAGGAAAGTGCCCATGGAAGGACGTTTTGCACAGATCTATCATTTCAAGTTGAAATTCGGGCGCAATGTTCCTCATATTGTTTATGATGGAATCATCAACCCCAAGTACCGCGATGCTGCAGGGAATGTCAAGCCTGAGTACATGATCTGCATCCAAAACAACAAGAACCAGAGCTTTGCCAACATCGATGCAGACAATGATTTCAAGAATATTTCAAGGGATGCAGCGCCATACAATTGTACCCTTGCGCCCATTGTGTTGAATAATAAACAATAAGTCATAAGGATGAAGAAGGGATATGTTGCCATTGTGCTGCTGGTGTTGACGGTCACCATTTTTTCCATGTCTTTCAAGGCCGTGGAGCAGTTTGCCTACAAACAACGGTTGTCTGAATACGGGCTTTTTGAAGGAAAAATCAGTGACCAGCAACCGGTGAAAACTGTAATGCCCTATTCACTCAATTCGCCATTGTTTTCAGACTATGCCCAGAAATTGCGCTTTGTGCAGCTACCCAGTGGCGAGCATGTTGCATACAATCCTGATTCGGTTTTTCAATTTCCTGTTGGCACCACCATCGCCAAAACTTTTTATTATTACAATGATGAGAAAGACCCATCGAAAGGTAGGCGCTTGATGGAAACCCGCATCCTTATCCACGAAGCCAAAGGTTGGAAATCGCTTCCCTACATTTGGAATGAAGATCAGACCGACGCCATGCTTGAAGTGGCAGGAGGAAGTGCTGCTGTAGCTTATCTCAATGACAAAGGGGAGAAAATTTCCTTTGAATACACTGTTCCCAACATGAACCAATGCAAGAGCTGCCATGAAAGCAATGGGAAAATGACACCCATAGGTCCTTCTGCACGCCAGCTCAATGGCAGCCACGACTATGCTACCGGTAAAGAGAATCAACTCAAGAAATGGTCGCAGGATGCAATGATGACGGGCCTTCCCCAAGACATGTCGGTCATTCCACAGTTCGTCAATTACAGCGATCCTACCAAAAACATTGATGACCGTGCAAAGGCTTATCTCGACATCAATTGTGCACACTGTCACAACAAGACAGGCCCAGCACAAACATCAGGACTATTCCTCGATTGGCGAACAACAGACCGCGCAGCATATGGTTTTTTCAAAACACCCATTGCCGCAGGAAGGGGTTCAGGCAACCTGCAATTTGATATACATCCTGGAAAACCCAATGAAAGCATACTTTTATACAGGATGCAGTCAACCGATCCCGGCGTGATGATGCCTGAGGTCAGCAGAAAGCTCATACACGCTGAGGGCGTAAAACTCATCAGTGACTGGATCAAGTCAATGAAAACAGAATAATCAACGATGAAAAATCTATTGAAATTTTCAATGATCACATGCCTGCTGGCATGTTTTTCTTATGGTGATACAGATGCGCAGGAAAGGCCCAATATCATCTATATCCTGACAGACGATCTGGGTTATGGAGATGTAAAAGTGTACAACAAAGAAGGAAAGATCAATACCCCCAATATTGACAAGCTCGCCAAGCTGGGGATGCGTTTTACAGACGCACATTCACCATCAGGCGTTTGCACACCAACACGGTATTCCATCATGACAGGACGCTATCCATGGAGAAGCCAACGCCCCGTTGGAGTATTGAATGGATTCAGCAGGCCACTAATGGAAAACGATCGTGCTACGGTTGCCTCCCTGCTGAAAGAGAATGGATACAATACCGCCGTTGTTGGAAAATGGCATTTGGGATTGGGATGGGTGCCCAAGCGCGAATACGCCCACCTTTTGGCCAACAAGCGCTATGGCATTGATGCAGAAATGAATCCAGACCATGTAGACCTTGCTGCCCCAATGACCGTCAGCCCCAATACCAATGGGTTTGATTATTCATATGTGTTGCCCGCTTCATTGGACATGCAACCCTATTGCTATGTGGAGAATGGGAAACTGGTTGATCCACTGACGTCCTTTACGCCAGGTAAAAAGCCGGATACGGGCTATGCAGGTGCTTTCTGGAGGCCAGGGCTGATGTCACCATCGTTTGATTTTTTTGATGTGTTGCCAGGTTTCACAAGAAAAGCCAATGAATTTCTGCGTCGACAATCCAAGGAAAAACCGTTTTTCCTCTATCTCCCCATGCCTGCACCACATACCCCATGGATGCCCATCACAGGCTTTATCGGAAGTTCCGGAGCAGGAGAGTATGGTGATTTTGTGCAACAGGTTGATGCTTCTGTAGGTGCCATCATGAAAACCCTCGATAGCATGGACCTTGCAAAAAATACCATGGTTGTTTTTACCAGCGACAATGGACCTTACTGGAGAGAGGATTATGTTAATAAATTTCAACACAAATCAGCAGGCCCTTGGAGAGGAATGAAGGGTGATGCCTTTGAAGGAGGACACCGTGTTCCCTTCATCGTAAAATGGCCAGGAAATACCAAGCCCGGAGCCGTTTCTGGAGCAACCACCACTTTGGCCAACCTGATGTCGACTGCAGCAGAGATTGTTGGCAATACCAATTCACGCTACCAAACAGAAGACAGTTATAGCATCTTATCCGTGTTAAAAGGAAAATCCAAATCAGTCGACAATCAACCTGCAGTAGTTCACAGTTCTTCAATCGGCTATTTTGCCATCAGGATAGGCGAATGGAAGCTGATACAGGGCCTTGGCTCCGGTGGTTTTACCGTACCCAAGCAGATCACTCCCAAATCCGGAGAAGCCATAGGTCAGTTGTACAATATTGCTGAAGATCCGCACGAAGACAAGAACCTGTATGACCAATATCCTGAAAAGGTCAAAGCACTCACTGATATGCTAAACCAGATTCGCAAAGCTTCCACGCGGGTAAACAAGACCAATCCAGAATAATTCCTAAAGTTTTTTCAATTAAGGTTCATTCAAAAAACTCCCCTCAAGCCTAAGGTGGTTAACCTGGACAGGCAGGGCGGGGTGGAGGATTAACAGAAAAAATCCATAATATTTCTTTATTTCAAATAACTCTACTAAATTTATAGACTAATAAAATAAAAAAACCATGAGCAACCAATTAAGATTCGAAACACTTCAATTGCATGCTGGCCAGGAGCCAGATCCAGTAACCGGTTCACGTGCAGTGCCGATCCACCAGACAACTTCTTACGTATTTAAAAACGCAGACCATGCGGCCAATTTGTTTGGATTGAGAGAATTTGGTAACATTTACACCAGGCTGATGAACCCTACCAACGATGTTTTTGAAAAGCGCATCGCAGCACTAGAAGGAGGCGTTGCGGCATTGGCCACTTCCTCCGGGCAGGCCGCACAGTTTTTGGCGTTGAACAATATCCTTCAGGCTGGTGATAATTTTATCAGCAGTTCATTTGTTTATGGCGGCACATATAACCAGTTCAAAGTGGCCTTCAAAAGGCTTGGCATTGAAGCCAGGTTTGCAGAAGGAGACGATCCGCTGAACTTCGAAAAACTGATTGATGAAAATACAAAGGCTATCTATATTGAAACCATCGGGAACCCAAGATTGAACATTCCTGATTTCAAGCAGTTTGCAGCCCTTGCTCAAAAACATGACCTGCCCCTGATCGTAGACAATACTTTCGGCGCCGGTGGATACCTCGCACAACCCATCAAGCATGGTGCCAACATTGTGGTGGAATCTGCCACCAAATGGATTGGTGGACATGGAACCAGCATCGGTGGTGTCATTGTTGATGGAGGAAATTATAACTGGGGCAATGGAAAATTTCCACAGTTCACAGAACCCTCCGAAGGATATCATGGCTTAAAATTTTGGGATGTTTTTGGAGAAGGCAATCCATTGGGATTACCCAATATTGCTTTCATCATCCGGGCAAGGGTAGAAGGCCTGCGCGATTTTGGGCCATCGCAGAGTCCATTCAATTCCTTCCTGCTCTTGCAAGGCCTGGAAACCTTGTCACTAAGGGTTCAAAGACATGCAGAAAATGCCCTGGCATTGGCCCAGTGGTTGGAATCACATTCCTCAGTAGATTTTGTTTGGTATCCGGGGTTGAGCAATAATCCATACCATGCACTTGCCAAGACCTATCTGCAAAATGGATTCGGGGGTGTGCTTCAGTTCGGCATCAAGGGAGGTGCAGAAAATGGCAAGAAATTCATCAATGGGCTGAAGCTGGTCAGCCATCTTGCCAATGTTGGTGATGCCAAAACCCTTGCTATTCACCCTGCATCCACCACCCACGAACAATTGAGTGAACAGGAGCAGGCACAAGCAGGTGTCTTGTCAAACCTGATCCGAATCAGCGTTGGCATTGAGCATATTGAGGACATCAAGGCAGATTTTGAGCAGTCGTTTCATCAGGTTTTTGCCTGATGGACAATAACCAAAAAGAAAAAAGAGGCTGAATGGCCTCTTTTTTTATATCATGGGTTGATGATGTCTATTTGTAACCAACCAGGTTTCTGTTCATCTGACAACCGCCACCTGCAGAACCACGGTAAGTGGTGCAAGAGCTGAAAACGATTATGGAGGCAAGTATGAACAACAAAACAACAGGTTTTCTCATGTAAATAGTTTTGATTTTACAAATATAGAACTCAATTCTGAGGCTTTTAGTATACATGGTAATGTTTTTTTCTTTAAAATCAGTATTTTAACGGAACCCTCACAGTTGATTTTCTCACAAATTGATGGGAAAATACTTCCCCGCACTTATTTTTTCAGCTTATCTTGTGGCGATAATTCATCATATGAACATTGAACTGCTCCGACCCATTGTATTTCTAGACCTTGAAACAACAGGCTTGAGCCTGACACAGGACAGGGTGGTGGAAATTGCAATGCTCAAGGTTTCTACGGATGGCAGCAGGCAAATGAAGCGGAGGTTGATCAATCCTGAGAAACCCATTCCTACAGAGGTTTCAGCCATTCATGGGATTACAGATGAGATGGTCAAGGACGCCCCAACCTTCAAACAGTTGGCCAATGAAATAAGACAATACCTCGAAGGTGCAGACCTGGGAGGATACAATTCAAACAAGTTTGACTGGCCATTATTGGCAGAAGAATTCCTGCGTGCCGGACTGGAATTTGATATTCAAGGAAAGCGTTTGCTGGATGTTCAAAAGATTTATCACCAAATGGAGCCCCGTACGCTTTCTGCCGCCTACAAGTTTTATTGTGAAAAAGACCTGGAGAATGCCCATTCAGCAGAAACTGACATCAATGCCACCTGGGAAGTATTTCTGGCTCAAATCAACAAATATCCCCAATTGGGCAATTCCATTGATACTGTGATGAAGGTTGTTGGAGAGGATCAAATCGTAGACTTTGCAAGAAGAATGGTCATCGAAAATGGAAAGGAAATTTTTAATTTCGGTAAGCACAAGGGAAAGGCAGTTGTTGATGTATTGAGAACTGAACCATCATATTATGACTGGATCATGAAAAGTGAATTTGCGTTGCATACAAAGCTCAAGCTTACTGAAATTTTCAACCGCGTTATGCTGAAATCCAAAACACCATAAGACAACCTGTAGAAACACTATTTTGAAGAAGCTCGTCATCATACCAACCTACAAGGAAAAAGAAAATATTCAACTGATCATTGATGCCGTCATCAATCTTGGTCAACAGTACCATCTATTGATCATCGATGATAATTCCCCTGATGGGACGGCGGATATCGTAAAATCGATGCAGCAACTTCATCCCAACGAGCTTTTTCTCATCCAGAGAGCAGGAAAACTGGGCTTGGGTACCGCCTACATCGCAGGTTTTCAATGGGCTTTGGCCAATGGCTATGAGTATATTTTTGAAATGGATGCCGATTTTTCCCATGATCCCAAAGATCTGGAAAGATTATATGAAGCCTGTCATACAGGTGGAGCAGACATGGCAGTAGGATCGAGGTATGTTTGTGGAGGGCAGATTGAAAACTGGCCCCTGAGCAGAAAACTCATCTCTAAAGCAGGAGCACTCTACAGCAAACTCATTACCTGGCTTCCTGTAAATGATGCCACGGCAGGGTTTGTTTGTTATTCCAGGAAAGTATTGGCCACCATGGACCTCAAATCCATTCGATTTGTTGGCTATGCTTTTCAAATTGAAATGAAGTTTACTGCCTGGAAACTTGGTTTCAAAATAAAGGAAGTACCCATCACATTCAGGGACAGAAAATTTGGCGCCTCCAAAATGACCAAAGGGATCATCCAGGAAGGTATTGTAGGAGTGCTCTCCATGCAAATGCAATACCTGTTTGGTGGACTTAACAAAAAACAAAAGAAAAGCTGATCTCCTAATTGTAGCCATTTTCATGAAAAAAGCCCTCCTGCAACTTCACCTTTCCGTCTTTCTTGCAGGATTTACAGGTGTTTTGGGCCGATTGATTACCATCAATGAAGCCTTGTTGGTTTGGTACCGCATGTTTTTTTCTGCCTTGATTTTATTAATCATTTTGATTTTTTCAAAAAAAATCAAATGGTTGCACTGGAAAGAAATGCTACCGCTCATTGGCATTGGTGGCATCATTGCCCTTCACTGGGTGACTTTTTATGGATCCATCAAATATGCCAATATCTCCGTTGCCCTTGTCTGTTTTTCTGCTGTCGGATTTTTTTCTTCATTTCTTGATCCATTAATTTCCAGAAGAAAATTGGTTATGACTGAAGTATTGCTTGGCTCATTGGTAATGCTTGGTGTTTACCTCATTTTTCATTTTGACCAGCACTTTAGGACCGGTATTCTCTTTGGTATCATCTCAGCCTTCCTGGCCACTATTTTCCCCATCCTCAACAAAAGGTTTGTTGGTAAGCATGATGCAGACACCATGACTTTTTATGAAATTGGCGGGGGCTGGATGGTTCTGAACTTTGTTGTTCCAATTTACTTGATTTTTATTCCTGTAGCAACCTATCTTCCCAGTGCTAAAGACCTGTTTTGGCTTTTGTTCATGAGCCTTTTCTGCACCGTTCTTGCTTTTAATCTTTCGGTTAGGGCACTTTCAAAAGTATCACCATTCACCGTTAACCTCAGCTTTAACCTGGAGCCAGTCTATGGCATTCTGCTGGCTTTTTTGATCTACAATGAACATAAAATGCTGGGCCCATCATTTTATGTTGGTATTTCCATCATCATCCTGACGGTCGTATTGCAAACGGTGAAAGTTTGGCGTGATTCAGGTGCTCAAAAGAACAACAATTGATCTGTTTTTTACAGCCAATTCGTTAATTTCAACCCAAATTCCAACCATATGCGCCATTGTCAAAAATTATTCCTGTTTGTATTGTCATTCCTTTGCTTCAGTCTTATGGGTTGGAGCCAAAAAAAGCCGTTGGACCATACCGTTTATGATGGATGGCAGTCAATCGGTGAACGAAAAATCAACAATGATGGATCATGGATTGCCTATACGGTAGAGCCGCAGGAAGGCGATGGAAAATTGGTCTTGCAAAAGACAGATTCATCTTTCTCTACAACCATTCCAAGGGGTTACGCTATCTCATTTTCAGAAGACGGCCGTTTTCTTGTCTTTAAAATAAAACCTTTTTTTGCAGACACCAGAAATGCTAAAATCAAGAAAAAAAGGCCCGATGAATTTCCCAAAGATTCCCTGGGTATTTTTGATCTCAGTCTACGTTCATTAGAGAAAATTGCTGGTGTCAGTTCATACAAGATGCCTGAAAAATCTGGTGGTTTGCTGGCCTACCAATTGATTAAAAAGGCTGCCGATTCGGTAAAAATGTCCATGGCAAAAGATACTGCCGCCAAAAAACAGGATACATCCAAAAAACAGATTCCGCTTATCATTGAGCAGGTACCTGATAAAAAACAAAAAAGAAAATTGACCGCAACAGGGGAGAATGATGGTGAGATGGCGGATGCAGAAGGTGATGAAGGCGCTGCCGCTGCAGTGCAAGAAGGAACTGAACTCGTGGTATTAAGGCTGGGACAAAAAAATCCCAAGACACTTCCCCTGACAAGCGATTATCTCTGGAGTGAAAACGGCAAAATATTGTTGGTAGAATCTTCTTCCAGCAAATCCAACAAAAACATCAAGCCAATGGTATATATCTGGCGTGCTGTTGAAGACCGTTTTGATACCCTGTTGGTAGGAGGAAATGATTTCAGGAATTTTGCCATCGATGAGGATGGATACCAGATTGCATTTGTTGCAGAACGCGACAGTGCTTTCAAGTCTTTACAGAAGTTTCATAAATTATGGTACTGGCAGAATGGCGATGCAGGGGCTACCGTATTGGCAGATAAGTTTACACCCGGCATGAACCTCAACTGGACCATCAGTGAAAACTATGCCCCCAATTTCAGCAAATCAGGCAAGCGTCTTTTTCTGGGAACCGCGCCCATCAAGCCTATCAAGGATACCTCACTCATCGACATTGATCTGGTTAAGCTGGATGTTTGGCATTACAATGATGATTATTTGCAGCCATATCAATTGCGAACAGCAGAGATGGAAAACCGGAAATCCTACCTGGCCATGGTAGACCTCTCAACAAAAAAACTGACCCAGCTGGCCGATCTTGACATCCCACAAGTGATGATTGCTGCAGAAGGTGATGGAAAACAATTCCTCGGCATGAGTGACAAAGGCAAAAGGGTAGCCATGCAGTGGGAAGGTGGAACAAAAAAAGATGTTTACATCATAGACCCCTCTACCGGATCCAAAAAAATCATTGCCAAGGACCTGTCTGGTATGCCGCAGTTTTCACCAGAAGGGAATCACATTGTTTGGTATGATACCAAGCAAAGGCATTATCATGCCTACCATAATGGACAAATTATCAACATCAGCAAGCAGATTCCTGTCAAACTCTATGATGAAGATTATGACATGCCTTCCGATCCAAATCCTTATGGCCAAATGCGTTGGCAGAAAAATGATGAAGCCCTCTACGTGTATGACAGGTACGATATCTGGAAGTTGGATCCCAAAGGATTGGTGGCCCCCATCAACATCACAGCAGGAAAAGGAAGAAAGACCCATCATAGCTATCGCTACATCCCCATGGATCAGGAGGAGCGTACTGTACAAGCAGGGCAAACCATTCACCTCAGGATCTTTGATGAAAAAACAAAACATGCTGGCGTGGCCACCATGCAATTGATGCCCAATGCAAGCATCAATGTCCTTCAAACAGGCGCCTTTGCCATGGGCTTCCCCACCAAGGCGAAAAATACTACGGCCTACATCTACACCAAAGAAAGCTTTGCCTCTTCTCCTAATATCCATTTCTCCACTGATTTGGTGAAAGAAATAAAATTCAGCAGCATTAATCCGCAGCAAGAGCAGTACAACTGGATGAAAGCTGAGTTGTTTTCATGGAAGGCATACGACGGGAAAATGACCACCGGCATTGTTTATAAACCAGAGAACTTTGATCCATCAAAGAGGTATCCCATGATTGCCTACTTCTATGAAACCCATTCTGATGGCCTTTTCAGCTATCAATCCCCTTCACCAACCCCAAGCAGGTTGAACATCCCATTTTTTGTGAGCAGGGGCTATATCGTATTAGCTCCTGATATACATTATACAGATGGATATCCCGGTAAGGCTGCGTATGACTATGTGGTCAGCGGTGCCAGGGCCCTGGTAAAAAAAGGCTGGGTAGACAGTACCAAAATGGGTATTCAGGGTCAGAGCTGGGGCGGTTATCAAGTTGCCCATATCATTACCAGAACCAATTTGTTTGCTGCTGCCTGGGCCGGCGCTCCGGTGGCCAACATGACCAGCGCATATGGCGGAATCCGCTGGGAAAGTGGCATGAACAGACAGTTCCAATATGAGAAAACACAGAGCAGGATTGGTGCAACGCTGTGGGAGAAGCCACAGTTGTACATTGAGAATTCACCGCTTTTCCATTTGCCCAAGGTCAAAACGCCAGTGGTGATCATGTCCAATGACAATGATGGTGCAGTGCCTTGGTACCAAGGCATTGAAATGTTTACAGCAATGCGCAGGCTGAACAAAAAAGTCTGGATGCTCAATTACAATGGTGAAGCCCATAATCTTGTGGAAAGAAAGAACCGGAAAGACATACAGATCAGAGAACAACAGTTCTTTGACTGGTTGTTAAAAGGTGAAAAGCCCGCTGTTTGGCTCACGGATGGTGTGCCTGCCACAGAAAAAGGCAGGAGTTGGGGCCTTGAAACCAAGTTGGACCAATAAAAGAAGAGATTTAAAATAAGCGCAATAATGCATTTAAAGTCGGAGCAATCCGACTTTATGCATTGTGTTCATTGGCTTGTTGTCAATGAACAACTCAAAGTCTTCGAGCCCTGCAGCCTCATGGCTTTCCTTCATTTCCTGCAAAGTCAACAACTTTTCGCCAATGGACATTTTTTCAAGCATAGGAAGGAGCCAATCTGCATCATGTTTAGGAATATCAATGACCAGTGAAGTTGATTTGTTGATGAAGGTAATCTTAGCCATTTCCTTTTGCATCCCTTTCTTAGACTTTGTGTAACACTCCGATCCAACAGTTTTGCCCAGCCATACCAATTTTGTGGAAGGCCTGAACAAGGGTAAGGAATCTTCTAAAAGGATTTTTTCAATGTGGTTGGGTTCAACATCTGTCTTGGGAATTTTGAAATCAAACCAATTTTGCAAGGGATCATCAAGGCCAACATGCTGCATGAAGTTGAACAGGGATTTCTTCAATCCAAAACTGAAGATTTCATGGTCTGCACCGGTTGGGTCAATATGCGCGATGTCATTGTTGGCAAAACTTCCCACTGCTTCATTCAGTTTTTTCACCTTGAATTTGGATGGATCTAGGCCCACAGGGCTGTGTGCCGTCATGGCAAATTGATGCCAAAATCCTGATTGCAGTACACCGGTTTTAAACAATTGGCGAACCATTTCCAGGGAGTCAACAGTTTCCTGCATGGTTTGTGTGGGGAATCCATACATCAGGTAGGCGTGCACCATGATGCCCGCCTCAGTGAAGTTTTTGTTCACCACTGCAACCTGTGCAACGGTGATGCCCTTGTCGATCAGTTGTAGTAACCGGTCTGAAGCTACTTCAAGCCCACCACTTACTGCGATGCAACCCGATGCGCGCAACAAAATGCAAAGATCCCTGGTAAAGCTTTTCTCAAAGCGCACATTGGTCCACCAACTCACCACCAATCTTCTCTTGAGTATTTCCAAGGCCAGTGCGCGCATCAAAGCAGGAGGGGCGGCCTCATCAACAAAATGAAAACCATTTTCTCCAGTCTGTTCAATCAATTCCTCCATCCTGTCGCAGAGCAAAGCTGCAGCCACAGGCTCATAGAGCTTGATGTAGTCAAGGCTGATGTCACAAAAAGTGCACTTGCCCCAATAACAACCATGGGCCATGGTCAGCTTGTTCCACCGGCCATCGCTCCAAAGCCGGTGCATGGGGTTGGCAATTTCAACGGCAGAAATGTATTGATCAAGCAAGAGATCCGAATAGTCAGGCGTGCCCAATTCAGCCTGCTTATAATCTTTGCAGGAAGCATTGTTCCGGTAATTTACTATTCCATTCTCCAAGATGAATGTCCTTTTGAGGGCATCAATAGTTTTTCTTCCCTCAACAAAACCAATCATGTTTTCGATTGGCGCTTCTCCATCATCCAGCGTGATGAAATCAAAAAATTCAAATACCCGCACATCAGACAGTGAACGAAGTTCTGTGTTGGGGAAACCTCCGCCCATGGCAACCTTGATTCCAGGACGGTTTTTTCTGATCCATTGTGCAGACCTGAACGCCGTATACAAATTGCCGGGAAAGGGTACCGAAAAAGCAACGATGCCGGGATTGATGGCATCAATATGTTGCTCCAACAATTGGAGGTAGATTTTGTCAATATAGGTGTGGTCTCCTTGCAAAGAGGCATAGAGCTCATCAAAGCTGTTTGCACTTCTGCCCAGGCGTTCGGCATACCTGCTGAATCCAAAATGTTCATCTACTGCTTCCTTGATGAGGTCTGACAGATCCTCCATGTACATGGTACAAAGGAACTTGGACAAATCGTTGTTGCCCATGGTGCCAAATGCCCACTCGAGTTGATCGGTTTGCTCAAACCTTGAAGCCTCTGGCAGAAATTTACGTTTGCTGATGTGGTAGGCCAGGGTCGGATTTTTGCCTTGCAAAAATCCGATAACATGTTCTATCGTATCGGTATAATCATTTTCAAGGGCAACCATCCTGCTGGCATTCGCAGAAAGGGTTTTGCCTGATTGTTTGATGTAGTTGAACAGCTCATGCAAACCATTTTTGCTGAAGATGGCCAGTATGGTTTCAATGCCAAGATCCGCTTGTTTGCTGCTGATCTGTTTAGTATTCAGAAACCCCTTGATATAGGCTGTAGCCGGATAAGGCGTATTGAGTTGCGTAAATGGGGGAGTGACCAAAAAAATGGAACTGCTCACTAGAAAGTACGGTTGACATCAAAAGATTCCAGCGCCTCTACAAAAGCAGCCAGGAAAAGAGAACCCATTCCGCCATCGATGATCCGATGGTCATAAGACATGGAAACGAACATCATGTGCCTTATGGCGATGCTGTCTCCTTTTTCAGATTCAATGACCACGGGTTTTTTCTTGATGGCACCGGTTGCAATGATTGCCACCTGCGGCTGGTTGATGATGGGTGTTCCCATGAGGCTGCCAAATGTCCCTACGTTGGTAAATGTAAAGGTGCCATCCTGGGTATCACCGGGTTGAAGTTTCCCCATGCGGGCACTGTTGGCAAGCCTGTTCACTTGTTTTGCCAATCCAATGATGTTGAACTGGTCAGCATATTTGATCACCGGAACAATCAGGTTACCATTGGGAAGCGCAGTGGCCATCCCAATGTTGATGTCTTTTTTGATGATGATATTGTCTCCAACCACACTGGAGTTGAGCATGGGGTATTTCTTGATGCACTTTACAATCGCTTCAATAAAAAGCGGAGTGAATGTTATTTTCTCACCTTCCCTTTTTTCAAATTCTTTCTTTGATTTATCCCTCCATGCCACAAGATTTGTAACGTCTGCTTCTGCAAAACTGGTCACATGGGCACTGGTGGCAAGGCTCATGGTCATGTGATTAGAAATGTACTTGCGCATCCTGTCCATTTCGATGACTTCAACATTTCCACTGGCCGTTACTTCAGGTTGAACAGGGTGGGCAACAGGGTGTTGCTGAACATAAGCGGGAGGAGCTGCCTGAACAGGTGCTGAAACAAAAGACTGGTTGGCCACCGGCTGTTGCTTGTTTCCTCTATGCTCTAAATAGGAGAATATATCTGACTTGGTTACCCGTCCATCATTGCCAGACCCCTTGATATGTTCCAGCTCTGAAAAAGGAATCCCCTCTCTTGAAGCAATGTTCATCACCAACGGCGAGAAGAACCTTCCATTCTCTTGTTTTTGGGCAACCGCCATCTCACTGGGCTGAAAAGGCACCCTGATCTCTTCTTGATGTTGAGAAGTACCATTTACAGCAATACCATTTTGTGATGAAGGAGCAAGCGAAGGTGCTGTAACAACAGATGGCTCGGGTGAATTGGTCCTTATTTTTCCAATTACTGATCCAATGGTAATGACATCATTTTCATTGCAAAGAATCTCCTCAAGAACACCGGATGCTGTGGATGGAACTTCGCTGTCAACTTTGTCTGTAGCAATGTCCAGCAGGGTTTCGTCAAGCGACACAACATCACCAACGCTTTTGTGCCATTTGAGCACAGTAGCTTCCGCGATGCTCTCTCCGAGCTTGGGCATTATGATGTTGACTAAAGCCATTGAATCTGCTAAAATGGGTTAATTGTGGTGTAAAGTTAACTGATTTAATGGTTCTTTTCAGGTTGGAATTTACCAACTTATTCCATATTTTTCCTCAGAAAGTCAAGACCATGTGCTGCAGTCAGCTCTATGTTTCTTTTTCTGTCAAAACGGAACTGAAATGTGGTGGTGGATGTGCGCTCACTAGAGCAAAAAGCCACACAAACAAATCCAACATGCTTTTCAGGGGTGCCACCCGTTGGTCCCATGATGCCTGAG
Organism: Chitinophagaceae bacterium; assembly: GCA_044373365.1. Lineage (GTDB taxonomy): Bacteria > Bacteroidota > Bacteroidia > Chitinophagales > Chitinophagaceae > Pollutibacter. The sequence goes on from JBIPNK010000030.1 coordinate 31,075, forward strand.
GTGGCAAGACTATAATCTGCACCTGTTTGCTTCCTGATTCCTTCTGCCATCTGGGTAGCCGTTTCAACACTGACTGAACCAAATTGTGCAATGGTGTCAGGATTAACCCCCAAAACATCAATTTTCATTTCATTGGAATAGCTTACAACGCCCCCCAGGTAATAAGCACTGCTACCGGGAAGCATGGTAATCAGGTGGGAAATATAGCCCCCCGTGCAGCTCTCTGCAATGGCGAGTGTCTTTTTCTTTTCCAGCAAAACTTTTGCAATTGTTTCTTGTAAGGTAAGGTCTTCGTCTACCACCAGATGATCTTTGACCAGTGCCTTCAGTTCTTCGAAAAGGGCATCAATCTCATCAGTATCCTTTGTTCCATCAAGCCCTGTGAGCCTCAACCGTACCATGCCATAGTTGGGCAGATAGGCCAGTTTGTAATCTTTGGGAAGGGTAGTTTCAAATTCCAGCAACAATTCTGCCAGAAAAGATTCTCCAATACCAGCAGTAAGGAGGGTTCTGTGTTGAACAGGAGATAATTTGAAGCGCTCGACCAGGGTTGGAATCACGTCCTCTGCCATCATTCCCTTCATTTCATGGGGAACGCCTGGCATGCTTACATAAATGGTGCCGTCCTTTTCAAACCACATGCCAGGTGCCGTACCCCTTTTGTTTTGGATTACCCTGCAGTTGTCTGGCACTTCGGCCTGCTTTAGGTTTCTTTCCAGCAAAGGCCTGTTGAGTTTTTTTGAAAAAATGTCAATCACATTGTCCAGGGCAGCCTGATCCGTGACCATCTTGCCTCCAAAAAAATCACATAGCAAGGGCTTGGTGATGTCATCTGAGGTTGGCCCAAGCCCACCGGTAATCAATACAATGTCTGCCGCCTTTCCTTCTGCGGAGAGTGCTTCCCAGATTTCATTCCAGTCGTCACCAACGGCAACCCGCCGTTTTACGGGAATACCTGCCTGGTTCAATACTGTTGCCATCCAGGCACTGTTTGTGTCTATGGTTTGTCCAATCAGCAGCTCATCCCCAATGGTCAGGATAACCGCTGCAATTGAATGCTGTCCTTTCATCATCAAGATTTTATTTACTGGCAATGCCATCTACACTGGCTCTGCCGGGTCCACACAATAGCAAAACTAAATATCCCGCAAGGTATAAACTGGCTGTCTCTCCAGTATCAAAAAAATCCATTTTATGAACACTAAAAACGGCTACAGACATCACCACCACCAGCGGAACAGCCACCAGCCTGGTGAACAAGCCAATCACCACAAACAAGGCACAGAAGAACTCTGCAAAAATACACAACATCAAAGAGGTGGTGGATCCCAGGCTTAAAAAATTGTAAAAAACAGCCTTTTTTTCACTGAAATGTACAAGCTTGTCATAACCATGAGACATCATGAGCATGCCCATGGCCAAACGCAACACCAACATGGCGGCGTTAAAGGAAAATGCATTGTAATGCGTACTGAGCAATTTCTTCATTTTATCTGGTTGAATGAGCCCTTTAAATCTTAGTTAAATCTTTCGCAGCAAAGGTACAATAATGATCGGATCTCATGATTTAAAGGTTATTTTTGAACAGAACAAAAAGCTTATCCTTTTATGTTTCGATTTACAAAATTGCTGCAGCAGCTCCCTTTTTTTTCTCTGGTATTGTTTTCAATGCACCTGCAAGGACAAGCCACCCGATCAACCGCTTCCCCACAGCTTGCATTGAACAAGGCAAGGCAGCTTTTTGACGAAGGCCAGTACCAAA
>JBIPNK010000048.1:0-22479 GCA_044373365.1 Chitinophagaceae bacterium
AACAGCAACCAATTATGTAGAGGATTATCTTTCCTCGCAGGAAGCCAAAGTGCTTGTTACAAAAAATGAGGCAGAAGAATTTGCGTACATCAGGATTGCCGGTGGCATCATACAGCATGAGGCAACTGCGGTAGCGCTTGCCACGGCTATGATCAATAAGGCTGAGAATCGTTCAACAGCAGTTAAATTGGCCTACCACCTTGGTCACTATCATTTCAGTATGGCCATGTATCCTGAAACCATCCGCTTTCTGGAAATGACAGACAAGCTCTATCTTTCAAAAGAGGAGGGCCAAAGGGTGGCTTTTGAAAAAGGAGTATCCTATTTCTCTCAGAAAAAATTTGATAACGCAAAGCCATATTTTAAACAATTGCTAGAGGTGGGACCTTCTGCTTTTACAGCAGATGTTCAGTATTACCTGGGCTTTGTGGCCTTTTCAGAAAGACAGTACAAAGATGCCCTCGAATGGTTTCAGGCCATTGAGAAAGACCCCCGCTATTCAAAGGCCGTGCCTTTCTACTTGGCCTATATTTACCATGAAAACGGACAAGATGCCAAGGCGATCAGTTATGGAGAAAATTACCTGAAAGCAGGAGATGGTTTGCACAACAGTGAAATGCTGCAACTGCTTGCATCCATTTATTTCAACAAAGGCGATCAGCAGCGTGCTGTATTGCTGTATGAAAAGGCCATTGCTTCAGGCATTGTGCTCAATCCTGTTCAACGCTTTGAGCTGGGTTCTGGCTATCATTTCACCGGCAAATTCACCAAGGCGGTGGAACAGCTGAAACCCCTTTCTGCTGGAAAGGATACCGTAGCCTTGCAGTCCATGTATATTCTTGGGCATTCCTATTTGCAGCTCAACGAACGATCCAATGCCAGGAGTGCTTTTCAGTACTGCATCTCAGGAAACATTGGCGCGGATAAAAAGGAAATTGCCCGGTTCCTGATTGCCAAACTCTCCTTGGAAATGGGTTTTGAAGACCAGGCGCTGCAAGGCCTGAGCAATTTTGTCAATGATTATAATTCTTCAATCTACACCAAAGAAGCCAACGATCTCTTGCTTGCTTATTATGCCCGTACCAATAATTTCAGACAGGCATTGGTTTTGCTGGAACGCATTGGCAGCTTCAGCGCTTCTTATAAAAGCCTTGCACCAAGGATATTTTTTGGACGCGGGATTGAACTGATCAACGATCTCCAGTATCCTGCTGCAGACAAGATGATGGAGTCGATTGCCGGATTCAAAAATACTCCCTTCTATGCCCCTTCGCTTTTCTGGAGAGGCGAACTCGCCCTGCGCAACGAGGAATTCGAAAAGGCCATCAAATACCTGCAAGATTATCTCAAACTGCCCATCAAGCCAATGGGGGAGGCGAGCGAAGCAAATGCACTCTACAATATCGGCTATGCCTTTTTTGAAATGGAAGCATATGCAAAGGCTGCTCCATTTTTTGAAAAACTCTATACGGGTAACCGCAATATTGGCTCCGAAATCAAAGGGGAAGCCATGCTAAGGGCTGCAGACTGTGCATTCATGGAAAAAAATACCAACAAGGCCAAATCCATTTATACCAGTGTTCAGAACAGCAAAGGCGAAGGTGCCGATTATGCATCCTTTCAACTTGCTCTAATCGAAGGCATCAAGTCTCCAGCCAATAAAATTGCATTGCTCAAGGCAGCTGAACAGCAATATGCAACATCAGTCTATCTGCCACTCATCACCATGGAGCTTGGTGATACGCACATGTCTGAGGAAGAATTTGAAAAGGCCATTCCTTACCTCAAGCGCATTCCTTCGTTGGTTGAAAAGGATGATGAAATGATACCGGCATCTTTGCTCAAACTCGGCATCGCCTATTATAACCTGGATAAAATTGAAGAAGCCATCGCCCAATACAAGAGACTCGTAAAGGAATATCCAGCATCGGAACAAGCGGCGGAAGCCATTGAAAGTGCACAAAGTCTTTACGTAGACAATGGCCGAATCGATGAATACCAGCAATTTTTGGAAGCGGGAGGAAAGTCGATGGACCAGATCCAGAAAGATTCACTGCTGTTCCGGTATGTGCAAACCACGTATGCTGACGGCAAGACCCAGGCATCCCTGAATGCATTGGATGAATACATGCGAAAATTCCCTAATGGTCTTTTCATTGCAGAGGTGTTGAATTATAAAGGCGAATTGCTTGTAAAAGAAAAGGATTGGAAAGCCGCCGCCCAGTTGTATGACCAATTGGCATCAAAAGGAACCAGCAAGTACCAAGAGAAGGCATTGCGCATGGCAGGTAAGCTGTATTTCTTTGAACTCAAAGATTATGCATCAGCACTCAAACAATTCAACCAACTGTCCAGGCTCACCACCAAATCAGATCTGTTGATAGAATCACTGAGGGGAGAAGTACGGTCACTATATCACTTGAAACAATGGCTGCAGGGACGCGATGCCTCCAATGCCCTCATCAGCAATGCAGCTGCCAACCAAGACGATCAATCTTTTGCAGAAACTGTTTTGGGATATGCTGCACAGGCTGAAAATAATTTCGAAAACTCAACTGCCTCTTTTAATAAAGTGGTTGTCAACAACCAATCTTCTTTGGCTGCTGAAGCCAGGTATCAATTGGCCATCAATGCATTTAAAATGGGCAATTGGGATGCAGCCGAAAAAGCTGCCTTGGCCTCCATTGAAAATTCCGGATCCTATGAGTTTTGGATCACCCGATCCTATATGCTGCTTGGCGATATTTTCCTGCAGCAAAAAGATTTTTTCAATGCCAAAGCCACATTGAAAAGCGTAGTTGAAAACTGTTCCATTGCCGAACTAAAACTGGAGGCTACAGAGAAATTGAAGGCCGTTGAACTCGCAGAAAAAACAGGTCTAAAAAAATTATATGAGATCAAATAATTTGTTTCAGGTTTTTGTGCCTGTTCTCTGCTTTTTGCTCATTGTTAGCGGTGAAAATGTTTTTGCACAAGACAAGCGTGGCAAAAAAGAAGAAATCAGCATTACGTCCAGCTTCAAGCCCAGTATTGTTAAAACTGGCAAGTTGGAATTTCAAGCCGATGCCCCACCCAAAGACACAACTGCCTATCGGTTAACCTATCCAATAATGCCGATACAGTTCACCACGCCCATGAGTTCTTTTGTGATCAAGCCACTTTCCTTTCATACCAACGAAAAGCAGCAAGACCATGAAGATGTTTTTGCAAAGCTGGGATTTGGAAACCTCTCCACACCCTTTGCATCCCTGGGCTTTACCAGCGGTAGGGCAAAGGAGCAATTCTCCGCCAACCTCGACCATATTTCTTCCAAAGGAAAACTGGAAGACCAGCAATATGCCCAATCATCCCTGAACCTGGGCTATAAAAATACCCTTGCAGAAAACCGGATTGCCCGTGTTTATGCAGGGTTTGACCGACAGGGATATCGGCTGTATGGCTTTGACCGTACCCGAAACTCCAGTCTTCCAGTAGCCGACCTTCGTCAAAATTTCAATAATTTTCACCTTGGCGCAAAGTATGATCACCTCTCTGGCGAAAATGGTTCAATGAGCCTGATGCCCGAATTCAGGGCAGATTTTCTTACTGCCAGCAGAGCACAATCAGAAATCGCATTGACCTTCGCCTTTCCCATATCTTATACCATCAATGAAACATTGAAAGCTGGTATTGGGGTAGATGCCCAAATGGCCAGCCTCAAAAAAGGAGATCAGGCAAACCAATCCGCAGCCCTGGTTCAGATTCCATTGTCATTTGAGTACAGTCCTTCAGCACTCAATATCAAGGGTTCCATCATACCTGTATTGAAATCAAGCAAAATCAATCTTGTGCCCAATCTGCAGCTTGACTATCTCTTGGGAGAAACTGGAGTGAAGCTAAAAGTAGCTGCAGTAAATAAATTGGATATCAACTCATTGCATAAGCTGTATGCCCTTAATCCGTTCCTTCTTTCTCCTGATTCGCTCACCATATTTCAACAGGCAGATTATTATGCCGGTGTTGAATGGCTGAGCGCTAAAGGCCTGCAGCTCAAGTTCAATGGTGGGTATACGGTTTTCAATGACCTGCCGCTGTTTCTCAACGCTGAAGGTTCCGGAAAGGAAATGAAAGTTTTGAATGAATCCCAATTGACAGCGATTCATCTTGCTGGCGAGGTCAACTATACTTTTACTCCTGAAATGGAATTCAGGTCTTCGATCAACGTCTATGCATTCCAAAACCAGGAAACCTATTCAGCGGCATACGGTCTTCTACCATTGGAGCTGAAGTTTGGTTTGTTATGGAAGCCATTCAAGGGCCTTACAACACGTGTCAATGCAGACTTGTGGCGTGGAGCCCTTTCCAGGTCTCCGGGGATGCCTGAGAAACGGTTAAAGGATGCCGCAGATATTAACCTGGGTGTGGATTATAAGTTGAATAAAAAATGGGCATTATGGGTTGATTTGAATAATATTGCCAATATCCAATACCAGCGATGGAACCAATATGACGCCTTTGGTTTCAATTTTATCGCAGGACTACGGTATTCATTCACAAAAGCCAAATGACCCTCAGCATGCAATATGTTGAATTCCCCAGTCTTCTTTACAGGTACTTCTCATTGAATGGGAGTGTATCTATCCCCGGTTTGGGAGCACTTTCACTCAAGCGTATTCCTGCGGTTAATGATTTTTCACGAAAGCAAGTATTACCCCCAACACAATTGTTTAAGTTTAATGCCAACGTCAATCCATCTTCGGCTGAACAGTCTACTTATATTGCCCGATTGTCAGGAATGGACAAAGAACAAGTAGACAATGAATTGAAGCTAATGGGAGAGGCGTTAAAAAACCGCCTCATGGCTGAGCGAAAATTGGAGTGGATGGATGTGGGCAGTTTTTCATTATCTGATGAAGGTGAAATTGGCTTTGTTCCCAAGACGGTAACAACTGAATTTTTTGCTCCAGTTCACTATGTACATGTTTTGAGGCCGGATGCTGAACATACCATCAAGGTAGGGGAAGAAGAGAAAACCAATACAGACATGGAGGTCTTTTTTGAAGACCAGCGCACCAGTGAAGGAAAGAACAAATGGCAAAAAGCCGCAATGGTACTGGTTTTTATGGCTGTCCTGCTGTTGGCCATCCGTTTCATGTTTGGAAGTTTTGATTTGCTGGATTCAAGGTATAACCCACTGAAGTTCATCACCCCAAAGGCAACATACAGGGTTATTTAATATTAAAAAATACGTACCATGCTTTGCCCTGTTTGCAACCACACCGAATACAGCAAACTGCTTACGGTCAAGGATTTTACCGTTTCTGCAGAAAATTTTGAGCTTGTAGCATGTACTGCATGCGGATTCAGGTTCACTGCTCATCCACCCGCCCCAGACCAGATTGGGCGGTATTATCAGTCAGATGCCTACATCTCCCACACCGATAGCAAGAAAGGAATTTTCAATACCATTTACCAGCTGATCAGGAAACAAGCTGTTGCCTCCAAAAGAAAACTAGTTACCCAATACAGCCATTGCCAAACCGGACAGTTGCTTGATTATGGCTGTGGCACTGGTGCCTTTCTGGTGGAAATGAAATCAGCAGGCTGGCAGGTGGAGGGCATGGAACCTGATCCTGGCGCAGCTTCCAGGGCAGCGGAACTCACATCGTCCACCATAAGCCATCCCGATCAACTTTCTTCCTTGCCAAGCAATGCTTTCAATGTAGTAACCATGTGGCATGTTTTAGAGCATGTACACGACCTACACGGCACACTGGCTCAGGTAAAAAGAATCCTTAAGCAGGATGGTATATTGATTGTAGCGGTGCCCAACCATACATCCTTTGATGCCAAGCATTATGCTGAACACTGGGCTGCCTATGATGTGCCCCGTCATTTGCATCATTTTAGCCCAGACAGCCTTTCAAAACTGATGCACATGCATTCCATGAAGGTCACTGATATAAAACCCATGTGGTATGATGCTTTTTATGTAAGTCTATTGAGTGAAAAATACAAAACAGGCAGCATGCGGTTGATTCCAGCACTGGTAACCGGCATCATCTCTAACCTCAATGCCATTTTCAAGAAAGGCGTTTGCAGTTCACAAATCTATATCATCAGTTCCTGACCTATTTCCTGATGTCTTCCATGGCCCTGATAAAGGTATCATCCTGTTGATTCACGACATGGAAATAGGCTGATTCATTCCAGGCAAGCCTTGCCACCATGGCTTTGATGGTGGTCTTTGCACGGCTCTGGGAAGCAGGTGACGACAATAAAATTTTTATCCCCTGTTTTTGGGCAAAATCAACCAATTGTGAAAGCACTTTGTCATCAACGTTGAATTGGCTGCTGAAGGCAGCAACATCCTTGTATGTTGTTATCTTGCTTTTGTTGGCAATGAAATACCGGTAGGCAAAATTGCCGATGATATTGTTGATGTAGATTCTGTTATAACCCGTGTCAAACATGATGGGATCGATGGCTACCGAAAGGTCTGGTGTAATTCCACCGCCACCGTAAAGGGTTTTTCCATTGGCTGTTTTTACTGGCTTGCGCTGGTATTTTGTGCTATCGATTTGTTTTGAATCACCCTGGTGAAACCTGTTCATCACCTCCATTTCGTAGGCATCATTTCCTTCATCATAAGGCTTTTGGATGCTCCTTCCCAATGGTGTGAAATACCTGGCAATGGTAAGCCTGAGTGCTGATCCATCCGACAAGGAATATTGCTCCTGAACAAGCCCTTTACCGAAACTTCTTCTGCCCACGATGGTGGCCCTTTCATGGTCTTGCAAAGCGCCGGCAATCACTTCACTGGCAGAAGCGGAACCCTCGTTCATCAATACCACCAGTTTTCCGTTTTCAAAAAGACCTGAGCGCTTTGCCTTGTATTCTTTTTTGGGACTGTTGATCCCTTCTGTATACACAATCAGTTTTTCACCACCGATGAACTCGTCGATGATGTCAATGGCTTCCTCAAGAATGCCGCCACCGTTGTCACGCAGGTCAAGCACCAATGATTTCATCCCCGAGGCTTTCAGCTTTTCCAGGGATTCAAGAAAATCCTTGTAGGTATTGCTGGAAAAACGGTTCAACCGGATGTAGCCATTATCCTTGTCTATCATGTAAGCCGCATCCAGAGAGCTGATGGGAATGCTGCCCCGAACAACCGACTTGTTGATGATCTTGTTCTCGTGCATCAGCCGAATCGAGACTTCCGTACCTGCGGGCCCCTTTACCCATTTTTTCAGTTGATCGCTGTTTTTGAGGCCAGTGGCTGCACTATCATTGACTGCAAGGATCTTGTCGCCAACAACAAGACCGGCATTTTTGGCAGGTCCATTGTCCAGCACAGAAAGAATATGAACCGTGTCATTGAAAATATTGAATTCAATGCCAATCCCATAGAACTGGCCTTCCAGGCCCTCATTCACTTCAGTCAATTCAGCTACTGGGATGTAAACCGAATGGGGGTCAAGCGTATTCACCAAACCATTGATGGCAGTGGCCGCCGCAGAATCAACATCCACCTTGTCTACGTAGCGCTGCTTGATCAGTTGCATCACCTCATTCAGCGTATTGGTTCCAGGAGAAGTCAAAAAACTTTTCGTCATTGGCATATTGCTGCGTAATTTGTAGCCGATGAACATGCCCAATACTACGGCAATTGAAAATAGGATGGGAGTAGCTGCGTTGATCTTCCTGTTGCTCATGTTGTTCTTTCAATTGTAATTTTGCAAAGTTCCTGAATTAACCTGAATTATGGACGGATTAAAACTGATAGCGGATAGTGGAGCAACGAAAACGGAATGGAGACTGGTCGGAAAGGGAAGTTTCAAGTCTTTTTTTACAGTAGGCCTCAGTCCTTACCACATGGACCGAACACAGATACGCGAAACCCTCTTGAAAGCATTCCCCAAAACCCTGTTGAAGAAAGAAATTGTTTCCATATATTACTATGGAACAGGTTGCAAGACCAAGGCCAATGCCAATATTGTCAAAAAAGCCCTTGAAGACATATTCCCAGATACTGCTGTTCACGTAACCCATGACCTGATGGGGGCTGCCATTGCCACCTGTGGTAACAAGCCTGGCATTGCCTGCATCCTGGGTACAGGATCGAATTCCTGTTCTTTTGATGGGAAGAAAATTCTCCTCAATTCACCTGGCCTGGGGTATATTTTAGGGGATGAGGGAAGTGGCGCATACCTGGGTCGAAAAGTGATTCAACATTTTTTATATGGCACTTTTGATGCTCCATTGATGAAATCATTCAAGGATCATTTCATGACCGATAAAAACGAGATCCTCCAAAAAGTATACAAGGAACCCTTTGCCAACAGGTACCTGGCAAGCTTTACCGTCTTTCTGTCCATGCACAGGGGTCATTTCATCATCGAAAATATCATTGAAGACGGCCTGAGGGATTTCTTTGAACAGCACCTTGGAACTTACCCACAAAGGTTTACAGCTCCTATTCATTTTGTGGGAAGTATTGCTTTTTATTTCAAGGACAAAATTGCCGAACTTTGCAATGACTTTGGATTCAACTTGGGATCTATTATCAAACAGCCCATGGATGGATTGGTGACCTATCACAAAAAACATTAAGGCAAAACAATGAACGGTAGAACGACGGAGCAGGATTCACATTACAGGCACTTGGAAAAAATGACTGTTCTTGAATTGCTCGAAAACATCAATACAGAGGACAGGCTTGTTCCGGAAGCCGTTGCCAAATCTATTCCACAGATCACGGCTTTGGTTGAAGCAACTGCAGACCGCATGCTTTCAGGTGGAAGACTTTTTTATATTGGGGCCGGAACCAGTGGCAGGCTGGGGGTGGTAGACGCATCTGAATGCCCGCCCACGTTTGGCGTTCCTCCTGAACTGGTCGTTGGTATTATTGCTGGCGGAAAAAATGCCATGTTCAATGCCGTTGAATTTGCGGAAGACAGCAAGGATCAGGCCTGGATAGACCTCACAGCTTTTGGCATCAACGAAAAAGATACCGTCATAGGTATTGCGGCAAGTGGCACAACTCCCTATGTGATTGGAGGATTGAAAGCCTGCCGTGCCAACAATATCCTCACAGGCTCCATCTCCTGCAATGCAAATGCTCCTGTTTCTGAGGCTGCAGACCATGCCATTGAAGTAGTGGTTGGGCCAGAATTTGTTACCGGAAGCACCAGGATGAAAAGTGGAACAGCACAGAAACTGGTCCTGAACATGATTTCCACTTCATTGATGATACAGTTGGGCAGGGTAGAAGACAACAAGATGGTCAACATGCAGCTCACCAATGACAAGCTGATCGACAGGGGTGTCAAGATGCTGATGGCCCAAGCGTCAATTGAGTCTTACGAAGCAGCAAAGGATTTGTTGATCAAACACGGGTCAGTAAAAAAAGCGATGGAATCCATCCGTTGATAGCCTGTGCATGAGATAGAACCATATTACAACTGGCGGCACCTGTATATAGCAGATGAGGATCCGAAATCGCCGTTTTTTGGAAGGGAATATTCTGAGTTTCATTATTCCCAAACCATCTATAATTTTTATATCCATCCACAGTGGGATGATATTGGGTCTCCCACACTGTATATCAAGGTTCTTTTCACGGATTACGAGATGGGATATGCCATCATTGAGATGATTGGAGAATGGAATGATGCCATAGAAAACGACATCATGACCTTCAAGCGAGACATCATCGACATCATGATCAAGCAAGGCATCAACAAATACATCCTTGTTGCAGAGAACGTGCTCAACTTCCACAGCAGTGACGATTGTTATTATGAAGAGTGGATGGAAGACATTGAAGAGGAAGGCGGATGGGTTGCCATCATAGGCCTGCCAGAGCAATCCAGGTATGATTTTACAAGGGCCAATATTGACAGATATGTCCAGTTGATTGATTTGCCCGAATGGCGTCCTTTTACCCCCGGAAACTTGTTTACCAAAGTAGACAATATACTGTTGAGAAGGTTGAACAACTGATTAGAAAACGTTTTCGTAATCCTGTTTAATTTATTGTTTTTCTGCGTATAATACACTGAAACATTGTATCATATTCAGCGTTTGTGATGTAACTTTGTGACAATTCAAATCAGAGAAATATTCATCTATGAACTGGAGTCTATTGTTTTCATCTTCCATCGGCAAAAAAATTGTCATGGCGCTCACCGGAATTTTTCTGGTGGTTTTTCTTGTTGTGCATTGTTACGTGAATGCAAACATTTTCTTTGCAAATGCTGAAGAGAATTTCAACCGTGCTGCCCATTTCATGGGATCCAATCTGTTGGTTCGCATCACTGAAATAGGCCTGTTTGCCGGCTTTATCCTGCACATTGTTCAGGGATACAAGCTGGAGTTGCAGAACAGAGGAAGCAGAAAATCTCGCTATGCCGTTACCGCAGGCAACAAAACCTCCAAATGGTATTCCAGGTCAATGGCCATCCTTGGCACACTGATTCTTTTGTTCCTGATCATACACCTCGCACATTTTTGGGTTCCATCCAGGTTTGGTGGACTTGAAGAGGTATATTATGGAGACAAGAAATTCCACAACCTTTACCTGGAGATGAAAAATATTTTTGCAGAACCTTGGGTGGTTATTGTTTACCTGTTGGGATGTTTCTCTCTGTCCTGGCACCTGCTCCATGGCGTGCAAAGTGCAGCACAAACACTTGGCTGGACCAACAAGAATTTTTTTCCCATGATCAAAACCATCGGAGTTGTTTTCTCGATCCTGGTTCCATTGATTTTTGCCCTGATGCCAGTGGCCATGTATTTTGGCCTTCAGCTTGATTTGGAAAACATCACATTGCTATTCTAAACATTTTATTAAATCAACATACTATGCTTGATGCTAAAATTCCTGCCGGAAAACTTGATGAAAAATGGACCAAATACAAGGGTACCGTTAAACTCGTAAATCCGGCCAACAAAAGGAAGCTTGAGATCATTGTTGTAGGTACCGGACTTGCCGGCTCTTCTGCAGCAGCCAGCCTCGGTGAAATGGGCTACAAGGTAAAAGCCTTCTGTTTCCAGGATTCTCCACGCCGTGCACACTCGATTGCAGCACAGGGGGGAATCAATGCCGCAAAGAATTACCAGAACGATGGCGATTCAGTCTATCGTTTGTTTTATGATACCATCAAGGGTGGCGATTACCGTGCCCGCGAAGGAAATGTACACAGGCTCGCTGAGGTGAGCACCAGTATCATCGACCAATGCGTTGCTCAAGGAGTTCCTTTTGCAAGAGAATATGGCGGATTGCTCAGCAACCGTTCATTCGGTGGAACACAGGTACAGCGTACATTCTATGCTGCTGGTCAAACCGGACAGCAGTTGTTGATCGGTGCCTACCAGGCACTCGAAAGGCAAGTGGCACTGGGAACTGTTGAAATGCATGCCCGCCATGAAATGGTAGAGCTGGTCATCATCGACGGCAAAGCCCGCGGCATCATCGCCAGAAACCTGGTTACCGGCGAACTGGAAAGGCATTTTGCCCATGCAGTGTTGCTCTGCACCGGAGGATACGGCAATGTATTCTACCTGTCTACCAACGCAATGGGCTCAAACGTTACCGCAGCATGGAAGGCCCACAAAAAAGGTGCCTATTTCGCCAATCCATGTTTTACACAAATACACCCAACCTGTATCCCTGTTTCCGGAGACCACCAGTCAAAACTGACCCTCATGTCAGAGTCCCTCAGGAATGACGGAAGGATCTGGGTGCCTGCCAAACAAGGCGACAACAGACCTGCCAATGAGATTCCTGAGGAAGAGCGCGATTATTATCTCGAGAGAAGATATCCAGCCTTCGGAAACCTCGTTCCAAGGGACGTGGCATCAAGGGCAGCCAAAGAGCGTTGCGATGCAGGTTTTGGCGTAGGTTCATCCAAACAAGCCGTTTATCTGGACTATGCAGCAGCCATCCAGCGCTATGGCAAGGCAGAAGTGAGCAAGAAGAACCTGGGCAATGTTTCTGCTGAAGTCATCACCAACCTCGGAAAAGATGTTGTGAAAGAAAAATATGGCAACCTGTTTGCCATGTATGAAAAAATCACTGGAGAAAATCCATACGAAGTTCCAATGAGGATTTACCCTGCAGTGCACTATACCATGGGAGGACTTTGGGTTGATTATGAACTCAAAACAACCATTGATGGATTGTATGCTCTGGGTGAAGCCAATTTCAGTGAGCACGGAGCCAACAGGCTTGGTGCATCCGCACTGATGCAAGGACTGGCAGATGGTTATTTTGTTATTCCCTACACATTGGGCAACTATCTCGCAGACGACATCAGAACAACTTCTATCCCAACAGATCATCCTGCCTTCGTTGAAGCAGAACAGAAGGCTGCAGACCGCATCAATACACTCATGTCCATCAAGGGTAAACAAACCGTTGAAAGCTTCCACAAGCGCCTCGGAAAAATCATCTGGGACAAATGTGGAATGGCGCGCAGTGCTGAAGGCCTGAAGCAAGCCATTGAAGAGGTGAGGGCTTTGAAGGCGGAGTTCTGGTCTGATGTGCGCATTCCCGGAGAGATCAACGCAATGAACCCAGAGCTTGACAAAGCAGGAAGGGTAGCTGATTTTATTGAACTCGGCGAGTTGATGTGCATTGATGCCCTGGATCGCAATGAAAGCTGTGGTGGACATTTCCGTGAAGAATACCAAACACCGGATGGTGAGGCATTGAGGGATGATGAAGGCTACATGTATGTTGCAGCCTGGGAGCACCAGGAGAACAATTGGAACCTTCACAAGGAGGCGCTCAACTATGAAGTGGTAAAACCAAGTCAACGCAGTTACAAATAATTTTTACAAAACAGATAACCTGATCATATGCAGCATTATTCAATGAACCTGAAACTCAAGGTCTGGCGTCAAAAGAACAGCAACGATAATGGTCATTTTGAAAACTACGATGTCAATAACATTTCATCTGAAATGTCTTTCCTTGAAATGATTGATGTCCTTAACGAGCGGTTGATTGCTGAAGGAAGTGATTCAATCGCATTCGACCATGACTGCCGCGAGGGCATATGTGGAATGTGCTCCATGGTCATCAATGGCCAGCCCCATGGCCCATGGAAAGGAACCACAACCTGCCAGTTGCACATGCGTGCTTTCAAGGATGGCGATCAGATTACCATCGAACCCTTCAGGGCCAATGCATTTCCTGTAGTAAAAGATTTGATGGTTAGCCGCACTGCTTTTGACAGGATCATTCAGGCTGGTGGTTATGTTTCAGTCAACACCGGAAATGCCGTTGATGGAAACTCTCTACCCATTGAGAAGCAAAACGCTGATGATGCTTTTGCTGCAGCTGCCTGTATCGGATGTGGAGCTTGTGTTGCTGCCTGTAAAAATGCATCAGCCATGTTGTTCGTTTCTGCCAAAGTATCCCACCTGGCCCTCCTTCCACAAGGTGAGCCGGAAAGGAAGCAACGCGTGGTCAGTATGATTGCCCAAATGGACAAAGAAGGATTTGGAAGTTGTACAAACACTTACGCTTGTGAGGCCGAATGCCCCAAAGAGATTTCAGTGCTGAACATTGCTAGGTTGAACAGGGAATACCTGAATGCCAATTTATCTGGGAATTAAGCATAAGCATCAATAGATTGTACATGAATGCGTCCTAACGAAGGACGCATTTTTTGTTATTGTACGGATCTATTCCAATTGAATGGCCACTAAACCGATGATATTGAATAATTTTATGTCATAAATGTCATATTTAATTCAATTCATTTGAGGGAGTTGCTTCCATTTGTCATCATTTTATTTCTTTCCCTGACTGCTTCATCGCAGCCACTGAGCAACCTGCGTCAAAAAACATTCAGTACATCCGGTCAGTCCATCCGGCTGGACAGCTTTAGTATCGTACCCAATTCAGTCAAGATCAGCAATGTTGAACCGTCAGACTATACCATCGACCATCCCGCTGCCATGTTGTTTTGGATCAAGAAACCCAGTCAGCAAGCGGTTTCTATTGAATATAGGGTCTTTCCATTTTCGCTCACTGCTGCAACCAGGCGCATGTCATTTGATAGTATTTTTTACCGGTTCAATATACCAGGCAACCAACTCACAGGAAAAAAGGGATCAGACCGCCCGATAGATTTTGGAAAAATCAATTCGAATGGAAGCTTGGGAAGATCACTGTCTTTCGGTAACAGGCAGGATGCCGTTTTCAATTCAAGCCTCAACCTGCAATTGAACGGATACATGGGCGACAGCATCCTGATCAATGCAGCCATTTCCGACAACAATATTCCCATCCAGCCAGATGGCAATACGCAGAACCTGAATGAGTTTGACCAGATCTACATCAGGTTTTCAAAAGACAAATGGAAGCTGTCAGTGGGCGACCTCGACATCCGGCAGTCAGACCTTTATTATTTGAATTTTTACAAAAGGCTGCAGGGCCTTTCTTTTGAAACAGAAAACCGCATCAATGCACAAACCAACAACAGCCTGTTGGCCAGTGGAGCCATCGCCAAGGGAAAATTCACCCGGAATATCTTTCAAGGTATTGAGGGCAATCAGGGACCTTATCGACTGAAGGGCGCAAACCAGGAACAATTTTTCATCGTATTGGCAGGAACAGAACGTGTTTTTATCGATGGCCAGATGATGCAAAGGGGAGAAGACCAGGATTATACCATCAATTACAATACGGCTGAAATCACCTTCATGCAGAAACAGATGATTTCAAAAGACAAAAGGATCCAGGTTGAATTTGAATATGCCGATCGCAATTACCTGAACACCCAGCTCTTTTTCAACAACAAATTAGCAATCAATAAAAAACTGCAGGTTTCGGTGGGGTATTTCGGCAATGGTGATGCCAGAAATTCGCCCATCAACCAAACCCTTAACGCCAACCAAAAGCAGTTCCTCTCTGATATTGGAGACAATACGCTCAACGCCTTTTATCCCTCAGCTGTTGCAGACACCTTTGCCACAGGCAATATACTTTACCAAAAATTTGACTCTGCGTATGCTGTTGGAAAAAAAGCAACGGTTTATGTTTACCAACCCACCAAGAGGAGTGACCTCTATTCCCTTTCTTTCATTGATGTGGGTGCAGGTGCAGGAAATTATGTAATCGATCCCAATGCCGCGGCCAATGGAAAAGTATACAAGTGGATTGCACCGAATCTCCAAACCGGTGCCAAATCAGGCAACTATGAACCTGTGGTATTGTTGGTTGCGCCCAAAAAACAAAGCCTTGTATCAGTATCCACTACCTGGAACATGAACGATCAAACCCAGCTTGTGGCAGACATGGCCGTAAGCAGATTTGACCTGAACCGTTTTTCTTCAAAAGATAAAAGCAATGATGATGGTTATGCTGCCAGGCTGATCCTGAAAAACAAAAAAATGTTGCAGGAGAAGAAGGGTCTGAGTTTGCAGTCAGCCCTCAACCTTGAATATGCATCCGAAACGTTCAAGCCTGTTGAAAGGCTGCGCAGTGTTGAGTTTACCCGCGATTGGGGGCTCGACCTGATGGAAGGTGCGGCAACAGAAAAAATCTTACATGCTTCCTTCCTGCTTGAAAACAAGCAGTCACATCAACTGAAATATCTGCTTGGTTCCTATGCACGCAATACTGATTTCAATGCCAGTCGACATCAACTTGAACACCATCTTAACCAGCGGGGATGGATCATCAACAACCAAGTTGCCATCACCAGTTTCAAGGATGATTTCAAAAATGGACAATTTTTCAGGCCTACACTATCCTTTGCAAAAAGGATTTCCAGTCTCGGAGGCAGGGAAATTGGAATGGGATATGCTGCAGAGAACACCGTTTCTCGATTCAACAACAATGATTCAATTACTCCCGGAAGCTTTGCTTTTTCCACTTTTCAGTTGTATACGCAATCTGATCCAACCCAATTGAACAAATGGGGCATTAAATATTTTACCCGGTCTGACGACTTGCCTGATGGTAAACAAATGCTTAAGCAAGACCATAGCAATAACTTGAATATCAACGGAGAATGGATGTCCAATGAACACCATCAGGTAAGGTTCAATGCTACTTACAGAAAGTTGAATCTTGCCAACAATATCGCAGGTACAATGGCTGGTGAGAGCATGCTCGGCAGGCTGGAGTATTTTACGGACCTATGGAAAGGAGCCATTGCCGGGAATGCCTTGTATGAATTGGGAGGAGGACAGGAGCCAAGAAGGGATTTTACCTATATTGAAGTGCCTGTTGGCCAAGGGGAGTATACCTGGATTGATTTCAATAGCGATGGCATTCAACAACTCAACGAATTTGAGGTGGCCAAATTCCGTGATCAGGCCAAATTCCTCAGAATCTTTACGCCCACCAATGAATTCATCCGATCAAACAACCTGCAATTCAATTATAACCTTGTCTTTAATCCATCCCTTGCATTGGAAGGAAATGAAGGTTCAGCGATGAGGGCCTTTCTAAAGAGGCTTTTCTTGCAATCAGCCTTACAGGTTTCTCAGAGACAACTGGCTTCGGGGGAGCGGATCCTGAATCCTTTCAAGGGCATGATTCAGGACACAAGCCTGATCACCTTTGACCAGGTCCAAAGTCATTCTGCTTCCTTCAATAAATTCAGCCAGGTCTGGGGAATGGACCTTAATTTTCTCCAATCCAGCAACCGCGCTTTTTTGTCTTATGGATATGAAACCCGTCGATTGCGTGATCTTTCCCTGAAAATCAGGAGCAATTGGTTCAAGATGTTTACCCTCGATTTAATTGGAAGATTGAACAGGAATATCCTGGAGACACCCAATTTTGGGAACAGGAATTTCAATATCCTTTCCCGGGCCATTGAACCGCGGATAACCTTTACACGGGGAACCACGCTGCGTTTGCAATCTTCCTACAAATGGGATAAAAAGCAAAACAAGGGGCCAGAAAATGCATTGATCAACTCCCTGAACCTTGAGGGGAAATACAACCTTGTATCCAATACTTCCATCACCTCCAGGATTACTTTCAGCAACATACAATTCAATGGTATTGCCTCTTCCAGCCTTGGCTATGTAATGCTCGACGGCCTGCAGCCGGGTAAGAATTTCTTGTGGACCATGGACCTTACCAAACGGATCAGTTCCTTTATTGAAATGTCAGTCCAGTACGAGGGAAGAAGATCCGGAAGCTCAGGGTTGGTCAACATCGGCCGTGCACAAATCCGGGCCATTTTATAAAAAAGCCGCATGCAAGATTTGCATACGGCTTTCAGTATCTGAAAGTTTGGTTTTACTTCAATACGGCAACACCCTCACCAATCTTGAAACCATTTTGGTAAACAACAATAGAATAGTTTCCTTTTGTATACTTGTCTCCCTGGCGAAGGTCGAAGCTTACAAATTTGGCTTCGCTTTGTTTGTATTCTACATCAAGCTTGGTGGTAAAATCAACCTGTCCATCCTGCCTTGTATTGATGGTGCCGGATGCCAATGATTCTTCCTTGATAACTTTTCCTGAAGGGTCTTTTGCAATGATGAAAAGCTGTTTTGCGCCGGATGTGGCAATCCTGTTTTCGTCAAGGTTAAAAGAAATCCGGAACTTATCTGCCCTTTTTGCCGAAGAGGTACTTTTTTCCTTGCCTGAGTTTCTTTCGTTGATGGCCACAATATTAAATCCAGAGGCATGCAATGTTGAACCAACATCCACCTTGTTTTCAGCCTCCTTCTTGGCTGTTTCAGTAGTAGAAAGGTTGTTGCTCAGGTTCTTGTTTTCGTTGGTAAGATTGTTTTTGTCTGCAGTAAGCTGAATGTTTTCACCTTGTAGTCGCTCAATTTCTTTTACATAATCATCAATCCTGCCATTGAGTTCGCTGACAAGCCTCCTTGCTGCTGCAAGATCAGCAGAGGTTGCATTTTGTTTGCCTACAAGAGATTTGAATTTTGATTTGAGGATACCCAGTTCATTGTCACGGGTTTTAACCAGGCTGTCCAAACCATTGTTGGTGGCCGTCATTTCATCCAGCCTCACAATGGCATCGTCAAACTCTTTCTGAACATCGTTCTTGGCTGAATCCAGGGTAGCATATTGGGCATCTTTTTCAGTAATAACTGCAGTGGCCTGGCTCTTGGCATACATAAAATAAATCCATGAACCGACAAGGGCAATGGCGAGCAAAATGATAATAGTATTCTTGTTGTCTTTTTTGGGGGTTGAGGAATAATTTCCTGCTTCTGGGTAATTTGTACTCATCGTTCAATGATTAATGGTGAAAGTTCGTTGCTTATTGATAATTTCGTATTCATCACAAAGGAAAAGAATTTCTTTCCTTTTAATGTTGATATCCCTGTTAAATTAATCAATAAGCATATTTTTTCATGCAATTTTATGCATGATCTATCATATAATAGCATTTGAATGAACACAGACCAGATCATATCAGATTGGAAGCGCGGTGCTTTTCATCCTGTATATTGGTTGGAAGGGGATGAGGCTTACCATATCGACAAACTCACTGCATTTGCAGAGCACCATATCCTCCCTGCCAATGAGGCAGAATTCAACCTTACCATTTTTTATGGCAAAGATTCAAAAGCGGAGGACGTGCTGAACGCCTGCAGGCGTTACCCGATGTTTGCAGAAAAACAGGTTGTGATCCTGAAAGAAGCACAACACCTCAAAGAAATCGACCGGCTCGAGTCCTATCTGGATCATCCCCTGGTGTCCACCATTTTTATCGTTGCCCACAAGGATAAAAAGTTAGATGGCCGTGGAAAGCTGGCCAAAAGCCTGAAGGGCAAGGCGGTGGTCATCACCACCAAAAAAATGTACGACAATGAGTTGCCTGAATGGGCGGCAAACATGGTCAGAGAGAAAGGGCTTGAAATTCAGCCCAAGGCCCTTTACATGCTGGTAGACCATATTGGGAATGACCTGCAACGGATGGAAAATGAAATTGAAAAACTAACGGTCAACCTCAAGGGCAAAAAGCAAATTGCTGAGGATGATATTGAACAATATGTGGGCATCAGCAAGGAATTCAATGTTTTTGAGCTGCAGTCGGCGCTGGGCAACAGAGACCTGCCCAATACCCTGAAAATCCTGAATTATTTTGCAGCCAATCCCAAAGCTGGCCCCATCCAACTGATTCTTCCAACCTTGTATTCATTTTTCAGTAAACTCTACATTGCAGCTGCCAGTGGATCAAAAGATGAGTATGGTATTGCTGCCGCCCTGGGCATCAAGGCCTTTTTTGCCAAACAATACACGCAGGCCATGCAGCGCTACAGTTTCAATGACATTGAAAAAGCCTTGATCCTGTTGAATCATTATAACCTGAAAAGCATAGGAGTGGGGCAGGTTGACACGGAAGATTCATCATTGATGAAGGAGCTGGCGGCAAAAATCATCCTTCAGTCTTGAGCCTGTTCAGCAACTGTGTAATATCTTGCTTGTCTTGTTCCAGCTGTGCTTTCAATGCTTCAAGTCCGGCAAACTTTTTTTCTTTTCTTGTATAGGCTACCAATGAAACCTTCAACGTTTGGTGGTAAATGTCTTCATCAAAATGGAAGATATGCACTTCAATCCTTCTCTCTCTGCCATTGACAGTGGGCCTGTAGCCAATGTTCATCATGCCTAATTCCTGTCTGATCAATCCGTTTTCTTTCAGTTCCACCTTAACGCCATACACACCTGATGCCGGAATCAGTTTATCACTATCGTTCAACGCAAGATTGGCTGTAGGAAAACCAAGTGTTCGGCCAAGCTTATCACCCTCAATTACTTCGCCTTGCAGGCGGTAAGGATAGGAGAGCAGGCTGTTCGCCGTTGCCAGATCTCCATCCAACAGGGCATGCCGGATATGGGTGGAGCTCACCCTTGAGGCATCAAGCATTTTTTCAGGAATTTCTACCACTGCATATCCGTATGTTTCACCTTTCTGTTTCAAAAGTTCATAATCGCCGGTTCTTCCTTGTCCAAAACGATGATCGTATCCAATAACAATGACCTTGGGGTGAAAAAGATCCACCAAGAATTTTTTGATATAATCGTCTGCAGACAGGGCAGAAAACGCAGGGTCAAAGGCAACAATGACCAAATGGTCAATACCAATGATGTTGAAACGGTCGATGCGCTCTTCAAGGCTGGTAAGCAGTGCCGGGGCATCGGCATTGTTCAAAATTCTCCTTGGATGCGGATGAAAAGTGATCACAACAGTTTCGCCGTTCTGGGCATCGGCTTCAGACCTCAGCTTGTCGAGTATGGCTGTATGTCCTGAGTGAACTCCGTCAAAAGTGCCTATCGTGAGCACAGCGTTCCGAAAAGGAGGAAGATTGTCTATTTGAAAATGAACTTGCATAAGAAATGCAAAATTAATTCAATTGAAAGAATACTGCTCTTCTTGTTGAAATGATTTAAATATTGTCATTTCAGCGTTCTAAACTAAATTTGCGCATACCGCCGAATCCATGAGTTTATACCAGAAAAGAGGTGTTTCCGCCCAAAAGGAAGAAGTTCACGCAGCCATCCAGGATCTTGACCAAGGGTTATACGCCAATGCTTTTTGTAAAATTTATCCTGATTACCTGACCGGCGATGCTGATCATGTAAACATCATGCATGCAGACGGGGCAGGAACCAAAAGCATCCTTGCTTATTTATACTGGAAGGAAACGGGTGATATCTCGGTTTGGCGTGGCATTGCCCAGGATGCGGTGGTAATGAACCTCGACGACCTGCTTTGCGTAGGTGTATATGACAATATCATTTTCAATTCTACCATTGACAGAAACAAGCACCTGATCACAGGCGAAGTGCTCAAAGAAATCATTGATGGCACAAGCGCTTTATTTGCTGATCTTGAAACGATGGGCGTTAAAATTCATTACCTCGGTGGAGAAACAGCTGATGTGGGTGATGTGGTGCGCACGGTTGCCGTCAATGGCACCATGACGGCAAGATGGCCAAAAAACAAATTGGTGACCAATGACAAAATTGCCGTTGGCGATGTCATTGTAGGTCTCTCCAGTGCAGGCATAGCAAGTTATGAAACCGAATACAACAGCGGAATAGGCAGCAACGGACTGACGAGCGCAAGGCATGATATGTTTTCCAAGGTCTATGCTGAAAAACATCCTGAATCATTTGATCCTAATTTGCCCAATGAGGTAGTGTATATCGGTAAACATAAAATGACCGATCCTGTTGACGTTCCAGGCTTCAGTGTCAATGCAGGAAAAATGGTACTAAGCCCCACCAGAACATTTGCGCCCATCATCAGGGAAATTCTGGAAACGGATTTCGATGCGGTGCATGGCATGATCCATTGCAGCGGAGGTGGTCAGACCAAATGCCTCAAATACCTTCCAGCGCCCATGCGTGTCGTGAAAGACAGTTTGTTTGACATTCCTCCTGTCTTTGATCTTATCCAAAAAGCCAGTGGATCAGACAACAGGGAAATGCTCCAGGTTTTCAACATGGGATGTCGGATGGAAATTTATACCAATGAAAAAGATGCACAGCGAATGATGGATATTTCCAGGAAATTTGGCGTTGATGCCAAAATTATCGGAAGGGTCGAGGAAGCTACCGAGAAATGCCTTGATATTTACTTGAGCGACGAAAAATTTACTTTCATTCCATAAAAGGTTACCATGAGTGAAGCAGTGCTGTCCATTAAAAATGCCAACATTTACCAGGGAGATTCATTGATTCTCAGTGATGTAAATATTACTGTATCAAGAAGTGAATTTGTATACTTGGTAGGCAAAACAGGAACTGGAAAGTCCAGTTTGCTCAAGACTTTGTATGGTGAATTGCCCCTCAAAAATGGTACCGCCAATGTTGCAGGGTTCGACCTCAAAGACCTTACCTGGAAAACCGTTCCTTTTCTGAGAAGGAATATTGGCATTGTGTTCCAGGATTTTCAATTGTTGACAGACAGAAATGTGCACGATAACCTGAAATTTGTTTTGAGTGCCACTGGTTGGAAAGATGAAAAAGCCATTGAAGACAAGATTGATGAAGTGCTCGGAAAAGTGGGATTGAAAACGAAGGGATTCAAATATCCTTACGAACTTTCCGGCGGAGAGCAACAACGCATCGATATAGCAAGGGCATTGCTCAACGCTCCCAAACTCATTTTGGCTGATGAGCCCACGGGCAACCTGGATCCAGAAACCACTGAAGAAATCATGAACCTGCTTTTTCAGATCAGCAAAGACCTCGGAACTGCTATCGTGATGGCTACGCACGACTACATCGTCATCAATAAATATCCTGCAAGGATGATCAGGACGGAAGGCGGAAAAGTCATCGACAATGCTAATATAGCATCCTCACCAATGCATTGACCCCTTTTTCGTTGTTGTATTTCCCGTTCAGGAAAGACGCCCTTGCTTCATGTGCTGTTGCATCAAATGGTTGATTGAACAATGCTTCCGTCATCTGTATCAACGAAGCACTGCTTTCGGCAACATGGGATGTTGATGCTACACCCATTCCGCAAACCCCTT
>JBIPNK010000176.1:0-3874 GCA_044373365.1 Chitinophagaceae bacterium
CTGCCAGAACCGACAAAAGTAAGAAGGGCGGCGGTGTCCAGATCACCAATGGTGGTAAAACCAATATCCGCCTCGGCGTTGTCGCTCGACCGGCGCACCCGACAAGCCAAAGATGCAGCCGAGCTCACCTGACGCAGGCTGTATGCCGCAGCGGCGGGGATGTCAAGTTGGTCGAGGATGGGCACAGGGCTAAGCCGCCTGCCGCTGCCGATTGAGAACAGCCGTGTTGCGCGTTGCCGCATTACACCAGCTCCGTGATGCGGATAGACCCCGCCGCCGTCTCTTGCAGCACTGAAATTGTCGTGGACGCTGGCACGTCAAAATCAATCCGCTCACCTGTCCCGACATAGTGGCTAGAGGATGTGGCTGTGCCTGAAATTGAATACCATGCGCCTTGCGTCGCAAACATTGACACCCGCCGACAGGTCGTGGTCAGCACAATGCTTGCCGCCGTGCCAGACGTGGCCTGCACACGGGGAACGCCGGGCGTCCCGAGCGTATCCACCGGCAAAAGGCCCGTAATGGCTTGCGATGGAATCTTGGTGTTCAAAGCCGACAACGTGGTTTCTGTGGCCGCGCCAGTTGGCAAAGGTAGGGCGGCGGCGGATACGGGAACCGGCACCCCGCCGGTAATCCCTTGCACAGCCTGAGCAAGTGTTCCGTTGACACCCGCAGCGGTGATGGACCCTGAGCCGCCACCACCGCCGCCGGAAACAACAAGCGTTTTTGTACCGTCGCCGTTATCAGTCGCGACCAGTTTTTGACCGTCAAGAAAAAAGTAGTCTGGGGAGGCTGTCATTTTTTTGCTCCCTTTGTGGGCTTGGGGGCAGCCTTGGGCTTATCGTTGGCGGGTGTCTTTGCGTCGTCAGCTGCGGGCTGTTCGACCGGGACACCACGCTCGGCGAGCTCTTCGGCTGAGGCGGGGGTGAATTTGATACCCATTTTTAACCCCTATCAGGCAGCGGCGATGGTGGTACCGGCGGGGGAGATCCAGTTCGTGCCGTTGCTCACCGCAACGCACGGTGCACCGGCCAGGCCGTTGCTCACGTAGATCGTAGTGCCGGTCAAGCCGGTAGCGGCGGGAGCGCTGGCCACGGTGTAGGCGGGCAGCTGAACCGCGCCAATTACGTCACCCGTCACGTCGCCCACGAAGCCGTTGTTAGAGGTAACGGGACCGGAGAAGGCAGTAGAACCCATGATTTGTTTTCCTTACATGCAAGTTGTGCGCAGCCGTCTGCATGTCGTCGGCCAGGGCGGGCCGTCTGCTGCGCTGATCAAAGGTGCCCAACAAAACCCCCGCCACGAGGGCAGGGGTTTCAGTTGGCATCTTATGCGATTCGGTTTGACCGATCCGCGTCAAACACCGGCTGTTCCGTACAATCCCCTTGGATCTGTCCATCCGAGGACAAATCGCTCTGTGGCCTTGTAACGCATGCTGTCGGTTTCGAAGTCGCCTTCCATGGATTTCTCCAGGCCGCGACGCATCAACAGTTTCAGACCTTCGGGAGCGTCGGTCTGAATCCACCAAGCTGTGGTGGAAGTGATACGCGAGAGGTTGGCTTGGCCAGAGGCCAGCAAGCCCATCGACTTCACGGGGTTGATGTCGTTGTCAGCGGTACCGCTGCGCAAAACCGACTTGAGCAGCGTCTCGGCCTGGAACACGTTGGACGGACCGGTGACGATCTGTTTGGGTGTCAAGCGGATACGCTTGCCGTTGTTGTCCACCGCATTGCGGATCTGGATCAACAACTGCTCAAGCGAGGTTTGCGACAAAGCGGCAGGGGTGGTCAGCTGGTTGCTGAACGTGCCGTTGACGATGCGGTGCGCTGTGGAGATCAAAGACACGCCGTCGCCACCTGTGTACGCACCGTTGAAAGCGCGGTTCAGGATGTTGGCAGCCAAGGTTTCTTTGGTCTCGATCAACGACTGAGCCAAGTGCTTGGCGTAGGTCTGACCGATACGGATGTGGTCGCCATCTTCAACCAAAACTTTGGTCAAAGCGAAGGCCAGGCCGTACACCTTGTACAGGTAGCGCTGCAGGAACAGCACGCCACCAGACTGGTACGTCACTGCCATGCCGTCGGGCAGCTCGGGAGCTGCGCCAAAGCCGTACAAGACGGGCTCTTCATGGTAGTTGCGTGGGATGCCTTTTTGCTCGCGGAACACTTGTTTCCACTCGTCTGCACGCTGTTCGTAAACACCGTCAAACACTTCGTTCAAGATCGGCTCAACAACGGACCGGAAGTCCGTATTGCGCATTGGGGTTGCCATTTTTCAGCCCTCCTTAGATGCTGTTGACCGCAGCTTTGTAGTGGTGTTCGTTGATGCGAACAGTGGCCACGACATAAGCGTCTGTCAAAGAGTCATTGATGTTGCCCGCAAAGCCGGTGATCTGGAACTGGCCAGAAGTTGCCTGAATTGCGCTCAATTGTGTGGTCGAAAGACCAGTATGGGTGCTGCCGCCAGGACTCGCAACGGTCCAGTCGCACTCCTCGCCCACTGCGGTTTGCACCGTGGTGGAGCCGGGTGTACCGGGGTTGGTGTACTGGACGTCAAACAGCGTCTCGGGGTCGTCATAGACCCAGGCCGTGATTTCAGTGCCGGTCGTGCCAGATGGCCAGAACGGGCTGATGGTGGGCTTTCCCGAGGCGTCCAGGTATTGGCAGCCTGCAAAAATGCCCAACAGCGAGATGCCGTCGGTGGTGCCAGAACGGGTGCCGTCAGAGCTGCCCAGTTGAATAACACCGTTGTCCGTCAACTTCACAGGGTCGCCCTGAAAGATGTTGGCGGCATAGGTGCTCGCGATGGTGTAGGCCTTCGGACGCATCTGACCACTGTTGTGGAAAGATGGACGGAAGCCAAAAGGTGCGCTTGTCGAGGACATTTGGCGTTTTCCTTATGGAAGGTTGAAGATGGAAACAACTTGTCAGGTCAGCTCAAAACGAGCGTTCCTGCGTTGTCCAATTTCCGTCATGCCATCACCCATATCCAGACGTGACTTTGATGCTCTTGCTTGCTGCTCCATAAACTCGGCTGTGTCGCTGAGCTTCTCCTCCTCGCGCAGAGGGGCGTCATGGTGAGCTTCCTGCATGTATTTCTCATACAGACTCATTGGCAGCTTGAATGCAAGCATCTCGTTCACACCAATAAAGCCCTGATACTCACCAGTTTTGATGGTGACGTATTCCCAGCCAGGCACGTCGTCCGGCTTCAAGGGCTCGTAACCCAACCGCATTCTCATGTGGATGGAGTCACGATTGTTTGTCGTGGTCAGCCAGCAGCAATGCCAGCCTTCGAGTTTTGGCAAGTCCGGTAAAGAGGACTGGTGGAACTGTTGTCGGAACATTTCAACCCGCTCGTCGTCGGACAACTTGCGATCTTCGGTTTTGGTGCGATCTTGCATCGCACGGCTGTCGCGGTTGTCACCAGCAGATTTTTTAAAGCGTTCGTCAGACATTACTCGCTCCTTTCAGCGATTGTGGAAAATTATAGGCTTGATTTTTTGCAAACACAATCAGGCCCGATTTGCTTTGTCATACGCGGCGTACCGCTTGACGTACTTTTGACGCAAAACCGGGTCGTCCCAGACACCTGCATCGATCAACGCCTGCTTGCGCTCGGGGCTGATGTAGACCTCGGTCCGGGTTGACTGCGGCGCATGCTCACGGCCTGAGCCAACGGCAGGACCGCCGCGTGGGGCGCGATTGCTGGCCTGCGCCTTGCTTTCAAAACGCTCAGGAAGGCGACGGGCAGAGCGCTTGCGCAGCTCGTCCCAATAGTCCTCCGTTTTGGGGTCGAAGCCCTCGCGCATCAAAGCCGCGTCAATCGCCAGCACGATGGCCGACTCTTCATCGCTGCCGTCGGGCTTGTACCA
>JBIPNK010000159.1:0-15487 GCA_044373365.1 Chitinophagaceae bacterium
CCCCGAACTTTGACAGCTTGTCTACCCAGGACAAGGCGGCTATTCGCGAGCAGATCAAGGATGTGCTGGATCAGAGGTTCAACTTTGTTCGCTACAACGGACTGACTCGCACAAGCATCGCAGAGTACACGAAAGAGGGCCAATATGACGATTCCGTGGTAATCATTGACGAGGCCCACAACTTGATCTCCCGCGTGATCAACGAGTCAGAGATCACAGCCAAACTCTATGATGCAATCTATCACGCCAAACGCTGCAAGATCGTGCTGCTGTCTGGCACTCCGATCATCAACTCTCCCAACGAGATTGCGTATATGATGAACCTTCTGCGGGGTCCGATTGAGCGTATCACGATCCCCTTCAAGACCATTCCAACGTGGGATGAAGAGAAGATCACCAAGGCCTTCCGTAAGCTCCCTGACGTGGACACCATTGAGTTCAATACTCTGAAGAAGCAAGTGCTGGTGACTCGGAATCCTCCTCAGTTCCGGTCCACCTACAATGGAGACGGTGATCGTATTGCAGTGCAATACATGAAGGATATGGCTTTCATCCCCCAGGCGGCAGATTGGGTGGAGTCGGTGAGGACTAAGATTGAGGTGGAGGTTGGAGGTGGCGAGGTGTTCACAGATCGGGTGACAACAGAAGAGTTTCAGTGCTTGCCTACGAACTACGAGGAGTTCAGCAATCTGTTCATTGATGGACTCAACGTGAAGAACCCCATGCTGTTCCGTAGGCGTATCCAGGGACTGGTCTCCTATTTCAAGGGTGCAGATGAGCGACTGTTGCCTCGTCGTATTGACCTGGAGACAACGCTGGAGAAGGTCCCGATGTCCGATGGACAGTTCATTCGCTATTTGGAGGTCCGTTGGATTGAGATGAAGATTGACTCTCGTCGCGGTCGTTCCAAGCTGAACGAGAACCTGAGCACGTTCCGTGTTCCGACTCGTCTTGTCTGCGACTATGCTCTGCCGGCTGACCTCAAGAAGTCAGAACTAGGTGAGGCTATCTCCGAGGGAAAGCCGCCGGATGCGTCAAGTGAAGAAATCCTGAAGAAGCTGGTCTCTGAACCCGATCGCTATCTGTCCGAAAAGGGCCTGGAGACGTTCAGTCCCAAGATGCTGAGGATCCTGAAGAACATCAAGGCGACGGAGGGCAACCAGTTCGTCTATTCACAGTATCGTTCGCTGGAGGGTCTTGGTGTTCTGTCGGCTGTGCTGGATGCTGCAGGATGGCAGGTGTATAAGCTGACTCGCGTGGCTAATCAGTGGGTGGAAGATCCAGAGATGTCGGATAAGCCGGCCTACACCTTCTACACGGGCGAGGAAAAGGAGGAGGAGCGTGACCTGATGCGTCAGATCTTCAATGGTGTGTATTCCAAGAACTTCCCAGCGTCCCTGAAGGAGAGTGTGGAGAAGCGTGGCAAGAAGATTCTGAACATTCTCATGGCCTCGGCATCCGGTGCAGAGGGTATTACGCTCAACAATGTGCGTCACGTGCATATCATGGAGCCGCACTGGACTCCGGCTCGTCACGATCAGGTCATTGGTCGTGCTATTCGTATCTGTTCTCACGCTACACTGCCGATGGATCAGCGGACTGTGAAGGTAAGTTTTTACATTTCTGTGTTTACGGAGGCCCAGATGAAATCGGCCGAATACCCGAACATTGTGGCGATCCGTCGTAACGACATGGTCATGAAGCGGTATGAAGGAGATCCGGTGGAGACGTTCATGTCCACAGACGAGTATCTGTATGAGACGGCCTTTGAAAAGGAGCGGATTGGTCAGCGTATGTCCCTGCTGCTGAAAGAGTCTGCGGTGGACTGCGAAATCCATCGCAAGCTTCACTCACGTGAGAAGCCGCAGGTGTCGTGCATGAGATTTGACAGCACTACTCGGGGAGACGATTTGGCATTCAAGCCGAACATCAAGAACGAGGACCTGGATGCGACCGTGTTACGCAACACGTCAAAGAAGCACCGTCGTCTGCAGAAGGTGCTGATCAAGGGCATTGCACTGCTGATTGACCCTAACTCCAAGGAAGTGTTTGATGGTCCGGCATGGGACGACCATCAGCGATTGCTGCTACTGGGGACCTTGGTGTCGCCGACTTCCATCCGCTTTCTCCTTTGAGATCGGTAATCCAGTCTGCACAGACATCATCCCACGTCTTGAACGGAAACTTAGCGGCCGCCTTCTTCATGGCGGGCAGGTTCTTGATCATGTCCTCCATCTGGTCAGCAAGATCTGTGTAGCTGAAGCTCGGGGCCCACAGACCCAGCGGCATGGTGCCCGAGAAATACACACGATCGCCCGGCTTGACAAATCCACACACCGTCTCATCCATGAACGAGCGATAGGTGCCAATGTCCGTCACCAGCTGAGGTGCACCCGTATACAGATGCTCAATCTGACAGAGCCCGAATCCCTCGCCATCCGAGGTGTTCACACCAATGTCTGCAGCATTGTAGATCTCATTGATTGCCGTGTCCGGAACCGGCTTAGCCGACGTATCCACCAGCATGAGACGCTTAGCAAACTCCTCCAGATCCGCACCGCGACGCTTGAGCTCCGTCGTAAAGATCCGGCTGATGTCATAGTAGGCACCCTGCTGTGCATTGAGACCCGTGACAATCATGAAGTAATACGGCTTGGACGGATCCCGCAGCAGGAGGTCCACAAAGCCCATGACTGCCAGGTCATACCGCTTCCGCTGACTGTTGCGGTTTGCATTCACAAACAGAACGGCATTGGAGGGAAGTCCCATGGACGACCGGATATTGTTGCGGAGAGTGTCAGGCATCTTGGTGAAGAGCGACGTATCCACCGCGTGCTCCAGGATGCGAATATCGGGGAAGGAACCGTAGGTGGAGAAGACATCGGACCAATACTTCGTGAAGCAGTACACACGCGACGCATTCTTCTGGATGGTCTCCACCAGAGCCGGGGCAATGCCCTCGTAGACCTGATCCACATAGACCCACAGCTTATACGGAGACGTCGCCTTGTCATACTTCATAGACTCCACGAAGCGGTGAATGATCAGAGGGTCGTTGTAGATCATGACCACATCTGGGTTGACCATCTCCAGATACTCGTGGATCTTGTTGAAACCAAAGCCCTCCTCCTTCGGATCCTCGTTGGCCGCTGCATCGTAGGCAATAACACCCGACGGAACACTGCGGATATTTCCACGAGACGGATGACGCTGAAATCCAAAGTGGTAGGTCTTGACAGCAGGAGCCAGCTTGGACACCTGCTTCAGAAGATTGTAGACAACCTTGGAGTATCCGGTGGTCTGATCAACGTGGGTGCTAATGAGGACAAATCGCATTGTGTTGTTAGTCTTTTCTCTCCGTAAACCACAAATGCAAGTCAACTCCGCACAAGATTACCTGACGCAGATGAAACGCCAGATCATTGCAAAGTCGCTGAGACTGGCCCCTCCTCCCCTGAAGCAGAGGACGAACACCCAGTACATTGGCGTACTTGCCAATGAGGCCGATCAGTACGATCGGTTTGTTGGGGGCGTCGGCATCAACACATCAGGGGGTGCTACGCTCGGAAAAACCTATACATCAACATGCTGTGTCCCTCGGAACACTGCGACTACGACCTATTTAGTCTAATCTCATTACTAACACAATATGCCTGGTGGGTTGCTTCAACTCGTCGCAATCGGAGCTCAGAACGAACTTGTCAATGGAAGTCCGTCCATGACCCACTTCCGAGCCGTCTATCGCCGACACACAAACTTTGCTATGGAGTCAATCCGAATGACCTTCACAAGCTCCAACTTGGGCTTTGAACAGACGACTACACGGACGATTCCGTGTCGGATTGACCGCTATGCACAGATGCTGCACGATACCTACTTGGTGCTTACTCTCCCGGATATCTGGTCACCGCTCTCCTACCTGGGAGCGGGTGTGTCCCCGCCACCTGGATATGATCCCCGTTCTAACTCTCTTGGCTACGAGTTCCGCTGGATTGACAATATTGGCTACAATCTGATTGACAACGTGGAAATCACGGCGAACGGACAGCTTCTCCAGAGGCTTTCGGGTGAGTGGCTGAAGATGTATTCGTATCTGACACACGATCCGAATAAGCGGAAGTTGGTGGATGAGATGGTGGGCAACGTTCCTGAGATCAAGGACCCTGCAAACGCCTACGATCGGATGGGACAATATCCTCACGCGGTCACCCCCCTGAACCAGCCGGGTGGCATTCCGAATACTCTGGTGCCGGAGCCGTCAATCCGCTCTCGCCAGCTGATCATTCCCCTTCACTTTTGGTTCTGCGAGAACCCGGGTCTGGCTCTGCCCTTGGTCTCCATGCAGAACTCCGATGTCTTCATCAACGTCACCTACCGCCCGCTCAACCAGCTGTATACGGTCATTGATGTGAACCCGCTGTCACCCACCTATGGGCAGAGAATCCGGCCCAACACGGGAGCGGTTGGTGTGGGACAAACGGCTCCTAACAATGCCATCGCTCAGTTCCTCTCTCCTCCGACACTCTCGGGAGCACCTTCCAACACTGCTCTGACCAACTTCTTCCCGGATCCCTATCTAGAGGGTAACTTCATCTACCTGACCGAGATGGAAATGGCTCAGCTGGCCAGTGCGGATCAGACGTTTCTGGTGAAGACCGTGAAGTATACCTCGGACCCTGGACAGTATGGCGGAAACTCGGATATTCTCATTCCCTTCTTCAACCTGGTCACTCGCATTGTATGGTCCTGCCAGCGGTCTGACAAGATCCTTTCAAATGACTGGGACAACTACACGAACTGGGACAATCCCCTGCGGGCCCCGTTCACAACGACTGGGACTGCAAATGACCTGTTTTCTACTGTCACAAACTCCACGGCAACACAGACGTTCCTGTATTCAAGCGGTCAGCAGCAAATCACGTCGGTCTATCCTCGTGATCCGATCACTCAGGGACAGCTCCTGCTGGATGGCAAGGAGAGGTTTTCAGTGAAGCCCACAAGTTACTTCTCGCTGATTCAGATGTATAAGCACACCACAGGTAACGCACCTCAGCTTCCGGGAGTGTATATGTATTCATTTGCCCTGAACAACGACTTGTATCAGCCGAGTGGAGGCATCAACGGCAGCATGTTCAACAAGGTGACCCTGCGTCTCACTCTGCAACAGCCCCTGGTGACAGCCGCTGGAGTGGCGTCTACGGTCAACACGGCTGCCCCAGTCTACATCACGGCGGCTCAGTGTGCACAGCTGAAGCCCGATGGAAGCCCGCTCTATCCGTTTGTGACCCCGGTGGTCGTCAACACCAATGGTGATAGCGTGATCTTTGCCTACACCTACAATCTGGGTGTCTATGTAGAATCGGTCAATTTCCTCCGCATCACGTCAGGTCTTGCGAGTTTTGTGTTTGCTAACTAACAATGGGGATTGTGATCAACCAGGCTACGTGGGGGGACGAAAGCTCAGCGACCAACATCACAGCCTCGCTGCAGAAGCAAGCATCGGGTGGATATTTGGACACCAGGGCCAGCAACAGCCTTGTTCCTGCTATTGATCTGTCGGGATCCACCTCAACGGAAACCCTTACGGACAAGGATAAGGAGGATATTACTCGGCAGGCCGTCTCCCTGTGTGCCTCCGCCTCTGATCAGAAGTGCATTGCCTTTCAGAAGAATCAGCTGGAGACTGCACTTCTGCAGCAGAAGATTGCAGAGAAGCAGTCATCAGCGAATATTGTGACGGGTCGTCGGCTGACGTTGACCTACACCGACACTGGCACAGGAGTTCAGAAGACGGTGGCAATTCCCGACGGACAGGCAGTGAAGTTTGGAACTCCGCCAACGTTCCAGATGCCGTCCTTCTTCGGAACGATCTTCGCCGGAGTCACGGGTGCGACAGCTATCGTTCTCGGTCTGGTGTGGGCGTTTAGTGTGTTTGTGACATATCGTGTGTTGAAGTCGGCAGGACACGATAATGCAGCTCGGATCTTGACGTTTCTTGCAGTGATCCTTCCGGGAACGGGACTGATCACAACTCCAATCGCTCTTGCCTATCTTGGATCGCCGGCCGTTGCCGTCACCAAAAAAGTAATGGAGAATGTATAATGTTTGAGATCCAGTGGATCGTTGCAGGTGTCGTTGTTGGTATGCTGATCTCATGCATTGTGGTCCCTCCTGCACGCAAACAGGTCTCCGTTCCTTCGCCGCACGATACAGATGTCTTTCACACGGATACTGGATGTGTTCGCACCCATGCCATTGAAGTGCCATGTGGTGCAGAAGCAGACTCCTTCAACCTACTCGCAAGTCTCAGCAAGAAGTAATGCTGGACTTCACAAAAGCCATTCATCGTGCAAGCCCCTTCTTCTCCTTCGTCATTGGACTGGGCATCTCCGCCTTGCTCTTTCACCGGACCTATGACACCTATCGGGTTCTGGGCATTCCCTTGGAGGACGTGGATTCTAAAACTGTGAAGGTGGATGGAAAATGCTACAAGTATCGCGTGGAAGATGCCACCTGTGAAATCCCGTCTCCTTCATAAACAATGGAGGACCAGACTTCGCTTGACGCCCTCCTGCCCTCGCCTGGCCTCCCTCAGTCCATGCCGCCGATGGCGGGTGTCTCGGGATCTGATCACGTTGCCCGCACGCAGATGGCCCCCTCGTTCAAGCCGTCCCTGCCGATGATGCGGATGATGTGGGCCAACCTGACTCTGTATGTGTCCTTCTTCCTGTCCACCGTCCTCCTGTCTCTCTCGGCTCCTCGTGACCTGCTGCTCCGTTACATCCCCAACGCCTACACGTCGGGTGGAGTGGTGTCCTGGCAGGGTGCTGGCGTGCTGGGTGCGGCTGCCGTGGTGGTGTCTCACCTGCTCAACGTCTTCCTGCTGAGTTTTCTGGGTTAGGCGGCGGACTAAAACGAATGCCGCTTAGGCATACCAATCAATCCTATCTCAAATGTCATCCTTCTCTGCAACTATTCTTTCCGACGCTGATGTTGTCTTCATCATCAACTCTGCAAAGACCCGTAGCGTCAACGATACCAAGTATTCCGACTATTTGCTCACGCAGCTGGTGGAGGCTGCCGCAAACGCGAACCTCAAGGATCGGTTCTCCAAGGCAGTTTACGACAAGCGTCGCACGACCTTCATGCTGTGTGATCTGCACACAACCCAAACGTTCAAGGATAGGACGTTCCGTGTGGAGGACATCATCAACGAGTACAATACGCTAGAGAAGCTCTCCACTGCATGTGGGCGTCACGTGCAGTCCTACTATGAAATCTGTGGGAAGAACATCCAGATCTATCTGGAGTTTATTGTTCCCCAGCCAACACAGCCAATGCCCATTGCAGATGAGGCCCTGCTGCAGAGGCGGTATGAGAAGGAGACGTCCTGGTAGTTAAACAGTTGTCGCCTCCTAGTAGTATGCAGTTCCTCCGGCCGAGGTATCTGAGTGAGCCACCGGCATGGTTCTACCCGCGGATCCTCGTGGGTGCCGGTGAGATGCTCACACCTTCATTTTTTCGTCGTTATAGCATTACTCATGTGATCAACTGTGCCTTTCCCATGCACTCTCCCGAGTGGTTTCGGAAAGCGTATCCAGATCGCTACGTGTGCCTCAATGCAGTGGATGCAGCTGACGTCAACATTCTGACGTGGTATCAAGCGTTTGAAGAGACCCTGTCCCGCTTTCTCCGGGAAGGGAACGGGACAGTGTTTGTCCACTGTCAGTGTGGGATTAATCGCTCCGCATTCCTGACCCTGACGTATGTAGTTCAGAAGTTCGGGATGCCGTATGAAAAGCTGATGGTGTCACTGAAACGCCAACGGCCATGCATGTTTACGAATCAGGTCTTCAGGAAGCAAACTGAAGAGTTCACAAATGGACGTCTTCAGGATACGAAAGACCCGGGATCCGGGAGCGAGCGGATCGTCGATGGGGACTCTGGACTCAGTGCATCAGGATCAAGTGCAGTCTCTACGTGATTCGGGTAAGAAGCAGGATGAACTTCAGGCCAAACTGACGGAACTCCGAAGACAGCGTGAGGCACTCAGTGCGGCCACAGAGCTGACTGAGATTGTGAAGTGTTCGCAGGTGGATTCACAGATTCGCGAGATTGAACAGGAACTTGCACGGGTCAATCCCGTGGAGGAGTATTACATGAAAAACATGGACATCTTACTTGACTATTACGGCAAGGACACGACCACGTCGGCGTCTCAGCCCGCTCCTCTACCCAAAGATGCAAATACATTCCTGAAATTCTTTGTCGCGAATCCGCCCGCCTCGGATGGATTGTCTAAGAAGCAGATCTTTGACGAGTATGTGTCTCGCATGAAGTTGAGCAACGGGCCCGATGCGACCCAGTTGCTGACCGAGCACTGTTCTGCGTGCAATGTGGCTCGCGAGGAGATTAGTTCAGAGGGAATTCTGGTCTGCCCCAGCTGCGGATCCGAGGAGTATGCGTTGGTTGTCTCGGACTTTCCGAGCTTCCGTGATCCGCCGAAGGAGCGGAACAATTACGCCTACAAGAAGATCAATCACCTCAACGAGATTCTCAACCAGTTCCAGGCCAAGGAATCCACCATCATTCCGGAGGAGGTCATGAACGAGGTCATTCTGGAGATCCGCAAGCGTCGGATTGACAATATTGCAGACCTGTCGGAGGAGGACACCCGCCAGATCCTGAAGAAGCTGGGACGGTCCAAATACTACGAGCACCGTGCTCACATTCTGAGCCGGTTGAATGGAAATCCGCCCCCGACCATCACCCCTGAGATAGAGGAAAAGGTCCGGGCAATGTTCCAGGAGATCCAAGCACCGTTCTTGCTGTATTGTCCCAACGACCGCACGAACTTCTTGTCGTATTCGTATATCTTGTATAAGTTCTTTGAGCTGCTGGACCTGGACGAGTATAAGGTGTTCTTTCCATTGCTGAAGTCCCGGGACCGCCTGATCGCTCACGATCAGATCTGGAAGAAGATCTGCGACTACCTCAACTGGGAATTTATTCAGAGCGTTTAAGTAAATGGATGACGTTGAATACGACGAACTTGTCCCGGGTACAAGGTATGCAATCTTTGGAGCCCCTGAGCCAGAGGATGAAGGATATGACCCCGACTCACCCTATATGGGTGTATTTCAGTCCAGAGCTCGTATAGTGTGCACGTTCACGGACGTCACAGACGTACATGGAACGAATCGGGGAGAGATGACGTTTGGTGGCGATCATTTCTATTATGAACTTGTCAACGGTGCCCCTCCTAATATCTATGAGCTAGAAAGACGTACGATCCCCGCTGGGTCGGTTGACGTTGTGAATCAGATGGAGATCACCGAGGGTATGGAAATGGCTGATTTTCACGATGAGTTTACATACGGACGATATTACCCAAGTGAAGTGCTCAAGACACTGAAGGAGCCCAAGCTGAATCCAATGACACGCCAACCGATCAAAAAAGTAACCTATTACATTGCACATCTCGAACCTAAGGCTGGACGGCGTCGCCGCCGGCAAACAAAGAAGTCCAACCGCCGTGCGCGTAAAACTCGTCGCAGCCGTAAGTAATGGCAGGCTTTGTAACTGACGAGCGGGTTGAACTAAAGCTTGATGATGTCTGGTATCAGGGCAGGATAGCGCCAGGGAAGAATCTCGGAGGTGGTATGTTTTACTCGGATACGCCAATGATTATGAACGGAAAACCTATCGGAACGTTCATTTATATCGACAATCTCGCATTTGAGAAACAACAAGGTGACCTGAGGAAACAGAAGCTCCCTGCAAAGGATGTCGCTATGGGGGAGCTGCGTGCTATGCCGGGAGCCACAGACTACCTTGAAGCCCAGAAACGCTTCGGAAAAGGCCGCACTCGGAGTCGTCGTGCACGGCCCACAAGGGGCCTCGGTCCCCGTAAATCTCGTCGCCGTCATAAGTAAATGTCTCTGCGTACAAAGGTTGATGAGTTCTGCAAGTCGGCCACGGGCTTTGGAAAGAAGATTGAGACACTTGAGGCGGAGATCAAGAGTCTCAAGGAGAAGCTGAACGCCGCAAAGACCGCCAAGGCCAAACCGGCTGCTGAGCCTAAGAAGACAACCCGCAAGGCGAAGATGACTGACGAGGAGAAGGCTCAACGTAAGCGTGAGCGGGCCGTGGTCAAGGAGCTTGAGAAGAGAAGGGCGCTGGGTCTCCCGCCGGTAATATAAAACTTGTCGTAGTCTAGTATAAATGTCGACTGAAGATGCAGCTCGTAAGAAGCTTCGGAGTGCGATCGATACCCTTGGAGATGCGATGGATGAGAGACCTCTTCCGAAGGAGAAGGTAAAGTCGGCTCTTGATAGCCTGGAGGACACGATGGCGGACACCTTTCGTATTCTCGAGGGTGACGTGCAGTCGGTTGCAATTCTGAAGGAGAGTCGTGATGAGGTCAAGCGTGCAACGGCAGCGCTGAAGCAGGGTGGTCGTCGCCGTAAAACCCGTCGTTCTTCGCGCGCGCGTAAAACTCGTCGCAGCCATAGATAAAATGGTGAAGCTGGATACAACCAAGTGTTATACACGTGAGGATCCGGATCTGGACAAGAGTGGACCGGTTTATATGGGCAAATACATCAGTAGCCAGATTTTTAACTACGACGGGGAAGGTCGGCATTACACCATGATTCATACGTTTGAGAAAGGAAAGTCGGAAGGCGCCGAACAGCCGCGGGGTACATATGGAACCGCACCGGATTGGGTCAAGGAAGTACCGTGCCAATCTGCTGGTCGTCGCAAGACCCGTCGTCGCAGACAGCGGGGTGGAATTCCACCGCCCGGTGGAGAGCCTCGGTTGACGATCAACATTCCACGCCCGGTCGTTCCTGGCCCGCGTGCAGAAAGCGGTGCACAAGCACCTCGTCCTCGCGGAGGCCGTCGCTCGCGGAAAACTCGTCGCAGCCATAAGTAATGGCAGAGGAGATCCCCTACACGAGTCTTGTTCCGGGACTGAAATATACGATCATCAGTGAGTATGAAGACGGTGACCTGGGATACGACGTCGACTCACCCTACACGGGTGTCTTTGTGTCCCGAAGGGGACTATACACTAGGTTTAGGGACGTTAAGAGTAGCAGTGGGGTGGACCAGCCAGGTGGGTTGGAGTTTGGACGGGAGCATTACTACGTTCAGGACGCAATACAAAGGGGTCGCGACCTCACACGTGTTAAGCGACTGGGAACATTGAAGAATCTCCCCGAGGACGTAGAGTCCGTGATAGGATCGTTCATCACCAATAAGAAGGGATCAACCAATGCACAGATGGATAAACTGAAGCAAGACAGCGGTATATCGCTGGCACCCCGGGCTGGTCGTCGCACCAAGAAGTCCAAGCGTCGTCACCGCAAAACTCGTCGCAGCCATAAGTAAATGGACGACCTGAAACAGAGAATGATGGACGCGGGCACTGCCTACGTTAAGGCAAAGGAGGCGTATCTTGCTGCCAAGGCTAAATACGAAGCACTCAGAAGTGAGTTTGACGCTACGGCACCGGCTGGAGGACGGCGATCGCGTCGCTCGCGGAAAACTCGCCGTCGTCACTCCTGATCGGGAGGCAGACTCATCAAGCCGTAGAGCACACCAAAGAAGACCAGAGTGTGGAGCACAAACCCAAACGCCGTAGGGCACCCGTTGTTCGCGATACCCGAGATCAACGAGTTCATGAAGCGAAACGTCACCGGATTGGCAACAAGGAAAAAGGCAAGAGTGGAGTATAACGAATACTTGAACTTCAGACCTGCAGACTTGACCGCCATCTTTGTCTGTAGCAAAGTAATAAATGGACTTCTACGTACTTATGTTCTGGGCCGGTGTCGTGGTTCTGGTTGTGTCGCACGTTCTGCTGTTTCGGTCTATGCCGCAGCATTCAACGATCGCACTCGTCGGAACTGGACTGATGTTTGTTGGCTCAAAGCTTGGACGTGAGTTTCTTGGACTGGCGTAAACTCTGATATTTACATGAACTTCTTTGCCAGCTTCTTGAACTCACGACGCCTCGAGTTGGGTACTAAGAAATGCTCCTTCTTTCTCGGGACAAGCGAGAAGGAGCTCTTAAGCCTGTTGAGAAGCTTCTTCTCGATTTCTGTCTCAATTCCCTTCAGATCTAAATGAGGATGCTCGCGTGTGAACAACACCTTTGATCCGGTTCCATATCCTCGCTTCTCAAAGTACTTGTTCATTGTAATCTCTGTCTGTGCGGTAATGCCGACCTTATACACCCTGAACCCCTTACGATAGTTCTTGAAGACTGTAGGACGCGTTAGATACGTGCGAGAGAGGCGATGCGGGCGCGGACGGCCGTTGAGGGCAGACTTACGATGATTGGAGACCATCTTAACGACACAGTCTCAGTATCTGAGGCTTTATAAATCCATTTTACCTCAAACAGTAGAACACGTAGTACTTTGCATACGGATCAGGGTCCTTCGGATCATCATCGCCGATCAAATCCTTGTAGGTGATCATCAGGTGCTTCTGAAGAATTCGGTAGGAGTTGACATACCATTCAAGTGGTTCTGATCTCATCTCTGACCAATCAATTTCAGGCCAAGGATATTCCTCCAAGTTGTCAAGATCCAGAATGGGCCGAGGGGTCTCCATTGAAAAAGGTAAGTAAATGATTCGTTGGTTCCGTTTTTAGACCTCCAGGGGAGGCATGTCTGGGTCCACCTCGTCGTCCAGATCCTCCGGGTTCATGATCGGCGGGTAGTAGTCCAGACGCAGCCAGATCCGGTGATCCTGCCGCCAGGTGCTCACTGAGATGTGGGGTCCGATCTTGATGCCAATCTCGGTAAGCACGTAGGTGTCGGTGAAGATCTCGTTGACACTCACTGACCGACTCTGGTAGTAGATACGCTCGTCGGCGTCAAAGCTCGTGGGCAGTATGATTGAGATGTCGTGCTCACAGGTCGCTGTGCGGATTGCTGTGAGGAACCGGTCCTTGAGGTTTGGAGGAATGCCGCTCATCACGCGGATTAGGAGGATGTCCTTGCAGGTATCGAGATGAATACGCTTGACAGACTGGAGGTAGGCGGCGTACATCTCGGCAAGATCGGACTCGGAGAGGATCGGCATTTTGTCTTGAGGTACTCTCCTCCTCTCCAGTTCAAAATGGATCCGTTTTGTCTTAGTGACAAGACCTCACCGTCAAGATGAATTACGATCCTTCTCTTCTCAACCGCTGGCTCACCGCAACTCGCAACCATGCACTTCTTGTGGAGTCTAAGGCTCCTCCAGAAGTTCAACGCAAGGCACACAATCTAGCAAAAAGTTTACTGGTCCGCATTCTTACCACCGTCGGTGTCTCGTTTGATGCCGCAATGACCTCCACACAACTACGCGAGGACGAGTTTGCTGAGATTGATTAGTTACTTGCTCTCAAGTGCGTCCAGCCGAGCGTTGATGCGGTTCAGGCTATCTAGGATGGTCTCAAGCATTTCAACATCCGAGTGGCACTTATTGATACCCGCTACGGTAACGTCACTCATATTCTTTCGTCGATAGCTATTCTCGATTACCCGCTTCTTATCTTCGATGAGTTTCTCAATCGTGGGCTTAGGAGGTAATGGGATCTTCTTAGCTTCCTCAAGCTTGGCGATGCGGGCGTGCAGGGTGGCAAGTTCAATATCAATGGCAGACATCTTGAATGTAAAAATTGGTTTCTGTCTGTGCTCGCATCCGTTTTACACAACTTCCAGTGGGTTGATGTGCCGGTCCCATGCGAATAGCCATAGTCCTGACTTCTCGCACTTGTCAATGACAGCAGGCTTCAGCTTCCTGCGATCGCGACGAGACATCTTCTCATTCAGAGCATCAATTTTTGTCATTGCGTCATCTACGGTCAGCTGATTCTTCGTCGTGATCTCAAGAAGATCGTTCAGAATGCTCTCCGGATTGAAGGCGGGTCGGTGAGGGTTCTGGCTAGTGGACTTGAGCACCGCGTATTTCTTGCAGAATGCATCTCGGGCCGCAATCAGATCGACGGTCCTTGCAATTGGCTCCTTTCCAAGGTAGAGCTCGGAGACCGACACGGCCTTGTTCAGGCGGAAGAACTCCTCCTTGAGAATATCATCCGTTGCCTCCCACATAATGTCCACCAGAATGTCTGCACATTCGTCAACTCCCTTCAGAGCCTCTCGGCGGTGGTTGGACTCGTAACAGACCATCTCATTGTTCACTACTGCTAGCTGGATAACGCCATCCACTCGCTTTGACGTCTTTATGTGGGTTTGGATCTCAGCCACCCGGTCCGGGTCAGGATCCCGATTGAACTTCCATTTCTTGATAGGAAGTGTGTTGAAGAGCTTGAATGGAATGCACCAAATCTGGTGCTTCTCCCCATGTTGGATGCCGGTTCCGCCATTTGCACTAAGGGATGCGTGAAGATATGCCATTTCTCAAGATGAAAAATTGTTGTTCTGTCTGTGCTGGCATCCGTTTTTCACCGGATCCACCAACCCTCGGCGTGCTTGACCTCGTAGCACCTGGCTGCCGTGTGCTCTGTCCGGCCGCAGCGACTGCACCAGTTCTTCGGAGGCGGCAACTCCGCAGCAGGAGGACGGCATCCCTTCTCGTGCTGCTCGCAGGCGTAGCGGTTCGGGTAGTCCGACACACACCACTGGCAGGCCCAACTTGTGTTCTTCTCGTGCTTGCACTCCTCGTGCGTGTGTCCCGTCGCGTGGCAGTTGACGCACGCATCCGGAGGAGCGTGGAGCAGGAACCGGATGGCGATCTCCTCATCATCGTCCAGCTTCATGCCATCGCACCCGACATTCCGCACGCTGTCGATGCCATACTTCTTCATCCACTTGAGAGTTGTCTCCTTCACATCGTCGGGTCCCTTGAGAGGCCGCACCTCAGCGACCTCAATGACATTGTAGGTGCGGATCCACTGCGGACCGAAGCCGCAGTCGTAGTAGGCACATGTGTGGGGAACATCCTTGGACTTGCCGATAAACCACTTGTTGCACGTGAGGCGAAGAACGTAGAGGTGCTCCATCTTGGCAAGATGATAGATATTCTCCGTTTCGCAAATCCATTTTAACCGGAGACACGATGCCAAGTAATGGATACATTCTACACGAACTTCAAGGCCCTTCCTGAGGAGCAAAAGAAGAACAAGCTGGATCAGATTCTAGGGTTTCTGCGGCAGAACAATGCACATGATCAGGTCAATGCATTCCAAGAGCTGAAAAATTGTTACCCTAAGTTCCCCTTCTCTGTCAATGAAC
Source organism: Chitinophagaceae bacterium (assembly GCA_044373365.1). Lineage (GTDB taxonomy): Bacteria > Bacteroidota > Bacteroidia > Chitinophagales > Chitinophagaceae > Pollutibacter. Next base: position 15,258 of record JBIPNK010000159.1, read on the forward strand.
GAGTGTTTCGCGAATATCTTGCTTGGTCGGAGATTTCCAAGCATCAAGGTCATCCAGTTGTGAAGCATATTCTTGCACAGGGATAGGGATCCGAATACGGAGACACCCAGGGGGCACATCCGGCATCGGCACCCGAACATGGAGAACGCGAGTGTGTTCCGCGTGGATCGCATTGAGGTTTCCGATGGAGCGAAGTTGATGGCGAACCCATAGATTTGCAATTGGAAGGG
>JBIPNK010000062.1:0-15359 GCA_044373365.1 Chitinophagaceae bacterium
CGCGGATAATGTGGAAGGGGAAGTAATCAATATTGGTTCTAACTACGAAATAACAATGAAAGAGATTTTTGATACCATCCGGGATATCATGCAGGTAGATGCTGTGGTGGTGGAAGATGCCCAGCGCATTAGACCGGGTAAATCTGAAGTATTCAGGCTGTGGTGTGACAATACTAAAATTAATGCACTTACTGGATTTACCCCCAAATACAATATCCGGACCGGTTTGGAAGAAACCATAAAATGGTTTACAGATGAGAATAACTTGAAAAAATACAAAGTCAATATTTACAATGTCTAAAAGAGCAGTGATTCTCGCAGGAGGGAAAGGTACCCGCCTGCGCCCATATACATGGGTATTGCCAAAGCCACTGATGCCTATTGGAGAATTTCCTATTTTGGAAGTAATCATCAGACAACTGGTGCATTATGGTATAACCCATATCACCATTTCTGTTAACCATCAGGCAGAGTTGATCAAGGCATTTTTTGGCGATGGAACCAAATTTGGGATCAAAATTGACTATTGCATGGAGGATAAACCCCTGAGTACAATGGGCCCCTTAAAGCTTATTCCGGATTTGCCGGAGAATTTTTTAATCATGAATGGGGATGTGCTTACAGATATTCACTTTGGGGAATTCTACGACTACCACAGTAACAGCAAACATATTTTTACCGTCTCATCTTTTGTGCGCGAACACGTGAACGATTATGGAGTATTGGTAGTTGGGGAAGACAAACGGCTTCATGATTTCAAAGAAAAACCCAAAACCAGGTTCGAAGTAAGTATGGGTGTGTACATGGCCAATAAAGCCATTCTGGATATCATTCCCGACAATACCTATTATGGATTCGACAACCTGATGCTGGACCTGATAAAAATAGGAAATCCAGCATCTGTAAAAACCCATGAAAGCTACTGGCTGGATATCGGACGTCCGGATGATTATCATGTGGCCATTGAAAAATTTGAAACGGAAAGGGATGTGTTTTTGAAATGAGGATCTTAGTAACAGGGGCAGGAGGATTTATCGGGAAGGCATTGGTAAAAGCTTTGCAAATGAAGGCGCATGTGGTTTTTGAATTGAAACGCGCGGATGGAAGCATGCGGGATGCAGCCACCTTTGGCAAATTTTCGGAAGAACAGATAGACCATGTGTTTCATCTTGCAGCCTCTGGTACAATACCGGAAAGCTGGGAGAATACTCCCGGCTACCTCGATAATATTGTAGTAGGTACTTCCAGAGTCCTGGATTTTTGCAAAACGAAAAATGCTTCATACACCTATATTAGTTCCTATATGTATGGTATGCCGCAATATCTGCCCATTGATGAGGAACATCCGATGGGAGCGGCAAATCCTTATGCACTTTCCAAAAGAATCAGCGAAGAAATTTGCCTGTTTTATTCAAGAGAATTTGGCTTGAAAGGAACCCTTATCCGGCCATTTGTGATTTTTGGAGAAGGACAGAAAGAGAATTTTTTAATATCTTCCTTGATCAAACAAGTATTGGAATCAGAAGTAATACAAGTAAATGATTTGACACCTAAGAAGCGGGATTATTTATATATTTCTGATTTTATATCTGCCTTGCTAAAAACGCTGGAAGGAAGAACAAACCCTGAAGTGTTTAATATCGGTATGGGAGTTTCCTATACCATTCCTGAAATTATTGACCTGCTTCAGGATATTGCAGGGACAAATAAAATGGTAACAGACAAAGGACTTGTGAGAAAAAATGACTATCCAGATGTAGTGGCATCCATCTCAAAAGCGGCCACAGATTTGAACTGGAAACCACAAATAGACATGCGGCAGGCTTTAACATTGTGCATAAAAGCCCATGAAAGAAAATAAACCTTTGCGGATACTGTATGCTGTACCTTCCCCTTCCTCTACGGGTGGCATGCGCATGATCAGTCAGATGTTCTACGATTTTGGGTTATTTGACAGAAATGATGTTTTTCATTTCGATACATATTATACATTGGGTGAATCTAAATGGATTAGAGCCATACAGAGTTTGCTTCAAAAGGTATCCTTTGTTTTTGTATTGCTTCGGAAAAGAATTGATGTGGTATACGTAATGACCTCCTCCAATTGGGGTTTTTATGACAAAGTCATTTTTTGTCTATTGGCCAGACTAGTCGGTGTAAAGTCTGTTTTAAATCCCGTTGGAGGACATTTTATCATCTTTCACCAGCGCAATGCATTCAATCGCTTTTGGGTACCTGTTTGTCTTGGCATTCCAAACGCAGTTATATCAGGAACCACCTATTGGCACAATTACTTCAATAGTCAATTTAAAATTAAAGTGCTGGTAGATATCCCCAATCCGGTTCGATTAAAAACCATGCCATTGGAACCTGATTGTCCGGGCCGGCCTTTTACCTTAACCTATCTTGCACGGGTTGAGTTCGACAAAGGCATAGATATTTTCCTGGAAGTGATGAATCAATTAAAGGAAAGAAAGGATGACAGTCAGTTTGTTATTGCCGGTACCGGGTCTAAACTTCAATGGGTGAAAGATACACTGGAGACGCCAGAATGGGAGGGAAATGTAAGAATAGCCGGGTTTGTTGATGAATTAGCCAAGGATAAAATTTTCCGCGAAACGGATGTTTATTTGTTGCCCACTGAATTTGAAGTTTTGCCAATCAGTATCCTCGAGGCCATGAGCTTTGGAAATATTGTGATTACGACTCCTGTGGGCGGTATCCCCGATGCCATAATTCATGGCAGCACCGGAATATTGAAAGAAAGAATAGACCTTAATGGAATAGTTTCGTCGATTCTTGAACTGAAATCAAATCCCAGATTGAGAGAAAGGATTTCTCAAAATGCTATCCGACATTGCAAAGGCAAGTACGACATGAACGTTGTTGTTGCAGAACAGATGAAATTGTTTAATTCGATAATGGAGTAGTGGTATGGCAGGTATAAAAGAAAGAGTTTACAATTTGCTGCCTTTTGAATTGCAAAACTTGGCTATCAGTTGGTTTGGATTTTTTTGGCGGAAGAGAAGGTTTGGTGGCATCTTTGAGAAAGAGTTGGAACAATATCTTCTCAGGGACAAATATACTGCCATTCAATGGGAGAACTACCAAAATGATAAGTTACGCGAGGTACTGCTTTGGGCTTTTGATACAGTACCCTATTACCGTAATTCCTTTCGGGAAGCTGGTTTGTCTCGTCTGGATTTGGAAGGTTTGACCATTCACAATATGGACCGCATACCAGTATTGAGCAAACAGGATCTGAGAAATTTCTGCAAAACAACTTTAATCTCTGAAAAGCCTGAACAGGGAGGAGAATTTTTTGCCACCAGCGGAAGTACGGGTACCCCATCAAGCATCCTGTATTCTCCGGACATGCACCAGCGCTGGAGTGCAGCATTTGAATGCCGTGGGAGGTACTGGGCGGGTGTCTCAAGATTTCATTCAAGAGGTATGATTGGCGGAAGAAGGGTTGTTACAGAGGGTATTGATAAAGGCCCATATTACAGATATAACCACTTTGAAAAGCATGTGTATTTTTCAGCCTATCATATCAGTAGCAATACAGCAAAACAATATGCCGAAGCCTTTCCTAAATATAATATTGATTATATGACAGGTTATGCCATGAGCAATTATTTTCTGGCAAAACACTTCAAAGAAAGTAACATTAAGGTGGGGCCACTGAAAGCAGTTATCACCAGCAGCGAAAAGCTGACGGATGAAATGAGAACCATTTTCCAGGAAGTATATGGCTGCAAAACATTTGATAGCTATGGTTCAGTGGAGGCCTGTAGTTTGATAACAGAGTGTGAACACGGCAAATTACATATCAGTCCTGATATTGGGTTGATTGAGGTCATCAATGAACAGGGAATTCCATGCAAGCCGGGTGAGACAGGAGAAATTTATGCTACCAGTTTTATCAATTTTGACCAACCCCTTATTCGTTATAAAATTGCAGACCTAATAACTTTAAGTGAACAGCAAGTTTGTAAATGTGGCAGAGAAATGCCAATAGTAAAAGAAATTGCTGGCAGGTTGGAAGATACCATAGTGGGTGCCGATGGCAGGCAAATAGTGAGGTTTCATGGAATTTTTGTGAATATCAATGAAATTGTTGAAGGCCAGATTATTCAGAATACCTTTACCGATTATGAAGTTAATGTTGTGGTTTCAAAACTACTGACTGAGAAGGGCAGGGACATTATTATCAGTCGAATGAAATCCCAACTCGGAGAGGCTAATATCTCCGTCAATACCGTTGATTCAATTCCCAGAACTGCAAATGGAAAGTTCAAAGCAGTGGTTTCAAAAATTCAATCGTAAAAGCAAATGGGAATAATATTAAGAATAGACATAGAAAAACCTTTCGGAAATCATACCCTTTTGCGCAAGTTGCTAAGCAAGGCCGTTGAGAATTATTTTCCAAATGCTCTTATTCCTTTCGGTTATCTGGATCACCTGAAAACCTTATTAAGATTCCTGAATAAAGAAAAAGTTATAGCAACTTTATTTCATCGGCTGAGTAATATACCGGATGCAGAAACCAGGCAACTCATATTCGAAGGCGGACACGAGTCAGGCCTGCATTTTGAAAACAGCAGAAGCCGTAATACCTTTGAATCAGAGTTGTTACAATTCAAGGCGAAAATGGGCAACTTGCCTATGCTAGTTTCAAAGCATGGCAGTGGGCATCACAAACTTGGAAAATATCATTATGCGCCTTATGAACCCGAAAAGTACAAAAAGTGGGCAAAGGAACTGGGGGTGAGGTTTCCCTCTGGAAATCGAATTCCGGAAAACAGGAATGACCTTTTGCAAATCGATGGTTATTTTGAGCATGTTTTTTGGATGGAGGAAGATTACCGAAAAGGAAATTTTTCCAGATTTGAAGATTTTCTTGACTTGGCAAAAAAACAGGATTTAGTGATCTTGATTCATCCCGAAAGTTTTGCCAACAGTCTAAATTTAAGGGTTGAGTTTGTCAAATTAATTTCCATGGCTGAAGAGAAAAATATTGAATGGAAGCAATTTTAAAAACAAATAGTGAAACAGTTGTGACTCAATTTTTGCCTGCAGGTAAAAAGGCGGCTATTATTTTCAGCATGGATGATGTGCATCCTGGAAAATCTACCGACCCCTATGAGGCGGGAGGTGACCTAGAGAAAGGTGCACTGGGTTTGGTTGAGAACCTGATGAACAGACACCCCGAATTAAATCTAACCATATTTCTGACGGCCGACTGGCGGATGATCAATCCTTTTCCAACCCGCAAGCTACTGAGTAAAATACCGGTCCTCCGGGATTATGTATATCTGGCAGATGTATTGCCCAAAGGAACCATGCAATTGCGCAAACACATCGGCTTTGTGCAATACCTGAAGCAATTGCCAAATACAGATATAGCCTTCCATGGGCTTCACCACGTGCACAAAGGACTTAAAACGAACCTTGAATTTCAGGAGCAAACCCGCGAAGCGTTTCAAGGGATATTATCAGAAATTGAAGCCGAGTTTCTGGCCTGCGGGTTGAAATACACCAAAGGACTTTGTCCACCAAACTGGTTGGCCCCTGAGGCTTTGGTTCAGGCCATGGTTGATTTTGAATTCAATTACCTTGCCTCGGCCCGCGACCTGTTCACCCCTATTAGCCCTGGGGCTAAAGCAAATATGAGTGGGCTGAAAGGTGTGTCGCTGATTTATCCACAAAAAATAATGGATAATAATCTCATTCATATCCCCGCCAATTTTAATGCCACAAGAAACATAGACAGGGCAATTGAGATTATTGAAAATAAGGGTGTTTTAAGTATCAAAGCCCATATTGCCAAAAGCCTTGCCGGGCATATCCTGTATGACGGCGTTGATGAGGTGTATATGAATTACCTGGATACGCTGTTGCGGGTACTTAAGAATAAGTATGGTGATCAACTCTGGTTCCCTTCCTTAAATGAATTGGCTGTTTCTGCAAAAAGTGTTTCATGAATTGGCTCAAAAAAAATGTATTAATTTAGAATAGATTTGTAAGTGCCCCCTAAAATGAAAATATTTTAAAAGCCAAGAAACTTCTTTTATAGGGTAAAAAATTATGCACCATGCACCTTTTTTCGTTCTTAACTTATTTAAATGCTAAAGAAAGAAGGAATAATTGAAATTGTGTGATTTGTATTTAAGTAATTACTTGTCCAATATATAAAGGAACTTAACATAAATGAAAATCCTAACCATCATTGGTGCTCGACCACAATTTGTTAAAGCAGCTGCACTTTCAAGGAGCATAAAAGAACACTCACAACTTCAGGAAATCATCGTACATACCGGTCAGCATTTTGATGCCAACATGAGCGATATCTTTTTTGATGAAATGGAAATTCCTAAACCACATTACAACCTAAACATCAACGGACTATCTCATGGCGCCATGACCGGTCAAATGTTAGAAAAATTGGAAGCAGTTATGCTAGCTGAGAAGCCGGATGTGGTATTGGTATATGGCGACACCAACAGTACCATTGCAGGTGCCTTAGCAGCTAAGAAGCTACACATAAAGGTGGCACATGTTGAGGCAGGTTTACGCAGTTTTAACATGCAAATGCCCGAGGAGGTCAATCGTATTTTAACTGATAGAATTAGTGATTGGTTATTTTGCCCAACTGATGCAGCCATTGGAAATTTAAAACTTGAAGGATTCGATCAAATTAATTGTAAGGTGATTAAAACAGGAGATGTGATGGAAGATGCAGCATTGTTTTATGCACAAAAAGCGGAAGCAAAATCAAACATTTTATCCCAATTAAACCTTGACTCCCAACCTTTTATTTTGGGAACTATACATCGTGCTGAAAATACCGATAACATCAAAAACATTTCGCATATTATTCAGGCCTTAAATGAATTAAGTCAGTCAAATAGGGTGATTGTGCCACTGCACCCGCGCACCCAAAAACTAATAAATCAATACCAGCTAAAAACTGCATTTACCATTATTGAGCCCTTGGGTTATTTCGATATGATTATTCTTCTCAAACATTGTGCATTAGTTTTAACCGATAGTGGAGGTTTGCAAAAAGAGGCTTTCTTTTTCGGAAAGTTTTGTATTACCATGCGCGAACAAACTGAATGGGTTGAATTGGTTAACCATGGTTATAATTTTATTTCAGGTTCTGATACCGAAAAAATCATATTACTCGCAAAAGAAAAATTAAAGGCAACGTTTCCTCCACGCCTAAACTTATATGGAAATGGACAGGCCTGTAAAAATATTTGTGAGGCTTTAGCTCAGTAAAAAAATATTCAATTTGAGGATCTTACTTTTAACACAATATTTCCCTCCCGAAACCGGAGCGCCTCAAAATCGTTTAGGGGCGTTGGCTGCCTGGTTCTATAAAGAAGGTTATCAGGTACAGGTACTTACGGGTATGCCTAATTATCCGGCATTACAATTATTCCCCGGGTATAATAATACTAAACAGTTTACTGAAAAGGATTATGGTCATCCCATACATCGCATACCGCTTTATTTGAAGGGGAAAGGTTTTCTTAGTCGGATGTGCACCTATTTTAGCTTTTGCTTCAATGCATGGCGATTTAGTAAGGGAAAGTGGCAAAAAGGAGATTTTGATTGGGTATTTTGTGAGTCACCCCCTTTGTTTTTGGGTATTACTGCAAAAGCAATCGCAGACCGTGTAGGCGCTCGTTTCTGGTTTAATGTATCTGATCTATGGCCCGAGTCTGTTGAAAAACTGGGTCTTGTTACCAATCCTCTTTTATTATGGCCTTTTTACCGCATGGAACGTTGGTTGTATCAAGAAGCCAATTTTATTACAGGTCAAACACAGGGTATTTGTAGAAGCATTCAAGAACGTACTGGTAAAAACTGTTTTTGGTATCCCAATGGCATAACTGGAGCTGAAGTGTACACTAATATGAATGCATCAATTCCGGAGGATATTGAATTATTGCTACAGCATAAAGTAATACTATATTCGGGTAATCTCGGTTATGCACAGGGACTAGAGGTTATTTTACGCGCTGCTGATTTTTTTAGAAATCAGAAAGATCTCGTCTTTATCTTAATTGGCGATGGTCCTGAAAAAGAAAAGCTGCAATCTTTGATGAGCGTAATGAATTTGTCTAATACATATATATTCAGTTCCGTTTCTCGCTCCACGCTCTTTTCTATCATCAAAAAGAGCTTTGCAACAGTAGTGCCGTTGCGTGACATTGATTTATTTCGCGGCGCTATTCCTTCTAAAATATTTGAGCCATTGGCATTGTCTGTGCCTGTGTTGCTGGGTGTGAAAGGTGAGGCCCAGGAAATATTTTGTAATCAGTCTGCGGCAGCATTATATTTTGAGCCTGAAAATGCATCATCACTGCGAGACGCAATCATTGGTTTAATGAATGAGCCATCTATGTCGAAGTCAATGGCAGAAAGGGGTATTGCACTCATAAATGGACAATTTAATCGAGAGACCATTCATAGAAACCTATTACAAAATTTGCAGGCCTAGCTATGTTAATCCAATCAACTGAACATATTCAACTCCATGATTTATCCCACTGCCATCGTGCAGCTTTCCCACAATCGCTGGCTACAGCATTGGGTCAGCATTATGTCACCTGCATGCTTTCCTGGTATTTATCCAGTTCAAAAACTTTTTTGTTTCATGTACAAGATGATAAAGGGCATATTGTCGGTTATTGTGGCGGTATGATCAGCGATGGAACTTTGCCTACCGGTTCGGCCAGTGGCATGGCTCAGCATAGTTTTTATGCGGCTTTATGGGCTTTTGTAACGCACCCCTGGGTTCTATGGCATCCTGAAGTCAGAGCGAAATGGCCTTTGCTGAAGAAAAATCTTCTATTCCGCATGGGCTTAAGTAAAAAAAGGGATATAACGACGGAACAGGCCCAAAAAATGAGCTTTGAACCCCAGGTTGGATTGGTTGTTATTGGTGTAGACCCTGCCTGCCATGGCATGGGCTATGGGAGCTTTCTACTGCAGGAATTTGAACGAAAAGCGTTTATAAACTATGGCATTCACCTATTGCAATTAACAGTGCTGGCCAATAATGTTAAAGCTATTCGTGCATATGAACGCAATGGTTGGATCAGGGGCAAACAACAAGGTAAAAGTTTACTAATGACCAAAGAGGTTCCGCAATAATTTATACGTTTAATATTAATAAATAATCAATATTCCCTTCTTTTCCCTTTGTGAAGGATGCCGTCGTGCCTAAAAGGCAGCTTACATTCAACTTACTTAAATACAAATTAATAAAATGAAAATACCCTTTTCGCCTCCTTTTATCGATGATTGCATTGAAAAAGACGTGATAAGTGTTTTACGCTCTGGTTGGATTACTACAGGTCCTAAAACCGCTATGTTGCAAGAATCATTTGTAAAACACTCGGGTTTCCCAAATGTTCTAGCTGTTAACTCTTGGTCATCTGGAGCACAATTGGTTCTCAAGTGGTTTGGTATCGGTCCAGGAGATGAAGTAATAATTCCTGCTTATACCTATGCAGCCACTGCTTTGGTTGTTATTCATGCAGGAGCAACACCTGTAATGCTGGATGTAAAAGATGATTTCACAATAGATGAGTCTAAGCTTTCCAAAGCTATTACGTCCCGTACCAAAGCAATCATACCTGTAGATTTCGCTGGTTGGCCGGTTAATTTTGAAGGTATTAGAAATGTGATTACTGATAAAATACAACTGTTTAAACCTCAAACTACAATACAAGAAAAACTCGGACGTATACTTTTATTGTCTGATGCGGCACACTCGATTGGATCACTTTATAATGGCAAGGCAGCAGGATTACAGGCAGATATTGCAGTTTATTCTCTTCACGCAGTTAAAAATATAACCTCAGCTGAAGGGGGGCTCATTGGAATTAATCTTCCTGAACCCTTCAGCAATGAAGATATTTATACATGGATGCGAATAAATACATTGAACGGTCAAACCAAAGATGCCTTTTCTAAATCACAAGGGGGTAACTGGAAATACGATATAATTTCTGATGGATTAAAAATCAATATGCCTGATATCTGTGCCGCAATAGCTTTGTCACAGCTCAATAAATATGATACAATTCTACTGGTCGAGCGGAAAAGAATTGTTGAGCGTTATACAAAACGACTATCTCAATTTGATTGGTTCCAGCCAATGCCATTTGAAAGTAAAGATCGTGTTTCATCTTGTCATATTTATCCTATCAGAATTAAAGGAATCAGTGAAGTAGAACGGGATAAGATTATTGAAGAAATTACTTCTCAAGATATTGCTGTTAATGTACATTTTACCCCACTACCAATGCTTACCCTTTTCAAAAATTTAGGTTATAAGATAGAAGATTATCCAAATGCATATAAGCAATATGCTTCAGAAATTTCACTTCCTGTTTATCCGCAGTTGTCAGATGATCAGGTTGATTATGTATTAGATGTGGTAATTAGTGCAATAAAATCAATCTCGGGATTTTAGATATGATAAACTTGCATAAAGTCACAACACGGTTATTAGATATTATTTTTTCATTTATTGGAATTTTTATTTTATTTCCATTAGCATTATTTATCATACTTTGGATCATTTTAGACTCCCAAGGTGGGTTTTTTTACCGACAAGATCGAATTGGAAAAGATGGATATTTATTTCGTTTAATTAAATTCCGCACTATGGTCAGCGGTGCAGATAAATCTGGTTTTCTTACTATTGGAAGTAAAGATCTAAGAATTACAAAATCAGGGGCATTCCTAAGAAGATTTAAACTGGATGAACTTCCTCAGTTAATTAACGTGCTAAAGGGCCAAATGAGTTTGGTTGGACCAAGACCAGAAGTTAAATTATATGTTGATTTGTACAGCGAAGAACAAAGGAAAATTTTATATGTAAGGCCTGGCATAACTGATTGGGCTTCTATTCTTTTTTCTAATGAAAATGAGTTGTTATCTAAAGTAGAAGACCCTCATCAGTATTATATTAAAATATTATTACCTCAGAAAATAAATCTCAATTTAAGGTATATCAACAAGCCAACTGTTGGACATTATTTTAAAATTATACTCGAAACAATCAAAAAAATAGTTAGATAATAAATGACAAAAACACAATCCTTTGCACTCATTGGAGCTTCAGGATATATTGCACCCAGGCATATGAAAGCCATAAAAGAGAACCAATGTCAGCTATTGGCCTCATATGACCCCTACGATGGCATCGGTATAATGGATAGTTACTTTCCACAGGCTTCTTTTTTCACCGAATTCGAAAGGTTCGATCGGCACATCGAGAAAATGGCTAGAAAAGGAAAAGGGGTCGACTTTATTTCCGTCTGTTCTCCCAATTACCTTCATGATGCTCACATCCGTTTTGGATTGCGGAACAAAGCGAATGTTATCTGCGAAAAACCCCTCACCCTAAATCCCTGGAACATTGAATCTATCTTTGAACTGGAAAAAGAATTCGAAAGAAAAGTATATACCATCCTTCAGCTGCGTCTTCATCCAGCCATCATTGCTCTGAAGGAAATGATCCAGGCAGGTGATCCCCACAAGATATATGATCTTGATCTCGCATATATTACATCAAGGGGAAATTGGTATTATACCTCATGGAAGGGCGATATATCTAAGTCAGGGGGGATAGCAACCAATATAGGAGTTCATTTTTTTGATATGCTAACCTGGGTTTTTGGCAAGCCCAAAATAAATCAGGTTCATATTCATACACACGACAGAGCAGCAGGTTTCCTTGAACTTGAAAGGGCACGCATCCGCTGGTTCCTTAGTATCAATGAAGAAAGCTTGCCCGCAGCTGTAAGGGGAAAAGGACAGAGAACTTTTCGCTCATTTACATTGGAAGGCAAGGAGATTGAGTTCAGCGATGGTTTTACAGATTTGCACAACGATAGTTATCGATCCATTCTTGCCGGTACCGGTTTCCGGGCATATGAAGCCCTCACGGCAATTGAAATGGTCCATGAGATCAGAAATGCCAGCCCTCTTGGTTTAAAGGGGGATTATCATCCATTTGCTCAACAACCCTTGGTTAAACATCCTTTTTCATGAATGAATATTTTGTCCACCCATCAGCTTGCATAGATGAAGGTTCCATTATTGGAAAGGGAACAAAGATTTGGCACTTCTCTCACATCATGAAGGATGCAATCATTGGAGAAAATTGTAACCTGGGTCAGAACGTTGTTGTAAGTCCAGGAGTTACAGTTGGCAACGGTTGTAAGGTGCAAAATAATGTGAGCATTTATACCGGTGTAATTTGTGAAGACAATGTATTCCTAGGGCCGAGTATGGTTTTTACCAATGTGATCAATCCCCGTGCTCATATCATACGTCGCGATGAATACAAGACTACCAGGGTTGGTGAAGGAGCATCGATTGGAGCCAATGCAACAATCGTTTGTGGCATAACCATTGGTGCATATTCCTTAATAGGTGCAGGAGCTGTAGTAATAAAGGATGTGCCTGATTATGCTTTAGTGGTTGGAAATCCGTCACGCCAAATCGGATGGGTTTCAAAAGCAGGTCATCGCCTGCATTTCAATTTGGAAGGTTTAGCTACTTGTTCAGAAGACAATTCAGCATATCAAAAGATTACAGGTGATAAAGTGATTTTTGTATCTTCATGATTAAGCACGATATGCCATGTCCTGGTCATCCCTCAAACACCAGCTCTCCAAATCAGGCTATTACCTGATTGACAGTCCCATTCCCTATAAGCTCGCCTTAATCATGCCAATAACATCCTTCTCGATCATTTTTTGGGCGATGCTGATCATGTTTTTGAATGCCTTTGCGTGAGAAATGCCATGGCCAATGATCACGGGTTTGTTGACGCCCAATACCGGAACGCCGCCATATTGCTCGAATTCGAACATGTCGAAGAATTCATCGTGGACATTTCTGCGCTGGGTAAGCCCGTGAATGCTTTCCGCCAGTTTGAGGATGATGTTGCCGGTAAATCCATCGCAAATCATCACATCTGATTTGTCAAGGAAGATATCCCTTCCTTCAATATTGCCTATAAAGTTGATGCCTTCTGCTTCTTTCAATAGGGGATAGGCCGCTTGCGCCAATAGATTTCCCTTTCCTTCCTCTTCACCGATATTGATCAGCCCAACCTTTGGATTGGGTATGTTGAGCACTTGTTCTGCAAAAATGGAGCCCAGCAGTGCAAACTGAACAAGGTTCTCTGGTTTGCAATCTGAGTTGATGCCTGCATCCAGTAACCAGCCCAGCTGTCCGTTTTCACGGGGCATATAGGCACCAATGGTGGGCCTTTGAATCCCTTCAATGGCTTTGATGCTGAACAATGAGCCTACCATCATGGCGCCGGTGTTTCCTGCACTGATGAATGCATCTGTAAGGCCTTTGGCGAGGTATCCGAAGCCAACGGCGATAGATGAGTCCTGCTTTTCGCGGAATGCCTTGGTGGGGTGCTCGTGCATGTCAATCACCTGTGTGGTATGCACAATCTTGATGCCATTCATGTCAACACCATGTTCAACAAGCAATCCAGCAATCTGGGCTTCATCACCAAACAAGGTTAGTGTCGGCTGGGCATCAGCCATACCTGGATTTGCTTCTCTAAAAAGCTTGATTCCCTTAATTGCTTCAACTGGGGCGAAATCGCCTCCCATCATGTCAAGACCAATGTTCATTTGCTAAAGGTCATTAGAAATGGTTAAAATAAAAAATTCCAACCCCTGCTTGTTGTAGTAGGGGTTGGAATATATGGTGTTGATACTATAGGTCTTAGTTAATAGGTGACTTCTCAGCTACAACCTTTCCTTTGTACATCAATTTTCCTTCGCTTACGTGCGCACGGTGGCGTACGTGTAATTCACCGGTGGTTGAGTCTTTGCTCAAGGTAACGGTTTCGGCCTTGTAGTGTGTCCTTCTCTTTGCGCTTCTTTGTTGAGAGTGACGGCGTTTGGGATTTGGCATCTTATTTTATTTTAGTTGTCTTTATTGTTATGCCTTTCGGCGTTGATCAATTGTCTTTGAACTTATCCAGTCCTTTCCAGATTGGATTTTCGTTCTGTTCTTGGTTGTCTTTGAAGTTTTCCAACATCTTCAGTACATCCTTGTTGCATTTCGTTTCACCTTTTTCATCTTCTCCGCACTCGGGGTGGGTAGGGATGCTGAGTTGAACGAATTCAAACAGCCAATCCTTGACGTCGAGGTGGGTTTCGTTTTTGGCAATGAAGAAAACATCCGGATCGTCGTTTGTTTCATTCATTTCTGTTGGATTGTCGACCATTTTCACGATGATGTTGAAATCATCCCAAAGGTTAACATCCAACGGATTGCCGCAACGAATGCACTGTACTGCTGCTTTTCCGCCTACTTCGAACTTGAGCTGCATGAAATCTGAATGTTTGTCCAGACTGAGTTTCACGTTGGCTTGGCAGTTTTCGAAATCGACCGGATGCTCGGCATCAAAGAACTCTTCCCCCAATTCATAATCAAATTCCGTTATTCCGGACTTTAATCCTACAAATGCAATCTCAAACTCCCGGGGGACTGACATATGAACTTTTAAGGGAGGGCGAAGGTAGATAATTTTAGAGAATTATCAAAATTGTAATTTTGTTCCTGATGAAACTTCTTAAATCCCATAAATCCTTGTTTATCGCTGTGCTATTGATCATTTTTGCGCAGTGGTTCATGATCAGTGATCAGCGTGTTGAGCAATGGTATTCCCAAGGGGTTTACCCATATGTTTCAGGGCTGATGCAGTTCAGTTTGGGCTGGATTCCTTTCAGTGTGGGAGATCTGCTCTATTGTGGCGTGATTGTTTGGTCTGGTTATAAGCTTTGGCAATTTGCTTCAACCATTCGGGCGCAAGGGTTCAGAAACTGGTGGAAAGGGTATGGGCAGCTTTTCGGCCATTTCTTGAAGCTTCTGACAGTGCTGGCCTGGGTTTGGATACTATTTCACATGCTTTGGGGTTTCAATTACTACCGAAAAAGCATTCCCGACCAGTTTGGCTTTGTAGATGAACGTCCTTCCCCGCAGGAGTTGCATCAGTTCACGCAGTACCTGTTGAATGAAACCAACCGGTATGCCGTCGAACTCAATGCTTCGCCCTTGGATATCTCAGCGCATGGGAATTGCTCATCACTTGAAAGTCAACATCCTAAAGCTTCAATGTTTGGGGTAATTGGCAATTACATGGGCTACGGGGGATATTACAATCCTTTCACCGGTGAGGCACAGATCAACACCCACATGCCTGCATTCATGCTGCCATTCATTGCTGTGCATGAAAAAGCGCACCAGTTGGGTTATGCGAAGGAAAGCGAGGCCAATTTTATGGGTTA
>JBIPNK010000064.1:0-15342 GCA_044373365.1 Chitinophagaceae bacterium
TGCCTACAATGCAGCCAAGCTTAAAACGGACCTGACCAAGGTGGACTATTATTTCACCAAGGCCATCGATGCAGACACTACGATCACCAACAAGGTAGATTATACCCGCAAGGCAGCTGATTTCTTCAAAAAATCCGGTAATACGGTAAAATCTGCTGAATGGTTGACCAAGGTATTGACCATCAACCCCAAGCTCAGCAAAGTTGATCTTTACAATGCAGGCTTTGAGAATTTCAAGGCCACCCAGTACAGAAAAGCGGACAGCATTTTCACCATCTACAAGACCAATTACCCTGCTGAAGTATATGGTCACTACTGGTCTTTCCGCTCATTGTCTGTGATTGATTCCACCATGGAGCAAGGCCTGGCGATAGCCGATTGTGAAAAATTCATCTCCATTGCTGAAGCAGAAAAGGCAAAGAACAAAAGTACCCTGATCACTGCTTATGGTTACCTGGCCTCTTACAATGCCAACATCAAGAAGGACCTTGCCGGAGCAGCCGCTTTCCTGGACAAGATCATTGAAATTGATCCCAACAACCAGGATGCTATTAAAAACAGGGACATCATCCAAAAGGCACTGGCTGCTCCCAAAAAATAAGTTGTAGAATTTCATATTTCCCCAAGGCCAGGTACATCACCTGGCCTTTTTTTGTGGCCAAACTTGGGTCATAAAATACATTTATCTATCAGCATTTATATGATTCTTTTTCCATTTACATCCCGTTTTTGCCTATTTTTGCGCCTTGAAATTTATACCCATGATAAGGACGTTTTTCCTGCAAGCGCAAGCCATTGGACAGAACCCCGAGATCAGCAGAGCAAGTGACTATTTGCCCATCGGAATCCAGTTCCTTTTTGCAATAGGATTGGTTACGGTGATGATCTTCGGATCACAGCTCCTTGGGCCCAAGCGCAAGACCTCAGACAAGCTCCAGGTATTTGAAAGTGGTATTGAGCAGTTCGGGAATGCCCGTCAGCCCATGGCCATCAAGTATTTTCTGGTTGCCATTCTGTTTGTTTTGTTTGACGTGGAGGTGATTTTCTTTTATCCCTACGCGGTTAATTTCCGGGGATTGGGATGGGATGGATTCATGGCCGTTGTGATGTTTGTCGGCTTCTTTCTGGCTGGCTTCATTTATATCATCAAAAAAGGTGCCCTGCACTGGGAAGAATAAAAAAAGGAATGCCTGATGAAACAAGATCATCGGGCATTTGTTATAAAATAAACTGTTGTATATGTCGCGTCCGGTTCGGTTCAACATGATTCAAAAAGACACTTCAGACCTTGGCATCAACAATGTCCAGCTTCCTGAAGGGCATATGGGAGAGGGCTTTTTTGCCACTTCGCTAGACAAGGTTGTGGGTTTGGCCAGGAAGAATTCCATGTGGCCCCTGCCTTTTGCAACCTCTTGTTGTGGTATCGAATTCATGGCTACCATGGGTTCACACTACGACCTCTCCAGGTTTGGCTCTGAGCGTGTGGGTTTCTCCCCCCGCCAGTGCGACCTTTTGATGGTCATGGGAACCATTGCAAAGAAAATGGGACCCGTCCTTCGCCAGGTTTACCTGCAGATGGCAGAACCCCGCTGGGTGATTGCCGTTGGAGCCTGTGCCTCGAGTGGTGGAATATTTGACACCTATTCAGTGTTACAGGGCATTGACCAGGTCATTCCGGTGGATGTATATGTTCCCGGCTGTCCTCCAAGGCCAGAAGCCATCATTGA
The DNA here is from genome assembly GCA_044373365.1 of Chitinophagaceae bacterium. GTDB lineage: Bacteria > Bacteroidota > Bacteroidia > Chitinophagales > Chitinophagaceae > Pollutibacter. Next base: position 1,728 of record JBIPNK010000064.1, read on the forward strand.
TGGTGTGTTGAAGATTCAGGAGCTGGTGCAAAACGAATCACTCAGAAGAAGAACAGGCGACCAATACAAGGCTTTGCTGGATGGATACGGCATTCAATAAGGCAGGATCAAAAACAAACAATTATGTCCCTCACGCACGAGACGATAAAAGAAACACTGGCTGCACAATTCGGCGACAAGATTCTGGGTTGGGAAGAGTCCTACGGGATGCTCAGCTTCACCATTCAGCCCGACCATAACCTGAAGGCGCTTACTTTTTTGAACGATGATCCTGCAATGGGTTTTCAGTTCCTTACTGACCTAACGGCGGTTCATTACCCTGACAGGAAAGGGGAAGAAATTGCAGTGGTTTACCACCTGCACAACCTGAGGGAAAATGTTCGCCTTAGGATGAAACTTTATGTGCCCATTGAAAAGCCTGATGTGTATACTGCAACAGGATTGTTTAGCGGTGCCAACTGGATGGAGCGTGAGACCTATGATTTCTATGGAGTGAACTTTGTTGGTCATCCCGACCTGAGAAGGATATTGAATGTGGACGAGATGGATTATTTCCCATTGAGGAAAGAGTTTCCTTTGGAAGACCAGACAAGGATAGACAAGGACGACGAAATGTTTGGCAGATAAATACAATCAAGATTATGCTCGAACAAGGCAATATACATTTACCGGAAGGATCCATCGAGAAGCAGACCACTACGCTGAACCTTGGTCCTACCCATCCTGCAACCCATGGTGTTTTTCAGAACATCCTGGAAATGGATGGAGAGCGCATCATCAAGGCTGAATCCACTGTGGGCTATATCCACAGGGCATTTGAGAAGCTTGCAGAGCGCCGGCCACTGAACCAGATCACTACACTGACCGACAGGTTGAATTATTGCTCTGCCCCATTGAACAACATGGGATGGCACCTGACCTGCGAAAAGTTGCTGGGTGTTAAAACACCCAAGCGTGTTGATTACCTGCGTGTAATCATCATGGAACTTTCCCGGATTTCAGACCACCTGATTTGCAATTCCATTGTGGGTGTGGATACAGGTGCTTATACAGGCTTCCTATATGTGATGCAATACCGTGAGCTGGTATATGAAATTTATGAGGAGGTTTGCGGATCCCGTCTGACTACCAACATGGGACGTATTGGCGGATTTGAGCGTAATTTTTCTGATGTGGCCTTCCAAAAACTTGAGAAATTCTTGGCTGAGTTTCCTGGGGTTTGGAAAGAGTTTGAAAATCTTTTCAACCGCAACAGGATCTTCATTGAAAGAACAGTGGGAACCGGTGCCATCTCTGCCGAAAGGGCTTTGAATTACGGCTTCACAGGGCCCAACCTGCGTGCGGCGGGAGTAGATTATGATGTGCGTGTTCATTCACCTTATTCTTCCTACGAAGATTTTGATTTCATCATCCCAGTAGGAACCACCGGAGACAACAATGATCGTTTCCAGGTAAGGAATGAAGAGATCTGGCAATCACTCAGCATCATCCGTCAGGCCTACCAGAAAGTACAGGCATTCAAGGGCACGGAGGCGGATGTTTACCATGCAGATGCACCGGAATACTACCTTCCTGCTAAGGCGGATGTATACACCAAAATGGAAGCCCTGATTTACCATTTCAAGATTGTGATGGGTGAAACAGAAATTCCTGCCGGTGAAGTTTACCAGAGTATCGAGGGAGGGAATGGAGAATTGGGATTCTACCTCATCAGTGATGGTGGTAGAACGCCTTATCGCTTGCATTTCCGCAGGCCTTGTTTCATTTATTATCAGGCATATTCAGAGATCGTGAAAGATACCATGCTCAGTGACGCTATCGTAACATTGAGCAGTCTTAACCTGATCGCTGGAGAAATGGACGCATAAAGCAAAACACAAGCAATGGTAAAGTTTTCAGAAGATAAGTTGAAGGAGGTGCAGTCGATGATCGACCGCTATCCTGAGGGCAAACAGAAGAGTGCATTGATACCTCTTTTGCATTTGGCACAGGAAGAGTTTGGTGGATGGTTGAGTGCTGAAACCATGGACTATGTTGGCTCCCTGCTGGGCATTGAGCCGATTGAAGTATACGAGGTGGCCACGTTTTACAGCATGTACAACCTGAAACCTGTTGGAAAACATGTTTTCGAGGTTTGCCATACAGGTCCATGCATGCTCAAGGGCAGTGATGACATCATCGGATACATCAAGTCAACATTGGGCATCAAGGTGGGTGAAACCACTGCTGATGGCATGTTCACCCTCAAAACGGTGGAATGTCTTGGCGCCTGTGGCTATGCACCGATGATGCAAATGGGCATCGATTACAGGGAGCACCTGACCGAAGCCAAAGTGGATGAGATCATCGCAGCATGTAGAAACAAACAATAGAAGACCAGTAAAGCATAAAGCAAAATGGCAACAAAATTATTATTAGCAAAGGCCCACGTAGAAGGGATTCGTCACTTCGAAGTTTACAGAAGGGAAGGGGGATACGCTGCGGTAGAAAAGGCCCTGAAAATGGAGCCGGCTGCCATCGTTGAGGAGGTAAAGAAAAGTGGATTGCGTGGCAGGGGTGGTGCAGGATTTCCTGCCGGAATGAAATGGAGTTTCCTTGCCAAACCAGAGGGGGTTCCCCGTTACCTGGTCTGCAACGCAGATGAATCTGAACCAGGAACATTCAAGGACAGGTACCTGATGGAATTTCTTCCTCACCTCCTGATCGAAGGCCTGGTTGTTTCATCTTTTGCCCTGGGCAGCAACCGCACTTATATCTACATCCGTGGGGAATATGCATGGATCGTTGGCATTCTTGAGCAAGCCATTGCAGAAGCCAAACAAAACGGATTCCTTGGAAAGAATATTTTAGGATCGGGATTTGATTGTGAGATTTATGTGCAACGCGGTGCAGGTGCCTACATTTGTGGCGAGGAAACAGCCCTGATTGAATCATTGGAAGGAAAGCGCGGCAATCCTCGGATCAAGCCTCCCTTCCCCGCAATCAAGGGCCTCTGGGACTGCCCAACGGTTGTCAACAATGTTGAAACCCTTGCTGCTGTAGTTCCCATCATGAACATGGGTGGAGAAGAATACGCCAAGATTGGTGTTGGGCGCTCTACCGGAACAAAATTGATCTCTGCCTGCGGCAACATCAATAAGCCTGGGGTATACGAAATAGACATGACCATTTCTGTAGAAGAGTTTATCTACAGCGATGAATACTGTGGTGGTATTGCCAATGGCAAAAAGCTGAAGGCCTGTATCCCCGGTGGTTCCTCTGTTCCGATTCTTCCTGCCAATCTTTTGTTGACAACTGCAAAAGGTGAGCCCCGCCTGATGAACTATGAAAGCCTTTCTGATGGAGGGTTTGCTACTGGTTCCATGATGGGATCCGGCGGATTCATCGTCCTGGACGAAGACCAATGCATCGTAAAGAATACGCTTACACTTGCCCGTTTCTACAGGCATGAGAGTTGCGGACAGTGTTCACCATGCAGGGAAGGTACCGGATGGATGGAAAAAATCCTTGGTAAAATTGAAAGTGGAAAGGGTGCCATCAGTGACATCGATTTGTTGTGGGATATCCAACGCAAGATCGAAGGCAATACGATTTGCCCATTGGGTGATGCAGCAGCATGGCCTGTTGCAGCAGCTATAAGGCATTTCAGGGATGAATTTGAGTGGCATGTCAACAATCCGGAATTGTGCCAGACACAAAACTTTGGATTGGCACATTATGCAGATCCCATCCATGTTCCAGCATAAGTAAGGGTTAAGTCTCTTTAAAAAAAATATATGACCGAAGCAGTCAAAACAGTAAAAGTCACGATAGATAACATCACAGTGGATGTGCCCGTTGGAACAACCATCCTGCAGGCAGCGCGCATGATTGGTGGTGATGTTGTTCCTCCTGCAATGTGTTATTACAGCAAGCTACAGGGCAGTGGCGGCAAGTGCCGTACCTGCCTTGTTGAAGTAAGCAAGGGCAGCGAAGCGGATCCCCGTCCTATGCCCAAGCTGGTAGCCAGTTGCAGGACTGGTGTGATGGATGGCATGGAAGTGAAAAACATGACCAGTCCGAAGGTGGAAGATGCCAGAAATGGTGTTGTAGAATTCCTCTTGTTGAACCATCCCCTTGATTGCCCTGTTTGTGACCAGGCAGGAGAATGCCATTTGCAGGACCTTGGCTATTCGCACGGAAAACAAGGAACCCGTTATGAGTTCAAGCGCAGGACTTTCGAGAAGCACGACCTTGGCCCTTATATCCAATTGCACATGACCCGTTGCATCCTTTGTTACAGGTGTGTGTTCACTGCAGACCAACTCACAGACAAAAGATCGCACGGCATTTTGAGCAGGGGAGACCATGCTGAAATTGCTACCTACATAGAAAAATCACTCGATAATAATTTCATTGGAAACGTCATCGATGTATGCCCGGTTGGGGCCCTCACCGACAAGACCTTCCGTTTCAAAAACCGTGTTTGGTTTACCAAGCCGGTCAATGCGCACAGGGATTGCAAATGCTGTGCCGGTAAGGTTACGCTTTGGCAAAGGGGTGAAGAAGTGTTGCGTGTAACGGCAAGAAAAGACCAGTGGGGTGAAGTGGAAGAGTGGATTTGCAATGAGTGCCGTTTTGAAAAAAAGAAAACATCAGACTGGACCATCGAAGGTCCTACACATGTCAGCAGGCATTCTGTCATCTCTCAGGGCCATTATGAGAACATCCAAAAGCCCAATGAGACGTTTAAGTCAGTGCATGGCGGAAGGAATCCACAGTTGTTGATGGACATCCACAGTGTAAGTGAAGTGAATGATCCTTCGATAGACCTCAGCCTGATCAATGGCCCGGCCACCAGCGATGTATATAACCCTTCAACCAAACAAGCATGATCACGATGGATTTGATGGCGATAGACCTTGCGTACGGACTCGAAAAATTATTGTTGATTGGTGGTATCATCACGGTATCCCTGATCGTTGCGATGTATACTACCTATGCTGAAAGAAAAGTGGCGGCCTGGATGCAAGACCGCCGTGGTCCGAACAGGGCAGGTCCTTTTGGATTGCTCCAGCCGGTGGCAGATGGTTTGAAACTTTTTTTCAAGGAAGAGATCATTCCGCTGACTTCTAACAAAACCTTGTTTGTACTTGGCCCAGCCTTGGCCATGGTTACGGCGATGCTCACCAGTGCAGTCATTCCATGGGGAAGCAGCATCAATATTTTTGGTCGTGATGTGAGCCTCCAGATCGCTGACGTGAACATTGGTATTCTTTATGTTTTTGGGGTGGTGAGCATGGGTGTTTATGGCATCATGATCGGTGGATGGGCTTCCAACAACAAATTCTCATTGATTGCCGCTGTTCGCGGTGCTTCACAGATCATTTCTTATGAGTTGGCCATGGGCCTTTCACTGATTGCATTGTTGATGATGACAGGTTCTTTGAGCCTCAAGACAATCGTGCAACAGCAAATGGAAGGAGGATGGAACATCATCTACCAACCCCTTGGATTTTTGATTTTTCTGATCTGTGTATTTGCAGAGTGCAACAGAACACCCTTTGATCTTCCTGAAGCGGAGAATGAATTGAACTTTGGCTACCACCAGGAATATTCATCCATGAAACTTGGCTTGTACCTGTTTTCTGAATACGTCAACATGTTCATCTCCAGCGCTGTGGTGTCCACCCTTTTCTTTGGTGGGTATGACATCCCATTCGTGGATGAGGCAGCACTGTCTTTGAGCCTTGGTGCCAATACCGTTGCCCTGCTTGGGTTTGGAGCCTTGTTCACAAAAATTCTTTTCTTCCTTTTCCTGTTCATTTGGGTAAGGTGGACGATACCGAGGTTCAGGTACGATCAGTTGATGGACCTGGGTTGGAAAAAATTAATTCCATTGGCATTGGCCAATATGTTGATCACTGCACTGGTTATCCTGTGGTTAAATAAATAATTCTATGGCATCATTAACAAATAGGGCAAAAGTATTGGAACAGAAGCCGATGAGCTTCATGGAAAGGTTGTACCTGCCAGCGATTTTCAAAGGCATGGCCATCACCTTCATGCACATGTTCAAGAAAAAGGCCACCATCAACTATCCTGAAGAGAAAAGGCCGTTCAGTCCGGTTTTTCGTGGACTCCATGTATTGAACCGCGATGAAGAGGGAAGGGAAAATTGCACGGCTTGCGGACTTTGTGCTGTGGCCTGTCCTGCAGAAGCCATCACCATGGAAGCAGCAGAACGCAAAACCAGTGAAGAGCATCTTTACCGGGAAGAAAAATATGCAGCAAAATATGAGATCAACATGCTCCGCTGCATTTTCTGTGGTTTGTGTGAGGAGGCCTGTCCCAAGGATGCCATCTACATGTCTGAAACATTTGCTCCATCTAATTTTACAAGAAAAGGATTCATCTATTCAAAAGATGAGTTGTTGATTCCGAATCCTGTAAACGATAAGGAGAAATATGATATTGCTAAGGGAATGCGTGAAGCCCAACTAAAAAACAAATAAGCCATGCACATCAACGAAATCCTTTTTTGGTTCCTGACTGCCCTGGCCCTGTTCAGTGCAATGATGGTTGTATTCAGTAAAAATCCTGTGCACAGTGTCTTGTGGCTGATCATGGTTTTCATGGCCATCACCGGGCATTATATCATCATGAATGCACAATTCCTGGCCATCGTCAACATGATTGTGTACGCAGGTGCCATCATGGTTCTGTTTCTGTTTGTTATCATGTTCATGAACCTCAATGCGGAGAGTGAGCCACAGAAAAGCAAGTGGATGAAGTTCGCAGCCGTATTGTCTGGTGGAAGCCTGATGCTGATCCTCATTGCCGCCTTGAAAGACAATGATGGATTCATCTCGAGCATGAGGGGAGAAGGCAGTATCGGCCTGATCAAGAACCTGGGTAAGGTTTTGTTTACTGATTATGTGGTACCCTTCGAAATCAGCAGCATCCTGTTTTTGAGCGCCATGGTGGGTGCTGTGGTGTTGGGTAAAAAAGAGTCATCAACAATTGTTTCCTAAAAGAATACCAACGTTATGCCGGTTATACCTATAAATTATTACATTTTTCTTTCCCTCGCTTTGTTCACCATCGGAATCGTTGGTGTGTTGACCAGGCGGAACGCCATCATTATTTTCATGTGCATTGAACTGATGTTGAATGCAGTGAACGTATTGCTGGTCGCGTTTTCCAAGATGCACCATGTGGCAGCTTTTGCAGCCGACAGGGCAACAACAGTGGGAACAGAAGCCCAGCTTTTTGTTTTCTTCATCATGGTGGTGGCTGCAGCAGAAGTGACTGTTGGTCTTGCCATCATTGTCATGCTGTACAGGAATATCCATTCAGTGGATATCAATTTCCTCAACAGGTTGAAACACTGACCTTAACTCGATTGATTGATCTGATTCAAAGAATGATATGAGTAAATATGTTTTTCTGATTCCGCTTCTTCCACTGGTTGGTTTTCTGATCAACGGGTTGGGAAGGAATTTTCTCTCAAGGATGCTCGTGAACATCGTTGGCTGTGGTGTATTGATTGCCTCTTTTGTTGTCAGTCTCCTGGTGTTCAGGGAAGTGGCTGCACCCGGCGCAACCCCCATGGTGATTCGCTATTTTGATTTCATCAAAGCCGGAGGGTTGGATATACAAGCTTCTTTTCTGGTAGACCAGCTCAGCGGATTGTTCCTGCTCGTGATCACGGGTATTGGTTCCTTGATCCATATCTACTCAACTGCTTACATGCATGAGGAGACTACGCCACATTATGCCCGTTATTTTGCCTACCTCAATCTTTTTGTATTCTCCATGTTGCTCCTTGTATTGGGATCCAATTTTGTGGTGATGTTCATTGGATGGGAAGGTGTAGGGCTTTGTTCTTATTTGCTGATTGGATACTGGTTTCAAAACAAGTCATACAACAATGCAGCGAAAAAGGCTTTTGTGATGAACAGGATTGGTGACCTTGGTTTTCTCTTGGCCATTTTCTGGATGCTTTCCCAGTTCGGTTCGATTGCTTATGCAGATGTTTTTTCAAAAGCATCAACGGCTCCAGTAGCAGTATTGACGGGCATTACCATCTTGTTGTTTGTAGGGGCCATGGGTAAGTCAGCGCAGATTCCTTTGTATACGTGGTTGCCAGATGCGATGGCGGGTCCTACTCCTGTCTCTGCACTTATCCATGCAGCAACAATGGTAACCGCGGGCATCTACATGATTGCAAGAAGCAATGTCCTGTTTACCCTTGCTCCCGTTTCACAAAACCTTGTTGCCATCATTGGTATTTCAACAGCGCTGTTGGCTGCCACTATTGCCCTCAAACAAAATGACATCAAAAAAGTATTGGCGTATTCCACTGTCAGCCAACTTGGGCTGATGTTCCTGGCACTGGGTGTTGGGGCCTATACTGCAGGCGTTTTCCATGTGATGACACATGCATTTTTCAAAGCCCTTCTGTTTCTGGGAGCAGGTAGTGTGATCCATGCCATGCACCATGAGCAGGACATCATGAAGATGGGTGGGCTTAGGAAAAAACTGCCAATCACGCACATTACTTTCTTGATTGGATGTTTGGCGATTGCAGGTATTCCTCCCTTTGCAGGTTTCTTTTCAAAGGATGAGATCCTGACGGCAGCATTGGAGAAGCATCCTGTTTATTATGTGCTGGCGCTGGCCACTTCACTGATGACAGCCTTCTACATGTTCCGTTTGTACTTCCTCACTTTTTCCGGTAAGTTCAGGGGCTCCCATGAACAAGAGCACCATTTACATGAGTCTCCAGTACCCATGACCTTCCCACTGATTGTGTTGGCCATCTTGTCTGTGGCTGGTGGATGGATAGGTATACCTGCTGTTTTTGCAGAGAATGCACACCTGCTTTCAAACTTCCTGTCGCCAGTGGTTGCGTCAGTGAGGCCAGCACACCCGGCCATTCATTTGTCTCACACATCAGAACTCGCACTGATGGGAGGCGTTTTGGTATTGATCCTGGTGATGATTGTGTTGGCTTCCAAAAAGTTTTCAAAAGAAAATATTGATACTTCTGCTCCTTCAGGATTTTCAGCTGTTCTTTCCAACAAATGGTATGTGGATGAAATCTATGAAGCCATTGTTGTCAAACCCATCAACTGGATATCTTCCTTCCTGAGCAGGGTAGTGGACAATAAATTGATTGATGGTCTTGTCAACGGAGTTGGCAAGGGTGTGCAATTCAGTGCAAGACAATTGCGCCTCTTGCAAAGTGGTCAAGTGGGTTCTTACATCTTGATCATGATGGTCGCTATCATACTATTTTTCATCTTCCAGTTGTTCTGGAAGTTATAACCAAACGCATTCAATATGTTCGCAGCATTTGATAATTTTCCTGCATTGTTGATCTGGTTGCCATTGGCAGGCGGGCTTATTTCCTTTTTCATCAAATCAGAAAAAGGTGCCAGGGCCATTGCCATTGTTTTCTCCCTCTTAACAATGGGGGTGATGATGACCAGTCTATTCTTTTCATCAACAGAATCGTTTGTCTACAACCAGGTAAGCTATGTTTGGCTGCCCAACCTGGGAAGCAGTTTTGGCCTGATCCTTGATGGGTTGACAAGAGTGCTTTGTTTGTTGACTGCATTGGTATTCCCCATGGTATTTCTCCTGGTTCCTGGCAACAGGTATCCCAATGCCAACCGTTTTTATGGGCTGATGTTGCTCACGCAATGCGGTCTCATGGGGGTATTTATGGCAACGGATGCCTTGGTCTTTTACCTGTTTTGGGAGCTTGCACTGATTCCTGTTTATTTTCTTGCTTCCATTTGGGGTGGAGAAAAACGCATCAAGGCCACTTTCAAGTTTTTCATTTACACATTCGTGGGTTCCTTGTTCCTGCTGATTGGTATTTTGTACATGTACCTAAAAACCAGCAATGGTTCATTCAGTCTTGTGGCTTTTTACAATGTTCAGCTTTCTGATGTTGAGCAATACTGGATGTTCCTGCTATTCTTCATTGCTTTTGCCATTAAAATGCCCTTGTTTCCTTTGCATACATGGCAGCCGGAAGCCTATGAACAGGCCCCAACGCCCGTTACAATGGTATTGAGCGCAGTGATGGTGAAGATGGGATTGTTCGGATTGTTGAGGTGGTTGCTGCCCTTGTTTCCTCTGGCGGTAAAGCAATTCAATACGGCCATCATTGTTGTTATTGTAGCTGGCATGGTCTATGCTTCATTGGTGGCCATCTACCAAGACAATATCAAGAAACTGATTGCTTACTCATCTATTGCGCACATCGGACTCATGGCAGCAGGGGCTTTTACCTTGAAGTCCGTTGCCTTGAATGGTGCGGTATTGCAGATGTTCAGCCATGGTATCAACATCATGGCCCTCTGGATTGTGGCCGACCTGATTGAAAAGCAGACCGGCGTCACCAAGATTTCTGCCTTGGGAGGAATCGCCAAAAAAGCACCCAAGCTCACTATTTTTCTTGTGATTGCTGCATTTGCCAACATTGCACTTCCGCTCACCAACGCGTTTGTTGGCGAGTTCATGATTTTCAACGGACTCTATCTGTTCAAGCCATGGATTGCCGCCTTTGCAGGCCTTAGCATCATTCTTTCTGCTGTCTACACCTTGAACATGATCAAGCATGTGTTTTATGGTGAGGTGGTTGCCGCTGTTGAAGGCTATGTCGATATCAACAAGACGCAAGCAATGGTGTTGACGGTGATCACCGGATTGATCCTTTTTGTAGGGATTTATCCAGATCCTTTTTTCAAGATGATGTATGAAACTGTAGGGCTTATTGTAAACCGGTATGTTACCATTTAAAATATTGTAGGGGTTATGAATGCAATTATTCTTTCTGCGCTTTGGGGTGTACTGATGATGTACACAGGCTTTGCAACAAAAAACACAAGAACAGTTTCTGTGGTGGCTTTGTTGGGTGTATTGGCTGTTTTGGTTGTCAACTGGATGGAATACCTCGGTCTTTCCTTTTTCAATATTGATACAAAGGGGATGCTTGCCTACAATGGGTTTGGACTGATTTTCAACACTGTTGTCCTATTCTCCACCCTGGTTTATTTTTTGCTTTCCGGAAGGGAAATCGAGAAGGCAGGTAAGAGCCCCTCTGATCTTTATGCATTGATTTTTTTCATTCTTTCTGGCATCTCTATCATTGCAGGGTTCAAGTCTTTGCTGATGTTGTTCATCGGTATCGAGATCATCTCTATACCGCTTTATGTGCTGGCCGGAAGCGACAAATCCAACCTGAAAAGCAATGAAGCTGCACTGAAATACTTCCTGATGGGTTCATTCTCCACCGGCATCATGCTCATGGGTATTGCCTTTTTGTATGGTGATGCAGGAACTTTTTATTTGGAAGGGGTAAACGCAGGGTTGGGTGCCCTTACGCCCATGAAGGCCATTGGGATGGTTTTGCTGTTGGCTTCCATGTCATTCAAAGTATCGGCTGCTCCCTTTCATTTTTGGACCCCTGATGTTTATGATGGTACGCCAACCGTCTTCACTTCATTCATGGCCACCATTGTAAAGTCTGCTGGATTCTTTGCCTTCCTCAAGTTGTTTGAAGCTGCTTTTGGGAAGTTTCAAGCAGACTGGCAGGTACTGATGGCAGTTGTAGCAGCACTGACCCTGGTGATTGGAAACATCACAGCAGTTTTCCAGCAGAGTGTCAAAAGGATGTTGAGCTACTCATCCATTGCACAGGCCGGCTTCATGATGCTGGGTATTTTCGCCATGAATATCTTTGCCAAGCAAGGCATGGTACTCTATTTTGCCGCATACAGCGTTGCAACCATTGGCATTTTTGCGGTGCTCTCTAAATTCAAGGACCATTCAATCGATGCTTTCAACGGTTTTGCCAAGAAACATCCATTGGTAGCATTTTCGGTGTTGATTTGTATTTTATCCCTTGCAGGTATTCCTTTGACGGCAGGCTTTTTCGCCAAATACTACATGTTGCTCGCTGTCATCAAAGATGGTAATTTTCTTTGGCTTGCCATCGTGGCCATCTTGTGTGCAGCTGTGAGTGTTTACTACTATTTCAGGGTTGTTCAGGCGATGTATTTCAAGGAGCCAAGCCACGAGGAGGAACTTGAATTCAGCCCATCTTTCAGGTTTATTTTGCTGGGCGCGGCCATCATTATCCTGGTGCTTGGCATACATCCTGATTACCTGACAGGGCTTTTATAGGCTTGTAATTTGCCTAATGGCAAATGAAAGCTGTCCGTTCATCAAACTTTTCAATTTCTGACCAAAGGTTTGACTAATTTTATCCCATGAAATTCATGGATAACCTGGCCCTCGCATGGAGAACTGTTAGGGGCAACAAGTTGCGTACAGGTATTACTGTAGCCATCATTGCATTCGGAATCATGGCCTTGGTGGGCATTATAACGGCCATTGAGGCAATGAACACCAGTTTGAGGGATAGTTTCTCTACCATGGGCGCCAATGCCTTCAGCATCAGGTTCAAGGAGCGCAAGGTTTCTTTTGGAAGGGGTGCAGACGTGAAGCAGTCCAATACCAAAACAAACAGAAGGGAGCGAAAGTCCAATACCGGCAAAATCATCACCTACCGACAGGCCAGGCAATTCAAGGAGATGTATGATTATCCTGCAGATGTCAGCATTGGTTTGAATGGCGCCCGCAACCAGGTGGTCAATTTCGAAAACAAGAAAACCAATCCGACTGTTTCTATCAATGGAGGGGATGAGAATTATCTGCAGCTCAATGGCTATGAGATTGCCTATGGCAGGAATTTCAACAAGACTGATGTTGAAAGTGGGCAGGATATTTGCATCATCGGTAAGGACGTTGCTTCAAAACTTTTTGGTACAAAATATGAGCGTGGGCTTGAAAAAGTGATCCGTGTTGGCAACAACAAATACAGGGTTGTAGGCATCACCAAAGAAAAAGGATCCAGTTCTTTTTTACAGGCGGACAATGTAATTTTTTCTACGTACACAAACGTGCGTCAGCGTTATGCCAGCAGGAACCAGTCTTTCTCCGTGGCCATCATGGTGCCAGATATAAACCTCATGGAGTCTGCTATTGGCGAGGCTGAGGGAGTTTTCAGAACCATCAGGGGATTGGACGTGACGGAAGACAATAATTTTTATGTGGACAAGAGTGACAGCATTGCAGAAACGTTTATCAATTTATTGGGAACGATATCAGCTGCCGCTGGTGCTATTGGTTTCATCACATTGGTTGGTGCTGCCATTGGTTTGATGAACATCATGTTGGTGGCTGTAACAGAGCGCACCAAGGAGGTAGGATTGATCAAGGCTTTGGGCGGAAAAAGAAATTCGATTCGCGCACAGTTTCTTTTTGAATCTACCCTGATCAGCTTGATGGGGGCTGTGATTGGCATCCTTTTGGGTGTAATCATTGGAAACCTGGTGGGAAGCCTCATGGATACGCCCTTTTTTATTCCCTGGAAGATCATCTCCATTGGCATCATCATATGTTCTGCTGTGGGAATTACAGCTGGCTTGTATCCTGCCATGAAAGCATCAAAGCTTGATCCGATTGTTGCTTTGCGCTATGAATAGAAATAACGGGCCTTTCCCCTGACTGTGCTTGAACAGATTTTGTTATAAACGCGGAACGCCTTCCAATT
>JBIPNK010000065.1:0-15289 GCA_044373365.1 Chitinophagaceae bacterium
ATCAGGGCGTCAGCCCTTGCAATAATATTATCATAGGTGGGTTTTGCAAACGGATCTATTTGGGCGGCAGTCCCAATTTGCGAAATTTCAGCTGCAGTGTAATGCAGACGGGGATGGACATTCTTGATCTTGGTATAGGAGAAAGAGCCATTCACCTGTGTAGCAGTTACCGGAACCGACAATGTGTTGGGGTCAACAATGGGAACTACCGGTGGGGCCGGAGGAGTCGGAGGGGTAACCACTGTTTCTATTTTTTTAGAGCAAGCAGTAATCAATACCAACGAAATCAAATAATGAGAAAACCTTTTCATGTTCAATGCTGCATTTTATTTCCTGCGTTTTTCAATAATTGGGCAAAATACTCTCCTGCAAAACCAGTTGTTCCGTCGGGGCGAATAAGCCAGAAACCGCGCATCTCATCCGTTTTTCTGACATCATTCAATTTTCTGAGCTCCTCATTTTTAGGTTCATTGCAGTAGAGTTCCCACTGTATGATATACGGAACCTTCAATGCCTGACACACTCCGACATAGGCATCCCAGCGTTTGACAACTGGCTCTTTTTCAGTCAAACCTTCATACCGCTGTTCAGGAATACCTATTTCACCCAAAAACACCACTTTCTGTCCTTTCATATAGGGTGTTGGTCGGATGAATTGCTTGATGTATTCTATCCCTCTGTAGAGTTTCAATCCTTTTTCATCCATCCCATCATAACAAGACCATGAAACCATATCTGTTTCAACCAAAGGCAATACACTGTTGACAATACCCGGGATGCCTTGCTGACTATCCATCACTTTGTTGGCTTCGATTGCATGAACCACTTTGCACTTGCTGCGTCCAACTGCTGCACGAGCACGGTTCACCCCATCCTGCCTGGCCTTAAACCATTTTGCCATGGCATTGATGCGGTCCAGTGAATCGACTGGAACCAGAACTGTCTGCCGGTCTCCATCCACTGCCCTGATCAATTCTCCGGGTTTTCTTGACCACCTGGCACTTGATCCTGTGCCACCGCGCATCATCCAATCACCTTCCCAGTTATGCAGGATGAAAGTCATCTCTCGGTCCTTGTATTTTTCAAGCAGGTATTTTGCCAGTGCATAAATCTCTTCTTCCTCTGCTTTTGCAGAAGCATCAGTTGTCCGAATTCCTGCACCTTCAATGCTTAGGGCAATAGTACTGAAAGGCATATCAAAGCAGGTTTGCCAGTAAGGGTGCTTGGCCAGATCAACAAGTGAGATATCCTTGTCGATGCTCCAATTTGAATTGTAGGGATAACCAGAGCCTGTTTTCCTGAACCATAACTTCACTACACCATATCCCAATTCAGTCATTTTTTTACAACCTTCAATTAAATATGGCTCATTGGTAAAAAAATATTTTCCTGCTACATGGGTAGCGCCCAACTGGTGTTTGATATTGGAAGGAATCTTCGCCCCATTCAAGGGTTGATGCTTGGCTATGGCTGAAAGCACCTGTTCGTCTGTCTTTGGAAGCAGGTCTCCATTTGTTTGTGAACAGATCCGCGTTCCCAAAAAAAGACAAATAAGCAATGTGCCAATTCTTTTCATGCAATGCATTTTCAACGTTTACAATTGCTATAAAACAAAAGAGGGGTGCCGATGAATCAGCTCCCCGTTCTGCCATTTACTGTTTATGAGAGAGAAAATTTATAGACCATGATTGGTTTATAGCGTGATTTTTACAATAGGAGCATAATTATGCCTAATTGTTCCAACACCTGCCAAATCCGCCAGTGCACCTACCCTGAAAAAATAATCCCTTCCGGCTGGGAAAAGGTTAGCATTGGCAGCAAGATCGATGGTGAGCGTTATCAATCCATTGTCTACTGTCTTGGAGGGGGCATATGATATGGCAGAAGCAGCCGTTACACCAAACTTCGTAGCCTCTCCAACATAGATATCACTAAAAGCATACAACCTAACCGCCCTCACTTTCACATTAGGCCCACCCGCTTCAAGGTTAAATGTTGCGGTTACTTTTTTTCCTGCAGGATCGTGCACAATCTTACAATTGTTGACCCTTAAATAAGGATCAACTGTAAAATCAAGCTGATTTTCGCCTGGCTTAATTGAATAATTAAGCAATGAAATCGGAAAAAAATTGTTGTTGCGGAGTTGAAAATCATAATTGGCTGCAAAAACAAGGTTGTTGCGATACTGTCCGTCATTCTTTATCAACCAGCGTTGCAGCACCTGGGTAGGATAACCCAATTCAAATGCTTCAATGCTTGAACCATTGATCAACTCCGTTTCAACAGGCTTACCTGTAACCTTGTCTTTGATTGTGCCATAAACGATTGCGTTGGGCCCGGGCATGTTGTCTTTCTCGCAGGAAGAAAACATTGTAGTCAACCCCAGTGCATATATGATAAGTAAAAATGCTTTTTTCATTGCTGGTTTCTTTTCTTGTTAAAATTGTGGATTCTGTACCAATTTATTTGTAGCTACCCCTGGGATAGGCCTGTAATAATCCCTTGGCTGGAAGTTTCTTCCACCTGATGTTTCATCATAGAAATTATTGGCACGAACAAATATATACTTAGGAACTGCCGGGCGCAGGTCAATCATGGGAACAAGAATGGTCCTTTTTGCAGAGGTGAACATTGTGTGGGCATCTCTTCTCCTGATCAGGTCCCAGTAGCGCCTTCCTTCGAAAGCCATTTCAACCTGGCGTTCTTTAAGGATGTTGTTGATGGTGGCAGGAATATTATCGGTGTGGGCAGCCCTTTTTCTCAATGCATTTAAATAGTTTGCAGCAAGTGCCGAACTTCCTTTTCCACTCTCAATAGCAGCCTCAGCATAATTGAGGTATACTTCTGCCATCCTCATGTCAATGAAATCCAAAGTGGAACCAAAATATGTTCCAGGAACAGTTACCCCCTCCTGCAAAAATTTCTTCTGAAGGAATCCTGAGATGGAATAGTTCTGGTTGCTTGAACTTCCGATATTGAAAAATCCTGAAAATCCTGTTGCACCATTGGGCGAGCTGGCACCCAAAGACCAATATGTTTTACCGTCTTTCCCCAGAGCACTGGCATTGGAGTAAACCAGCTTAGTGCCATCTTGCCTGATCATTCCACCCTGCATGATGATTTGTACCCCTTTCCAGGTAGAGCCTGGTACAATGATGGTGGCATGCAACCTGGCATCTTTGTTTGCAAAGATATCAGCCAATGTATTGTACTGCCTGAAAGGCTTTGTTGCATCCACTCTTGTAGGATCGGCAAGAACATCATTCTCGTTGTTGTCTGTTCTGGTAGATAGTTTTGCACTTCTACCTTGCCCATTGTCGGTATAATCTTCATACACATCCACCAAGTCAAGTGATGGGCTTGACCTTCCATAGAAAAGACCCCCAGGATTTGTCTGGGAAGGATTATAGTACATGTCTGTAGAGTGCCCCTGTAAAAAAGTGGTGGTACCATCGATATACCCTTTTTTGAAGATCACCTCAATGTCAGCAGCAGCAGGATTTTGGAATATATCCTGGAAATTCTTGGCTGCTTCTGTTCTGTTTGCAGGCGTAGGCCTGTACAATGCCTTTCCTGAGTTGTTGATGACAGCCTCAGCTGCAGTGATGCACTGCTGGTAATAATTATCTGCATCTGCAGGCGTCATCCCACCAGCCATTTTTTGGGTAACAGCATCACCCGTCAGGGGTGCCTTGTTCCAGAACTTTGCAACAGAAGCGGCATGCAATGCAGCCCTTGACTTCAAGGCAAGTGCTGCCCATTTTGTAGCACGGTATGGTCCTTCGACTGCAGAAAACGAAGCTGGCATTCCTTTTGAAGCCTCTTCCAATTCATTCAATACATAGTCCCAGGTTTGTTTTTCGGTGCTGCGTGATACAAACAGATCAGCATTATCAGTTCCTGGCTTGTATTCCAAAGACTTTTCAATGATGGGAACTCCACCATACCTTCTGGCCATGGTAAAATACATGTAGGCACGAATGAACCTGCACTCTGCAATAAGTAATGCTTTTTGTGCAGCAGTAAGCGTTGTTACCACAGGAAGCTGTTCCATCAATTGATTCGTTTGGCGTATGCCATCAAAGCCCCAATAGCTTTCATTCACAGGGCCAATTCCAGAACCTGCAGAAAGACTCGCTTCATCGGTCAAATAAGCAGTGCCAAACCCAGGCTCAATAAAATTGTTGCCTGCAGTTCGATGATAATTGAAGCTAACACCCGGATTGTATTTGTAATCCTCAACAGGCATCTTGCTGTAGAGATTGGCCAATAATGTCTTTACACCATTGGGATCTGTCAGCAATTGCTCAGCTGGAACCCTATCCAAGGGCTGCACTTCAAGGTATTTTTTGCAAGAGGCAAGGGCAAGACCTGCGATGATCATGCCGGTATATATAATTAGTTTTTTCATTACTTCAATCATTTAAAAGTTAAGGTTGATACCAAAGTTGAAAGACCTCATGAGGGGATAAGTAAGGTCTGCCTGATAAGCTCCTTCTTCCTTCTCAGGATCCAGATTCTTTGCCAGCGGATTGGCAAAAGTGAAGAGGTTGAATCCATTCACAAAAACCCTAAGGTTGTCAATCTTTATTCTTTTGGCAAATTGAGGAGCAAGTGTGTACCCGATCTCTGTACTCTTCAGTCGCACATAAGATGCGTTCAATCTCCAACGGTCAGTTGTAAGGGCGTCGGTTGTATTGTTGAAGTTGGACCTAAGCGCTGGGTATTCTCCAGGAATCCATTTTGCTGAAGGATCATAAGGGTTCATGTTCGGATCTTCCAAGCGCCATCTGTCCATGTATTTTTCCCACATTCCCGGATAACGTCCATAACCCCAAACATCATTGGGCGATGCAAAAATCGAAAACAATGCCGCACCCTGAAACAACATGTTCATATCAAAACCTCCCCAGGCCAGATTGATGGTTGCACCATATTGTAGAGGAGGGTTCCCTGCAAAACCCTGGTATTGACCTGACCAGAACTCAGGGAGTTGATCATCGCCATTGATGATGCCGTTACCGTCAACATCTTTCACGGCAAAACTACCGGGCAGCATCATAGAGTTTCCTGCTGCACCGCCCATCAGAGGAGCTGACTGGTACTGGCGTATATCTGTATAACGTCCATCATAGAGATAGCCCCACTCACGACCCAGCACGCGGCCACCGGTACCCCAGGTATCTTTCCATTTTTGCATGCTGCTTGCATATGGGGCTCTTTCACTGTAGACAAGGTATTTTCTTGCATAGGTCATGTTGGCACTGACTTCATAGCGAAGCTTGCCTATTTTGTTTTTATGGGAAACCATCAACTCAAATCCCTTGACCATGTCTTTATTGATGTTTTCCTGAGGAAATGAAGCGCCGAATGTATTGGGCACTGATTGAATCTTTGTTGCCAAAAGACCGTTCCGGTCTTTCTGGAACCAGTCGGCCACAAGGCCAAATTTGCCATCCCAAAGACTCAGGTCAATACCAAGATTAGCTGTATTGGTCTTGATCCAGGTAAGGTTTTCATTGACTACACCAGGAGGCACCATACCAGATGTAAGCACACCATTGTTGAAAATGTATCCTTGGTCAATATTGCCATACCTGTATCCCAGATAATATTCAAAGGGAGTGCCTTGGTCAGCACCCATCATGCCATACGAGGCCCTGAGTTTGAGATTGGAAATCCAGGGTACACTGTTGCGCATAAAATTTTCTTGCGAAACCCTCCAGCCGGCTGAAGCAGAGGGGAACATGGCCCATCTTTTGCCAGGAGCATAGCGATAAGAACCATCCTCACGGAAAGCAAGTTCAAGGAGGTATTTGTTTTTGAAATCATAATTGAAACGACCCAGCAGTGAAAGGTATTTTTGGATGATCCTGTCACCGCCGTTTTGAGCATTGGTCAGGCTCCCCTGATTGATAATGTCCCAGGTATAAACATCCGCATAAAAACGGGAAGCGTTGATGATGTCCGATCTCAATGAACGCATCTCTCCAACAACAGTGGCACCAATATGGTGATTTTTTGCGATGGTCGTTTTATAATTTGCACTTGCCTGAACCACAGCCCTGCCAAACTGTGTCATGGTATTGACATACCTGTTCTGGCCCCTCAAAGTTGCTGCATTTGTACTGATGTCGTATTGGTTATATGCTCGTCCAAGATTCGACCAGTTGTTGTTGTTTCCATCGTAAGCCGCAAGCAATCCGAATTTCAATCCCTTGACAGCAGGCAAATCATATTGAAGCTCCACCTGTGTTTGATACTGCACATTGCTCCACTTCTCATACCCTGAAATCGCTTCTGATGCCAATGCATAAGGATTGGTAAATTCAGGTGGTATCCGGGTCACATTGTTTGTTCCAGGAACCAAAGGAGAAAATGCACGGTCTGCAATGATCAGAGGTTTAAAAAACCAGAAATAAGATCCCTGAGGACTGCGGTTGTTGTCAACCTTTCCAGCCAGTGTAACAATGGCTTTGAGATCCTTGGTCATCTGGAAAGTGACGTTTGTACGAAAATTGTATTTCCGGTATTTCTGAATATCGCTCTTCAAAATACCATCATCAGCAAGTATACCAAGGCTGGTATAATAGGTTACCCCTTCTGAACCACCTGATGCAGAAATATTATGTTGTTGCTGCATGGTAAAGTCTCTCAGTGTTTCTTTAAACCAGTCATAGTCAATGTACCCTGGTTCAGTACCCACTTTCCACTTGTCTAGATCAGTTTGGCTGAATGTTGGAGAGAGTTTGGTATTGCGGTCCATTTCGTTCCTGATGGTGCGGTAGGTATAGGCATCTACCATATCAGGCATGCTGGTTGGCTGCTTGTAGCCGACAAAACTGCTGTAGTTGAATTTGGCCAACCCTTTCTGCCCTTTTTTAGTTGTAACGATAATTACGCCATTGTCCGCATTCATTCCATAAATGGCAGCAGCAGCATCTTTGAGAACAGAAATGCTCTCGATATCCTCTGGATTCAATCGCTCAAAATCTGACATCCCATCACGAGGAACTCCATCAATCACAAGCAGAGGCGTACCAAAACCCCTGATGCTCACAAGGCTGTTAAAAGTACCGGGCTCTGCGGTTTGTTGCCTGATGTGAACACCAGGGATTTTACCCTGAATATTGCTCACTACACTGGTGCTTTTGGTGGTAAGAATATCCTTACTTTTTATGTTAACAACGGCTCCGGAAAGCGTTTCTTTTTTCTGGCTTCCATATCCAATCACCACCACATCAGAAAGATCCTCAGTAGCTGATTTCAACACAACATTGAATGTTTTTTTTCCTTTCAGCGGAAGCTCTTGCTGAATGCGGCCAACAAATGAAAGCACCAGCGTGCCTTCCAGGTTGTCCACTTCAAGGTTGAAACGACCCTGTGCATCTGTTACTGTTGCCTTTGATGAGCCCTTGACATATACCGATGCGCCTGCAAGCGGCATTCCCTGCTCATCTGTTATTTTACCTGAGATGATCTCACTCAGCTCCACTACAGGAGTAACATCAGCCATCACCAATGGCTTTGGCTTCACAACAATGGTCTTTTCAATAATGGTATAAGCCAATGGCTTACCCTTGAAGCAAAGCTCAAGAGCATGTTCCAGGCTCACATTGCTGACATCAATGCTTACGTTTCCTGCTTCCTGCAAAAATTGGGATCCGTACAAAAAATCAAATCCTGTCTGCTTTTGGATCTTTTTAAACACTGATCTCAAAGGGACATTCTTCTCTGCAAGTGATACCTGAGAAAATCCGCTTGCTGAAACCTGCATGCAGGCAACCAGCAAAAAGAAAACTGTGAATTTCATCATCAGAATAGTTTTGATTAATGTTCCTGAGTACCTTTTTGGAGGGCTTGATAAAGGCTTAAAATGCATAACTTTGGTTTGTTTGGGTTAATGATACAGGTCTGTCACGACTTATTTATTAGATACCCAGGCATTATGCCGTCTCGACTTCCATTCGAGGCGGTTTTTTTTGGGTTTCCTGAACTTAATTGTTTTGAGCAACCACCAACACTTTCTTCCCCACAATCCTGAATTTCGCTATCCCGGTCATCTCCAGCATTTCAAAAACTTTCGATGCATTTACATCTCTTGAAATGGTACCACCAAGGTGTTTGCCAGAAAAATTACCTGAATATTCCACTTCCACATCATACCATCTTCCAATCTGACGCATTACTGTCTCCATGTCGGTTGATTCTCCAAAATGAAACTTGCCATTCTTCCACGCAACAACCTCCTCAAGATTGATATTGCTTGTTGTTCTCAGTTCTCCATTAGGAAAAATTCTTGCCTGTTGGCCTGGTACCAACATAGAAGGTTTTGCGTTGGAGCCAACCTTAACCTTTACACTTCCTTCCAGCAATGTTGTGTTCAGAGAGGCCTCATCAGCATAGGCATTCACATTAAAATGCGTTCCCAAAACCTCAACCTCACCCCGACCTGCAACATCCACCTTGAATGGCTTTTGCTTGTTTTCTGCCACTTCAAAATAACCTTCCCCATGCAGTTCAACTTTCCTTTCATTTCCGTTAAAAACCACTGGAAACTTCAACAAAGAAGATGCATTGAGCCAAACTTTTGTGCCATCTGAAAGTGTCAACTGAAATTTTCCTCCTTTAGGGGTTGATACGGAGTTGTATACTGTTTCCAACGCTTCTCCCCCGGCTTGGTATTGAAGTTTTCCATCATTGACTTTTTGTACCTGAACGGCGCCTTGTACGGCGATATTCCCATTGGAGGCGTCGTCAAGAATAACAACCGAGCCATCGGCAAGGGTCAAGACGGCCTTGTCGCCTCCTGGCACAAAATCGTTTAGCAATGGCTGGCTAGCGGGGTTCTCAACAACAGCAACGGGATTGGAAGGCTTGTTGTAAATGAAAAAATAAGCAGAAAATGCAAGTAGAAAAAAGCTTGCTGCGATGGAAATCCACCTGAGCGGAATAACCGGGGTTTTGCTGGAAGTTCTTTTGTCTGCTGTAATTTTTTGATGAATTTTCTCGAGAATTTCTTTTGCAGCTTCATCATGCTGATCAACAGAGGCATTGATTTCATTGAAAAAATCCTCTCGCAGCAGCTCCTGCAATAAAAACGTATCTCCAGAATCCAGGAACTCCAAAAGCCATTTTCGGTCTTCAGGATTCCAGTTTGTCTGGGTCAAAAGGAGCTTTAATTTGGTTTTAATTTCTTCCAAGGCAGTAGTTCGTCGCAATAAATACTACGCGGCCCTGTAAAGGGGGGGGTATTATGAAAAAAATCTTAGAAAAACCCCGGCAACCAGGCCAATACTGGGTGATTTCATCATCTGGTCCTTGATGGATCGGAATGCAGCAGTGAGGTATTCTTTTACAGTATGCCGGGATATTTTCATCAAATCAGCAGTTTCCGCATAGCTGAGCCCCTTGAGCTTGCACATGTAGAATACTTTTTGTTTTTGGGGAGAAAGGCTGCTGATGGCCTTTTCAAGTTCATGCAACCGTATGTCAGCCAATGGCTGACCTATTGGCATCTCAACTGAATCTTCATCGGGTAAAACAGGTGTCATTTTCTCTCTCAATCTTCTTTTCAAAAAAGTCATGGACCTGTTGTAGCTGGTCACAAAAAGCCAACCTGCAAGTGATCTTGCAGCATCAATCTTTTCACGATTCTCCCACAATGAAAGAAAAACATCTTGTAAAATATCTTCCGCTGAAGCGCTATCCTGAACGAGTTTGAGGATATTCCCATGCACTGCTTTGTAGTATTTCCAATAAATAGCATCAAAGGAGTTCATGTCTCCTTCAGCCATTTTTTTTATCAACTGCAGTTCATCAAATGTTGTCTTAGGCTTCATTTTGGTCTAAAGATTTTCTCCGGAAATGACACTCAATGCATCGATTGAATTCCTTTTTCGAAAATTTCTCTTTTCAATATTAGGAAATTAAATGGTTCTTTTTGCGTTTCAATAAGCAAAGTTTGAGTAGATCTTCCCTCTTTTGCGCTAGGAAGATTCAATTTATCAATAGGAAAACGAAAGCGTTTCCTCCTCTTTAAAAAAAAGCCCCTTGGAAATCCAAGGGGCTATCATTCGTGATTCGGAGTTATCAGTTAGGCATCAATTCAGCCAATTTCGCTTCAAGGGTTTTGTGCAATGATTCACTTGTTCCGAGTATTTTTAAAATAAACTTGCCATTGCGGTCAATCAGAAACTTGGTGGGATAACCATTGATATCATGAGACTTGGCAAGGTCATTGATATCTGCATCATTGAGCACATGTAGCCAATCGATACCATCTTCTTTGATGGCCGTTTTCCAGGAGTCTATCTGCTGTTGTTTTGTTTTGCCTACACTGAACGCTTCATTGGAAATGCCGATGATCTCAAGCCCTTTTGATTTGTATTTCGCATACAACTCTTTAAGGGCAGGATGACTTTTGCGACAAGGCACACACCAGCTTCCCCAGAAATCAAGCAGAATGATCTTGCCTTTCAAATCTGCAGTATTGACCTGTTTGCCATCTACACCCACCAATGAAAAGGGAATCATCGGCTGACCGATAGCCGTCCTGCGATTGCTCTCCACTTTAAGACCAAGGCTTGTATAGGCCTTGGTATCTTTGTAGCGTTGGTCGATGGCGGAATATCGCCTGTACATGTCTTCGTTGGACATTACAAGAAAAAGATTGGTAAGCATCAGAACGCTGGAGAATGAAGCAGGATGGGCATCTATGAACTTCATCCGTATCTGTTGGTTTTCCTTGCGAAGAACACCAAGCTTTGCCATCAATACCGCATTACCAGCGGTATCTTTTGCATTCAACTTTCTGTTGAGTTCTTTTTGGATCTCCCAGGTTGCGCGGTTGAAAGCGATTTCATCTTTGCGGTATACCTCATAGTCAGCAATTTCTTTGTCCTTTGATTTGATGCTTGCGGCATATGCTTCTTTTGCATCACCAGTAATGGTGATGGCTGCATTGGTAAGCACAAACATGAGGAATGGAGGTGCCGATGCAGCTTTGCCAACACGAAGAATCAGGCTTGAATCCAATACTTCCATGCGTACAATCTGTGGCTCATCCACCCTGCCTTCCCAGAGCACAACCCCTTTCTTGTTGGCGACAAGTGTATCATAAATGTTCTTGCCATTTTTATAATAGGATGCCTTCACTTTGTTGGCACCCAGCTGATCAAATTTGGCTTTCACGGTGAAGCCTTCTTGTGCCATGATCAACACAGGCAACATAAGCAGAAGGAGCGATAGAATTTTTTTCATGTTATTTTCTTGGTTGTATTTAATGAGGCATTATTGGTTGTCTGGCATGCCAGGGTTCAATTTTAAAATGGCAGGCGGGATCTTCAATGCAAGACGCTCAACTTTCAAGTTGAAAGTTGAACCGCCGAGCGGATGAACAGGATCAATATTGTTGTACTTGGTATCGCTCCAAAGACGCCTCATGTCGAACCACCTGAATCCTGTACCTGCAAACTCACGCTTTCTTTCATCCAAAATTGCTTTGACCATTGCGTCTTGGGTAGTGAGTGCTACTGTCGCTTCAGCCAATGGCATTCTCGTTCTTCTGAGTGTTTCAAGATCAGTTTTGGCACCTGCAAGGTCGTTGGCCCTTGCCTTGCATTCTGCAATCATCAGGTAAAGATCGGGTAAATTGGGCCCCCAATTGTATGAAACGGGTGCATTGCGTTGTTGCCCAGGAAGACCTGGTGCAGGAACAGCATTCGTTGTGCTGTTGTTAAAGAAAAACCTCCTCCTCAAATCCCCGGCACTATAAAGCGAAAACACATTGGGTTTTAAAAAAAGTGTATTGCGGGAAGTCAGGAAGTTGATGCTCATGAGCTTGATGTAGATGTGTTCATTGCTCAATGTCTGGGCGGGGTATCTGTTTACACCCAACCATGGCTGAGCTGCCGTAATCCATGAAGCCATCAGGGTATTGTAATTGTACAGACCCAAAGACAAAGAATTATTGGGCAGTGAGGTCAATGCCAGCTTCAATTGCGTCAATGCATTGCTGTAATCTCCCATCCAAAAATAAGTCTGACCCAAGAGATAGTATCCTGCTGTTTTGGCCAAACGTGCCCTGTTAACGGTCTGTTGTGGCAGGTCTGGAATGGACGCATTCAATTCTGCAATGATAAAGTCATAGACCTCTTGTACTGTGGCTCTTTTGTAATCAGCACCACCGGCATCTGCCACTGTTACAAGGGGAATACCGAGATCCTTTCCTGCTGTGGCAGCATTATAAGGCTTGGCAAAAAGATTGACGAGCATCAAATGCATATAGGCCCTGTTTGCCCTTGCTTCTGCAAGCAACTGACGCTTAACCTGATCAGAACCTTCAGTGGCATCCATCACGCCGTTTGCTACAACGTTGAAAACGTAGTTTTGAGAATAAAAAGTACCCCACTCACTGGATTCATCTTCTTCCTGAAACAGATCATCTTTCCACTGGTAGGCATTCTGGTAGGGAAGGATTTGTGTACCCAAGTAGGCGTTGCTGGAGAAGACGTCATCAGACATCAGCACAGGCGCACCAGGATATCCGATCACAAAAGGCAAGCTACCCGGTATGTTGCGGATATTTGCAAAATTGTAAAGGTTCGTGTTATTGAAGAGACCGTTGTAGTGTTCGACCCGCTTGATTACATCAAGACCCTTGGGTTCAACCTCTAGAAATTTTTTGCACCCGGTAAAAACGGTCATGATCAAAATCAAAACGGGAATATAGCTGGTTCTTTTCATGTTGATTTTCATTTTCTAATTATTTGAAGGTTGTCCTGAAACCGATTGTGTAGAAAGAAGGCATGCGGGATGTCCTTGTACCACTGTTCAGGTTGAAATATTCAGGATCAATATTGGCATGGTTGTTCTGCCAAAGCATGACATTGTTCAACTGGGCATACACTGAACAATCAGACATGCCCAATTTACCACTGACAACTTTAGGCAAGGCATAGGTCAGAGACATGTCACGCAACTTTGCATAAGAGGCACTTACAACATTGGTGTTCGCCTGCGTGTAGAGGTTGATGAATCGAAGTCCATTCTGTGCTGTATTACCCGTATAGCGGGGAACATTCGTTGTTGCCTCATCCCCTGGCTTTTGCCATCTTTCAGCAAGATAGTTGGGTACATTCGTTGTCAACCTGCCTGTGTAAAACTGGTTTACATCGCGCCTCATTACATTTCCCAGGTTGTAAACAACCAGGAAAGACAAGGTAAACTGACCATAGGTGATGTTGTTGGTAATACCACCATACCAGAGTGGCTGGGTAGTGCCCATGTGCAAGGGATCAGCAATCGTAAGGTCTCCACTTCTTCTTGCCGTATCTTTTCCATTGGCTTTAAACGCAAACGGATTGCCATTTGCATCAAGTCCACCATAGTTGTAGGCAAACACACTGTAAGCAGGATACCCTTCTAACAAGCTGGCATTTACCTTTCCGCTTGCAGTCAGCGTATTAGCCCTCGCAAGGCTGATGATTTTATTCTTGTTGTATGCAAGTGTAAAATCTGTTGTCCACCTTAATTTTTTGGAAGCGATATTGATGGTTGACAACTGGATTTCTACGCCCTGGTTTTTCAAATCTCCCAGGTTATTATAGGCAAACGACCAACCCGATGTCGGGTCTGCTGGTTGATATCCAAGCAAATCAGTGGTATACTTGTTGTACACATCAATAGAACCTGATAGCCTGTTGTTGAAAAAGGCAAAATCAAGTCCAACATTGGTAGTGGTGGTTCGCTCCCATCCAATTTTTTCATTCCTTGGAACCAATACATTGTACCCGATGCCCAATCCGCTGAAATAAGCGACATTGCTTGCAGACACAATATCAAACGGACCTCCAAAGCCAGGATTAGGTGCATTTCCTCCAAGTCCATAGGTGACCCTTAGGTTAAGGTTGTTGATGCGATCAGCTGTAAAGAATGATTCCTTGGAAATGTTCCAAGCGGTACCAAGACTCCAAATGGGCTTGTACTGAAGACTCTTGTCCGTTCCAAAAAGATTGGACTGATCAAAACGAACACTTCCGTTGAAGGTATACTTCCTGTTGTAGGTATAGGCCGCATTGGCATAACCCGACAAGAATCTTCTTTCAGTTTCTCCGTAGGTTACCGGTCTTGAAGTCAAAAGATTATTGGTCGTTCTGGATGGCAGGAAATTTACAGGACCAACGACACCCCTTACTGCAAGGGAATCTTCGTTGTACAATGCATAGGTTTGGGTCTGAAAATCATATCCACGCCTGTAATTCTGTACCAGTTTGTTCAAGGAACTTCTGATCTCAGTACCAGCAATAGCTGTGACCTGGTGTTTTGATGCAAAGATCCTATCAAAATTGAATTGATTCCTTACTGTCCATGATACTGCACTGTTATTTTGAGTCGTGTAATGCCCACCAGAAGAGGGAAGATAGTAAGTGGGTGCGCCTCCTGGTACCGCCGCAGCCTTGGTGAAGTAAACAAGCTCATCCCTCACCTTGTATGCGTTTCTGTTGTAGTATTCATATGCTTCAACAGAACCTTTCTGGTACTGGGCTCTTCCCTCGTATGTCAGTCCTTTAAATAACTTTATCGTCAGTCCGGCATTGATTCTGGCAGAAAAGTTGATTTTGTCATTCAGTGTATTTGCATTCTCCTGTAATGGCACATAATCAAGGTTCACCAGGCTTTGTGATTCCGACAGGGCCCTGAATTCTTCCTGACGCTTCAAGTAAGCCTGTGAAAGTGGCGTACCGTTGGCATCTGCAAACATGGCATAGGGCAGATAATTGCTGTTGCTTGCCGGTAGATCGGACAACAGAAAACTTTTTGTCTTTTCGTAAGCAATATTAGTAATCAGATCAAACTTGATGGCTGGCGTGAAGACGAAGTTCTGTCTCAGGTTCATCTGATACCGGTTCAGATTGGTCTTTGCGTCGTTGTTGTCCAAAGTATAGGCCAAAGAACCATAATAAGAATGAAACTTGCTTCCACCATCAAAATTCAAACTGCTGTTCACCAACATTGAAGGTTGCGTGAGGTATTGGTTGATCTGGTCACGGTTGTTGTATTGTGCCAGGGAATCAAACCTTGAGTTGGCGACTGTAGAACTGATCAACCCTCTTGAAAGATCATATTGAATTCTTTCGTGTGGGGGAATGATTGGAGTGGCGCCAACTGAATTTGTCACTGTAGCCCAGGTATAGTCAGTGGCAGAAAAGATTTGACGGCTGGCCTTCAGAAATTCTGGAGTAGACATCATGTTGAAGTACCCGAGATCCGGCCTTCCCCTGAATGT
>JBIPNK010000174.1:0-3751 GCA_044373365.1 Chitinophagaceae bacterium
CAAAAGCTTTTCTCAACCAATCATAACCTCCACCATTTGGAAGTTCTGAAACTACGTCTGTCCCTCCAAAAGACTTTCCTATTGGAGTTTGTTTATACATAATTGTAGCATACTGTCTAGCATAAACTTCTAATGCTGAAGTTGTATCTACAATTAAATAGTCATATTGCCACTTCTTATTTGCTTGGTAATACTCCTGAAGCTTTGTACCAATTAACTGAAATATTGCTGCTGGATTTGTATCATTGTCTCTCAGCATCTTCTTAAAATCAATTTTCATTGATTCTACAAACTCGGCGCCTTCTTCCAAATCAATTAGTAATGCATTTTTCAGTTTGGATAAAGCTTCTGTTTTACCCACTTTAGTATGAGCAAATATGACCATTCGTCTAGGATTCTGAGATCCTAATTTTTCAACCTTTGTTGGTAAATCGAACATCTATTCTATTAAGGATTAAAAGTAAATTTAGTTTTTTGGGGTTCTAACTTACGCGTACTCCTCGGAAGTTTCTACTTCTACTTCTTCTTCAGTCTCTGGAGTAGAAGTGTATGTAGCTGTTGACTGTTGTGGAGTTACATCGTCGACAATTGTGTACCAAGCATCTTTACTCTTACGTGCTCTAGTAC
This sequence comes from Chitinophagaceae bacterium, assembly GCA_044373365.1. Taxonomy (GTDB): domain Bacteria; phylum Bacteroidota; class Bacteroidia; order Chitinophagales; family Chitinophagaceae; genus Pollutibacter. The sequence continues at coordinate 628 of JBIPNK010000174.1, forward strand.
GTAGATTAAAACCATTGTCTTTAAACATGGCTTGAACCATCTTTTCTGTGATTTCCAATTGCTCTGTAGAAAGTTCTTCTCCAATTTGAGCATAAGTTTTAGAACTGTTGAACAGATCTTCCAATTTTTGTTTTGTCATCTTGACCATTTTATTATTATTTTGAATTTAAAAGTTTACGTATTAATGTGATTTCTTCTGTTGATACTTCATACTCTTTAAGTAGAATGAAAAGTTGTACTACCGCAGTATTTAACCATTTCCAATTTACATTATTTACTTCAGCAAATAATGACCATCCTGGCAATTGTCCTAAGTTGCTATTACAAAGAACTTCTGAAAAGTAGATTTGTAAGAATTTAAATAAAAATTTATTCTGAGACCAATCTACATTCATAATACCTGTACAAGCTAGTTTAACATCATCTTTATTACCAGACATTAAACTCCAGATTTGAGAATATTTTTCATAACTAAAATCAAATCTTTCAACTTTACTGTCTATGTATTTTTGTAGAGCTGATTCAAATCTAAACCGATGATAATACTTATGTCTATTTAGAATTATAAGTGGTATCTGAACAGGTTTTTCACTACTTGACGTTGAAACATATTGATTATGAACAATCTTTGTAGCTAAATCCTGTTTTCTAGTTCTAGTACAACCTATAGTACCTAAATACTCTTCTGTAATTTTAACTGAAAACTTAGGATTTAGATACTCAAAGTAAACAACATCTCCTGAAACTAGTTTATTTGCATCAAAACTATTATTTATTTGAGGTTTTAGTTGCCAAGATTTATCTCCTACCCAACCATTCCTAGGTTGATATAGATCATCTACTGTTTCCATGAGAAGTTAATATCAAATTGGTCAATATATGGTTTAATAGAACTTAAGCTGCTATTATTATCAATTGACTTTTGAGCTATCTCAAGAGCTGTAGACATAATTCTAGGACCAATCTTCTCATCAGAAATCAGTTCCTTGAATACTTCACCAGAAATACTATTTCCACAACCTTTACCATGTAGATACCTAGTTACATTAGGAAGTTCATAAGCTAGAGAAGTATCTTTATTCATCAATCCTTGTCTAAAATAGATTAAGAATAAAATATAAGGTAGAGATTCACTAATTTTACAATTGTCAATTGTTTTACAAGCTATCTTCCGATCAGATCTAAGCATAGAAACAATAGAGTCATAATTCTCTTCATTAATTACAAATCCTGAATTAATAAAGTTAAGAAGTTCTGATTCAAATACAATCCTAGGAAGTTTAGTTAACTCTGACAGTTTAAACCATTGAACGAAAGTTTCTAAGTAATTAGATCCCATAGAACTTACGTTATAAACTATCTCATCAGCCATTTCCAATGGGCAGTTACTGTCAATCTTATTATCCTTAAGAGACAATGGTTTAGTAGGAAACGATAAATCAGTACTTACAATTACAGCATCTGCTTTCTCCAATTTAATAACTCTGGAAAAAGCTTCTTCTGAAATATACAACATGTCTCTTTTAAAATCTACAGACTTAAAGAAATAAACATTATCCCCAGTCTTCATTATACCACTGGGTAGAGATAAAACTTGTTTGATCCACTTGATCAAATCTTGATTTGCATAAATGGCATCACCCGATGTCATTTTAATTAATTTTGGAGTCATTGAATTAGTTAGAGAACATCATTTTAACAATCTCCGGATGGAGAGTGATATACTGAAGTTTAGTTGATTGTTGTTTAGCTTTATCTGACATAAACTGTCTAGCCATGTAGAACTTAAGATCTTCACTGAAGCAATTGTGAAGAATCATACTTACAGCTTTAGCATTCTCATCTTTTCCCCATTTATCATGAGTACCATAGATGATATAATTTGTAATACGAGAGGCCATAATACTAGCTACTGCAGGATTGTAAGCATCTTTGGTTTTGAAATTACCACATACTTTATTCAACTCAACTAATGCTTTCTCAGGTTCCATTTTCAACAACTGATCTGGATGTGGCAATAAGTCCATTTTGTTATGTACAAAACTAATAAACATATCAGTAAATTGATTACCTACTGAACCATCTCCACAAATTTTAACATAGCTTAAACTATCAGTAAAATTCTTCAGGCACCCAATATCAGAGAAGAACTTAGTCATAATACGAGCATTGTAGTCTTTACCACCACCAATACCATCATGTTTCTCACTGAACAGCTCACGATGATTAAGTACAAAGTTAATACAACGTCCATCCAAGTTTTCAGATTCTGCCCATTGAGCCCAAGAATCTACATCAAAGATCATTTCTACATATCTCATACGAGTTTTCTGAGCTAAATCTAAACTTGCTACTGAATACTCACCATTATCTGGATTAGTAGTTAAAAGAATAATACTGTTTTTAGGAAGTTCCCATGAACCATACCGATATTCTTCTACTAAAGTCATACAAGCTTGCATAACCATAGGAAGACCTCGAGTAAAATCATCTAGTAAGAGTACAAATTTATCATCTGGATCTACTTCTTTCAACCAGTGTGGAACAGCATAAGCCATTCTAGCATCACCTGTATATTTACCACCTTCTTGAATGGCATTTTCTGAGAACTCTGCTGGAATCCATCTAGTTTGACTAGAGATAATACCTTCATTGTTATCAAAGAATTCCATCTGATATTCCTTTTCAGGAAATCCAACCAAGTGACCAAGATCATCAATCATGGCAGCATTGATTTGGTGGAACTTATAACCTTGCTCTTGAGCTATTTGTTTTAGTAGACTTGTTTTTGCTATACCCGCTTTACCCTCTACACACAAACTAGTAGGTCTTAGACCTTTACTCATTTGATGTTCACAGTTAGCAAAATACTGATTTAAGTGCTCTTTAGTAGCACTTGGTGTAAGTTTAATTCGTGTTGCTTCTTTAGACATTTTTATTTATTCTATTTTTCAATTTTTAAAATCTTACCATTATGATTTTTAATAGCTTCTATTCCACCATTACTACTTACAACCCATAACATAGGTCTATTTGCATTAGGTGGTAGTTCTGCATAACCATCTGTAAAATAAATCATACATGAGTATTCTGGATGAGTATTAAAATATTCTAATACTGGAGT
>JBIPNK010000124.1:0-3703 GCA_044373365.1 Chitinophagaceae bacterium
ATTTGTAACAACAGCATTTTGGGTGCCCTTTTCTGTGACACTTGCATTGGCAATCAGCATGCCGGCTTTGTCCTTCACGAGACCTGCTACCAATACTGTTCCTTCCTGCGAGTAGGAAGAGGAAACAGCAAAGCAACAAGCCAATAGAAAGCATAGGAAATGTTTTGGTTTCATAAATTAGTTTGGTATAGTGAATTAATCCGTAACACCAAGTAATGCTCACAGTGTGGATGCTGAATTAAAAGTCATCTAGACCATTTTTTCATCCCTACCGATTGCAAAAATTGGCGAAACGTTACCAATATACCTTAATAACAACTACATAATGTGCGCAAACGTTTGCGCAAATTCAAAATACAAGAACAGCTGCCATGTTGTTAAAATGGGCCGATAAAGGGAGAAATCAGCTTTTCAGATGTACTCTATTTATTAATTCCCGTAATGGGGTCTCGTAATATTTATAACTAATTGATGCAAATATGATTAAAACAGAAAGTGAAGAGTAAAAAATAATAGTTGGATTTGATATTTGGATGACTTTTCGAATAAAGCGAGAAACCCAAAGAAATGTTGGAGCTTGTAGAATATACATTCCAAAACTTATCTCACCGAAAAATATAAATATTTTATGATTTAATAGTCTTGTCAAATTGCCATTATTTGCTGAAATCAATATGATAAGTGGGACGAAAAAAATGGCTAACATTCCATTGTGAAAATCAATGCTCAATTTTAATGAAAGTAAAATTCCTACCAACAAAATGATGGAGACAATATGAAAGTCATAATTTCTCACTTTAATTCCTCTCAGAAAAAATAACCCTGCCAAGTTTCCGATTAAAAATTCATTAAGATGCATCAAAGGGAAATAATAAAATAAATCATGGCTTTTTGATGGGTAGCCGCTATAAAAAGAAGATTTTGCAAGAACATGAAAAATAATTTGGCTTAGCACAAACAATAAAATAATTGGGGTTAATAGAGTAGAAAAAGAATATTTTTTGTAGAACTTATTCAATAGAAAAGGAAATGAAACATAAAAAAACATTTCTACAGATATTGACCAGCCTGGGAAATTGTGTGACAGGGCCATCCCAGGAACCCAACTTTGAAGAAGTGCAAGATTTAAAATAATACCCTGATAATTCAAAGACTGTGATGTGAATAATTGATAGGCAATCAAAAGTAAAATTGCCAACCCATATACAGGGTATATTCTCGCAAATCTTCTTTTTATATAATCTACAAATTCTATTTTCCCTTTTTCTTTATATGCAAGGATCATGATGAATCCTGAAAGCAAGAAGAAATAACTAACACCGATGTGTGCTTGTAAGAATAAGATTTTAATCGAACTTTCATTAAAAGGGGAGATATTCTTTCCGAAATGAAATACCACAATTGATAAAGCAGCAAAAAATCTAGTAAATGTTATTTGCTCAGCTCTCATGCTTTTTCCTTGATGACATGTTGTAAAATTTTTAGACTTAGCGTCTAATGAGAACGTGAAAAACCTTGAAATTAAGAAAATAAGTTGTTGTTACAATTTTCCAGCAAATACCTAATGGGCTTGATAAGATTTTACCAGACTTATTGTAGTTTAAGTCAATCTACTACATTACAGATTGGATGATGGTTAACCTTAAAATTCAAGGAATTAGCAATAAAACAATACTTATTTGACATTTGGTGTAGTTCATTTGTCTCGTCTATTCTGGTTGGGTCCTTTATCGTAACAACCGGGTTTAAGGTCACAGATTCAAAATAACCACTACCATCTTCTTTCTCTATCATGACACCTGTGGCGGTGTCTGTATAATCAATCACTACAATTCCCTTGGTTGATGCCAAATGTAAGAACCATAACATAATGTAATCCCTTTTGTAAGCATTATATTTTTCAGTCCCAAGCCCCTGGTTCCCTGTCCAGGTTAAATTGGTTTGGTATTCGTGTTTTTTCATCGACCCTTTTTTTGAAACAATTTAAAATCAAGTCCTAATCCTGATTGGCTTCACTTCAATCTGGAGGGTTATTTTCTTCAGGCAGGACCTCACACAAAGCAAAAAACCACCTACGAATAAACGTAAGTGGTTGATTTTCATGTAGCGAGATCGGGAGTTGAACCCGAGACCTTCGGGTTATGAATCCGACGCTCTAACCACCTGAGCTACCTCGCCATGTGTGATTTTGGGTGGCAAAAGTAAGCAATGTATTTTTCATAAAAAAATTAAGGCCTATTTATAGCAATTTCATCAACAAAGAGGGGTAGGCCGCCCCTGCAAGCCGTTTGATTTCATCTGTACAACTTGCACAACCATACTGGCTCAAGGCTTTGTTGAGCAATGGGATGGCTTCTGCCTGTTTGAATTCATTGATTTGAGGCCCCGTCCATTGTTGCTTTTTCAGCAAATAAGGCAAGATAAAGTCAAAGCCCATTTTCAACGATTTTCCTGATGTCGTTTTGGCCTGCCAAAGATCCAGCCCAAGCTGTTGAAACCGGGTAGCCAAGCTGCAGTAAGCATTCAAAATAAACACGGAGTAATGCAAGGAAGTAGTTCTTCTCATTTCCAAAGGGAATGAGCCCTGGGCGTCCATTTCCTTATCAAGCCTACTCATTACCCTAGCGTAGATGGTTTTGACAAGATTTGTATCCCTCATGAATCCTGCATATGCCAGAAGCTGGGCATCATACCAAACACCATGGTTGTTGGGTGCGTTCATTTCTTCTTTTCCTATTTTGCTATTTCCCAGCCACTCGATGAAATCCTTTACCCATCCTTCCATACCCAACTGATCCTTTTGGGTCCAGGTTTTTGATGCCCGGAGCAGTTGAATCGCATCCATGATGTGCATGAAATGCCGGGTATCAATGACCCCTTCTGCACGACCATCGGTAACCCCCTTGACAGACTGCGCGTAATTAAGGTTGGGGTTCATCCTGGTTGCTTCATCGAGAAACCAGACCCTGATCAGCTTGCTGGCATGGTCTGCATAGGCTTCTTTTCCTGTAAAATAATAAGCCAAAGACAAATGATAAATACTGGCACTCAGGCCAGGCAGAACAACCTTGTCTGGAAAATTTTTTACTTCAGGATTGATTTCGCCATCCCGTCGAACATAAGGAATACCATTGGCAGTATTGGGGTTGGGCCACCAATAAGGTGCTATGCTCATGTAATCATGCTTGTCACCACTTGGTGGGAGATCTGTTTTGCTCATTACGGTTACAGGCTTAAACCGTAGTGCTTTCTCAGCATTATTCTTCAGTTGATCAAAGGCTATTGCATATTCCTTATCATTGTTTTGAATCCTGGCCTTGCTTTTGGCAAGATGATTGAAGTCGATGGTAACCAGATCGGTAAATGATATTTTTTCTTGAGCAACAAGAGAAACTGACACAAGTATTAATGCCCCAAAAAAGATCGAAATTTTTCTCATCACTTTTTTTTCTCTTTGTTTTTCGTTTTGTTTGCATGACGGCCACTGCCATCGCCATTATCAAGGAAGCCGCCAGCGGGATTCAATTTATCCAAAACCGCCTGAAGCTTCTGTTTCTCTGCAGTCGTTTTATCATCCACGACCACCAATTTCTCTTCAAAAGGTGCCTTCCGCATGTCATAAAGATCACCTGATCGCATCAATTTCCAGTTGGCAGAACGAACATACCAGTCCTTGCCCAATCCCGTAAATATCCAGTCCCTG
>JBIPNK010000146.1:0-3692 GCA_044373365.1 Chitinophagaceae bacterium
AAGGCCCCTGCCAAGAAGCAAGAAGATGCGCTTGTTGGACCCGCCGACGCTGCCGATTGTCCCATGATCACCGACATCAAGCCTGCTGGACGTGGCCGTGGTCGTCCTCGCAAGGATGCTTCCGTCGTTCCTTTTGAACCGGTGAATGATTCTCCGGCCGCTGATGCCGAGAAGAAGAAGCGCGGTCGTCCTAAAAAAGACAAGACCATGATCGTTTCATCCAATGACGATGAGGACGCCCTGATTGCCAAAATGATTGCAGACGTGAAGTCAATGAAGAGTGATGAAGAGTCCTGTCAGACTGTCGCTGCGGCAGCCATTGTTGTGGACGATGACCAAACCGAAAGTGAAGCCGAAGAAGATGTGGAAGGTTCACTGTCGCCTGTTTGCGTCATTGCTGCACGTGATGCTCCAGCTCAAGTTGAAGCTGATCTTCCTGTCGCCAAGGAATCCAATGAGGTCACTGCCAATGCAGTCAAGGAAGTCAAGACTAAGGCAGTCAAGGCCAAGGCAGTCAAGGAAGTCAAGGCCAAAGCAGTCAAGGAACCCAAGGAGGTCAAGGCCAAAGCAGTCAAGGAACCCAAGGAGGTCAAGGTCAAAGCAGTCAAGGAAGTCAAGGCCAATGAGGTCAAGGTCAAAGCAGTCAAGGAAGTCAAGGCCAATGAGGTCATTTCCACCATTGACATCGTTGCGTCGGCAACTTCAGCCGCTCCTCTTCGTGAAAACAGGGCAAACAGTGATGGCAAGTTCTACCTGATGACCAACTACCCAAGATCGTCGTTCTCTTACAGTGGCAAGACTTACCTTCGCACTGAAAACGACAATGTCTACGACACCATGACATTTGAGCTGATTGGCGTGTGGGATCACTTGAATCATGAGATCATCACGACGTTTGACGACGACGAGGATGAGCTGTTGTTCTCTGATGAGGAGTAAAGTCATCATTCGTCAAGCTGGACGCTAAACGAAGCATTCGTGGTGCAACAAAAAAACTAAAAAAACCAAAAACAAAAAAATATTTTTTTATGAAAGATTTTATTAATAAATATGTGCAATTTTAATATAACCAATCATCAATGACAATGGAAGATGGATTAATGACATTTGTGTGCAATGCATTGAATATTGAACCGCATGAACTGCAGGAAGGGGTGATGATTCCGAGAGACATGTTATTATGCCCTGACAAATACGAGAAACTTAAACCGCATATTTCTATATTAAAAAAAATATTCAGCAGCAAGACGATGACCAGCATGCATGCATCGGCTGAATCCACTCAAAAATGGCCATGTCTCAATTTGGTGAGACAAGTTATGAAACGCATGGGATATGACATTCGTCCGGTGCGAATATGTGCGGGAAGAGACGAAGTAGGTAAAAAAATGTTTGAGCGATTCTTCCAGATTCATAAAAGAGAGAAATTCGCTGTCATTGATGAAGTGGATGAAGAACAATCAGATGAATGAACAGTGTAAATCATGGTATTCTAACTGCATCTAACCGGGCAGCGAGTGTCGCAACCTTTGCTTCTAATTCTGCGATGCGGACCTCGTGTGCATTCGCATTGGGCAATCCAGCATATGCAAATGTGAACAGCGCATGCGTGTGTTCCGGGGGTGCGATTTGTGCGGAATCGTGTTTTGCTAAAGTCACTTCCAATTCAATGTAATCGTCGCATGCAATGGGATCGGCATTTAAACTCCATTCTTGGGAAACCGTGTGGTTTGTCTTGGATTGAACTGTGATTGTGTTGGTCATGCGAAGCATGCTTAAAAATTTGTGAACGTTGGTTCCGGAATGATCCAACCATGACACACGCAGTTTGGTGGCTGCAAGCTGGTCTGAATTGTCCCAAGAGATATAGCTGGGCAAAATGGATGTGTTGCGATACGTATTCCATCCATGTGGGCACGTCACGCCAACGTGTGGGCATGGCAATTCGGAATGGTCGGTGGTGGTGGTGATTGGAAACACGTAATGACATATGGTTAGACCGGCCGGTCCAATCGGACCAATCGGTCCATCCAGCCCTCGCGCGCCTTGAGGTCCTTTCTCACCTCGTTCTCCTTTTAGCCCTGGCGGACCTTGTGCCTGTAGTGATGCTCGCATTATATACACAATAAAAATATATAAAATTTATTGTTTTGTGCGATAAGGGTGTATGTGATGATTTCATTTTTTCTTTCTTATTATTTTTTTTTGCGAAATTTGGGCGTTTGTTGCAAGAAGTTGAACAACGTCATCCGACGTGTCTGGCGGATTTACATTCGGCTTCTGCATGGGCATTTCATGCTGCATGTCATTTCCATCCAATTCTGGTGTAGTAGTTGGGGGTGGTGTAACCTTTTTTCGGATAACCTTCTTTTTTTCAACGATTGTTTCGGTCGCTGGGTTTGCGATTGATGTCGCGGTTGCTGTTGCTGGTGTGACCTTTTTTCGGACAACTTTCTTTCCGGACAACACCGTTTCTTGTGTTGCTGCGATTGATTGGACTGCGGTTGCTTGTACTGCGGTTGCTTGGACTGCGGTTGCTTGGACTGCGGTTGCTTGGACTGCGGTTGTGGTTGCTTGGGAATCCGTGTCAGGTGACTTTTTCTTCACAATGCGTTTTTTTGCAGCTGGCTCTTGTGCTTCTGGTGTTGGTGCTGGCACTGGCACTGGCTCTTGTGCTTCTGGTGTTGGTGCTGGCACTGGCACTGGCTCTTGTGCTTCTGGTGTTGGTGCTGGCACTGGCGCTTGTGCTTGTGGTGTTGGTGGCATTGGCGAAATGTATCCAAGCCCATCATGATGCAACACTGTGTCAACCCGCATGTTTTTGAATTCTTCGGAATCTTGAATCGTTTGCATGATCTCGTCTTCGGGTATGCCGTATTTCTTTGAAAATGTTTGCACGATGCATATGTGGAAATCCGCCACATGTTTGAACAAAACGTGCAACGTTGCTGCATATGCTTCGCGATGATCATTGACTTCAATTGGGACATAAGGAACCCTTTGTCCATTTTCCAACACGTAAACTGGTTCAATCATTGTTATTGACAGTAAACTTTCTCAATGTGAGCAATTGATGTGCAATTCCAGTGCAAATCAATTTTTATGTTTATTTTTCCATGGATTTACTTATTTGAGCATTAATGAGGGACTCTAATCTTTTTCAATGGTGTGTTAAACATTTTTTGCATATATGGTGGTGCGCGTTTGAACATCTTCTCATAATTCATGATAACATAGTCCACTGTTTTGTCCTTTGCATTGGGATACACTAAAGTTTCATATGCATGTTTTACATCAGGGTGCGAAGTGAGTATGGCAACGACTTGGGGATCATCGTCAAACGGCTTTAACTGCGCATGGATTTGTTCAGCTGATGTGGAAGGCAGCAATTTCAACACTTCGTATGGGTTGGAGCCTTTGTAAATTATTACAACCGAGAGATATGACGACAAATCATTCCACCACTGTTCCAATGGTTTGTTTTTACCCCAACATGCGGGATCAATGACAATCTTGCGCGTGCGGCTTCGTCGCCTGGTTATGCGCCTGCGTTTAATGTGTGGTTTCATATCCTGGTATACATAATTGAGACAAAAAAAAAGGTGTGAGAAATGTACCTGACTGGATTGAATTGTGTGTGCGGTTGTTCCAATATGGTTACTAGAAAGGGTGAGAGTGAAATGTGGAGAGTT
>JBIPNK010000067.1:0-14943 GCA_044373365.1 Chitinophagaceae bacterium
TCTTGTAAGAAAATCCACGAGGATCTTCCGTTACACTGCTCTTTAATCCGGTTCTGGTCAAATAATCTCCAATTGTTTCCAATTTTTCTTCTTTTTTACATCCTGAAAACAACATCACAATTCCAGCTACTAAAACCAACCCTAAATTTCTCATGTGTTTCTGTATTGAATGGCAAATATCGTAAAAAACCTGCAACTATCCCTTCTTCTCTCTTGCTTTCAATTCCAGGTATTGTTGTTCAAGTTTTTCCCAGCGAAATCTTCTGTTCAACAGCGCGGTGAAGACAGCTATCAAGAGGGCTGCTACAATCAATACCATCGGGTTGAACTGGCTCAGGCCCACAGCGTCTGCCCGTTTGTACCAGAATCTTCCCAAAAGAAAGTTTACAATAATGGGCATGGCAAACAGGATTCCCAGCGGTAGTCCGAGCATCAACTGGTTCAAAAGCTTTTTCTGCTTTTCGCGGTTTTGCTCCCAGTACTCCATAAATTTCGTCTCGTCGGCTGAATATGACATAAATAATATCTAAATTACGATAATATGTGCTGTTGATACTGTGGATCAGTTTTTTTCACGAATAAAAACATTCATGAAACCCAAAACCAAGCAACTGTTTTTTCTTTTTGCACTTGTAAGTATTGCTGAAATCATCCTCATCTCCTCGGGAAATGAAACGTTAAGACTTCTAACCAAACCCCTGATCATCTCATCCCTTGCAGCCATCTACCTGACTGCTGTTTCTACCCCAAAAAAACTTTACAAAGACGCCGTTCTGATGGGCCTTTTTTTCTCTTGGATAGGAGATATTTTACTACAGAATGAAGGTTATTTTATACCCGGACTCATGGCCTTCCTGACAGCCCATGTTTTTTATATTTTCTTTTTCGCCTCCACACAATCAGCCAACACCTCATTCTTTAAGTTAAGGCCAGTTATGCTCATTGCAGTCATTGCCTACCTGATAGAGCTGATGCACCTGTTGTGGCCCCATTTGGGCGGCATGAAAATACCGGTTTTAGTATATGGGATAACCATCAGCACCATGCTCTCCGCTGCTTTCTGGCAATACCAGAAACTCGACAACACCACTGCGCTTTACCTTATCATTGGCGCAGGATTCTTTGTGGCATCTGATTCAATTTTGGCTTTGAACAAATTCAAGAAACAGTTTGATTGGGCAGGAATCTATATCATGTCTACTTATATCCTTGCACAACTGTTCATCGTGCTGGGCGCTATCCGGTACAGAAATATTCCACAGGAACAATAAGCAGTTCATTTAACGAGAAAGTCCCGCCGAGGCGGGACTTTCTTATTTTCAGTAAGACTGGTTTTAGTAATCCATACCGCCCATTCCTGGTGCGCCATGTGAATGTCCGCCAACAGCTTCATCTCTCTTTGGTTTGTCTGCGATTACACACTCAGTGGTAAGCAACATACCAGCAATGGATGCAGCGTTTTCAAGGGCAACACGGGCAACTTTGGTAGGATCAATAACACCTGCAGCAAGCAATTTCTCATACTTGTCTGTACGGGCATTGTAACCAAAATCTCCTTTTCCTTCCCTTACTTTCTGGATAACGATAGATCCTTCAACACCAGCATTGTAAACAATGGTGCGAAGTGGTGCCTCAAGTGCACGGCGAACAATGGCAATACCGGTTGTTTCATCTTCGTTCAATCCTTTTTTCTTGTCCAGTGCATCGATGGCACGGATAAATGCGATACCACCACCAGGTACGATACCTTCTTCAACAGCAGCACGTGTTGCATGAAGAGCGTCGTCTACGCGATCTTTCTTCTCTTTCATTTCTACTTCTGTAGCTGCACCTACATTCAGTACGGCAACACCGCCACTGAGTTTGGCCAAACGCTCCTGAAGCTTTTCCCTATCGTAATCAGAAGTGGTTGCTTCGATTTGTGATTTGATTTGTGCGATACGGGCATTGATATCATCTTTCTTGCCTTTTCCACCAACAACAATTGTATTGTCCTTATCGATGGTTACACGCTCAGCACGTCCGAGGTAGGTAAGATCAGCGTTTTCCAATTTGAAACCTTGGTCTTCGCTGATAACAATTCCTTTTGTAAGGATGGCGATATCCTGAAGCATTTCCTTCCTGCGGTCACCAAAACCTGGAGCCTTAACAGCAGCCACTTTCAGGGTTCCACGGAGTTTGTTTACAACGAGGGTTGCCATTGCTTCACCTTCAAGGTCTTCAGCAATGATCAACAAAGGAGCACCTTGCTGGGCAACTTTCTCAAGAATGTGCAGGATGTCTTTCATGGCAGAGATCTTCTTGTCGTAGATCAGGATGAAAGGATTCTGAAGCTCACATTCCATTTTGTCAGCGTTGGTAACAAAGTATGGAGAGATGTATCCCCTGTCAAACTGCATACCTTCAACGATATCGATAGAGGTTTCAGTTCCTTTTGCTTCTTCAACAGTGATGACACCATCTTTACCTACTTTCTGCATGGCTTCTGCAATCAGCTTTCCGATTTCAGCATCATTGTTGGCTGAAATTGAAGCCACCTGCTGAATCTTCTTGATGTCGTTTCCAACAGTCTGTGATTGTGCGCTAAGGTTGGCAACGATGATGGCTACCGCCTTGTCGATACCTCTTTTGATGTCCATTGGATTGGCACCAGCAGCAACGTTCTTCAAACCTTCAGTGATGATGGCCTGGGCAAGTACAGTTGCAGTTGTGGTTCCATCACCAGCTACATCAGCTGTTTTTGAAGCCACTTCCTTAACCATTTGTGCACCCATGTTCTCAATAGGGTCTTCCAATTCAATTTCCTTGGCAACGGTAACACCATCCTTTGTAACGGCCGGCGCACCAAATTTCTTCTCAATAACTACATTGCGTCCTTTAGGACCCAAGGTAACTTTTACCGCATCTGCAAGGGTATCAACCCCTTTCTTCATCTTGTTGCGGGCTTCCAGATTAAAAAATATTTGCTTTGACATATGATTCTTTTTATAAGTTTTAGCGGAGATTAAACAATTGCGAGGATATCAGATTCCCTCATGATCAAGTAATCGTGCCCTTCGATGGTGATCTCTGTGCCAGAATACTTGCCGTAAAGAACAGTGTCTCCTGTTTTTACAGTCATCGGCTCATCCTTTTTTCCAGGGCCTGCTGCAACAACAGATCCTCTTTGGGGTTTTTCCTTCGCTGTGTCAGGAATGATAATGCCACCTGCAGTCTTCTCTTCAGCAGGAGCAGGTTTCACGATTACCCTGTCATGCAATGGGGTAATGCTTAACTTCTTAGCCATAGCTTTTGATTTTAATTTTAAATGAATAAATGAATTGTGGGAAGGCGGCTTAATGCTTTCCCTGTTATACGAATTCAACGAATTCCGTACCAAGGTTGATGGCTTGCAAAAATGGCAGATTCCATCAATTTTATTGGCGAAAAATTCAATGAATGGCAGCGAAAATAGGCATTCGGTATGTCAAATTTTCATCCTGAGGAGAAAATATGCCTATTAATACGTAAAAAGCTATATTTGCAACCCCAAACAGCTCTTTAAATGATCAGTCGCAGAAATATCAGGGTAAAAGTGATGCAGTGTCTATATTCAGCAGAAGCCGATACAACCATGGTCTCGGAAGACAAGGCAGTATCCTTGTTGAAAAAATACCTGGATGAGACAGCTGATCTGTTCACCTTTGCCATTTTTTTGGTCACAGAAGTGGCCAGGTATGCCGAGAAAGATTCTCTGCACCGTGCATCAAAGCACCTTCCAACCGAGGCTGACCTGAACGTAAACATCAAACTGGCAGGGAATACCACCCTCTGGAAAATTCTTGAATCCAAAGGATTTCAACCTGCCATCAAGGAAAGAAAGCTGGAACACCTGATGGACGAGGAAATTGTCCGTAAAATCTACCTCAAGCTTACCGAGACTGAGATGTACCAGACCTACATCGGCCAGGAAAGCCGTGACCAAAAAACGGAGAAAGAACTGCTCAGTTTCATCTTCACCGACCTCATCATGGCAGACGAGAACATCACTGCTTTTTTTGAAGATCATTTTGTTCAGTGGGATGATGATGCAGAAATGATTTACCAGATGGTACTCAATTACCTGAGCAAACCTGGGTCTTATGCGTTCAATGAAATTGTAGGACCGGAAAAAACCCGTTATGCCATAAGCCTGCTCAAAACTTCCATTGAAAAGAAAGACTTTACCATGGAAATGATCAAGCCAAAGCTTAAAAACTGGGATGCAGACCGGATTGCTGTCTTGGACATGATCATGATCCGGATGGGTGTCTGCGAGCTTCTCTTCTTTGAAACCATTCCTGCAAAAGTGACCATCAATGAATACATTGATATTGCCAAGAGTTATAGCACCCCGCAAAGTGGTCAGTTTGTCAATGGAATTCTGGATGGCATTCACAAAGATTTGTTGCAGGAAGGAAGACTCAAGAAAGTAGACTTCAAAAAACAAGGCTAAATTCCTATTTTTGGCATCTCAACAAGAAAGAATGAAATCCCCCGTTATCGTCTTCGCGCTTTTTATCATCGCCGCAGCTGCTATCATTGTTGTCAACAAAAAGACCCCTCCCCCAACGAGAAGGTCCGTGGTACAAAAAGCCGTCACCTTTGAACCAGGAACACCCCTTACAACGGTAGTGTTCATCGATTCTGTCCAAAACATGGGCAAAGTAAAAGATGGTGAAAAAATCAATATCGCCTTCCATTTCACCAATACTGGCAATGAAATGCTGATCATCAAGGATGTTGCAGCCTCCTGTGGTTGCACGGTCCCTGAAAAGCCCGAAGCTCCTATTGCTCCTGGAAAATCTGGCATCATCAAGGCCACTTTTGACAGCAAGAGCCGTGAAGGAATGAACCACAAAGTGCTTTCGGTATATGCCAATACACAACAGACCAAGCACGACCTCATCTTTGATGTGGAAGTCATCTCCGCCAACTGATCAATCAATAAACAAAAACAAATATGATGAATTCAATCCTTTTGCAAGCTGCCCCTAATGCAGGCTACATGCAACTTGTGCTTCTTGGAGGCATGGTTGTTGTTTTCTATTTTTTTATGATTCGCCCACAAGCCCAAAAAGCAAAAAAAGCCAAAAAATTCCAGGAAGAATTGCAAAAAGGTGACAAGATTGTTACCATCGCAGGAATCCATGGCATCGTCAATAAAGTGAATGATGACAATACCATTCAGATTGAAGTGAGCCCTGGTTCATTCATGAAGATTGAAAAATCAGCCATAAGCATGGAATGGAGCGATCAGCTCAACAAAGCTGCTGCCACCAAATAATTCAAACCATTGATGAAAAGGCCCGGACTTGGTTCCGGGCTTTTTTATTTACATTTGGTCATGCTTAAGGTTGGACTTACAGGCGGCATTGGCGCTGGAAAATCTACAGTCGCCCATATTTTTGAGGTATTGGGCATTCCGGTATACCATGCAGACCAGGAAGCCAAAAGGTTGATGCAAACCAATCCTACACTGATCGAGAAAATCAAGATTGCTTTTTCTGAAAAGGCATACGTTGAAGGAATCCTTGACCGAAAATACCTCTCTTCTCTGGTATTCAATGACAAACAAAAACTTGAACTGCTCAACAGCATTGTGCATCCCTTCACCATCCAGGACAGCATTGAATGGATGAAAAAACAAAATAGCCCTTATGTCATCAAAGAGGCTGCCCTGATTTTCGAGTCAGGTAGCCAGGGAGAATTTGATGTCATCATTGGCGTATTTGCCCCGCCTGCAATGAGAATCCACAGGACCATCCAACGCGATCAGGTTGAAAGGGAAAAGGTCCTGAGCCGCATGGAAAAACAGCTGGATGAAAACATCAAAATGAAACTGTGTGATCATGTATTGATCAACAATGAGCAAACCTTGTTGACGCCCCAAGTGATTGCCTTGCATGAACAACTGATCAAGCTTTCCACAGAGAGGGAGAATTAAAAAATCACAAGCATCAATTTACCTGATCAATCCTAAAACTGTTCCTCTTCACATCCAATGGGAGCACCAGGAGGGGCAACTGCATGGATGGTTGGCTTTGCTTTTTCCGGGGATTTAAACCGATCAATGGCCAAGCCCAGGTGGGCCTTGTACAATGGGTCGCTGGCTGTTTTTACGCTTGCTTCAAGCCATGATTTGAGTTCGGTCAAAACCTGGCCAACCCTTGCTTTGGCAGGAAAGGAAAGCTGTTCATCAATACTTGAAGCGAGCAAATAAGTCAACAACAATTGTTCGGTTTGAAACTGGATGGCTTTCTCAACACCTGTTTTTCTTGATGCTTTGAAACTGGCGTCAATCAAGGCGTTGGTCATGTCACCCAGTCCGTACTGTCCCTGCAGTTCATGTTGTACCAAGCGGTTGATGCGCTCAGGGTTAAAGAGAAAAGAAAGGGGAAGATCGGCACCTGCTTCAGCCGGAGCCAGCTGATCAAACGATAAACCTGTTTTCTTTTTGAACAGTTCCCTGGTAAATTCATATCCTGCCGGCCTTGGAGGGATCAGTGCTGCAATGGATTCGGGAATGGCGAGGAAAGTGGGATCCAGGCATTTCAAGATGGATGCCATGGCCTTTGTTTGAATATCTTTTGACAGTGGTACTGTAGCCGACTGTCCATCACCTTTCAATGCATAATTGTAATGCATTCCACCAATCAGTTTGGTTGCGGCCTCCACCTGATAGCGGTGGTGAAAATAAACCGGTACCAGTACATCTTCCAGCATGGCCATCGGCATACCGTTCCTGACGGAATTGATACCAAACTGTTTCAATGCAACTGCACGCATGTTGATCATCTCCTCAAGTGTTGCAATGGGTTCTTTGCCATTGTCCCATAAATGGGCATCAGGATGCATCCCACCTGGAGCCCTGGCATCCCTGTCGCTAATGAACTTCAGCCCTTTTGCATAGGCATCGGTCAGTATCTTATCCAAATCAGCTGTTTCATTTTTACTGTTGCTCAAATCTGCATATCCCCAAGCAATAGAAACCTTGTCCCACTCTCCTATCTTCAAATCATAGGCATTGGAAAAATCAAATTCTCCTTTTTTGTTCAGCCTGATCAATGGATGGGGATAATCCATCACACTTGAACGATCTACGGCACTTGCAGCATAATTGTGCATCAGTCCCAGGGTATGGCCAATTTCGTGGGCAGACAATTGCTCCAAACGATCCAAAGACATCTTGAGCATGGGATCATCTTTCATGTCTTTTTTCCCAAAAGGGGAAAGCAGGCCTTGGGCAATCATATAATCTTGCCGAACCCTTAGCGAGCCTAAGGAAACCTGACCCTTGATGATTTCTCCGGTGCGGGGATCTATCACACTTGCGCCATAGCTCCAACCCCTGGTGGAACGGTGAACCCAATTGATCATGTTATAGCGGATGTCCATGGGGTCACAGCTGTCTGGAAGTATTTTCACAATAAAGGCATCCTTATAACCTGCCGCTTCAAATGCCTGGTTCCACCAATTGCCCCCTTTCAACAATGCAGTCCTGATGGGCTCGGGCGTTCCATTGTCCAGGTAATAAACAATGGGCTTGACAGGCTCACTGATTTTAGCAGAAGGATCCTTCTTGCTCAAGCGGTGGCGGTTGATCACATATTTTTCTATGGGTGTTGAAACAGATGAGCTGTAGTCGTAGTAAGAAGTATTGTTGAAACTCGATCTTGGATCAAACTTTCTTGGTGTATAATTTCCATCAGGAAGTTGTACAAAAGAATGATGCATGCGCAAGGTTATGGCTTCGGGAGAAGGAACCACAGGCTGGATGAAATTACCACTTACCCCATCAGCACTGACCAGGGTGATGGTGGCTTCCAGCTCTGTATTGTAGGGAAAGTTTTTGCATGAAGGAAAATAAAGGGCAGACCTGTTGCGGTCAAGGCTATAATTTCCCTGTTGCATTTTCCTGATCCTGTTGGCTGCCTGCATGGCATCCCTCGTGAGAAATTCTGTTGCATCCACCAAGACTGCATCATTGGATGCTGCTTCAACAGTAAAGGCCCAAAGGGTTGATTTGGCAAAGGCAAGGTCAACGGCCTCTTTTTCCTTGGCTGATTCTGACAAAGCCCTGTAACCATAATTGGGTTCTGTCATCAAAATCTTTTTACCAATGCGAGAAAACTTTACGATTCTCCCTCCGCCCATCAATCCCCTGTCCAACCCAATATCATTGGATCCCAGGCCGGATGGCAAAGACATGGCGTACAGTATTTCGGTATCCAGCTTGTTGATCTCCAGCCAAATTTTACCGTTCTCCTCATCTTTATAAAAAGGAAAATAACCATCTATCCTGGACAATCCCTTTGTCTTTTCAAGAATAGAGGAAAGTGGCTGGGCAAGAGAGATCGATGGCATCAAGATTGCAGTGTAAAAAACTGCCTGAAGCAGGAAAAACAAAAATAACTTTCTCATCAATAGTTGTTAAGTCAGTCAAATTACAAAAAATGTTTGTTTTCTTTGTGCATTATCATGAAGATCGAATTCTGGAGCATAGGAAAACAGCACGACCCATCGATCAAGGATGCCATTGAAGACTATAGTGCAAGGATCAAGAAATATGCCCCCATCCAATGGGAAATTCTTCCTGTTCCTAAAAACGCAGGGATGCTCAGTGAAAATGACCTTAAAAGGCTGGAAGGCAAAATGATCCTTGAATGGCTCGACAGGGACACCGTATTGATTGCCCTGGATGAATATGGAAAAGAAATGGGGTCAGTGGAGTTGGCTGATTTCATTGTGAAAAAAGGTAACATGGGATCAAAAAAACTCGTGTTTCTGATTGGCGGTGCATTCGGTCTTGATGAAGCTGTATTGAAGAGGGCTGACCACAAATGGTCGCTTTCAAAACTCACTTTCCCACACCAAATTGTAAGGCTTTTGCTGGCAGAACAGATTTATCGGGCTTATACCATCATCAAAAACGAAAAGTATCACCACCGGTGACCAAAACTAAACCATGAGCATAACAATCCTCATCATCATCATAACTGCTGCTGTATCCATCCTGGCCTTCAACCGTGAAAAAATGAAGGAGGACCTTCTTTTTTGGCCTTATTACATCAATCGGGAAGGACAGTATTACCGGTTCATCACCAACGGCGTCTTGCATGCCGATGCCATGCACCTGATCTTCAACATGGTTTCATTCTACTCTTTTGGGATGGCACTTGAAAACTACCTTTTCAAGGCATTGTTTGGAGAACTGTCAAGGGCGATGCTCGCCATTCTTTATGTTACGGCTATCATTGCTGCAGTCATCCCAGACTTTATAAAATACAAAAACAAATCCTACTACCGTTCATTGGGTGCTTCAGGTGCTGTTTCTGCTATCGTGTTTGCAGCCATCACCATTCAGCCCAATATGCCCATCCAATTCTTTTTCATTCCTTTTAAAATCCCAGGATTTGTATTTGGCATTTGCTTTTTGATCCTTTCTGCCAGCCTGGCCAAAAAAGGTGGGGGAAACATTGGGCACAGCGCCCATTTTTGGGGAAGTGTTTATGGGGTTTTATTTACTTACCTGGCAGCAAAACTGATCAGTGGTGTTGATCTTGCCGTTTATTTTTATACCTCAGTTTTCAAGTGATTTTTCAAGGCAATCGACATGATCTTTTGAGAGGATGCGTTGAGTTTGAACCGATCATCGATTCTTCTGCCCACTACCCAAATGATTTTCTTATCAGATTCAATCACCCATTGATTTTCTTTTTCGGCGAGTGATAATTTGAGGTCTGTGAGCAGCTTGGCCACCTTTTTCTTTTTTCGCATGCCCAATGGATAAAAATAATCTCCCGGCTTCCATGGCCTGAGTAGCAACGGAAATGTAACGGCGCGCAAGTCAATCCAGGCATGATTTGCATCTTCATCCGGCACACGATTGCCATCATATTTCTTGATCTGCAAAAGACTGTTGTTGAATGATACCGATTCATCTCCTTCCTCTATCACGATGATTTCATGTATATTTTCTTCGATGGGATCAACCAGCAACCAATTCCTGTTTCGCAAGACCCTGTAGGTGTTTGAAGAAACGGATTTGCCTGAGATGGCATCAAACAATTTTTTGATTTCAGGAACCTGATGGGCAGAAAAACCAAAATCCCTGAACACCTCAAACATGATGGTATCGATGGGAGACATGGAACGTAATTTATTCACTGGGATGGCCAGCGATTGGCCTTGATGCATGATCAAGCCAGACTTGATCTTTTCAATTTGTTTTCTATAAATGATTTCCATCTCTGAAAACCGTTTGGCATTGTCAAGCAGGTTTTGCGCAACTGCAGGAAATATTTTCTCCACCTGTGGAAGGACATGGTGTCTGAAATGGTTGCGGGTATAGTTGTCTTGCATATTTGAGCTGTCATCCACCCATGCAATGGCATTGGATTCAGCAAAATCAAGGATTTCAGCTCTTGTAGCAAACAACAAAGGCCTAATCAGGTTACCGGCTTTCAACTGCATGCCATGCATGCCTGCAATTCCTGTTCCCCTGAAAAAATTCATGGCGATGGTTTCCACCTGATCATCCGCATGATGAGCAGTGAGCAAATAAGTGTTTTTGTTTGCTTTTTTTCGGACCTCCATCACCTTGTCAAACCAATCATAGCGGAGAATGCGGGCCACTTCCTGCACGCCCTTTCCCATTGTCTTTATGGCTAATTCTGTGTCAAATGATTGAACATGGCATGGCATTTCCATAGACTGGGCCAATGCACGCACAAAATCCTCATCCCGCTTGCTTTCCTCTCCCCGCAAATTAAAATTACAATGGAGGATTTCAAAAGGCTGGTTCATCCTGTGCAAAAGGGTGGCCAACACAACAGAATCAATACCACCACTGCATGCCAGCAGCAGCAAGTCGCCCTCTTGCCAAAGGCCATTGCTGCTTACATGATCCTGAAAACGCGATTGCAAACCCATTTCTTCATTTTTTTTACTCCTTCCACCCATCAGTCAAGTTCATCTTTTAGCTGAGACAATGCCCCTTTTAATTCTCTGCAATCATTCTCCGCGTTGACCTTTCCTGCAATGATGATTCCCTTCTCATAAACCTTCAGTGCATTTTCATGGTCGCCCAGCTGCTCATACAATTTGCCCAAATGGTAATAGGTGCCTGAATGGTTTTCATCAACAGCCAGCAATGAATTCATCGCTTCCAATGCATCAGCATATTGACCAAGCTTGAGCAATTCCATGGCAAGGGCATGCCTGCTGAACATATCCGCCGGATATCTTTCGATAAATGCTTTCAGCCTTAAAATACGGTCCATTGTGTAAAAAGTTGACACCAGTGATGCGAATACAAAAATAGCCTTCATGGAGAACAACACGAAATTTGACCTGAATGGTGGCGCTGATCATGCATTCCCATGAGGTTTGGCATGCCAAAGTTCATTCGTGCAGTGAAGGAATTGGAAAAATTTTACCTTAAATTTGTCACGGATATGAGAAAGATAGAATTGGAAATCGTTGCACTCTCCCACTCTATTACGCAAAGCAATTCCTATGCTGTTGTGTTGGGGGAAGTAAATGGACTCAGGAAACTACCAATTGTGATTGGCGGTTTTGAGGCCCAGGCGATAGCTGTTGCCCTTGAAAAAATGAAACCCACCAGGCCGCTCACGCATGACCTGATGAAAAATTTCATGCTGGCTTTCAATGTTGACCTGCACGAAGTCATCATATCAGATCTTCAAGAAGGTATTTTTTACTCTAAACTCCTCTGCAGTACTGAGGCCGACACAGTAGAGATAGACTCACGCACCTCTGATGCACTGGCCATGGCCGTAAGGTTTGGATGCCCTATTTACATCTATGAAAACATCTTTGATGTTGCGGGCGTTGAAAATCCTGAACAGAGTGCCCCGACCACACAGGTTAAATCCATTGCTGCTGAAGGCAATGGCCATACAGACATCAAAACCCTGGAACTGGACGAACTGCATATCCTGTTGAATGAAGTATTGGAACAGGAAGATTATATCCGCGCCATTGCGATCAGAGACGAGATCAATTCACGCAAAAAATAGATCAAGCCATGATCTATTTCCCCAATGCAAAAGTCAATCTTGGTCTGCGGGTAACCTCCCGAAGGGAAGATGGCTTCCATGATCTTGATACTGTATTCCTTCCCGTTCCTTTGAATGATGTCCTTGAAGTCATCACCCAATCAACGCGTTCAGCAGATGCTGTGACCTTCACGCATTCTGGTATTCCCATCCCAGGAGACGCCTCATCGAATCTCTGCATCAAGGCCTACCACCTGCTCAAAAAAGACTATCCCGATCTCCCTTCCATACTTCTTCATTTGCACAAGCATATTCCAATGGGTGCTGGCTTAGGAGGGGGCTCATCAGACGGTGCTTTTATGCTAAAGCTGTTGAATGACAAATACAAGCTTGGTATTGGTCTGGATCAACTCAAAACATACGCCCTTGCATTGGGCAGTGATTGTCCTTTTTTCATCATCAACGAGCCTGTTCAGGCAACCGGAAGGGGTGAAATCATGCAGCCCATCACCTGCACTTTATCTTCCAAAACCATGGTATTGGTCTGCCCGGGCATCCATGTGAGCACCGCTGATGCCTTCAGAAAAATCAAGCTCTCTCCCAATGCTCCTTCTTGTGCTTCGATTGTTGAAAAGCCCATCCAGGAATGGAAAAACACCCTGTTCAATGACTTTGAAGAACCCGTCTTCAATGCGTTTCCGGAGATAGCAACCATCAAGGAAAAACTTTACAATGCAGGCGCAGCCTATGCTTCAATGACTGGTACGGGTTCCACTGTGTACGGCATATTTGATACAAGCCCCGCCCTTAAAGATCTTTTTCCTTCTCATTATCAACTGGAAAGCATTTTATTGTAAATGATCTTTGGATGAGGCCTTTGCATTTCATCACAGGATTACCTAACTTTATGTAATGTTATTATCAATGCAGCTGACCGCTGCCTTCCTCTCCACAAATCTTGACCTGCTGAACCATTAGCGCCAGAACCCAACTGACCTGGCTTCTGCAAAAGGCTTTTATTTTTTACAGTTCGGTGGCATTGAACATGCCATCATTTTTCATCTTCCAGCATACGGTTCAACATGCACAATTCACAATATTATATTGACCTTGAGTCTGATTATGGCGCCCACAATTACCACCCTATTCCTGTTGTCATTTCAAGGGCTTCAGGTGTTGAAATGTGGGATGTAGAAGGCAGAAAATATGTTGATTTTCTCAGTGGCTATTCTGCGATAAACCAAGGCCACTGCCACCCCCGCATCATCAGGGCACTTAGGGATCAGGCCGCAACATTGACCCTCACCTCCAGGGCATTTTACAATGACCGGTTGGGTGAATATGAACGATTCATCACCCAGCTATTGGGCTACGATAAATTGCTGCCCATGAATACGGGTGCTGAAGCGGTGGAAACAGGCATCAAATTGGCCAGAAGATGGGCCTATGATATAAAAGGCATCGAGGAAAACAAGGCAAGAATCATTGTCTGTTCAGAAAATTTTCATGGCAGAACCAGTACCATCATTTCATTCAGCACAGATCCTTCTTCCCATAAAAGGTTTGGCCCCTTCATGCCCGGATTTGATGTCATCCCTTACAATAATCTTGAGGCGCTTAGAGCGGCGTTGGAAAACAAGGATGTTGCAGGATTTCTGGTTGAACCCATCCAGGGAGAAGCCGGCATAGTCATGCCAGACAAGGGATACCTTTCACAAGCCAAAGCAATGTGCGAAGCGGCCAATGCGTTGTTTATTGCTGATGAAATCCAAACCGGACTCTGCAGAACAGGAAAAATGCTTTGTTGCGACCATGAAAATGTAAAACCCGATATTCTTTTGTTGGGCAAGGCCCTCAGTGGAGGAACTTTTCCGGTCAGTGCTGTTCTTTCCAGTGATGAAGTGATGCTCACCATCAAACCTGGAGAACATGGTTCAACGTTTGGAGGAAGCCCGCTGGCCAGCATTGTTGCCACCGAATCGCTGAAAGTACTGGTTGATGAAAACATGGCTGAAAATGCAATACGAATGGGTGAATTGTTGAGGGCTGGTCTTGCCGCCATCCAATCACCGCTGATCAGTGAAATCCGGGGCATGGGCCTGATGAATGCCATCGTCATCAACCACCCAAACCCAGATGCGGCATGGATCATCTGTGAGACTTTCATGAAAAACGGGTTATTGGCCAAGCCCACCCATGGCGATAAAATCAGGCTGTCACCTCCATTGGTCATCAATGCTGCACAGGTTGAGGAAGCCATTGCCATCATCGACAAATCGCTGAAGGAATGTATTGTTTAGGGGTTTAGTTGTAAATTTGCTTTCAATTTTGAACGCATGAGTGAAGAAAGATCGCTGAATTTCCTGGAAGAAATCGTAGAAGCTGACCTTGCCGCTGGAAAGCATGTGAAGATCCATACCCGGTTCCCTCCTGAACCCAATGGTTATTTGCATATCGGCCATGCCAAAAGCATTTGCCTGAACTTTGGACTTGCAGACAAATATGGCGGAAAAACAAACCTCCGTTTTGATGATACCAACCCAGTAACAGAAGACACTGAATATGTAGACTCCATCAAAGCCGATGTAAGGTGGCTGGGGTTTGATTGGGAAGAAGAGCATTATGCATCAGACTATTTCGACCAATTGTATGCATTTGCGGTTGAGCTGATCAACAAGGGCCTGGCCTATGTAGATGACCTGAGTGCTGAACAGATTGCCACCATGAAGGGCTCGCCCACCGAACCCGGCAAAGAAAGTCCTTTTAGGAACCGGAGCATTGAGGAAAATCTCTCCCTTTTCACGGCCATGAAAAATGGCGCGTTCAATGACGGAGAAAAAGTATTGCGTGCAAAGATTGACCTTGCCTCCCCCAACATGCACATGCGTGACCCGATCATGTA
>JBIPNK010000068.1:0-14908 GCA_044373365.1 Chitinophagaceae bacterium
ATGGTCCGAGCAAGGTACCAAATGAGTTTACGCTACCTCCCATGTTCAACCGGTGAGCACCTGTTTCTGGAGAGCCCAATCCGATAGCAAAAGGCTGTGCAGCAGTTTGTTGTAGCGAGAAGCCTAAAGCAATGATAAAGAACGACACAAGTACCAGCCCAAAGGTGGCATTCCCAGAGCCACTGATGTATGCAAGCGCCAGGGCACCTACAACAGAAATCAGCAACCCGTAAATGATTCCTTTTTTATAACCAATCTTGTTCAACAAGTCGGTTCCTGTAATGGTGGAGAAAACATACAGAATCAACGATCCATAAAAATAAGCACCATAAAATGCAGAACCGATCAACTGTGACTGGATCTGATCAAGGTTAAAAAAAGTTTTGCAAAATGGGATGAAAATACTGTTGGATGCAGCTACAAATCCCCAGAAAAAGAAAACGATGATCAGTACACCGAATTGAGACCACTTTGTTTGTTGGTTCATATGGAAGGTTGTTTTATGAGGGCTCAAAATAATTATATTTATTTACCTACAAAACTTTTAGTTATCAACAATCAGAACTGTTTTAGTGCTAAATTTAAAAAAATCAATGCAAGCCAGATGGACATCATACATATAAGCGCTGAATGTTATCCTGTAGCGAAGGCTGGTGGCCTGGGAGATGTAGTGGGTTCGCTTCCCCGGTTTCAAAACGAATTGGGACATCAGTCTAAAGTACTCATGCCCATGTACAGGACACCCTATTTATATGCTCATGACTGGGAAGTGGTGCACAAGGCATCCACCAATCTTGGCCATTGGTGGTTTGATTATACCGTGATCAAAGAAAAAACCAATGCACAGGGTTTTGAACTGTTTCTGATTGATATCAATGGTTTACTAGACAGAGAGAAGGTATATGGTTATGATGATGACACTGAGCGCTTCTGTGCTTTTCAGATTGCAGCAGTTCATTGGATGAATGAATGGGATGCACTGCCACAGGTGGTTCATGTGCATGATCACCATGCTGCCCTTGTCCCTTTCATGATGCAACATTGTTATGCATTCAAAAGACTCCAAAATATCCCTACAGTTTTAACCATTCACAATGCACAGTACCAGGGATCTTTCAGCTGGGATAAGACACTGTATATTCCACAATGGGACAGCTGGAAAAGAGGGTTGCTTGAATGGAAGGCTAGCATCAATCCATTGGCTTCAGGCATCAAATGTTCTTGGAAAGTAACTACTGTGAGCAATTCCTATCTCCATGAACTAAGGCACATGAGCAATGGTTTGGAACCGCTGTTTGAATATGAAAAAGGCAAATGTACAGGCATTTTGAACGGCATTGATTATACCGTTTGGGATCCAGAAAATGACAAATACCTGACTGAACATTTCTCTGTCCATGATGCTGACGCTGGCAAGCAAAGGAACAAGAGAATCCTCTGTGAAAGATTCGGATTGGACCCCCAAAAACCACTTTTTATTTTTATTGGCAGGTTGGTTGGAGAAAAAGGTGCAGACCTGCTGCCACAGGCCATTGCTGACAGTTTTAAATTCATTGGAAGAAAGATGAATTTTCTGGTTTTGGGCAATGGAAGTGCAGCAACAGAATCCCAATTGACAAAGCTACAATCAATTGCCCAGGGTGATTACAATGTTTTCATTGGTTATAATGAAACACTGAGCCACCTAATGTATGCTGGCGCTGATTTTCTTGTCATGCCATCCAGGGTTGAACCCTGTGGCCTGAACCAGCTATATGCCATGAGATACGGCACCATTCCAGTGGTGAGAAGTACAGGTGGCCTCAAAGACACTGTCATTGATGTTGGCGACACCGGCGGATATGGCATCACCTTTAATGATGCTACAGTGGGAGACATCACCCATGGTATTTACCGTGCAGTTTCTCTGTACAAACAAAAAGAAGTTTTTCGCAGTATCAGAGAAAAGATCATGGACTTAGACTTCAGTTGGCATCGAAGTGCAGCCGAATATGTTTCCCTTTACCAAAGTTTTCAGTAAATTAGATAATATTCAATCAGACCATGGACAAGAACGTAATAGCAGTTATACTCGGCGGAGGGGCAGGATCAAGATTGTCTCCCTTGACATCAACCAGAAGCAAACCTGCTGTTCCCATTGCAGGCAAATACAGGCTCGTGGACATTCCCATTTCCAATTGTCTGAATTCAAATATTGGAAGGATGTATGTGTTGACACAGTTCAACTCTGCCTCGTTGAACAAGCATATCAAAAACACATACCATTTCAGTGCCTTCAGCTCAGCATTTGTAGACATCATTGCTGCTGAGCAAACCCCTGATAATCCTACCTGGTTTCAAGGTACAGCCGATGCTGTAAGACAATCCCTGAGGCATATCAACCAGCAGGATTTCAGCCATGTCCTGATTCTTTCTGGAGACCAGTTGTACCAGATGGATTTCCAGGAAATGATCAACAACCATGTCAACAGCAAGGCAGATATTTCAATAGCAACCATTCCTGTCAATGCCAAAGAAGCCACTGAGTTCGGCATCCTCAAAAAAGGAGAGGGAGGAATCATTGAAGCATTTATTGAAAAACCCAAGGCGGAATTGTTGTCTGAGTGGGTAAGCGATACAGGCGAAGCCATGCAAACACAGGGTAGAAATTACCTGGCAAGCATGGGTATCTATATCTTTGGGCGACAGGTTTTGTTCGATCTTCTTCAGGAAGAAATCAAGGATGCCACTGATTTTGGTAAGGAGATCATCCCATATTCGATCAGCAAGCACAATGTTGTCAGCTTTCAGTACGAGGGCTATTGGACCGATATCGGTAACATCCATTCTTTCTTTGAGGCCAACCTGGCCCTCACGCAGGATGTACCTGAATTCAACCTGTTTGACAACAACAAAGCCATCTATACCAGGGCAAGGATGTTGCCTCCTGCAAAGATCAGTGGAACTACGCTTGAGAAAACCATTGTTGCTGAAGGATGCATCATCAATGCTTCAAGGGTAGAAAATTCTGTGCTTGGTATCAGAACCAGAATTGGTTATGGCTCCACCATTGTGAGTTGCTATATCATGGGGACTGATTTTTACGAAACTTTGGATGAGATGAACACCTCTGTGAGCAATGGACTACCTAAACTCGGTATTGGTGAACGCTGTTATATCAAGAACTCAATTATTGACAAAAACTGTAGGATTGGCAACGATGTACGCATCAATGGAGGTAAACATTTGGCCAATACAGAACATCAGCTGTATGCTATCAAGGAAGGCATTGTTGTGGTCAAAAAAGGGGCAGTAATCCCTGATGGTTTTGTGATTTAAGTGATTGTTCAGTTTATTGGGTTGTCAGCTCTTTCGTATCTTCTTATCAATACCATGACTGATAATTTTATCACAAAACCCACCAGGTTAGCTTTTTCTTCAAAGTCATTTCAGATATTTGAGTTGAAGAATTAAACCTGTTCAATGCATCATTCTAACGAGAAAGAGATCAGTCCAAAACCTTACGAGGAAGCTCATTTTATTGAAACTTCCGGCCCCGTTTGGAACTATTCTTTTTTTACTGAGGAAATCATTAACAATTTTCAACAGGGCACCCTTTACAATGCCTATCAATTTTTTGGAAACAAACAAATAGATGTTTTAGGAACCGCGGGTACCTATTTTGCTGTTTGGGCACCCAATGCAACGAGGATTAGCATTGTAGGGAATTTCAACAACTGGAAAGATGGGGTTCATCCACTGTTCGTCAGATTGGATAAATCTGGAATCTGGGAAGGGTTTATTCCCAATTGCAGAAGGGGAGAGATATATAAATATTCCATCCATGGTTTCGAAGGAAAAATAATGCAAAAGGGTGATCCCTACGCTCATTTTTGGGAGAAAAAACCCCTTACCGCCAGCATCACCTGGAATTTTGAATATGATTGGAAGGACTTACAGTGGATGGATACCAGAGAAAACCACAATTCATTAGAATCTCCCTATTCGGTTTACGAAGTACACCTGGCCAGTTGGATGAGACCCGATCCTTTTGATGAGGAATCGTATTTCAGCTATTGGCAAATAGCGCAGCGGTTGGTTCCTTATGTAAAACAGATGGGATTTACGCATGTGGAGTTGATGCCTGTGATGGAGTATCCATTTGACGGCAGCTGGGGTTATCAAGGTACTGGTTACTTTGCACCCACTTCCCGGTTTGGCAATCCAGAGGAATTCATGGCCATGATTGATTTTTTTCACCAGGAAGGCATAGGGGTTATCCTGGATTGGGTGCCATCTCATTTCCCTTACGACAGCCATGGCCTTTTCATGTTTGATGGTACACATACCTATGAATATGCTGACATGCGCAAAGGCTATCATCCAGATTGGAACAGTTATATTTTCAATTACAAGCGGGGAGAGGTAAGGTCATTTTTGATCAGCAATGCCCGTTTCTGGCTGGACAAGTTCCATGTTGATGGCCTGCGGGTAGATGCAGTATCTTCCATGCTCAAGCTGGATTATTCCAGAAACGATGGAGAATGGGAGCCCAACGAATATGGTGGAAATGGTAACATCGAGGCCATTGCTTTTTTGAAAGACATGAACCAGATGGTTTATCGGGATTTTACCGGAGTCCAAACTATTGCAGAGGAGGCCACCAACTGGCCCGGCGTTTCCAAGCCTACCTATGCAGATGGGTTGGGATTTGGAATGAAATGGATGATGGGCTGGATGCACGATACCCTCCGGTATTTCATGCAGGATCCTTTGTACCGTCCATTCCAACAAGATCAGTTGACGTTCAGCATGATGTATTATTATGATGAAAATTTCATGCTTCCCCTTAGCCATGATGAGGTGGTTCATGGAAAATCTCCCATGATTTACAAAATGCCGGGTGATGAATGGCAGAAATTTGCCAGCCTAAGGTTGCTATATACTTATATGTTTGCCCATCCCGGAGCCAAGCTCATTTTTATGGGGAATGAATTCGCACAGACAGATGAATGGAATTACAAGACATCCTTGCGATGGGATCTGTTGGAACATCCATGCCATGTCGGAATGAAAGCCTGTGTAGCTGCATTGGCACATTTGTTGAAACAGGAGCCCGCGCTCTATGAACAACAATTTCATCATCAAGGCTTTGCCTGGCATGATCTAGACCATCGGGAAGAATCTGTTATCTGTTTCAGGAGGATGTCTACAACTGTTGACCAGGAGTTGATGGTTGTTTTGAACATGACACCCCAAGAAAGGCTCGGGTGGAAATTAAGTGTAAGTTCCTCAGACCAATGGACTGAAATATTCAATAGCGATGAAATAAAGTACTGGGGTACGGGAAACTACGTAAACAACACGGCGATTTACCCTATTTATCAAAAAAATGCAGATTTGTATGAAATAAAATTATCACTGCCTCCGTTAGGTGGAAGTATTCTGAAAAGAATCAAACCGAACCTAAATCCATCCTAATGAAAAAGTTAATTGTATTGGCAATAGCCATCACAACAACATTTGGCGCACTTGCAAGCAGCGCCGATGACAGTGTAAAAGTACTCCTGCAGAAGGCAAAAATTGAACAGGATGCTGGTCGACACAAATTGGCCCTTGAATACCTGCAACAAGCTATAGCAGTAAACCCCAACTTGATAGAAGCCCAGAGAGCACTCGGCATTGTAGCACTTGAAGTAAGGCAGTTTGATCTAGCCCGCCAGTCTTTCCTCACTGTTTTAGCTTCTCAACCCAATGATGCAGTAGCCCTGGAAAAGGTCACAGAAATTTTTTATAATTTCCGCAAGTGGGATGATGCCATCAAATATGGTCAGAAATTATTGGCCCTGAACGTTGGCAAGCGGGTGAATTTTATGATAGGCAAGAGCCTGTATGAGAAAGAAGATTTCGCTCAGTGTTTCAAATACCTTGATGCTGCCTTCGTTGAAGAGCCTAAGAATGCTGAGATTCCTACCATGTTCGCCAGAGCCTTGGTAGACATGAGCAACTTCAAAGCTGCTGCCCGGTATTACCATGAGGCGTTGAAAATTGATACCGCCAACAACAGGTTGATGAATGAATTGGGAATGACCTATTCTGCCATGAATGATGAAAAGACTGCTGTCAAATATTATGAAATGGCCATGGAAAAAGGATACAAGGTTGACAACAATTTTGTTGAAAATCTTTCTAACTCCTTTATCGCAGCTGGCATGCCCCAAAAAGGAATGGAGATGTTGTTGAAATTACTTGAGAAAAGGCCCGGTGATATCGATTTGCTGAACAATGTTGCCAACAATTATTATACCCTTGGTAACTACAAAGAAGCCATCAATTACTGGGACAAGGTATTGTACCTTGATCGGGAAGAAGCAAGAGCCCTTTACATGATTGGCATGTGCTATATTAAAATGGGTGACAAGAACAAAGGCGCTACACTTTGCAATAAGGCAATCGAAATGGATCCAAGCCTGAAACAATTCAGGAACGTTAGTGGTGGTCCTTTCGGAAGATAAAATATATGAAGGTTAGGGATTATGGTTCAGCCCGGGAAAATGTAGCAATTACATTTTCTCGGGCACTTTTATGCCAAGCAAATCCATTCCGCTGGCAATAATGGTTGCGACCAGGCTTGAAATCTTCAGTCTCAATTGTTTTTTCTCCTCAGATTCAGCATTGCCAATGCTCAATGCGGCATAGAAAGAGTTGAAGGCTTGCGCCAGCTGAAACAAATAGGTGGCAATAACGGAGGGGTCAAAATCATCAGCAGCTTGCTTGAGCACCACTGCGTAATGCTCTGTCAACAAGAGCAAATCTTTTTCAGCCTTTAGCAACGGACTTGGGAATGATTTGAAGGCAATATCAACGGAGGATTTTCTCAATACCGACTTGATCCTTGCATGGGTATATTGCACAAATGGACCTGTGAATCCGTGGAAATCAATGGACTCCTCAGGATTGAAGATCATTTTCTTTTTGGGATCCACACGGAGCAGGAAATATTTCAAGGCACCAAGCCCAATGGTATCATACAATTCAACCAATTCCTGCTCACCAAAATCCTTGACCTTGCCAAGGGTCTGTGTATGCTCCCTTGAAATGGAAACCATCTCATCGATCAGGTCATCAGCGTCCACAACAGTTCCTTCCCGGCTCTTCATCTTTCCGGTAGGTAGTTCAACCATGCCATAAGAAAGGTGGTGAATGCCATCGGCATAGGGAAGGCCCAATTTCTTGCAAATCAGCTGAAGCACTTTCATGTGGTAATTTTGCTCATCACCAATCACGTAAATGCTCTGGTCCATGCCAAATTCATCATATTTTTTCTGGGCAAGGCCTATGTCTTGCGTAATGTATACGGATGTGCCGTCCTTGCGGAGTACCAGTTTTTCATCCAGCCCTTCAGCTGTGAGGTCTATCCAAACACTGCCATCGGGTTTCCTGTAAAAAACACCTTTTGTTAGCCCTAGTTCTACTGTGTCTTTCCCCAGCAGGTAGGTCTCGCTTTCATAGTATGTTTTGGCAAAATCAGAACCAATTCTTTGATAGGTTACATCAAAACCTGCATAAACCCATTGGTTCATTTTTTTCCACAAATCAATGACTTCAGGCTTTCCATTTTCCCAATCGAGGAGCATTTGTTGCGCTTCTTTCATGATGGGTGCCTCTTTTTCTGCTGCAGCCTTGTCCATTCCCTGTGCAGTGAGTTGCTCAATTTCCAATTTATAGGCATCATTGAACTTGACATAGTAATCACCTACAAAATGGTCTCCCTTGGTTCCTGTAGTTTCAGGTGTGGCCTGTTCGCCATACCTGTTCCAGGCAATCATGCTTTTACAAATATGAATACCGCGGTCGTTGACAATGCAGGTCTTGAAAACATCATATCCATTGGCTTTCAGGATTTCCGCAATACTTCTTCCGAGAAAATTATTTCTCAGATGACCCAGGTGAAGCGGTTTGTTGGTATTGGGAGATGAATACTCTACCATGATCTTTTTACCATTGAGTGGTGCTTTTCCAAAGCAGGGATCCTGGTAATGTTTGTTGAGCATATCAAGCAAAAAAGCAGGCTTGATGGTGAAGTTCAAAAAACCCTTTATGATGTTGAAGGAATCAAAAAAATCAGGATCATCAGCCATCATTTTGTTGCCCAATGCATTTCCCAATGATTCTGGAGATGATTTGAGTTGTTTGATCAGTGAGAACAATACAATGGTATAGTCACCTTCAAATTCTGGTTTTGTTGGACTGACCTGAAAATCTCGTTCTGTGAAACGGATTCCATGGAGCGATTCAATTGCCTCGATTGCTTTTTCCCTGATGATTTTGCTCAGCATAATTGATTAGATTGGTGCAAAGGTACGATTCCCTTAATTTTATAGCATGTTGAAACATTTGATCCAATTCATGCTTTGTTTGCCATGCCTGGCCTTTCTCAACCAGTCAGTTTCTGCACAAAACAAAAAAATAGATCTTCAGGGTCACCGCGGCTGCAGGGGATTGATGCCTGAAAACACCATTGCAGCCCTGCTGCACTCTATTGACCTGGGGGTCACTACGCTTGAAATGGATGTTGTCATTACCAAGGATAACAAGGTGATCCTCTCCCATGAACCCTTCATGAATCCTGAAATAGCCACCCCACCCACAGGCCAGCAGTTCTCATCGCCCAAAGATAAAACATACAATATTTACCAGATGACCTACGAGGAAGTCTCAAAATGGGATGTTGGTATGAAGTTTCATCCCAATTTTCCTTTGCAGAAAAAGATGCCCGCCATCAAGCCTTTGCTCAGTGAGGTGATTGCTGCGATAGAGGAGTATACAACGGTCAAAAAACTTAAACCACTCAACTATAACATTGAGACAAAATGTGCACCTTCGACAGATGGGATTTCTCACCCCATCCCTGAAACTTTTGTTAAGCTCTTGATGGATGTTATCACCGAAGGGAAAATCTCTAAGAGAACCATCATCCAGTCCTTTGATAAACGAACCTTACAGGTTTTGCACCAATCCTTTCCATCCATCAAAACATCCTATTTGTTTGGTGGATCCATTAAGAAAACACCAGAGCAATTGGTGGCTGATCTTGGTTTTCGTCCCGATATGTTGAGTCCTGTTCATCCTCTGATTGATAATGCCTTTATCGAAAACTGCAGGAAACTCAACATAAAAGTGATTGCATGGACTGTCAATGAAGAAAAAGACATCAAAAAAATGGCAGCATTGGGTGTAGACGGCATCATTTCAGACTATCCAGACCGGTTTAGCATCCTTAAAAACCGTTAATTCTCTGCTGAATCATCAGCTTTCCTGCCTTTTTGGTAATTTTGCAATTCACACGAAACAATGCAAACAATTGAAGTAGCTGATAAGATTGTTGTTCGACAATTCCTGGAATTTCCATTTTCCATCTATGGGAATGATTCTCAGTGGGTATGTCCCTTGTTGAATGACATCGAGTCCGTATTTGATCCCCAAAAAAATAACTTTTTCAGCTTTGGCAAGTGCAACCGGTGGATATTGGTTGATGAAAACAACCATCCAATTGGAAGAATTGCCGCCTTCATCAATGAAAAAAAAGCGTATAACGAAGAACAACCCACTGGCGGTTGTGGTTTTTTTGAATGCATTGATGATCAAGATGCTGCCAACATGCTATTTGATCAGGCAAGAACTTGGTTGGAATCTCATGGTATGATGGCAATGAATGGTCCTATCAACTTTGGCGAAAATGATATGTGGTGGGGGCTTCTTGTTGATGGGTTCACCAGTCCTTTTTATGGGATGAACTATAATCCTCCTTATTATAAAGCCTTATTTGAATCGTATGGCTTTACCGTTAAATACGAGCAAATCTCCAACCGAATTGATGTTCGAAAAGGATTGCCTGAAAAAGTGGCAAAAATTTCAAGCTGGGTGGCCAAAAGAAATGGCTATATTTTTCGCCACCTGGATACTGCAGACATTCCACGCTACTCAAGAGATTTCAAAGAGATATACAACGATGCCTGGAAAGACTTTGAAAATTTCACTACCGTAACCGATGCAACCATTGAGGAAACCATCAATAAAATCAAACCTGTGATGGACCCTAACCTCATTTGGTTTGCCTATACGTCAAAGGATGAACCAGTTGCCTTTGTCATGATTCTTCCTGACACCAATGAACTGATCAAAGGGCTCAATGGCCGATTGGATCTGATCGGTAAATTAAAATTCCTTTGGAATAAGTTTACTGTCAAACACAAGAGAATGCGTGCCGTCATCATGGGTACAAAAGAACAATACCGCAACATGGGGCTTGAATCCTGTCTTTTCATGAAATTGCAGGAATATACCCGGCCTTTGAAGCATTACGAAGAGCTTGAATTGTCATGGGTAGGGGATTTCAATTCAAAAATGCTTGCTTTGCACGAAGCAGTAGGAGCTACTTATTCCAAAAAGCATACAACCTACATGTGTAAATTTTAACCTGTTTAATCGTTTTTTTTGAAACCATTGATTGATAATACACTTGACTTTTTTTATCCCCTTTTCAGAAAGTTTTTTGACCAGACTACCTACCGGTATGCCGCCTGCGGGGGTGTGAATACTGTTTTTGATATATTCCTCTTTTTCTTGAGCTACAATTTTATCCTTGATAAACAAAACCTTGATCTTTCATTCATTGTGATCAGTCCGCATATTGCTGCTTTTCTCATGGCATTTTTGGTGAGTTTCCCCACAGGATTTTTATTGATGCGGTTCATTGTTTTTACGGCTTCTCCCTTGCGAGGCAGGGTACAGTTTTTCAGGTACCTGATAACTGTAAGTTTTAGCTTGTTCCTGAATTATTTTTTCCTGAAACTTCTTGTGGAACATGTTCACCTTTATCCCACCGTTTCAAAGGTGATTACCACTTTTTTTGTCATAGCATTCAGCTATATCTCCCAAAGGCATTTCAGTTTCAAGTCAACCAAAGCTTCATCATGATGAATGCTGCACCAATCCTTGATGTCTTGATCATTGGTGCGGGCCCCATCGGTTTGGCCTGTGGTATTTCCTGTACACAGAATGGTTTATCGTATTTGATTGTTGAAAAAGGACCACTTGTCAATTCCCTTTACAACTATCCACTCAACATGACCTTTTTTTCCACTGCTGACAAGCTGGAAATTGGTAATGTTCCCTTTATTTCACACAATCCCAAACCCACCAGATCAGAAGCGCTGGAATACTACCGAAGGGTATCTATGCACTGGAAGCTAAAGCTGGCCTTGTATGAATCAGTTGAATCCGTTGCACCTTCATCCGATATTTTTTCAGTAAAAACATCCAAATCCCTTTATCAAGCCAAAAACATCATCATAGCGTCAGGCTTTTATGATATTCCCAACCTCATGCATGTTCCGGGGGAAGATCTGCCCAAGGTGCACCACTATTACAAGGAACCACATATTTATTATGGTCAGAAAATTGTTGTGGTGGGAGCTGCCAATTCTGCAGTGGATGTTGCCATGGAAACATGGAGAAAGGGAGCGGAAGTGACCATGGTCATTCGGGATGAGCAAATCAGGGAGTCTGTGAAGTACTGGATTCGGCCAGACATAGAAAACAGGATCAGCGAAGGCTCGATCAAAGCCTATTACAATGCCTCGATTGCTGCCATCAGGGAAACTGAGGTAGACATATCAACACCCGATGGCATTGAAACAATTTCCAATGATTTTGTACTTGCCATGACAGGGTATCTCCCTGATTTTGATTTTTTGGCATCCGTTGGCATTGCTGCAGGTACCGACCCTTATCAAACTCCTGTGCACGATCCAGTCACCATGATGACCAATATTGAAGGAGTTTACCTGGCTGGTGTGATTTGTGGGGGCCTCAAAACCAACAAATGGTTCATTGAAAACTCCCGCCATCATGCCGATTTGATCATCAGCCATATCCTCCAAAAAAGCTGATTGCGATCATATTTTTCTTTTTTTATGCCATTTTGATCAATAAAAACAGCCATAATGATCTGTTTGTCATGCTATTGAAGTCAAAACTGACAAGATTTCCTGATTTCATGAACGGCATATCTCTTGCACATTACGATTATCTAAAATCTTAAACATGGCAAAAATCATTGGAATTGACCTAGGAACGACCAACAGTTGCGTTTCAGTAATGGAAGGTAACGAACCAGTTGTTATCGCCAACGATGAAGGAAGAAGAACTACCCCCAGTGTTGTGGCATTCCTTAAGAATGGCGAACGCAAAGTGGGAGATCCTGCAAAACGTCAGGCCATTACAAACCCAATCAACACCATTTCGAGTGTGAAGCGGTTCATGGGACGTCGTTTTGACGAAGTGACAGAAGAGATAAAACATTGGAGTTATAATGTGGCCAAGGGCGACAACAATACAGTAAGGATTGATATTGATGGTCGTCTCTACACACCTCAGGAAATCAGTGCCATGGTACTTCAAAAAATGAAGAAAGTGGCCGAAGATTATCTTGGGCATGAGGTAAATGAAGCAGTTGTTACTGTACCTGCTTACTTCAACGATGCGCAACGCCAGGCCACCAAAGAAGCCGGTGAAATTGCAGGGTTGAACATTCGAAGAATCATCAACGAGCCTACTGCTGCAGCGTTGGCTTATGGCCTTGATAAAAAGAATGTAGACAGCAAGATTGCCGTTTTTGACTTAGGTGGAGGAACATTTGATGTTTCCGTCCTTGAATTGGGTGACGGTGTTTTTGAAGTGAAATCAACCAATGGTGATACGCATCTTGGTGGGGATGATTTTGATAAATTAATCATGGACTGGTTGGCCGAAGAATTCCAAAAGGAAGAAAACGTTGACCTAAGGAAGGATCCTATGGCCCTTCAGCGCTTGAAAGAAGCTTCTGAAAAGGCAAAAGTTGAACTTTCAGGTTCATCTGAAACGGAAATCAATCTCCCTTATGTAACCGCCATAGATGGTGTTCCCAAGCACCTGGTTAAAAAACTGACCAGGGCCAAGTTTGAGCAACTTGCTGACAAATTGTTTGAACGTTGCTTGAAGCCTTGCGAACAGGCATTGAAAGATGCTGGCATGAATGTGAGTGAAATTGATGAGGTTATCCTTGTTGGTGGATCTACCAGGATTCCAAAGGTTCAGGAGATCGTTGAAAAGTTTTTTGGTAAAAAACCAAACAAGAGCGTTAACCCAGATGAAGCCGTAGCCATTGGTGCAGGCGTACAAGGTGCTGTACTTACTGGTGAGGTAAAGGATGTTCTATTGCTTGATGTGACTCCATTGAGCTTGGGAATTGAAACCCTTGGAGGAGTGATGACAGTTTTGATTCCTTCCAACACCACCATCCCTACCAAAAAGTCTGAAAGCTTCTCTACAGCTGCCGATAACCAGCCTGGTGTGCAGATCCATGTTATTCAGGGAGAAAGGCCTATGGCCAACCAGAACAAGACCCTTGGTATTTTCAACCTCGATAATATTCCTCCAGCACCAAGGGGTGTACCTCAAATTGAAGTCACATTCGATATCGATGCCAATGGTCTGATCAACGTTAGTGCAAAAGACAAAGGCACTGGAAAGGAACAGAAGATTCGCATTGAAGCTGGAAGTGGATTGACCAAAGAGGAGATAGAAAAAATGAAGGCCGAAGCAAAAGCCAACGAAGCAACCGATAAGGAAGCCCGTGAAAAAATTGAGAAAATCAATGCTGCTGATGCCCTCATTTTCCAAACAGAAAAACAAATGAAAGAGTTTGGTGAAAAGATTCCTGCAGAGAAAAAAGCAGTTATCGAATCAGCCCTTTCTAAACTCAAAGAAGTGCATAAGTTGCAGGATGTTGATGCAATAGAAGCAGCAACCAAAGAACTGAATGATGCATGGATGGCTGCCAGTCAGGACATGTACAATGCAACACAAGGAGCAGAACAGGCAGGTCCTCAAGCTGACGGACAGGAAGCGGGTGGAGCCAAAGCATCTGCGGATAATGTTACTGATGCAGAATTTGAGGAGGTTAAGTAATTAATATCGACCAACAAAAAGGGGATCCAAAAGATCCCCTTTTTTTATATCAATTCCATCCAGGTATGGTCTGCCAGCAATTTAACCGCTGCGGAACATTTTTTGAAAGGTCCGGAAGGGCCCCATTCTCTAGGGCTGACCAATGAAAGAAAATGGCTTCCATCTTTTTTCTCGTAGAGATAATATTGTTGTCCTATCACCGGAGTGAAATTCAATTTTGCGCTATAGATCAATACAGATAACTCTTTTCTTCTTTGTATTTCCTGGGCTTGAAGGGCCAGCAATTCAATTTGCTGCCTGATTTGGGTCAGTTGCATATTGGTTTGTTCTTCCATCGCCGTCAGGGATTTGTGCCTGATCATCCCTTCTTCTGTGGGCCTGATCACCGCACCGGAAACAGACGTTGAATAGGGGAGCACACTCATTTGCTTGTGGTAATAGGAGATGTTCTGATAGGCATTTCCTTCTTCGTTTGTGCTTTGCTCAGTGACTTTCAAATAACCATTGGGTTGGATTTCATGGAAAATCCGAAGCGTCTTTTCTTCTGAGATCAACAACAAGATCTCAAAACTGATGCTGTCAATGAACTGTACTTTGGCTTTTTCCGCTATTGCCTGGTCTGCCAAGGGATGAAAATCTCCATCTGCTTCCAGTACATAATCAGATGAAAATGCCTGATTTTCCAGCGTAACCCAATTCATCTCTACACTGAGGTTGTTTCTCTCTTCAGAGGCAGTCAACTTATAGATGCCGGATTTGGGCCTTTCCCCTTTTTCATAAATACCTTTTTCTGGGAAAAGTTGCCATGAGTATAAAAAATTATAAGCCTGAATCATATCCCATCAACAAAATTTATCCCTGATGGTTCTAAAAATTATTATTTAGAATTGGCATTCAATGAATTGACTAA
This sequence comes from Chitinophagaceae bacterium, assembly GCA_044373365.1. Lineage (GTDB taxonomy): Bacteria > Bacteroidota > Bacteroidia > Chitinophagales > Chitinophagaceae > Pollutibacter. The sequence goes on from JBIPNK010000068.1 coordinate 14,903, forward strand.
ATAATA
>JBIPNK010000172.1:0-3679 GCA_044373365.1 Chitinophagaceae bacterium
AAGAAGGAGGTGGCGGCGGCCCCGGTTACACCTCCCACTGCGCCGGGTGGTGGTCCTCTTGTTGGAAGCGAGGTGTTCCACGTTTCCGACAAGTCGTTTACCTATGATGAGGCCGAAGCCGTTTGTGCTGCCTATGATTCCACCCTCGCAACCCTGGAGCAGGTCATTGAGTCCTACAACTCGGGGGGTGAGTGGTGCAGTTATGGCTGGTCTGCGGGAGGCATGGCGCTCTACCCGACCCAGAAGGCCACGTGGGAATCCCTCCAGCGTGAAGTGGATCCGGCGAAGCGCACGGGCTGTGGTCGTCCCGGCGTCAACGGCGGCTATTTTGACCCGTCCCTCAAGTTTGGCGTGAACTGCTTTGGCTTCAAGCCCAAGGGAGACTTCAAGCCTCCTGCGCCGCTCCCGGGCATGGACAAGACAGCCTTTGATGCGATGGTTGCGAAGTTCAAGGAGATGCTCAAGTCCATGTCGGTCGCACCGTTCTCGCGCCGGGAGTGGTCGGGGTATACCGCTGGATCCTACGGCACGCAGTTCAAGCAGAGTCTCGGGAAGCTGACGGAGGGCTTCACGGAGCGCATTGACGAGTTCTCGGAGACGACGGGGGCAACGAATGCGGCGTATACCGCGGCTCCCTATGGTCTTGCGGGTGCACAGGGTCCCAAGGGTGACACCGGTCCTGCGGGTCCTGTGGGGCCGGCCAGCACGGTTCCCGGTCCGACGGGTCCTGTGGGGCCTGCGGGTGCAGCTGGTGCGGCGGGGGCGGCGAGCACGGTTCCGGGTCCCAAGGGTGACAAGGGCGATCGGGGTGACCGGGGTGAGAAGGGCGACAAGGGCGATGCGGGTGCGTCAGGAACCCTTCTCGGCGAGACCGACTATGTTTGGGGAGTCAATGCTCAGGGTCACATCTTCCGCTGCAAGGCGCCCTGTGCGAACAATGTGTGGCAGCAGATGAACGGCAGTCTCAAGCAGATTGATGTCGGAAAGGAGTACGTCTACGGAACCAACATGAACGATAACATCTATCGCTGCAAGCTCCCCTGCGATACGAGTGCCTGGGAGGGAATCAGCGGGTCCCTCAAGGAGATCTCGGGCCCTTAAAACGGGCTCCAGATACGCCCCACGCGAAGGACGGACGGAACCTTCCCGACGCCGCGTCCGTAGGACAGCCCTTCGCCCTTGTAGCACAGATACGGCATGCCCGGGATCCGCTCACGGAGGTTCTCCGGGCACGGACGATAACACAGACCATCCTTGTACTCAATGTGATCCTTTGAGAGCGCACCTGGACCCGAGCACACGCCCATGGTCTTCGGATAGCGACGCCCCCGACGCCAACGTGCATCCTTCCGCATGTTCTCGGGGAATTTGGTCACATCCACCGGCCACACGCAATCTTCATCGCTCGTATCATATCCATTGCCCGCCTTCCGAAAGGGTTCCGGGCAATACGGGTTCAAGCGGCCTTGGAGACGACCTCCGTGCAACTGTCCCCAGCAGATTCCAAGCCATTCCCAGCTACAGTCGTTCGTAATCGGCTCGCGACAGATGAGACCGTCATTGCTCCATCCCGCCGGGCACGGATTCAAGCCCACGGGGATTCCCACGCCCACATTCACAGAGTCCGCCCAACAGACGGGACCGACGCCATGGAACCCGGGCTTACAGCGTTCGTAACACAGAAGGGCATCCAGGTCAGGCTTATCCGGCGGGCATGTATTCGGATAGACACTGAAGACCTCGGCGCCCTTCTCCGTCGCAGTGTCCGTTGTATAGGTCGGCACATAGCCCATAACTCCTCCTGTTCCCTCCAGGGCGGAACTCGTCCCGACGACAAGCCCGAAGTGTTCGCGGCCCTTGACGAGGGCAAAGACAAGAACAGCGAGCGCAACAATCAGCTCGTACATTATTTCCCCTCTACACTTTAAGATGGAGCCTGTTCCCACCCCCTCCTATTCCAAATCCGCCATGCAATCCACTGTAACCCTCCCCGTTGCGAAGGGCGTGGAAACCACCTACCCCTTTCAATGGATGCTCTTCAAGCCGCAAGCCCATGCCGTGGAGCCGTTCCGAGTGAACGAGGCTACACGGGGTGGGAATACTGCACGGAGTGGGGATCGAACCCACGCGGACTCAACGTCCAGTCGCTCTTAAGGCGACCACCTTCAACCACTCGGTCATCCGTGCTCGTGGACTTCTCGCACGTGGTCTGTAAATCTTCTAGACCTCTAGTATCAAAGATGGAAGTTGCGCTTCTTCTTTGACTGGCAGCCCTGGGGTATGCGCTCGCTCCCCAGGAACCCCGCAAATCCGACGAGGAAGGCCCGACCAAACTCAATCCCAAGGAAACGTTCATCACTCCGCTCCCCCTTGCACCGGAGACGGAGCGCGTGACGCTGGTCCAGTCGGCCGAGGGGCACAACAACATGGTGCCCTTTTTTGGTGCGAATGTGACCCAGTCTGTCTACAGTGGCGCGACAGACGGCGTTCTGGATACCTACACGGGCTCCGGCAAGAACACCTTCTTCCACAAGGAGGAGGCTCCGGCCATGTTCAAGCCTGAGGCGGGCACCGGTCTGCCCTGGGGTCGCCAGGTGGAGACGGACTTTGAGCAGTCGCGTATGGTCACGTCCCTCTCCATGAAGAATGTGGCTCCGATTGATCGTGTGAACGTCGGTCCGGGTGTCAATGATGGCTACACGAATCTCCCGTCCGGCGGCTACCAGCAGGACTCGGCCCGCGAATATGCCCTGCCCCGCACGACTGACGAACTCCGTGTGGCGAACAAGCCTAAGCTCACCTACGAAGGCGAGGTTGTCCCGGGCTCTCACTTCATCACGGACATGGGTCTGCAGGCGCCCGTCAAGAAGAACCGCCCCGATCGCTTCCAGGTGCTCACGGCCCCGGACGGCTCCCTGCCCCACGCGAACACCACGCTCGGTCAGCAGGTGGCCTCCACGCTGTACCCGACCAATCTGATGAAGCTCCAGAATCGCGAGAGCACGTCCTCGGAGTTCAAGGGCTCTGCGCAGGCTGCGGGTGGTGGCTACCTCTCGTACATCCGCTCCTTCACGGAGCCGTTTGAGGAGTTCATGAAGCTGACCGTGGAAGGCCGCCCGACTCCGGCTGGCCCTGTGGGCGGCATGAACAATCTCCAGGCCGGGCAGCAGGCGGGGGCCGTTCAGACCCACCGCGATGAGTCTCTCCTCACGAACACGCGCTCCTTTGAGGCCCCGCTCATGACCTTTGGCGGTCAGGCTCCCAGTGCCCAGCAGATGGGCTCCGTCAAGTCTCTCGTCCCCCTCCAGGAGGACATCTACACCGCGCGCAATGCGCCCAGCATCCTGGATGCCTTCAAGAGCAACCCGTATACGCAGAGTCTGCAGTCCAGCGCGTAAGAAACCGGAGGGATTTCTCGCGTGCGGAGGCTAAATGGAAACCCACCCCCTCTACATCCAGCTGAAGGCGGAGATTGAGCTCGCCAAGAAGGAGGCAAAGCATGCAGTCATGATTGACAACTCGGAGGCCCTCTCCGCCGACCAGATTCATCGCTGGTTCCCCGACCTGGAGGTGTCCTGGAAGAATAACCACATTCACGTCCGCTGGGCGAACTAAGCAATGGATCTGCTCGGCTACTCCGACGCACTCGTAGACGTCTGTCTCAAAGACAAACCGCGTC
>JBIPNK010000014.1:0-51757 GCA_044373365.1 Chitinophagaceae bacterium
GTAAACTCAGCATCAGGAACGTTTTTGCCCACAAGGAAAGCATTGTAAATATTCCGGGTATGCATCATCATGTCCCAAACATCCTTGAAAAAATGGGGAGAGTGGGGGTCTTTTTCTGTATCACTGTAGGCATGGTGCATACGGTGCATCACCGCATAAGCCCTGGGCACCAGGTAGCTGGATCCCTGGAAGAACCAGGTTAAAAAGTAAAAGGTCTTCTCCCAAAATGGGCTTGTCAAGTACATTTTATGGGAAGCATAGCGGTGCAAAAAGAAGGTGTGAAAGAACAAGGAGGAAAACCAGTGGATGAAGAAAAATGCAAGAATCGCTACCATCTCATATTGATTTGATAATTGAAAAATTGAGCTTGCAAGGTAATGCATACCTGCTTGCCTTCATTTTTTGTTGAACCTATTTCACAAGACTTTAATCAATAATCAAATCTCATGAACGCTTCCAGTGCGGCATATTGTGGCAGCCCCAACTGATCAAACAATTGGGAGGTATCCGCATTGCGGTCTTCCGCCCTTTGCCAGAATTCTCTGCTGTCAGTACCCTGGAATACAACGCCATCCTTCTGGGATTGGTGGATGAAGATGCCATTGCGTTTTTGCAGCACCTGATCAGGGCTCATCGGGATGGCCATATCAATATCCCACATATCCCACTCAGCCCATGCGCCACGGTAAAGCCATAGATTGCAATTGGCAACAGATTCATCGCCTTCTGCCTTCAACCGTTGCAGTGCCGCATACATCACATCAAAACAAACCTTGTGGGTGCCATGTGGATCAGCAAAATCACCTGCAGCAAAAATCTGGTGAGGCTTGATCTTGCGGATCAAGTCCATGTGTATTTGAACATCCACTTCTGTTGGCGGATTCTTTTCAATCAATCCGGTTTCATAAAAGGGCAGGTTCATGAAATGCATGTTCTCATCCTTCACCCCCACATACCTGCAGGTTGCCCTTGCTTCTGTTCTGCGGATCATGCCTTTGATGCTCCTGATTTCAGGAGTATCTTTTTGATACCGTGTTTTTGTTTTGATGAATCCTGCGGCATCTTTCCAGATATTGCCAGCCCTGCTCTTGTCAATCTCAAAATAGCTGTCAAATTCAACAGCAAAGTCGATTTGACGCATCACAAACTCATCACTTACTGCAATATTTCCTGAGGTCTGGTAACCAACGTGTACGTCATGTCCTTGTTGGACCAATCGAATAAAAGTGCCTCCCATTGAGATGATGTCATCATCTGGGTGAGGGGAGAAGATGATGACCCTTTTGGAGGCGGGATGCCTTCTTTCCGGGTGTCTTGGCACATCTTCCATTGGTTTGCCACCAGGCCAGCCTGTGATGGTGTCCCTTAATCCGTTGAAAACACGCAGGTTCACCTCCGAAACAGGGCCATGTTTTTCAAGGAGATCCGCCAGGCCTTCATTCAGATAGTCTTCTCTGGTCAGCATCAGCAATGGCTTTCCCAATGAAATAGCCATACTGCAAACTGCTTTCCTGATTGTTTTTTCTTTCCAGTCTATCTGGCCTGCAAGCCAGGGAGCTCTGAACCTTGTTAGCTCTTGGGATGAAGCATCATCAAGATAAAACATGCAGTTATGGTGTTCCTGCAAAAAAGACGCAGGAACGCTATCGGTGATTTGCCCTTCAATGGAGTCTGCAACAATGGTTGCCTTGCTTTCTCCGAAGGCCATGAGGATGATTCTTTTTGCATTCAGGATAGAAGCAATTCCCATGGTAACGGCAAGCCGGGGAACCTGGGAGATGTTTTCAAATTCATAGGCATTGGCAAGGCGGGTGCTGTTGTCCAACGCTGCAATCCTGGTAATGGAATTCCTGCTGGAACCGGGTTCATTGAATCCAATATGTCCGTTCACACCAATACCAAGAATCTGAATGTCGATTCCTCCTGCATCAGCAATTGCTTTTTCGTAGGTGTCTGCATAGGAATGGATATTGGCTTTTTCAATCGTGCCATCCGGGATGTGGACATTCTTTGGGTCAATGTCTACATGTGAGAAAAGAAATATGTTCATGAACCTGTGGTAACTCTGCGCAGCATCAGGTTTCAATGGGTAATATTCATCAAGGTTGAAACTGACCACATTTTTAAAACTCAAACCTTCTTCCCTATGTAGCCTTACCAGTTCCGCATACAATGTTTTGGGGGTAGATCCGGTTGCCATGCCAAGGACGCATTGCTTTCCCGCTGCTGCCTTTTCTCTGATGAGTTTGGCGATTTCAGCGGCAATGATTTTGGTGGCCTGTTTAGCACTTTCGTGAATGGAAATGGGAATTTTCTCAAATGAATCGATCATTGCGTGATTGTTATAGGTTTGGGCGAAAGTAAAATACTTTCAAAAATAATTTAAAAATGCGAAGAAACAACCTGAATCATCCAATCCCTGTTCATTTACTGAATCCTTATTTCAAAGATTTCTGGCCAAAGCTTGCCTGTAATGTAGAGTGTTTTTTCTTTTTTGTTGTAGGCAATCCCATTGAGCACAGCACCAGACTGCATGGCGGTTGATCCTTCTTTTTTGAGGTAGCTCAGGTCTGCCCGGCTGTTCTTTTGAAGGAAGTCCTGCAGGTTGATGATCCCTACTACAAAACCACTATTGGGATCAATCTTGAGGATATAGTCATATTGCCAGCGATTGGCATAGACATAGCCGTCAATGAATTCCAATTCGTTCAGGTTGTTGACTGCACCATATTGGTCTTTCACACTGACAATTTTTTTCAGTTTCAGTGTTCGGGGTTCAACGAAATAAAGTTTATCTGATCCTTCACTGATGATCAGGTTGTTGTCGTCGTGGGTGATGCCCCATCCTTCACCTGTCCAAGGCAATTGACCAATAGGCTTAAAGTCTTTTGCAGCATACATGAAAACCAGGTGATTCTCCCAACTCAGCTGGTAGATGGTATCATTAAAAACGGTTAGGCCTTCTGCAAAAATGAGGCTGTCCATTTTTTGGCTTTTTGAAATTTTCCCGGATTGGATGTCCACCCTGCGCAGGGAAGACCTTCCAAAAAGGCCCGTACTTTCCAAGAAACTGTTTTGATAGACTTCCAAACCTTGGGTGAAAGCTGCTGTGTCGTGGGGATAGGAATTGATGATGGCATACGACAGGTTTATCGGCGCTGCAATCTGATTTTCAACAGCGCTGGATTGGTCCTGGCCTTTTTCAGTATTTTCTCCGCAGGAAAACAATAAAACGACACAGATGGTCGTTAGGGGTAATTGTAGCCACTTCATGCCTCAAATTTCCTGAATTTATCTGATGTTCAAGTCAATTTGTTAAGTACTGTATAAAATGAACTGAATACAGGGTATAAAAATCTTAAAATCTGTCTTGCAACTTGCAAATACCGATTTTATATGCAAATTTTGTCCTCAGTTTAATCCCGCAAGGGAATCCAATCCTTCGAAATTTCCCAATAATTCAATCTCTTAGAAAAACCTCATCACCAAACGGTAATTATGAGGCTTTTCATCCTATTCCTGTCTTTTGTATCTGTATTCAGTGTCAATGCACAACGCAATTGTACCGCTGCTGCCAACACGGCCATGCCTGTTATTTCGGGCCAGAGCAACAGTCTCTCTCCAGAAAAAATCATTACCATCCCAGTGGTGGTTCATGTTGTATACAACAATACCGTTGAAAACATCAGCGAAGCACAAATCATTTCCCAGATCAACTCACTTAACGCAGATTTTGCAAAGTCGAACAAGGATTTTTCCAATGTTCCTGCTGTTTTTGCCAAACTGGCTGCTAATACCAGCATCCGATTCGAACTGGCCAAGACTGATCCTATGGGAAAGGCTACTACAGGCATCATTAGAAAGAAGTCCATCCGAATGATGTGGACCGATGATGACAAGATCAAGTACCTGGCCAACAGCGGCAGCACTACCTGGGATGCAAGATCCTATTTGAACATTTGGGTTTGCAATACCGTACCTGGCCTAACTGGGTATGCTAGTTTTCCTGGTGCAGACAGGGCTGTTGATGGCATTGTGATCCGGTATGATGCTTTTGGTACCATCGGCAAGGTGAGTGCCCCGTTCAATCTTGGAAGGACCCTCACGCATGAAGTTGGACATTGGATGGGATTAAAGCATCTCTGGGGAGACCAACAATGTGGCGATGATGGCATTGAGGATACGCCAAAACAACGCAGCGGAAACGCAGGAGCACCTATTTTCCCAAAAACCACGGCCTGCAACAATAGTGCTGAAGGCGAAATGTTCATGAACTTCATGGATTTTACCAACGATGCCAGCATGGGCATGTTTACTGCCGGACAAAAAATGGTCATGAGGGCGCAGTTTGAGGTCAATGGCAAAAGAAACAGTTTGCTCAACTCAAAAGCCCTTGCTCCAGCATGGAACGTAAACATGGAACCTGAAATTCTTACTGTCAATACCCGTGATTTGGTGGTTTACCCCAATCCGGTCCAGTCTGGCAACATCAAATTGCTGGTGAACACCAATCTTGGCAGCAACGGAAAGAATTTTGCGATCATCTCTTCAAGTGGCCATATTGTCCAAACAGGCCATCTACTGGAAATACAGGAAGAAATCAATGTGCAATCCCTTGCTCCAGGCATCTACCAGATTCGTCTTACCGACATCGCTTCCAATGCTTCTACCAAGTTTGTAAAGCAATAAATTTATTGCTTGTAGCCTGCTTTCCGCTGTAACTTTGCGCCCATGCAAAATTCACATCCTGTTATCGATAACCAATCCTTTTTGGATGGTCGAGTCCTGTTGATGGACAAACCCCTTCAATGGACATCTTTTGATGTTGTCAAGAAAATTCGCATCCTTACCAGGGTCAGCAAGGTAGGCCATGCCGGAACCCTGGACCCATTGGCAACTGGTTTGTTGATTGTCTGTACCGGGAAATTCACAAAGAAGATCAATGAATACATGGCGGCTGAGAAAGAATACTCAGGCAGCTTTACCCTCGGTTCTACAACACCCACCTACGACCTGGAATCGGAACCGGTTTTTCAATCGGCTACCGATCACCTCACTGAGGACATGATCAAAAATGCGACAACCGCATTTACAGGAGAAATCATGCAAATTCCCCCTGCTCATTCTGCCATCAAAAAAGGAGGCACACCCGCCTATGTTTTGGCCCGAAAAGGGAAGGAAGTTAAGATGGAGCCCAGAAAAATCACGATTTCAGTCTTTGAAATAACCAAGATTGAATTACCAAGGGTGGATTTCAGGGTTGTATGTACCACGGGCACCTATATCAGGAGCCTTGCCTTTGATTTTGGGAATGCACTGGGTTGCGGAGCTTATCTTTCGGCACTAAGGAGAGACAGGATCGGAGCGTTTACTGTTGACAATGCTATGGATATCAACCAATTAACCGAAATGATCCTTGGTAACACTTCAGATAAGATAAATTGATAATACTGTCAAACCTTCAAGCTTCTTAATTGTTTGTTAATACTAATTGATAATTGTATTCCAATAACTGATAAATTTGCACCTTAAACTATCTCTTATGCGCCTAATTAAGTCATTTGTATTGGTTGCCATTTCCTTTATGGCTTCCTTAAGTATCAATGCACAGGTAACAACGAGCTCAATGGCTGGAACTGTACGTTCTACTGCCGGAGAAGCCTTATCTGGTGCTTCTGTTAAAGTAACCCACATGCCTACCGGAACCACCATCACAGCTGCCACATCGGCTACTGGAAGGTTCAACGTTTCCAACATCCAACCTGGTGGTCCTTACACTGTTGAGGTTTCTTTTGTTGGGTACAAGGTTCAAACCCAGAAAGATATCTTCCTTGATCTGGGTGAAACCGGAAAGGTTGATTTTTCCATGGTAAGCAACAGCCAGGACCTGAAGGAAGTGGTCATCACCGGTTCAAAAGGAACACAGTTTGTGAATGGTGGAGTTGGAACTTCAATCGGTGCAGACAAATTGCAAAATCTTCCAACTGTCGGAAGAAATCTTACCGATTTCATCCGCCTTACGCCACAGGCCAAAACAACATTTGGAGGTGGTATATCTATTGCAGGTCAAAACAACAGGTACAACCAGATCATGTTTGATGGTGCCGTAAACAACGACGTATTTGGTCTTTCTGAGTCTGGAACCAATGGTGGCCAGACGGGTTCATCTCCCATCAGCATTGACGCGATCGAATCATTCCAGGTGGGTGTTTCTCCTTATGAAGTATCCTTCGGTAACTTTACCGGTGGTTCTGTAAACGCCATCACCAAGAGTGGTACCAACAAGACCAAAGGATCAGCCTACTTCATTAACAGGAACCAGGATTTCACAGGAAAGACTCCTTCTGGCTTGAAGTCAGCAGCAACCAAGCTCCCTGATTTTCAGGCAAACACTTTTGGTGTTACCCTTGGTGGCGCCCTTATCAAAAACAAGTTGTTCTATTTCGTGAGTGCTGAGTTCCAGCGCGATGAAAGGCCACAGCCTTTTGATGCTTCTACTTTCAGAACCCCTCCAGGAGCTGCCTTTAAAGATTCAGTGAACCTGATCGTCGCCAAGTTGAAAGGATTGGGCTACGATCCTGGTGCATACCTCGATATTCCAGATCTTTTGAACAGTGATAAGATCGCTGCAAAAATCACCTGGAACATCAACCCTAAACACAGGTTGAATTTCTCTTACCGTTATGCCAATTCTCAGCGTTCATTGACCAATGCCAGCACCAGTACAAGGGTGAACTTTTTCAATGCAGGCTACCTGATTCCAAGCAACACAAACTCTGCTTCTCTTGAGTTGAACAGCAGGTTCTCCAATAAGCTTTCCAACAAGTTGTTGGCCACTTTCACCAATGTGATCGATGACCGTGACCCACTTGGAAAAGACTTCCCACGCGTTACCTTGAACTCAGTGAACGGAACCAGCTATGTATTCGGAACTGAAAACTTCTCAACCGGTAACCAGCTGAAGCAGAACAATACTGCTATTTATGATGAGCTTCGTTATACAACAGGAAACCACCAGATCAAGGTTGGTTTAGATGTTGAATACAGCAACTCCTACAACTTGTTTGTACGTGACAACTATGGAACATATACGTATAACTTTGTTAATCACTGGCTGCAAGACCTTAGACCTGCCCAATATTCAAGGTCTTTCTCTTTGGTGGATAACATCACCGGAGATGGTAGTGCGGCAGGAACCGAATTCAATACCCTCAGGGCTGGATTTTTCGTTGGTGACCAATGGCAGGTTTCAGACAAGTTCGAATTGAACTTTGGTCTTCGTTTCGACAATTTTGAATTCCTTACCGCTCCAAACGAAGACAAGTTCTTCAACACCAACGCACTTCCTGTTATTTCCTCAAGGTGGGACATGCAAGGTGCCCGTTCTGGTCAGCGTCCTCAACCACAGTTGAGCATGTCTCCCCGTATCGGCTTTACCTACCAGGCTGAAGAGAGTTTGAAGATTCGTGGTGGAATTGGTGCCTTCACCGGTCGTGTTCCATTGGTATGGCCTGGAGGTGTTTACAATAATACCGGCGTAAACGTTGGTGGTATTGCATTGAACAATCCAAACATCACGTTCAGGGCAGATCCATTCAAGCAGTACAATCCTTCAGATGTAGGCGTAACTGCTGCTACACCTTCTGGCCAGATCGACCTGATTGCCAAAAACTTCAGGTTGCCAAAAGTATTGAAGGCATCTCTTGGCTTTGACAAGAATTTTGGACAGGGTTGGAAATGGACTACAGACCTCTTGTTCCAAAAGAACATCAATGAAATAGTGTATTACAATGTTTATGCAGGACAAACCACCAAGAATGAGCTTGGACAAGATGTTTACCTGGCCATCAATGGTACATCAACCAGCTATACCAGGTTTGACTTTGATCCAGCCGTAGCCGGTGTCCAAAATCCATATGCCACTGGTATCTTCTTGATCACCAATGGTAAGAAGGACAAGGGACTTTCCTACAACTTTACCACTGCCATCGACAAGAGCTTCAGCAAGGGATGGTCATTCAACCTGAACTATGGCTACGGTGATTCTTATACACTGTTTGATGGTACCAGCTCTCAGAATAACTCCCAATGGAGGTTCATCGAAACCAAGAATGGCAGGAACAATATTGCACTCAGCCGCTCTGACTTCGCGCAGCTTCACAGGTTCAGCAGCTTTGTATCTAAAAAGTTCAGCTATGCAGACAAAAGGCTTGCAACAACGCTTAGCTTGTTCTACAATGGTCAGTCTGGCTCCCCATATTCTTATGTATATTCAAGGAGCATGATCTATGACCAAAACGGTGCAAACGGTGAGTCTACTGATCTGATCTACGTTCCAAAAGACTTGGCTGACTGGAGCAAATTCGCAGAAGCTTATACTTCTTCTGGCGTAACGTATACAGTTGCTCAACAATGGGCTGCTTTTGATAAGTACATCACCAACGATAAATACCTGAACAAGAAAAGAGGTCAATTCGCAGACAGGAACGGTGCTATTCTTCCTTGGAGCCATTTATTGGATCTTAAAGTACAGCAGGACATCGTTCTTGGAAAAGGTGCTAACGAGCACAGGTTCTCTGTGATATTCGATATGTTCAACTTCACCAATTTCCTCAACAGGAACTGGGGTAGGGTAAACGCAACACCTGGTGTTGATGCTTACTCGCTGGTGAGCATGGAAGGTTACAGGGTAACAGGAACAACCCTCACACCACGATTCACTTACAGGAATATGTCAAACCGTACCGCTGCTGATATCCTTGATATCCGTGGAAGCAACTATCTCTCTACCCGTTGGAGAGGTCAGTTCACTGTCAGGTACAATTTCTAATTGTTTCTGATTCGCATCAAAATAGAAGGGCCGGGGTTCAACTCCCGGCCCTTTTTTATGTTCATCCTGCTTGCAATAATTATCTTATGTCATCACCTGCTTGGATTAATGCTCAAGAGCAGCTGTAGGCTTGACCCGTTTCTTGCGTTCAAACAACCTGTCAAACTCAGTCCTGAAGGATACGTTTCCCCCGGTGCGATCCCGTTTTCCTGAAGTAGATAGCATATCAAAACTACTTCTATAAAAGAAGGAAGTCCTGAACTTTCCATCCGGAGTAATCTTGTATTCAACATTCACGTCAGGAAGAAAAAGAAATGATTGTGAACTGTTGGTAAAACTGTTTCCACCAGCAGCAGCAAAATTAAAATCACTGCCAAAGGTGATGATGAGCTTGTCATCCAACATGGATTTGATAAACTGCAGGCTCACATTTTCCCTAAAATTATTCTGTCCGCTTCCAGTATTTCCAGTTGAGCCCGTGATGCCTGTCATTGTCCTGGAATAATTGAAATTGACATCAACAGTCGATCCCAGGACCTTTGAAAAAAAGTTTTGTACACTGCTGGCAAGAATTCCATTGATCACACCGGAAATGGTTGTGTTGAGCAGTTCGCTGTTAAGGTTGCTCGAAACAACAGCCGCCTGCGGAGCAAAGCTCTTGAAAACGATCAGGTAGGTTGATTGTTTGCTCACTTCCAGGGGGTCACGGTTGATGTTTTTTAGTTTGCTGTCAATCGTGGCATTGTTCCTGACTGTACTGTTTTGAGGAATGGCAATTTGAAAGGTAGGGTTGGGGCTGGACAAGGTTCCTGAGAGGTTACAACGCACTTCCACATCACTGATTTCCCTGAGTACATCAGCGCTGACACCAGAAACAGTTGAACTGCTGGGGTCTGTGAACAAGGTGCTCATCCTTACTTTTTCGGCAAGGTACAGCGCATCAATATTGATTTCGGCATTCAGGGGGTCTCCTGTCCAGCTGATATAGCTCCTGCCACCACCCAGCAACTTGAAGGGTTTCTTGAACACATCCTGAAAATTGAAATTATAGCTCCCGCTTTCTATATTAAACCGTCCGATCATGGACAGGTTTTCCTTGGTACCCGTGTGGATCTTTAAATTACCATTGCCTTGGCCTGAAATAACATCCCCCGTGAGTTCATCCAACACAACATTCATTTTCAACAAAGGAGAAGCCGTCAAATCCAGGTCGATGATCAGGTTTGAGATGGATTCGGAAGCCTTGGCCTTCATCTCATCTCCATAAGATCTCCACACAATATAGTCCACGTCTGCGGCCTGTTTGCTGCTGGTTGAGGTAAGGATATCGATGCTTGAACTGTCAACAGGCGCTCCGCTGACATACATTTTTATTTGATTTTCAGGTCCGGTTATGTTGAAATTGAATTTTGCAATGGCCCTGCCATAGAAAAGGTTGTTGTCTGTTCTGCCTGTATTGAGCACCAGTAATTTTTTGGATGTAGCACTGATGTTGTAACTGAAATCCCTGAAGAAATGATGGTCTAGGCTTCCTTTTACCGTGGCAAGATTGCCATTGGCATCTTTGAGTTGGATCGTGCCCAGGTTGATTTTTCCGGGAGAAAATTCAATCACAGGATCTGCAATGGTATAGCTGCATTGGGTATAGGCCACCGTAACCTTGGCATTGGTTACTTTTACTGCACCTGTAAAATCAGGTTCCTTCAGGTTTCCCGAGATACGCAGCTTGCCATTTCCCAAACCATCCATCTGGCTGAACACAATGCCAAGATAGGGTTGGAGCAAGGACAGTTTGACATTCACAACGTCAATATCTGTTTCAATCTTTTGCTGGCTGCTGTCTTTCAGATCAAGTTTTCCTTTCACCCCGAATTGATAGTTGGGGTTTTCTGATTCAAGGAAATAGCTGGCCTGCTTCTCCTTGCTGTCCCAGAATGCGTTGATGGATGTCAGGCCGATAGAGTCATTCTCAAACCTTGTTTTATCCGTCTGTGCATTGAGGTAGAGTTTGAGGTTGTTGAATGGATCTTCAATGGTCAAGTCTCCAGAGGTGATGCCTTGTATCCTTGGCTCTTTCAGCACAAAGGGCAGAAGATCGCCTAAGTTCACCTTGTCTAGGGTAAGGATGATGGTCTGCTCCCTGTCTGCAGCAGGTGGGAGCGTGATCAATCCGATCGATTGTTCACCATTGGTTAGCTTGAAATTGCTGGCGTCAAATTTAGCTTTGCTGATCAAGACCTCGCTGTCCTTCTCAATGTTCCATGTTTTTTCGTTGAACACAAGTGAAGATGGATTGAAATGAACCAGGATGCCATCAATCAGGTTGTTGACGGAAGCAGAAAGTTTTGCCCCATATTGGGATGACTCAGAAAAAGTATTGATGTCAACTACAGAAACATCCTTGGAAGACCTGATGCGGATTTCATTGTTGGGAAAGAACAGGCTGTCGTTGAAAACCACTGAACTTGTTTTGGACGCAATCACCAGGCTGTCTGCTCCGCCGGCAGCGTTCATTTCAAAGTCATACACCGATAGGTTTTTATAGACAAGTTTGGGGATGGTTGCGGTAAGGTTGAAATGTTTATTCTTGGTGTCGATAGTGCCTTCAATATTGCTGTAGTTCAAGCCACTGATGCCATTGTCAAGAATCTGTAAGATGGATGTCGCATTTTTCAGGTCGAAGCTGAAAAAAAGGTCCTGGTCTTTTTTGGGAGGCGCAGATTTTTTGAAATAAAGGGGATAGTAACTGCTGAAATATTGGTTGAATGTGGCTGGCAGTTCCGCAAATTCAAAATGCCCCTGCATCTTTGCATCAATGTCTTTGCCCAGCAAGGTCAGTGATCGGTAATCCTCTACCTGTTCAGCCTTGAAAGTGAGGCTGTCGAAGACAAAGGCCTGATTCCCCCTGAACACACTCAGGTTTGTAAAACGGGCAATGCCATTGATGTTGTCAGGGTTGTTTCCAACAAGATCCATCTGTGTTTTTCCTGAAAAAGTCAGCGGCATGCTGGTCAGGTTGAGGGCTTTCAGGTCAGAGAGATGAATTTGGGCATCCACAATGGTTCTCGGCATTTTGCCACCAAGGGTGATCCGTGTAGTCAGTGCTGCAACGAGGTTTTTATCATCAATATCCAAAGCAGTTTCAAGGATGTCATTAAGGTAACTTCCTCTTGCATTGATATCTGTATAGTTGTACTGGTTGAAAGCCAGGTTGCTGAGGTTCGCATTAAAATTGATGCCAGCCTTGGCGTTCCCGGAAACACTGTATTTTCCTGCAATATTCCCAAGCTGTTTTATATTCAACAGTTTCCCGGCTTCCAACCCATTGATCGTTCCGGTACTGCTATAATTCAATCCACTGGTGCCTATTTGTTTCAGGTTTGTAAGGGTGTTTACACTACCCAAGGCAGTATTCAGCAAACCCTTGATGTCCATGTTTTCTCCTTTGGCAATTATATCACCTTTAAAGCTGATTGCACCCATCGGTACAAGATCAATGCCCAATGATTTTTTAAGGCTTGGCAGCAAGGTGTACAGGTCCTTGGCAGCACTGATGGCTGTGGCATTGGTCAGCCGATAAATGGTCGTAGCAACATCCGGAAGTCCTACAATCTGCAGTTCGCCCGATAGGGCAGTGAGGTTGCCGTATTCAATCCTCATCTCTTTGGCCACCAGGTCTCTTACTGGCCCTTTCACTTTTCCGTTTAGCCCAAGGCTGATGTTTTCACCCTTTAGGGCAGGGGCAAAAAAGGCAATATCCTTGAGATTCAGGCTGCTGTTGGTGATGTTGCCCTCCATCCTGACCTTGTTGACGAAGTCGGCCATGTCATCTGTGAAATAATCATAGCCCATGGAAAAGGCGTTTCCTATTTTGCTGTAAGGGGTTTCGATGGAAAGGTTGGTGAAGGCCATGATGGTAGGGTTCATCTTCACGTTGGCCAGCAAAGACCTCACTTCGAATCCACTGCGTTCTTTTGTCTTCAGAGAGAGCTGTCCAGACAAAGAGTCGTTGTTCAACTCCAGGTTCTTTATGCCCGCCGTGATGTCTGAAAAATGCATGTGGGCACCATCAAAATAGTCGTAGGCTTTTCTATTGGTTTCAAGATCACTTTTGAAACTTCCGGATTGCAGGCTGACAGACTTGGCGTTAATTTTCCATTGGCCTGGATTCCAGTAGAGTGATCCGTTGATCCTTTTTTCTGTTTTGGGGATCAGGGACTTGGGCCTTCTGCCAGTGTATTGGTGCAGTCTGAAATAAGGTTGGTTGATGACCAGATCGTTGAGCTGAACTTTTTTGTGTTGAAGGTCGATGAGGTCTGCTGAAAGAGAAAGCCTTGCAATGCTCAAGTCCTGGTCTTCGCCGCGCCATTGGTCCTTTACTTTGTACCTGATCTTTTTTAAATCCAATGCAGTGATATTCAGTTTCAGATCAGTGGGCTTTCCATTGCTGGTCTTTCCCGAAGAAAATGCATCCAGGATGAACTGGTAATTCCAGGTGCTGTCTTTGCGGTAGGTATTGATATAAACATTTTCCAGGCCTGCATAACTGACTACAATATCTTTTTGCTGATGTTTAACCTGATTTGGCCGGCATGCAAGAGGGTGTCATTTGAACGGTCCTTTACCAATAGATCGTTGATGGCAAATTTGTTGAAAAGGGAGAAGTTGACGGACCCGATGCTGATGGGTATGTTCAGGTTTCTGCTGATGGTCTTTGTGGTATAATCCACAAGCCTGTTTTGAACATAGGGGATTTGGATAAGCATCCATAGGGTCAGCACCAAGACAATGATGCCACCCAAAACAAAGGAGCCTATTTTAACTGCTTTTCTCAGAGGAGGAGTTTGTGGTAAAGTTAACCAATCCTCACTATAGAATGACCTCTGACAAAGGAATTAAGCGTTAATTGAATCTGAAAAAATATCAATAAGCAGCTGCGTGATCATCGCCCCTTTTATCAGCTACCGCTTCAATCGATTTCAACTTCTTTCCGGTCCATTCCAATTTGATCACTTCTGTTCTTCCAATTTGTCCACGGTTGGTTATGGCGTATCCCATTTTTTCCAAAGATGTTTGCAGGCTTTTGGGGAAATCATTTTCAACCATCACCTGGTCTGGAAGCCACTGGTGATGAAACTTTGGATTGTTGACTGCATCAATACTGGACTGTTTGAAGTCGATGATGTTTACCAGGGTTTGAAAAACAGAAGTGGGGATGGTTGTGCCTCCCGGAGTGCCCACCACCAGCCAAGGTTTCTTATCCTTGAGCACTACAGTTGGGGTCATGGAACTGAGCATCCTTTTTCCTGGCGCAATGGCATTGGCTTCTTTGCCAACTGCACCAAACATGTTCGGCACACCTGGCTTTACACTGAAATCATCCATTTCATTGTTCAGCAGGAAACCCGCACCGCCAACAACAGTCTTTGATCCGTATCCACCATTGAGGGTGGTGGTCACACTGACCACATTTCCGTATTGGTCTGCCACAGACAAGTGGGTTGTTTCATCGCTTTCAGGATTGACCTTGCCGGGCTTTACCATATCACTGGGGGTTGCCTTTCCCGGAATGAAGTCCTTCATCCTTTCTTTCAGGTAAGCATCACTTGAAAGGGTCTTTACAGGAACCTTTACAAAGTCCTTGTCTCCCATGAATTCTGCCCTGTCTGCATAGGCGCGCCTTTCCACTTCAATCATCAGTTGCACGGCAGCCGGAGAGTGAAATCCCATGGATGCAATGTCTCTGTCTTCTATCATTTTCATCATTTGCTGCATCAGCAAACCACCACTGCTGGGCATGGGCATGCCGATCACGGTATGTCCCTTGTAGTCAAAAATAATGGGATCCCTTTCTGCTGCTGTATAATTTTTCAGGTCTTCCAAACTGATTTTCCCTCCACCTCTTTTCATTTCCTCCGTGATCAGTTTGGCGGTTTCGCCTTCATAAAAACCTTTCATGCCATTGTCGCGAATCCTTGAAAGGGTTGCGGCCAGGTCTTTTTGCATCAGGGTGTCGCCTGCTCTCCAGGCCTTATCTTTAACAAATGCAGGGCGAACGGTATTGTATTTTTCAAATGCTGATTTGCTGCCATTCAAAGACCTGGCTTCAGCGGCAGTAATTGCAAATCCTTTTTCAGCCAATTCGATGGCTGGTTGGATCAGGGCAGCAAAGCCAAGTTTTCCATAATGATGTGATGCAAAAAGCCCGGCAACTGTTCCCGGCACTCCGCTGGCAAGATGGCCGTTCTGGCTGAGGTTCAGCAAAGGATTGCCATCCTTGTCGAGGTACATATCGCGCGATGCGCTACCTGGGGCCTTTTCCCTGTAATCAATGGAAATGGCTTTCCCTTTGTTTGTATAAGCAACCAGGAATCCACCTCCGCCGATATTTCCTGCGCCAGGATAAACTACAGCCAAGGCCAATTGTGTGGCAATGGCAGCATCAAATGCATTTCCCCCTTTTTTGAGGATTTCAAGACCCACCTGGCTGGCCAGTGGGTGAGCCGATGAAACTGCGCCCTTGCTGCCATTGGCCATTTTGTTGATGGTGTATTGATAGGGATTGATCTGTGCTGAAGCCATGCAGGACAACAAGACCAATGTCAACGCCATCAACAGATGGGCAGCGTGCAAACGGGTGGAAATCTTTTTCATTCCATAAAGATAGAAATCATTTTAAAAGAATATGGTATCTGCCTTAGTTCTTAAGTCCTATTTGATTATTTTTATTCACGTAACCAAGCTACTGTTCTGATGAAAATATTTTCCATGCGCTCCCTTTTGGCACCAAGGTTCTTGTTGATTGTTATACTGTTTTTTACTGTTCAGAATAAAGCTACTGCACAAAAGCAGGTAGCTGCCAGCAGCAGTGAAATCCTGCACGCCATGAAGCGGTTGAATGTGTTGGGTACTGTCATGTACATCGCTGCCCATCCAGACGATGAGAATACCCGTTTGCTGGCCTATATGGCAAGGGATCGGAACTACAAAACGGCCTATCTCGCCATGACCCGTGGAGATGGGGGGCAGAACCTTATAGGTGATGAACAAGGCATTGAGCTGGGTATGATAAGAACCCAGGAACTGCTTGCTGCAAGAAGGGTGGATGGTGCAGAACAGTTTTTTACCCGTGCCTATGATTTTGGATTTTCAAAAAGAACCGAAGAGGCCTTGGCCATGTGGGACAAACAAAAAGTATTGTCAGATGCAGTCTGGGTGATCCGAAACTTTAAACCTGATGTCATCATCACCCGGTTTCCAGAAGACAGCAGGGCAGGGCATGGACACCACTCCGGGTCTGCTGTGATCGCCAGGGAAGCCTTTGTGGCTGCTGCTGATCCAAAGATGTTTCCTGAACAATTCAAATTTGGCGTTGGCCCATGGAAGGCAAAGCGCATCATGTGGAATACCTTCAGTTTCGGTTCAACCAATACAACGGCTGAAAACCAGCTCAAGATTGATGCAGGAAGCTATATCCCCTTGATGGGCAAAAGCATTGGTGAAATCGCTGCTGAAGGCAGAAGCCAGCACCGCAGCCAGGGATTTGGTTCAGCGTCTACAAGAGGATCCGCAACAGAATATTTTATCCATACACTTGGCGAAAAAGCAGAGAAAGATCCGATGGATGGTGTAGACTGCAGCTGGGCTAGGGTAAATGGTGGATCGGTTGTCAATGCACTGGTCAATCAATTGGTAGAAACCTATTCCGTACATGACCCTTCAGCTTCCTTGCCCCAATTGATTGCCATCAGAAAAGCCATCCAGGCCATTGGCGATGTCCATTGGAAAAGGATAAAGTTAAGTGAAGTAGACAGGCTCATCCAGTTGACAACAGGATTGCACCTGGAGGCATTGGCAGACCGGTCATTGGTCAAACAAGGTGATTCCATCAGGGTGAATGTTTTGCTCAACAACCGCGCTGGTGCTGATATCAATATTGGTGAAATCAGTTTTGAAAATACAAAGGCTGGACAGGGCATGGGGTTGAAGAAAAATGTCAACTGGACAAATAGTTTTTATGTTCCAGTATCCACAACAAAAAAAGTATCACAGCCCTATTGGCTCGAACAGGCCATGGAAGCAGGCTATTTTAATGTGAATGACCAGCAGCTGATTGGCATGCCAGAAAACAAACCCGCTTTCACGGTCAATGCCATGTTGAATATCATGGGAGAAAGCATCCTCTTTGAAGTGCCTGTGCGGTACCGGGTCGTAGATCCTGCAAAGGGAGAATTCTTTCACCCTGTATATGTGCTCCCAGCCTCTACGGCAGCGGATAAAAAAATGGAAACAATTGCTTACGAGCATATCCCAACGCTTACGTATTTCAGCAACATTGTCAAATTTGACCTGCCCAAGGATATGAAGACCACTGGCAAGCGCATCGGCTATATCACCGGTGCCGGAGACAAGCTGCCAGACATGATCCGGATGATGGGATTTGATGTAACTGAGTTGGGAAAGAATGATATCAATCAAGGCAAACTGAACCAGTTTGATGCAGTGGTAGTGGGTGTTAGGGCCTACAATGTAAACGAATGGATGGCTGGAAAACATGTCATCTTGATGGACTATGTATCCAATGGTGGCAACCTCGTGGTGCAGTACAATACCAATAGTTTTGCCGGTCCTATGCAAAAAACAATGATTGGCCCCAAGCCATTAACCATTTCCAGAGGCCGGACAACAGAAGAAGACGCCGATGTTGTCTTTCTGGATGAGAATGATCCATTGCTCAATTTTCCCAATAAAATCACCAAAAATGATTTTTCAGGATGGATACAAGAGCGGGGTATTTATTATGCAGAAAATTTCTCACCAGATTACAAAGCAGTACTTTCCATGCATGACAAGGGTGAAGCCGACCTCAATGGAAGCTTGATCGTTAGAAATGAAGGCAAGGGCAGGTTCATTTATACCGGCCTTGTGTTTTTCAGGGAGCTTCCTGCAGGTGTTCCTGGCGCATTCCGTTTGTTTGCCAACATCATTTCCAATCCGAATAAAAAAATCAATGACTCAAAATAACAAAAGAAGGTCTCCTGTTTTTGCCATGGTGGTTGGTTTGGGGCTCGGCCTATTGATTGCTTTGGTCAGGAAAAAAATTGCATTGGGATTGTTGATCGGAATCCTGGTAGCCGCCATCATCTATAAAAGGGACAAACGATGAGTGTTTTAGACTGGTCAGTACTGGTGCTTACCATTGTTTTGGTGGTACTCTATGGTGTTTACAAGGGCAGAGCCACCAAAGACATTGATGGCTATTTTAGAAGCAGCAAGCAATTGCGCTGGTACATGGTGATGCTCAGCGTGATTGGTACCCAGGCCAGTGCGGTTACTTTTTTATCTGGACCTGGCCAGGCCTATGCAGACGGCATGCGGTTTGTGCAATATTATTTTGGATTGCCCCTGGCGATGCTGGTCTTGTGTATCACCTTTGTTCCCATCTTTCACAAGCTCAATGTATACACCGCGTATGAATTTCTTGAAAAGCGGTTCGATAAAAAGACCCGTTCTTTCACAGCTTTTCTTTTTCTTTTGTCCAGGGCATTGTCTACGGGCATCAGCATCTATGCACCTGCCATTATCTTATCATCCGTCCTGGGTTGGAACATTTATGTTACCAATGTTGTGATGGGTGGAATTGTGATTCTCTACAGCATCAGTGGGGGTGCCAGGGCAGTCGCCTACACACAGCAACTGCAGCTGGTCATCATTTTTTCAGGGCTATTTCTTGCAGCCTATTTGCTGATTGATATGATGCCCCAGGGGATAGGATTGGGTGAGGTCATTTCCATAGGACAAGACCTTGGTAAAATGAATGTGATCACCACTGGCATGACCGAAAAGGGATTTGATTGGTCTGATCGGTTCAATATCATCAGCGGAGTGATTGGGGGCTTCTTTTTTGCACTTTCCTATTTTGGTACAGACCAAAGCCAGGTGGGCAGGTACTTGTCTGGCAGTTCCATCAAGGAAAGCCGCATTGCCCTGATCATGAATGGGATTGTAAAAATTCCGATGCAGTTTTTTATCCTTTTTATAGGTGTCCTGGTTTTTGTCTACTATATGTTCAATGCTTCTCCGCTTTTTTTCAATCAACTGGCCATTGATAAGTTGAAAACAACTGCCTATCATGATCAGGTGGTTGCTCTCGAACAAGACCACAAGGTTATTTCTATGGAGAAGCAGGATTTATTGACAACATTGAAAGGGAAGGAGCCTGCCCTTTATTCTGCCGCCTTGCACGGTATTCAACAAAAAGAAGCTGCCCTTCGCCTCAAGGTCAAGAAAATGGTAAAAGAGTCCGGAATTCTTGTAGAGAATGCCGACACCAACTATGTGTTCATCCGGTTTGTCATGGACCACATGCCCAAAGGATTGATAGGGCTGCTCATCGCAGTGATTTTTCTTGCAGCATGGGGCAGCATTTCAGCAGCCCTGAACTCACTTTCAGCATCAACCCTGATTGATTTTCATAAACAATACATCAATGCAAATCCTTCCGAGGCAGAAGCTTTCAAGTTGTCTCGCATGTACACCCTTTTTTGGGGAATGTTCTGCATCATTTTTGCCCAGTTTGCTACCAATCTCGGTAGCTTGATTGAAGCGGTAAATATCCTGGGCTCTTGGTTTTATGGCGTTATGCTGGGTATCTTCCTTGTTGCGTTTTACCTTAAAAATGTGCAGGGGAATGCTGTCTTTTATGCGGCCATTATGGGAGAGATTGTTGTGATTGCCATGTATGCATTTACCGACATCGGATGGTTATGGCTCAATGCTATTGGGGCCATTGCAGTGGTGGTCTTTGCTGTTGCTGCTGAAGTTGTATTGGGAAAGAAACAAATCGCAGAATAGTAAACCCAGAACGGGTATTTCATTTAAGTGCCTCGGGCGGGAATCGAACCCGCACTCGCTTTTTCGGCGAACAGGATTTTAAGTCCTGCGTGTCTACCAATTCCACCACCGAGGCATGCGAAATGCATGAAAGAACAAACGAACTTAAACTAAAAATTCCATCAAAGATGGAATTTTTGTGAGCGGAAGACGAGATTCGAACCCGCGACCCCAACCTTGGCAAGGTTGTGCTCTACCAGCTGAGCTACTTCCGCATTGTGTGTAAGAACATAGGGGGAGCAAAAATAAGAATAAGATCTTAATTTAAAAAGAAAATTCTTATTTGTATTTCGGCGTGTATTGAGTGCTTTCAGGAATTTCCACTTTTGGTTTTCCTTTGTAGCTCATGCTGTACAAGCCATAGCATCCGCCCAGTACAAAAGCCATAAAGGCGAAGAGCTGGACGTGAAACAGGAATCGGGAAGAGATTACCCAGTTTCTGCCAAAGTCTTTCTTTTCAGCGATGTCAGTTGTATTCTGTTGCATATGTTTCTTTTGCTCGGCAAAAATAAGGAATCAAGTTTATTTTTCAACTGCAGTTTTCAACAATTTCTGAAAACCTGTTTTTGCCTTTTACAAAATGTTGCCAAACCACACTGCCCATGTATCTTCCAGCGATTTTGCCATTTTTTTTCACAGGGAAAATACTTTTTTTCTGACCAGCAAGCAGCCAGCTGAAAAAGCCAAAATGGGCTTTCATGACAGCAGTAAAAAAATAGGCCTGTCCTGACAGCAGGTTTTTCCAAGCGCTGACGGCATCCAGCAGGAAACGGAAACTGACGGTCATGAGAGCATCCATTCCTTCAAGGTTTTTCCAAAGCATGATCAGGTTGTTTCTGAAGTTGAGATAAATTTTCTTGGGATTGTTCTTGGCAAGGGTTCCTCCACCAATATGGTAGATGATGGATGCCGGGCAAGACATGATCTGGTGGCCTGCCAATTGTAATCTCCAGCAAAGGTCAATCTCTTCCTGGTGCGCAAAAAAGTAACCATCAAATCCGCCAACTGCATCAAATGCCGAGTGTTTTATAAAGAGGGAGGCTCCAGAGGCCCAAAAAATAGCTTCTGGTGTATCGTACTGATGCGCATCTTTTTCCAGTACATCAAATATTCTTCCTTTTGAAAATGGATACCCGAACCGGTCTATCCAACCACCGGCAGCACCTGCGTATTCAAAGCTTTCTTTGTTGTTGAAGTCCAATATTTTCGGTTGGATGGCAACAACATCCGGATTTTTCATGAACATCTCCATGATGGGCTCAATCCATCCAGGACTAACTTCAATATCAGAGTTAAGGAGCACCATGAATTCTTCCTCGACATGCCTGAGCGCCATGTTGTATCCGCCTGCAAATCCTTCATTGGAAGGATTGCGTATGATTTTTAGAGAAGGGTATTGTGTTGCGGCCCAATCAGCAGACCCATCTGTAGAGGCATTGTCTGCCAGGTAAACAACCATGTTGGGGTAGGTGGATGCGAAAACGAAGGGCAGGAATTGTTCGAGATAATGTTTGCCATTCCAGTTCAGGATGACAACTGCAAGTGTAGGATGAGAATCAGTTGGTTGCATGTATTTAACAAATTTAGGTCCTATCTACCTAAAAATAGCCACTCCATTTTTTCATGTCTTGATTTTTACATAAATTTGTCATCCCTCGGGCCCAGGTGGCGAAATTGGTAGACGCACTACCTTGAGGTGGTAGCGCTGGAAACGGCGTGCTGGTTCGAATCCAGTCTTGGGCACAAACGCCCTTCCAACGAAGTTGGAAGGGCGTTTTGATTTGTGAGCGTTGAACGCTCGCATTCATAAGCGAACAAATCAAAACGCCACTCCTCGCCGAAGGCGAGGGAAGGGCGTTTGTAGCCCCCCCGCAAGACACCCTGGATCACTGAAAGTAATCCAGACTTGCGAAGCAAGGCGGGACTTTTTATTTGTCCCCCCCCGCAAGACACCCTGGATCACTGAAAGTAATCCAGTCAAATCGCCGAAGATATCCCAAGCCTGTGCATTCTCCTGCTTGAAATCATTCCATTGGCTAATGTCAATTTCCTGCTGTAATTGCTGCATCAATTATCTTCCTAAAAGAACCATCGGTACTTATTCTTGGATTATCAATTCTTCCCATGACCCATAGATTTTGGCATACTCAAGATATTCTGCAAGTATTCGGAAATACCCATTCGAATGCATCTGGCTTGAGCACAAGTCAAGCACAGCAACACCTTAAAGAATACGGGCAAAACAAACTGATTGAAAAAAGAAAACGCAAGCCGGTAATGCTATTCTTGATGAAGTTTAAAGACTTCATGATTGTAGTTCTTATCATATCTGCAATCATTGCTGGCTTCGCTGGAGATATCACCGATGCCATCATCATTTTTGTAATTGTTGTTTTCAATGCACTCATCAGTTTTATCCAAGAATATAAAGCCGAAAAGGCAATGGATGCCCTCAAACAAATGTCTACACTTCAAGTGACGGTGCTTCGCGAGAATCTTGTTACGGTTATTTCATCCGAAGAAATTGTTCCTGGAGACATCGTACTGCTTGAAGCTGGGAATATCGTTGGTGCTGACATGCGCTTGATTGAAACCAATCATTTGTTTATCGATGAAGCGATGCTTACTGGAGAATCACTCCCCGTTCTTAAAAAAACCGATACACTCCATGATGCGGAATTGTCTACGGGAGACATGATTAACATGGCTTTTAAGGGGACACGGGTTACCGGTGGTCGAGGACGAGGGGTGGCAGTGGCGACAGGAATGCATACCAAGCTTGGACAAATCGCAGGCATGTTGCAACACAAAGAGGGCAATACTCCTTTGCAAAAGCGAATGGCTGACTTTAGCAAAAAGCTATCTTACATCATTCTTTTTATTTGTGTTTTACTGTTTGTGATTGGATATTTTCGCGGAGAGGGCCCCATACAAATGTTGTTGACTGCCATCTCTTTGGCAGTAGCTGCCATTCCGGAGGCACTTCCGGCGCTCATTACCATTGCACTGGCAAGAGGAGCAAATAAAATGGTAGCTAAAAATGTGCTCATTCGAAAGCTGAATGCTGTTGAAACACTTGGATCTGTTACTTATATATGCACAGATAAAACAGGAACACTTACACAGAACAAGATGTCAGTAGTAGCCAATGATACCCATGGGCAAATGATTCAAACAATCAAAGCCTTTCCGACGCTTTCTCTCTGTATGGTCCTCAACCATGATGTTGAGGAAAATGCCAATGGTCAATGGGCTGGCGATCCCACCGAAATTGCTATTGCTGAATATTTGAATGCTTACTTTGGTAAAGAAAATATGTTTGCGCAGCGGGAACAATTGCCACGGGTTTTCGAATTCCCTTTTGATTCGGATCGTAAATGCATGACAACCATTCACCAGTTTGGTCATCAGTTTTTAGTGACCACCAAGGGTGCCGCTGAGGCTTTGCTGCGTCAATTATTGCCCGAATACAACATCAATTCCATCAACGCTCAAGTAGATCGGTTCTCTGGCGAGGGAATGCGTGTAATTGTCTACGGATTTAAAATCATTGATGCAATTCCGCGAAATCCCATTCTTTCAGATGTAGAAAATTCACTTCATTATGCCGGAATGATTGGCATGATAGATCCTCCAAGGGAAGAGGTAAAGCAGGCAATACAGGAATGCAAAACAGCTGGCATACAAACGATAATGATTACAGGCGATCACCCCAAGACTGCTGCTGCCATTGCTACTGCCATAGGCTTACTTCATCCCCATGAAATGGTGGTCACAGGAAAGCAGCTCAATGAAATGGATGATACTGTTTTTGGTGCTGCAATTGAAAAGATTCGGGTTTATGCGCGGGTATCTCCTGCCCAGAAACTAAGAATTGTGCATGCGCTTCAGAAGAAAGAACATTTTGTGGCCATGACTGGTGATGGTGTAAATGATGCCCCCTCACTGAAAGCAGCAAATATTGGTGTTGCAATGGGGATTTCGGGTACAGATGTAAGCAAGCAAGTTGCGCAGATGATTTTATTGGATGACAATTTTGCCACTATCGTTAAAGGTGTAAAAGAGGGGAGAAGGATTTATGATAACATTAGAAAATTTGTAAAGTATATCATGACGTGCAATGGTGCAGAAATATGGACATTGTTGTTGGCCCCTTTTTTTGGTCTTCCGATCCCGTTGTTGCCAATCCATATTCTTTGGATCAATCTCGTTACTGATGGTATTCCTGGACTTACCCTTGCCAATGAGCAATCAGAGCCCAATATCATGAATCGTCCGCCCCGAAAAACCAATGAGAGCTTATTTTCTGATGGCATTGGTTTTCATATTGCATGGGTTGGCCTCTGCATGGCAGGCATTACGCTAGGTGTGCAGGCATGGGCTTTGGCCACTGTAAATACACATTGGCAAACAATGGTATTTACAGTGCTCTCCCTTTCACAACTGGCACATGTATTGGCCATTAAAAGGGATAAAAGTTTTATTGTAGAACGTGGATTCTTCAACAACATGTCCCTTATTCTTGCTATACTTTTCACGTTTGCGCTTCAACTGTTTGTCATCTATCTTCCATTTGCCAACAAGTTGTTGAAAACAGCGCCACTTACCTTGCTGGAATTACTGGTATGTATTGCCTGTGCGGTTTTTCTTTTTCTTGCCGTAGAATTGGAAAAGCTGGTCAAAAAAAGGTTTCGCAAGGGCTGAATGGCTTACCTTCAATAATAGATTTGATGGCCATATATGATAAAATGCAAGGCTGGCCAAGACATCAATCAACGTATATGAAAAAAAGTATTGCAGTCATTCTCATTGGTTTATTCTTCATTTCATTCAGTTTCCCTACAAAAGAAAAATGGATCAAACTGTTCAATGGCAGGGACATCAACGACTGGACGGTGAAGATTTTCCATCACGAAGTGGGCGACAATTATGGAAACACTTTCCGTGCTGAAGATGGCATCATAAAAGTCCGTTACGACCAGTATGAGCAATTCAACAACCGCTATGGGCATCTTTTTTACAACAAGCCTTTTTCCTATTTTAAGCTTAGGTTTGATTACCGGTTTACGGGCATCTGGCGCAGTGATGCCCCATCCTATACCAAGATCAATTCTGGTGTGATGTACCACTCCCAAGATCCAAGAACCATTCTCAAAGAACAGGATTGGCCTATTTCTGTTGAGTTTCAGGTATTGGGGGGATTGGAAGACGGCGTTTCAAGGCCAACAGGAAACATGTGTTCCCCAGGTACGGATATTTTCTTTCAAGGCAAGAAGGATCCCCGGCATTGCATCAGCTCATCTTCCAAAACATATTACGGAGACCAGTGGGTGCATGCCGAATTGATTGTCTTGGGAGACTCTTTGGTAACACACCTGATCAATGGCGATACGGTCTTGCAGTACACCAAACCACAGATTGGCGGAGGCGTTGCCAATGGTTATAATCCTGCCATTAAAATTGATGGTAAACTGTTGAAAAAAGGATTCATCGCTTTACAGAGTGAAGGGCAGGAAATTGATTTTAAAAATATTGAGCTCCTTGACCTATCAAAAAAATACAAAAACAATGAGTAATCATGCCATCGAAAGGTTGGAGAAAATAATGGATGAGCTCCGTGCGCAATGCCCTTGGGATCGAAAGCAAACCATCCATACCCTCAGACAATTGACCATTGAAGAGTGTCATGAATTGGCAGATGTGATCACCGATGAAAACTGGAAAGGCATTCAGGAAGAGTTGGGAGATATACTCCTTCACATTATTTTTTATACTAAAATTGGGGCCGAACAACAACAGTTCAGTTTTGAAGATGTCATCAATGGAATTTGTGATAAACTGATATTCAGGCATCCCCACATTTATGGAGATGTAGTGGTGAAGGATGAAGAAGAAGTGAAAAGGAATTGGGAAAATTTAAAACTCAAAGAAGGCAAAACATCAGTAATGAGTGGGGTTCCAAGGTCTTTGCCGCCGATGGTTCAGGCCATGAGGATCCAGGAAAAAGCCAAGCAGGTGGGCTTTGAATGGGATAACAAGGAGCAGGTTTGGGAAAAAGTGAAAGAAGAAATGGAAGAGGTGAGGGTGGAGGTTGAATATTATGATGCACAGCAACTGGACGCCGCAGATCTGTCTGTTGTTGCAGAAGAACAAAAAATGAAAATTGAAGATGAGATTGGAGACCTGCTGTTTTCTGTCATCAACTATGCCAGGTTCCTGAACATTGATCCAGACAATGCATTGGCAAAAACCAATAAAAAATTCTTGGACCGGTTTCAGGCAATGGAAAAAATTGTTACTGATAAAGGTCAGCGCATGACCGACCTGAACCTCCAGCAAATGGATGAGATATGGAATGATGTAAAAAAAACGTCACCCCGTCATCCCTTTAAATAGGCTTCAAAATCGGCGAGGCTAAAACTGGAGAGGTTGTTTTCTTTTTTCAACCCACCTTTCTGTGCAGCCAAGGTTCCGTAACGGATATCATTGTATCCCTCGATATTGTGTGCATCAGGATTAATGGAAAGGAGTGCGCCTTTTTCCTGTGCCCTTGCAACCCAAGTCCAGTCAAGGTCCAGCCTTCTGGGATGGGCATTGATTTCAATCACCACCTTGTTGGCTATGCATGCATCAATGATCTTCTCATGATCAAGCGGATAGCCCTTTCTGCTCAACAACAGCCTTCCAGTGGGATGTCCGAGGATGGTGGTGTATGGGTTCTCAATTGCTGTTATCACACGCTGCATGGCCTTCTCTTCACTCATTTTAAGGTTGGAGTGAACTGATGCGATAACCAGATCGAAAGTACTGAGCAGGTTGTCGGAATAGTCCAAAGATCCATCATTGAGGATATCGCTCTCAATACTTTTGAAAATCTTGAATGGAGCATATTTTCTGTTCAATTCATCAATGTATTGGTGTTGCGCTTTCACCCGCTCTTCCGTCAAGCCATTGGCATAGAAAGCAGATTTGCTATGGTCACTGATGACCAGGTATTCAAATCCTTTGTCAATACAGGCCTTGGCCATTTCTTCAATGGTATTGGTTCCATCGCTCCAATCACTATGGCTGTGGATGATTGATTTGACGTCTGACGGTTGTACAATATCCATCACTGATCCTTTGATTGCCTGTTCAATGATGGCAGGATCTTCCCTTAGAAATGATGGGATATATTGAATGGATGCTGCTGAGAAGGCATCTTGGTCTGTATGCATGTTATCCAATGAAGCCGGGTATTTGTTCAACCATGCATCGACAAATGCTTCCGAGCCATTGAGGATAAAACTTCTTTTTTGGAGTTGGTCTCTAGGCGAAAATTGAAATTCCAGCATCACGTTTTCAATGCCTTTTGCATGCAGTATATTATCTGTTAATTCACTTGTCTCGAATGCATTGTCTTTGAGGAATGTAGCAAGTTGTTGGTTGCTGCAATCCGTTACCCAACAAAGTTTTTCCAGCGTGGGCATTTGACGAACAAAATCTCCGCAAAGCAGGAACTTGTTTTCCTTGAATTGGGATTCAAAAACATCCTGCATGTGCAATGCATAGGTTTCAATATCTGCATACAAAAAATGTCCCTGGTGTCGGAAATAAAATTCTATGGCTTCCTTTACATTCTTCTGCGTTTTCTCTCCAAATCCCTTGTAGAGCAGCAACCTGTTTTCATTGCAGGCATAAAGCAGTTCTCCCAGTCCTTCAATGCCCATTTCTTTCCAAATGGTTGAAATCTTTTTAGGGCCGATACCTTTTATCTGCATCATTTCCAACACCCCTTCAGGTGTTTTTGCAATCAATTCTTCCAGTGCCAATAGCTTTCCAGTTTCCAGTATTTCAATGATTTTTCTGGCAGTTGAATCTCCAATTCCTTTGAGTGATGCAATTTGCTCTTTTGGGATGGATTCAAGCTGCATGGGCAATTTTTCAATGGAAAATGCGGCGCTTCCATATGACTTTGATTTGAAGCTGTTTTCCTGGTGAATGTCCATCAATTTGCTGAGGAGACTGAACTGGTCGGCAATGGCGTAATTGTCTGGCATAATGTGCAGTTGATCTTTGACAAAAAAAAGTCCCGCACGAAGCGGGACTCTATACTTTTAACTGTTGGAAGATTACTTTGCAGCTTTCTTCGGAGCAGCTTTAGCAGCTTTTTTAGGAGCAGCTTTCTTAGGAGCAGCTTTAGCAGCTTTAGCAGCTTTTTTAGGAGCAGCCTTTGCAGCTTTCTTAGGAGCAGCCTTTGCAGCTTTCTTAGGAGCAGCTTTAGCAGCTTTTTTAGGAGCAGCCTTTGCAGCTTTCTTAGGAGCAGCTTTCTTTGCAGCTTTCTTAGGAGCAGCTTTAGCAGCTTTTTTAGGAGCAGCTTTCTTTGCAGCCTTTTTCGGTGCAGCTTTTTTTGCAGTTGCCATTTTGTTTAGAATTTAATGGTTTAGAAAATGTTTAACGTAGTAAAAGTATAAACAGTTTTTCTAATATGCAAAAAAAATTATTTTAAGCAATGATTATCCGGCAGTTACAACAGGTGCGATAGAAACAAATGTCTTGTTGTTCTTTGATTTCCTAAATTCAACAACACCATCAGATGTTGCGAAAATGGTCCAGTCTTTTCCTACGCCAACATTCTTACCAGGATGATACTGTGTACCACGCTGACGCAAAATGATGTTTCCTGAAATAGCTGGTTGTCCACCAAAGATCTTGATGCCAAGTCTTTTGCTGTGTGAATCGCGACCGTTCTTAACGCTACCTTCACCTTTCTTATGTGCCATGACGCTTGTTTTTTAAATGATGACTTTTAAATTGATCAGGCGATGCTTTCAATCCTGAGCTTGGTATACAATTTGCGGTGTCCGATTTTTTTACGGAAACCCTTCCTTCTTTTCATTTTGAATGCAATCACTTTGTCACCCTGAACCTCACTGAGGATTTCAGCACTGACTTTAACTGTTACATCCTTTCCAATGGAAAGTTTTCCATCATTGTCAACAAGCAAAACCTCGGGGATTTCAATCTTGTCGCCTACACTTCCCTCAATATGGGAAACATACAGCTGCTGTCCGGCTTCAACCTTGTACTGGTGACCTGCTATTTTTACAATTGCAAACATGATAATTCAAAATTTAGGAGTGCGAAGGTAAGCATAATTTAATTTTCCCCCAATTTTAAAACTAAAATTTCTTGGAGGCTATTTCTATTGGTTTGGGTGGGGGAACCTATCTTTGTTACTTCCACGAATGATTCAATATGAAGATCAAATCGTATCTGGCCAAGCCTTTTGCAAATATCGTGTATAAAAAAGTACAAAAATCCATGCGCTCTGCACTGGAGGATCAAGAGAGCATCCTGGCAGCACTGGTAAAAAAAGGCAAGGTTGCTGAATTTGGAAAAGAACATCATCTTGCTGAAGTATCTGATCATCAATCTTTTATACAATCTGTTCCAATCAGGGATTATGAAAAGCTGAGTCCATACATCGCTAAAATAAAGGAAGGCAAGGCCAATATTCTTTGGCCAGGCAAGCCCATTTACCTTGCCAAAACCTCTGGTACCACTTCCGGAGCCAAATATATCCCGATCACGGCTGATTCTATACCCAACCATATTGGTACGGCAAGAAATGCACTGCTTTGTTATATTGCCACTTCAGGCAACGCAGATTTTGCCAATGGCAACATGATTTTCCTCTCTGGCTCTCCTACGCTGGACCGCATTGGAGGAATCCCAACGGGCCGGCTCAGCGGAATCGTCAACCACCATATTCCCAGTTACCTGAAAAAGAACCAGCTCCCTACTTTTGAAACCAATTGTATTGAAGACTGGGAGACCAAACTGGAAAAAATTGTTGAAGAAACAGTTGCCCGCAACATGACACTGATCAGCGGTATCCCACCATGGATGCAGATGTACTTTGACAGGTTGATGGAAAAAACAGGAAAAAAAATCGGAGATCTTTTTCCTGAATTCAGTGTGTTGGTGCATGGGGGCGTCAATTTTAGCCCTTATCGCTCCAAGCTCATGGAAAGCATCGGTCGGAATATAGACACCATAGAGACTTTTCCTGCTTCTGAAGGATTTTTTGCTTTTCAGGACACCAGGGAAGAGGAGGGGCTTTTGCTCAATACCAATTCAGGCATCTTTTTTGAATTTATTCCTGCAGGGGAAATCTTCAACGAAAATCCTACAAGGCTGTCCTTGAAGGATGTGAAGATTGGAGAAAATTATACCCTGATCATCAACAACAACGCCGGTCTCTGGGGTTATAATATTGGCGATACCGTCAAATTTGTTTCTCTTGATCCCTATAGAATCATCGTTTCTGGTCGCATCAAGCATTTCATTTCTGCATTTGGGGAACATGTGATTGGTGAGGAAGTAGAATATAGCCTCATCAAAGCAGCCAATGAAAAAGGAATCCGTGTCGTTGAATTTACGGTGGCCCCGATGGTAACACAAGACCAAGGCAAATCATATCATGAGTGGTTTGTAGAATTTGAAGAGGATCCTCAAGACCTTGCTGCATTCGCAGCTGCAGTTGACCAGCATATGCGTGCAAAGAATATTTATTATGATGATTTGATCCGTGGCAATATCCTGAAACCGCTGGTGATTACCCCGCTCAAGAAAAATGCCTTCATTGATTACATGCGCTCTCAGGGTAAACTGGGTGGTCAAAACAAGGTGCCCAGGTTGAGCAATGACAGGAAGATTGCCTCAGAACTTGAAAAGATGGCCAACAACCTATAAATTTACCAGATGGAATTCGACTTCTCATACCAGTTTGATGCTGAAGGAATCAATCCGCCTTCCATGAAGCGGGTGGGTCTTTTTGGTTCTACCGGTTCAATTGGGACACAGACGCTTGAGGTTATCAGGTCCAATCCTTCGCTTTTTTCAGCCACTTTGCTTACAGCCCATTCCAACCATGAGTTGTTGATAGAACAAGCCCTGGAATTTTTGCCTAAGGTGGTGGTCATCACCCAATCTTCAAAATATGCATTGGTGAAAGAGGCCCTTTCACCCAAAGGCATCATGGTCTTGGCGGGTGAAGAAGCGCTTGAAGAAGCCGCTTCAATGGACTGCTTTGACCTGATGATGGCTGCCATTGTTGGCTTTGCAGGGTTGAAGCCCACCTTGAAAGCCATTGAAACTGGAAAAAACATTGCATTGGCCAACAAAGAAACCCTTGTTGTAGCTGGTGATGTGGTGATGGCGTTGGCTGCAGAAAAAGGGATTTCGATCATTCCCGTAGATTCAGAACACTCCGCCATTTTCCAATGCCTTGTTGGGGAAGCTTCCAATCCCATCGAAAAAATTATCCTTACCGCCTCAGGTGGTCCGTTCATAGGCAGAAAGCCCAACTACCTGGTAAATGTAAAAAGGGAGCATGCCATCGCCCATCCGAACTGGAGCATGGGTGCCAAGATTTCCATAGACTCATCAACACTGATGAACAAAGGCCTTGAGATGATTGAAGCCAAATGGCTTTTCAACCTGGAGCCTTCTCAGATTGAGGTTGTCATCCATCCGCAGAGCATCATCCACAGCATGGTGCAATTCAAGGACAACAGCATCAAAGCCCAGATGGGGCTTCCAGACATGAAGTTGCCCATTCAGTATGCCATGGCCTATCCCCAGCGGATCCCCAATGATTTCCCACGATTTAATTTCGCCAAATCTGCCACTTTGAGTTTTGATCCTCCAGACTATAAAACATTCAGAAACCTGGGCCTTGCTATTTCCGCCCTGCACAAGGGTGGCAACATGCCTTGCATCCTGAATGCAGCCAACGAAATCGCTGTTTACGGTTTTCTAAAGAACAGGCTTGGTTTTCTTGATATGATGGAGGTGATTGAGCAGACCATGGCCCATGTTGCTTTCATTGAAAACCCAACCTTGCAAGAGTATTTTGATAGCGATGGTGAGGCCAGGAATTTTGCAGCTACATTGATTAACCTGTAAGTTGGTTCTTCCACTTGTCCCATTTCAGTTGTCTTCCCTTCCTTTATTCTTTATATTTACATCCTAATCTTTTACAATGAACTTAAACGTGCTGTTGGATATTAATTGGAGCGCAGTTGGATTGCAAGCCGGACAACTGATTCTCTCCCTTTCGATACTGGTTATTCTTCACGAGCTGGGCCATTTTATTCCTGCCAAAATCTTCGGATGCAGGGTAGACAAATTCTATCTTTTTTTTGATCCCTGGTTTTCGCTTTTTAAAAAGAAAAAAGGTGAAACTGAATACGGTATTGGCTGGTTGCCCCTGGGTGGCTACGTCAAAATTGCAGGTATGATTGATGAAAGCATGGACAAGGAGCAGCTGAAACAGCCTGCGCAGTCCTGGGAATTCCGCAGCAAGCCAGCCTGGCAGCGCCTGATCATCATGATCGGCGGCGTAACGGTCAATGTGTTGCTTGCATTTTTCATTTATGCCATGATCCTCTTTACCTGGGGTGAAACCAAATTGCCCAACCAAAGCCTCACCCATGGTGTTTGGGTGGTAGATACTGTTGTCAATGAAGTGGGGCTGAAAACCGGAGATAAGATTGTTTCAGTCAACAGCGAGCCTGTCAAATATTTTGAAGACCTCAATGCTGCCATGCTGCTGGGAGAGAAGATGACGATTGACCGTGATGGCGAAGTCAAAGACCTTGTCATTCCAGTCAATTTCATTGAGAAAATTGTTGAAAAAGGCAAGCGGTCTGTTTTGTTGATGCCCCGTGTGCCTTGTATTGTAGGGGAAGTTGGTGTTGGTACACCCGCAGCCAAGAATGGCTTGTTGGCCAAGGATAAGATCATTGGTATTGATTCCATGAAGATTGACTTCTTTGATCAGGTAAAGCCTGCTATTGTAAACAGGGCTGGAGACAGCATAGCACTGCATGTACTGCGCAACGGAAATGAAATGGTCATCCATTCTGTTGTAAATGCAGATACTTCTATTGGCTTTTTTCCTGCTGTTCCCAGCATGGATGAAATGCAACACCAGGGCCTCTATCAGTTTGAAACAAGGAAGTTTGGTTTCTTCGCTTCATTCCCTGCCGGCGTGAGCAAAACTTTTGACAAACTTGGTTTCTATATCGCCCAGTTCAAAAAAATCCTGAACCCATCTACGGGTGCCTACAAAGGCCTGGGTGGTTTCAAGTCAATGGGTTCTATCTTTCCTAAATACGAGTGGGACTGGGAAGCTTTCTGGAACATTACCGCATTTTTCTCTATCGTATTGGCGTTCATGAACCTCTTGCCCATCCCTGCATTGGACGGAGGACATGTGGTGTTTACTTTGATTGAAATGATCACCGGCAAGAAACCCAATGAGAAATTTTTGGAATACGCACAAATTGTGGGCATGGTTATCCTGTTTGGTTTGATGATTTATGCGAACGCCAATGACTGGTTGGGTTGGGGAAGAAATAAATAGCCTAAAGGTTCAAATAATAGGGCGCTAAAAGCAATTTGAATGCATCAGCATAGTCTGATGCATTTTTTTTGATGGTGATGGTTTCTGTATCGGTATTTCCTGTGGTTGCAGAAAATTGAATCATCACCCTGAATGGATCGTGAAAAGGGCTCTGTTTGACATCGGCAATGCTGGTAGGGAACAATTCAAATTGGCTGGCCATATCAAGGCACTCCGCCTTTCTATAAAATGGCATCAACACATAAAAAAAACCTTGGCTGCTCATCAGCCTATTTGCATGGGAAAAAAGTGCATGAAGGGTAAGTCCGTCGGCATGCCTTGCCAGGTTAGTACCCGCCTGATCAGACCTGAGTTGCTTTTCGTAAAATGGAGGGTTGGAGACAACTGTCTGGTATCTCGTGTCTGTTTCCCAGTCTTTGATGTCTCCGTAAATCGCATTGATCGTGCTGCTGAAGGGAGAATCTTGAATGTTCTGGCACAACTGACCATGGCAGGCAGATTCTATTTCAATGGCATCAACCTTGACTGACCTGTTCTGCGAAAGCATCAGGGAGAGCAAGCCAGTGCCTGCACCGATATCCAACAGGGTTTCTGTTGACTGAATTTTAGCATTCACCCATGCACCAAAAAGGCAGGCATCTGTGGTAACCTTCATCGCACAATTGTCCTGATGGATGGTAAACTGTTTGAACCTGAAATAGGAATTTCCCATGGTGATCAAATATTTACCAAGCCGCCCTGGCGGAGGCAGAAACCGTGAGAGGGCTGCTGTATCCTGCAAGAAATTTATGATAACCCGTAATGGCAATCATTGCGGCATTGTCTGTACAATATTCCATTTCAGGGATGAACAATTTCCATTGGTATTTTTCAGCCATTTCCTGTATTGAATTCCTGAGTCCTTTGTTGGCAGAGACCCCGCCTGCAAGACAGATGGTCTTGATCCCTGTCTGAAGGCTGGCTTTTTTGAGTTTGTGCAAAAGGATGTTGACAATGCAATATTGGGCAGACGCGCAGATATCTGGCAAGTGATGGCTGATAAAATCAGGATCGGATTTCAATTGCTTTTGCAAGAAATAGAGGATGGAGGTTTTTACACCGCTGAAACTGAAATTGAGTCCTTCGATTTGTGGTTCAGGGAAATGGAATTTCTTCGGATCTCCTTCCTTGGCATATCGATCAATCAAAGGCCCACCTGGGTAGGGAAGCCCTAAGAGTTTGGCGGTTTTATCAAATGCTTCACCGGCAGCATCATCAAGGGTTTCGCCCAGTATTTCCATGGTCAATGCATCCTTACAGAGCACAATCTGTGTATGTCCTCCACTCACAGTCAAGCATAGGAAGGGGAAATCTGGTTGAGGGTCTGCTATCAAATTGGACAATACATGGGCTTGCATGTGGTGTACTGCTATCAAAGGGATATCAAGAGAAAGCGCAAGTGATTTTGCAAAGCCGGTGCCCACCAGAAGTGCACCAATCAAGCCCGGTGAACTTGTAAAGGCTATCGCATCCAGTTGGTCTAGCGTAATGCCCGCGCCAACAATTGCCTGGTCTACGACAGGAACAATGTTTTGCATGTGGGCACGGCTGGCCAATTCAGGTACAACGCCACCATACTGGGTATGGACTGCCTGTGTAGCAATGATGTTTGAGCGTATTTTTCCATTGTGACAAACAGACGCAGATGTCTCGTCGCAGGAAGATTCGATGCCCAGTATATAGGTGTCTTCACCTCTTTTCATGCTGCGAAGGTAAGGAGACTACCTTTTCAACGTATATGATCTTGTGGTTGGGGTTTGACGCATCGATTTTGTTGTAGCAGATCTTTGCTGATGCAGTTGCTGTCATGATGGTTTTTTCACCAGCAATGACCGGAAAAAAATGATTGCCTTTGTTGTCAAAAACGATAAGTTGATGCTTGTTTGAAGGGAGTATTGAAATTTTTCCTTCCATCTCGTGTATACAGGGTTTGGATGCTTCAGTACTTTCTTCTTTAGACAGGCTAAATACAGTTGAAGTACCCAGAATGATAAATGAAATCAGCACAATTCCAGAAAGCTGTGATTTTTGGGTGATTTGTTTTGGCATCTTGATTTCTTTTCTTGGTCGATTTGGCTTTTGTTGCTAACAATCCAAATCTACACCCAAGCCCTCGGGCAATACCAAGATGAGCGATTGCTTATTTGGATAATATGCGTAAAGTTAACATCCACCTGGTTCTGGGTGCTTATAGTAATGCAGTAGCTACGAAAATGAGTAGGCTTTTTTTTACCTTATTTTGATCGGATGGCGACAACTGGGTCCATTTTAGCAGCAATCATAGCGGGGATGATGCCTGCAAGCACGCCAATGCTTACACAAATGGCAATTGCCAATGCCAAAATATTGGGGGATACGAAGATGGGGAAATTAAATGCGCTGCTCAGAATTTGCGCCAAGACAACCACCAAGACAATGCCTATCAGTCCGCCAATGATGCAAATCAGGGCGCTTTCCAATAAAAATTCAATCAAGATGGTTCGTTTCTTGGCCCCAATCGCTTTTTTAAGTCCGATGATGGGCGTTCGCTCCCGTACTGTTACAAACATGATGTTAGCAATGCCAAAGGCTCCTACAATAAGGCTGAGCAGGCCTATCATCCATCCACCCAAGTTGATGCTGCCGAATAGTGAGCTGACGGCCTTGCTGAAGTCACTGATGGCATTGAGGGCAAAATCATCTTCTTCTATCGGGCCCAGGCGATGGATAGATCGCATCGCACCTTTGAGTTCATCCTTCAGGGCATCAGTGCTCATGTTTTCAGGACCCTTCACAATGATTTTGGGATTGTTGAACCTTTCATTGAACAACATTTGTTTCATGAACCGGTATGAAAGCACAATGCTTTGGTCGAATTGCCAGCCTTCGATGAAACTTTTACCCTGTTTTTTCATCACGCCCACGATAATGGCTTTCTTGTTTCTTAAGTCTACTTCTTTTCCAACCGCCTTTTCTGGATTGCCAAAGAGCTTTTCTGCATTGTCATATCCAATGATGATGCTGGGGCTGCCATAATCAAATTCCATTTGGTTCAGGTACCTGCCGTATTGGATGTCGATGGGTTGGATCTTGTCAAATTCTTCGGTGATGCCGTGGTAATTGATCCCATCCAATTTATTGTTATCAAACTCGATGAAAGACTGCGTTGAAAAATTGAAGACGATGTTGATGTCTGCACTGATTTTCTCCCTCAGCAATTTGGTTTCGATAAGCTTAGGACTGGGGCGGTTGACATATTTCCACCAGGGATATTCTGCACCACCCTGGTAATCCCATTTGTCTATATAAATGGTATTGGAACCAAGGGATTTTACACCATCCTGTACGTTTTTCTCTAAACTGCTGACCGTAGCCAGAACGCCGATGATGCAAAAAATACCAATGGTGACACCAAAAAGAGAGAGGAAGGTTCTAAGCTTGTTTTTTCCCAACTCCTGCACGGCAAGCTTAAGGGTGTTCCACAATATTTCGAAGGTTTTCCTCATAATGCAAATTTACTTGATTTGCAGTAGCGAAAGTGTAAAAAATGGTGAAGGGATGTTGTGGATGACAAACGGGCTTCAGTGCATGTGCAGTGGGCGTTTTTTGATCATTCCCCCACGAATTTCCCTGACACTATGGATAACCATGAACACATCAGGGTCTATGGCAAGTATCTCGTTTTTGATCTTGCTCACTTCCAGCCTGGTTACAACGGTGTAAATAATGTCGGTTTCCCTGTGTACCGTTCCTCTATTGCCATGCCCCTTGGATCCCTTGTACGTGGTGATTCCTCTTCCAAATTGTTCAATGATCATGGTGCTGATTTCCTCTGCATGATGGTTCGATACGATGGTAATCGCGGTATACTCCTCAATGCCCTCAACAAAAAAGTCTACAGCCTTTGAGGCCACGAGGTAGGTTAAAATGGAATACAATGCAGATTCGATGCCAAGGATGTAGGCCCCAACAGCAAAGACGATGATATTGAAAACCAGGATGACGTCTCCAATGGATGCTGAAATTTTCTGGCTCATGGTTAATGCCAGGATCTCTGTTCCATCGAGTACACCGCCACCGCGCATGGCCATTCCTATGCCTGCACCCAGGAAGAATCCACCAAAACTGGCCACCAGCAACTTGTCCTCTGTGATTTCTGGATAGGGAATCAGGGTTACTGCCATGGAAAGTGCAACGATGGCAACAAAAGCAGACCAAAACAGGCTTTTGCCGTATTGCTTGTAGCCAAGTGCCAGAAAGGGAAGGTTGATGATGATGATGATGAATGAAAAGGGTAGTTGGGTGACTTGGGAGAGCAGCAGGGAAATGCCTGTAGCTCCGCCATCAATAAAATGATTGGGCAGTAAAAAACTTTTCAATCCAAAACCCGCTGACAAAACGCCTAACGCAATAAACACCCAGTTTTTAACCGTTAACAATACTTTGGATGTTTTTAATGGCAATTTGAGCGGATGTATCAGTTTCCTTCCCATATTCCAAAAATAATGAATGTTCTTGTCATACCTTTGCGCACGCGAAACAATGAAGTACGAAAACGAAATAAGCAAACGCAGGACCTTTGCCATCATCTCACATCCGGATGCGGGAAAGACTACCTTGACTGAGAAATTCCTCCTCTTCGGCGGAGCCATTCAAACGGCAGGTGCTGTAAAAAGCAATAAAATCAAGAAGCACGCCACCAGTGATTTTATGGAGATTGAGCGCCAAAGGGGAATCAGTGTTGCCACATCTGTAATGACATTCGAGTACAGGGGAGTGCTGATCAATTTGTTGGATACTCCCGGCCACAAAGATTTCGCTGAAGATACTTACCGCACTTTGACGGCTGTTGACAGTGTTGTTTTGGTGATTGATGGGGTGAAAGGAGTGGAAGAGCAAACCAGAAAGCTGATGGAGGTCTGCCGCATGCGCGACACACCAGTGATTGTTTTTGTCAATAAGCTCGACCGCGATGGTAAAGATCCTTTTGACCTTTTGGATGAAATTGAAAAAGAACTCAAGATTCTGTTGCATCCCCTAAGCTGGCCCATCAACTCCGGTAAGGATTTCAAAGGGGTTTACAGCCTATACGATAAAAGTTTGCTGCTCTTCAATGCCAACCAGAAAGCAACGGCAGAAGACAGTGTACAAATTGATAACCTCGATGATCCTTTGTTGAATAACCTGGTGGGTGAGAAAGATGCAGATCAACTCAGGGATGATGCCTCTTTGATTGATGGGGTTTATGGCAATTTTGACAATGAAGCCTACCTGAGCGGCATCAAAGCACCGGTTTTCTTTGGTAGTGCGATCAATAATTTTGGGGTAAAGGAACTGCTGGATACTTTCATCCGCATTTCTCCAGAACCCAGGAGCCGCGATACTACCGCCCGTCATGTGGATGTGCAGGAAGATAAATTCAGTGGGTTCATTTTCAAGATACATGCCAATCTTGACCCTAAGCACAGGGACAGGATTGCTTTCTTAAGGGTCTGCTCCGGAAAGTTCGAACGGAACAAATATTTTCATCATGTTCGTCTTGACAGGGATGTGCGGTTCAGCAATCCCTACAGCTTTTTGGCCCGTGACAAGGATGTGATTGAGACAGCCTATCCCGGCGATGTGGTGGGCTTGTTTGATACAGGAAATTTCAAGATTGGCGATACACTGACTGAAGGGGAAAACTTTTATTTTACCGGGATACCCAGTTTCTCACCTGAAATTTTCAAAGAGGTGGTGAACAAGGATCCGATGAAAACAAAGCAACTTGAAAAAGGACTGAACCAGCTTACTGATGAGGGTGTTGCCCAGCTTTTCACCCAGCACAACGGCAACAGGAAAATCATTGGTTGTGTGGGAGACCTGCAGTTTGAAGTAATTCAATATAGGCTCTTGCAGGAATATGGCGCATCTGTTCA
The DNA here is from genome assembly GCA_044373365.1 of Chitinophagaceae bacterium. Taxonomy (GTDB): domain Bacteria; phylum Bacteroidota; class Bacteroidia; order Chitinophagales; family Chitinophagaceae; genus Pollutibacter. Next base: position 39,074 of record JBIPNK010000014.1, read on the forward strand.
GTTCAACTCTTTGCCTTTTTACAAAGCCTGTTGGCTGACTGCAGAAGACAAGTCAAAGTTGGAGGAATTCACCCGGTTCAAAACTGCAAATACGGTGATCGACAAGGACGGACATGTGGTTTATCTTGCCCAAAGTGACTGGTTCTTGAATACAGAAATTGCCAACAACCCAGGGATACAGTTCCATTTCAGCTCGGAGATCCACAAGTGATTTACTCTAAACCCTTAAACCTCTAAACCTCTCAACCCTCTAAACCTCTCAACCCTACACCCCTAAACCCCTACACCTGTGTAGCTAAAAGGCGTAATCCTTTTCAACTCTGCTTTAACAGTGGCTTTCACTTTGAGCGTGGCAATAAATTCGTGGATTGTTGTCTTGTCGATGGTTGTTTTACCTCTTGTCAACTCCTTCAAAGCCTCATATGGCTGTGGATAGTTTTCCCTTCTCAGGATGGTTTGGATGGCTTCTGCGACCACAGCCCAATTCCTGTCCAGGTCTGCCCGGATGGCATCCTCATTCAACACCAGTTTTGACAGGCCTTTGTTGATGGAGTTCAATGAAATCATGGTGTGCGACAGCGGTATGCCAATGTTTCGGATCACCGTTGAATCGGTAAGGTCTCTTTGTAGCCTTGAGATGGGTAGCTTGGCAGAAAAATGTTCAAACAGCGCATTGGCTATGCCAAGATTGCCTTCAGCATTTTCAAAATCGATGGGATTGACCTTATGGGGCATGGCAGAAGAGCCGACTTCTCCTTTCCTGGTTTTTTGTCTGAAATATTCCATTGAAATATAGGTCCAGACATCCCTGCAAAGGTCAATCAGGATGGTATTGATCCTTTTGATGCCATCAAAATGAGCTGCCAGGTGGTCATAATGCTCAATTTGTGTGGTGTACTGCTGGCGTTGAAGACCCAGTTTGCTCTCGCAAAATGCATTGGCAAACCTTACCCAGTTGGTTTTGGGATAGGCCACCACATGGGCATTAAAATTGCCCGTTGCGCCTCCAAACTTACAAGAGTAGGGAACCTGATTCAGCAGGGAAAGCTGGTCTTCAATCCTTTCAACAAATACCATGATTTCTTTGCCAAGATTGGTTGGAGATGCTGGCTGGCCATGGGTTCTGGCCAACATGGGAATGTTCTTCCAGCTGCTGGCCAGTTTCCTGAGGGAAAGACTGAGGTTGCTGATGGCGGGCAGGTATTCGTTTTCCAAGGACTCCTTCCACATCATCGGAACGGCTGTATTGTTTACGTCTTGAGAGGTGAGGCCAAAATGAATGAATTCTTTCAAATCCCCCAATTCCAGTTTCTCCAGCTCTTTTTTCATGTAATATTCCAGCGCCTTCACATCATGGTTGGTTACCTTTTCCAGGTTTTTGATTTCCATGGCGGTTTCGGGGCTGAAATCCAGGTATATTTTTCTCAGCTTGTTTGCATTGGCCGCGCTCAGGCTGAATATTTTTTTCTGTGAAAGGGCGATGAAATACTCAGTTTCAACCCTCAAACGGTACTGCATCAGTGCGAATTCTGAAAAATATGCTGAGAGAACCTCTACCTGTGAACGGTAGCGGCCATCAATAGGGGAAATGGCTGTAAGTGTATTGAGTTCCATTGTAAGGCTTAATTGGTGTAAATTTGCGGCTAAATTACGTCAATATCTTGGAAAGGAAAATAAGGATAGGTGCAGTGAGTTATTTGAATACGAAGCCATTGCTGTATGGTTTAGCGCATGGCCAGTTGAGTGATCAAGTTGAGTTGGTGCTTGACTATCCTGCAAATCTGGTCCGATTGTTGAATTCAAACCAAATTGACATAGGGTTGATCCCCGTTGGCGCACTTCCTTCATTGGGAGAACATCACATTATATCTGACTATTGCATTGGAACTGAGGGAGAAGTTGCATCAGTGGCGGTGTTCAGTGAGGTGCCCATGGAAGAGATTGATACAGTGTTCTTGGATTATCAATCCAGGACATCAGTGCTGCTTTGTAAGATTTTGTTTGAAAAACATTGGAACAAATCGGTTCAATTCATTGATGCACAAGACAATTCATATATTGAAAGGATAAAAGGGAATGTGGCGGGTTTGGTTATAGGGGATAGGGCACTGAACATAAGGGATAGGTTCAACTATATTTATGATCTTGGCTTGGGTTGGAAAGAAATGACAGGCTTGCCCTTTGTTTTTGCGGTATGGGTAAGGAAAAAGGAAATAAGTGGAGCATTCATTCCCTTGTTCAACGAGGCCAATGGAATGGGATTAAACAAAATAAATTTGATAATCAGTCACAATAATGAATCAAGTTACCCAATGGATATGTATTTTCGGAAAAATATTTCGTATTTATTAACAGAAGATATGAGGGAAAGCATGAGGCTCTATTTATCATTCCTTAAAAACATTTGATTGTTTGCCATTTTCATTTTCACGAGTGAGATCATGCTGAAAAGAATGAAAAAACGCTACTGTCATTCAAATTAAAATTTAACATCAATGAGTTCAATTTGGAGAAAGGTAAAACATTTGATTGCCAATAAAACCTATTCATTAAAGGGAATTGTCAAAGGACATCATCTCATGACATATCGGGGAGTGCCCTGTATCAAGTGTCCATTTGATTATGTTATTTATCAAATGATACTGAATGAGGTCCGTCCTGATTTGATCATAGAAGTCGGAACAAATTGTGGTGGAAGTGCTCTTTATCTTGCAGATATTCTGGAAAACATTGGGGGAGGTGAAATTCATACCATCGACATAGATGATCGAGCATACGATTTGGTAAAGAAGAATCAGCGCATTAAATTTTTTCACAATGGATGGGAGGGTTATGATGTTGAAAATACAAAGGGCTTCCAGAAGATCCTTGTTATTGAAGATGGTTCGCATCAATTTCAATCATCCTTGGGTGCACTGAATAAGCTTGGCCATCTTGTTTCAAAGGGCTCTTATTTAATCGTTGAAGATGGTATAGTTGACGCATTGGGCCAATCCGATGACTTTGGTGGTGGTCCGGTTAAAGCAATCAAGCAGTACTTGAAGAACAACACTGATTTTCTAATTGATGATCAATGGATCAACATGTTTGGAAAGAGTGCAACTTTCAACACGATGGGCTATTTGAAAAAAATAAATTAATATTTTCAACTTTTCAGCGCTACATCAAGCATATTATTTTCCCGGCTTAACAAAGATGTTTTTCAAAATTCTTAGTGGTGAGAGTACTGCATATCCAACTTTGTAGCGGATTGACAAGCTTTTGAACTGAGCCGTAAGCTTATCGATAAAGTTCGATTCAATGAAGAAACTCTCTTTTTCCAAATCTGTTGGAATACTAAGGGCTGCATTGCTGGCAATCACGATAGTATACTCACCCTCCGGTCTTACTGTTTGTTCTACTTTGTTGAAATTTCCGCTGTACCAAATTTTGGGCGAATTGGTTGTTGATGATTCATTGTATATATAAGATCCAGTAATGAATTTTTGGTTAAGGATTGTTGTGTTTGAAAAAAAACGCTTGATCAGCTCAACAAATTCTTTTTTATACAACTCCTTGACATGGAATTTATTTTTGACACCTTTAAGGTCCGTATAAACATATTTGTCTGGGGTGGATATAATAAAGACTCCATCGGGCTTGAGGACTCTCTTGATTTCTGTGATCATTTCATCATGCTTGTCATGATGTTCTATTGTTTCAAAGCTAACAACTACGTCGAAAGTTGAATCTGGGAAGGGGATGTTGGATGTATCTCCTTGAGCAAACTGGATGTTTTCAGCACTGTATTTTAATTTTGCTTCTACAACCGTTTGGTTGTCTATGTCTACACCTGCAATTGTTTTCGCAAATTTTGATAATAAATTTGTTCCATAACCTTCTCCGCAGGCAATATCTAGTACTGTTTTGCCGCTACAAAACATTTCAGCAATTTTATAACGATGAAGATGTTCTGCCATGCCTTGGCTTAAGTCTCCTTGTTCTAATCGTTCTCCAGTTGGATTTTTTGAAAACATAATGGTATTATTTTGTAATTGGCCGTCTTTGATTAATTGAATTTATGGGTAATCCTATCAACAAATAGTTTGAGGATTGTATTGTAAGCTGTCCTTCTTTCAGTGTAAATAATTTTATTTTCTGATATCAATGCTGCCAGATTTCTAAGGTACCAATCTTGGTGTTTATTTAGGATGTATTGAATAATAATTTTTCGGTTGGGAAGTGTTTTGTTTTTATGTGTTGATTTTTCTGTTTGCCTGTAAAAAAACAACACTTCTTTGATCACATGAACCGTCCAATTTTGTTGGGTGATTCTGATGTAAAACTCCCAATCCTCATATCCCAGTGTCATGGATTCATCATACCCACCAACTGCATCCCAGCACGATTTTCTGACCATAGCACAGGCAGGGCATTCACTGCTGAACAGGAAGTTGTATTGATCCCCACCACGGGGCTTTGAAATTTTATTGTCCTTGCCAAACATTTTCATGTGGCTGGTTACAACGGCAACTTCAGGGTTTGCATCCAGCACTTTCAATCCTTTTTCAAAAAAACTTGCTTCAAAATAGTCGTCCGAATCCAAGGCCACAATGATATTGCCTTTTGCATGCTTTACGCCAAAATTTCTGGCCGAAGACATTCTTCCATTTTCCTTGTGCAATACCGTAGCCATTCCTGGATCAATTTTGCTCAACAAATCCAAGGTGAATGGGTCAGTTGACCCATCATTTACAATGATAATCTCGAAATGTTGAAAGCTTTGTTTTTTTAAATGCCGCAAAGTTTCCTCAAGGTAAATGCCGTCATTATAGCAGGGGATGACGACTGAAATAAAGTATTTGAGATTGTTGTTGGACATTTTCTTCAGTTAAATGTCGACAGTCCTTCCATGTCATCGTTTTAAGAATGCCAGTAGATTGACTATCTTTATGAGGCCAAAAATACGATTTAATCTGTCTGTCCATGGTCTCCATTTGTGTTCCAGCCTACAAAAAACCTGATTTTGTCATTCGGCTGCTTGATGCTGTCTTGTTGCAGGACTACAAGGATGTTGAGGTGGTGATCACGGATGACTCCCCCAATGACGACATTCAACAGGCAATTGCACCCTATTCAGGTCAATTGATCATCCATTACTTCAGGAATGTTCCTGCTCTCGGCAGCCCAAAGAACTGGAACAGCGCCATAGATCGGTCAAGCGGGGATTTTTTCATGTTGGTTCACCAGGACGACTGGTTTGAAAATCCACAAGCCCTTTCCATTTTCATCAGTGCATTGACCAAACATCCAACTGCCTCCTTTGCTTTTTGCAAGAACATTGCCCAGAAGGCCAATGGGGAGTACATGGTTTTGCAGGCCATACCATCTCTTTTGAATAAGCTAAAATCGTATCCCAATCGGCTGTTGTTGGCCCAGGTAATGGGTCCACCCAGCAATGTAATGTTAAGGGCTGAGGTGAAGTCTGTTGTACGCTATGATGAAAAATTCATTTGGCTGGTGGATGTAGATTACAATTCAAGGCTGATCAAGGCGGGCTTTGATTATGTTTACCTTGATCAACACCTTATGACCATTGGATTGCACAAGGATCAGACCACTGAATTCTGCAGAGACAATGAAGACATCATGTTCAGGGAAAACATATGGTTTGCCCAAAAAATTGGACATTCGGCATTCCGAGATATCAAAATCTATGATTATTATTGGCGCCTGCTCAGGAATTATGGCATACGCAACATGAATGATTTTTGTGCCAATCAACTGGATCCATCGGAGATGCCGGAATCCATCATGTTTATGTTGAACTGGCAATCCCAGATTCCCTACTTCATGTTGCAATTTGGTCCCAGTTCCAAATTATTGATGGCAGCCAGCTATTTTTTCTCTGCTTTCAGGAAATAACGTTTGAGCATCAGCGCTTTTTTCTCCACAAGATGCCAGGAGAGTATCCCCAACAATAAACTCAGCACTGTGCTTGAAATCAACAATACTGTGGTATTGGGTTTTAAGAAGTAGATCATGAACTGTTGAAGGGGGAACGCATACAGGTACATGCCATAGGAAGGGTCACCAATGGTTTTGTGAATCCAGGCGGCCAATGAAGATTTTCTTTTCCCAAACCAGATGATTATAAAACCAAGGGGTGCAATCAAGATTAACCTGTCTACTGTGAAAAAGACAGCAACCAAGATCAATGCAATGGAGATGTGCAGCATCAACTTTTTATATGCATTGGTTTCCCAATCAAAACAAGCCAGGACAGATCCCATCAAAAAATAGTTGGCCAGCTCAACCATGAGGTCCATTTGAATGGGCCTTTTTATGGTTTGCAACCAATCAGAATAAATCAATTGCAATGCAAACAGGCTGATCAAGAGGAGGGTTGTTAGCAGGGCAGTTGTCTTTCTTTTGCTTTTGAAAGGGAAGAATGTTAAAAGCATCAGATAACAAAGGAATTCAAACTTGATTGTCCAGAGAGAGCCATTGAGAGCAGTTGACCGCAAGTTTTCAAAGACCCCTGGAATATCAAAATGGGAAATGAACAGCAGGATATTGTCTAGAAAATAGGAATAGATGGCTGGGTCTAAAAAGTAGGGAATGTCTTTTTTGGGATAGACAAAATAGGTGGCCACCAGCGTTAAGCATACCGCAACTACCAAGGCTGGAAATATTCTCAATGCTCTTTTTGTAAGGTACTCCATCAGTGACCTGCTCCTGATAAGGCTTTGAAAAATCAGGTAGCCGCTGATGACAAAAAAGCCCTTTACCCCGATATAGGAAAAAATGAGGTAATTGTTGGTGGCCCATCCCAATGGATCACTGATGTTGGCACCATTCAAAAAATAGGAATGTGAGACCACTACAAACCATGCAAAAACAATCCGCAAGACATCAAAATTATTGACCTCCCTGGGGGGCGTGATATTATTGGACATGTTTTTTGCCATGTGTTTATTGCCTTGCAAATATATCCTGTTTGCCTTTATTGGGCGTTTAGATTTCCATGTACAGCGTTTATTTGTATCTTTCAATCATGTTGTTGTCGATCATCATTGTAAACTTCAATTCGGGCGATCTGATTGCTGATTGCATCCATTCGGCAGAACCCCTGTTGATGGATCCGGCAGTAGTGGAATGGTTGATTGTTGACAACAGTGGCAATCAGCAAGACAGGGAGCTGATCCAGCAACAATTCCCAACAGTACAATGGTTGGACATGGGATACAATGCAGGCTTTGCCCGTGCCAACAATGCAGGAATGAGGGCTTCAAAAGGGGAGATGGTTCTCTTGTTGAATCCCGATACCTTGTTAAAGCCAGGCGTGATCATGTCTGCCTGTAACCGTTTACAGACCTCATCTTATATCGCCGCTGGGGTGCAGCTGGTACACGCCAATGGACAGCCGCAGTTTTCTGGCAGTTATTTCATGAAAGGAGGGCTAAATCATTTGTTGCCATTGCCTTATTGGGGGGCATTCCTCAAGGGCGCTTTTTCATGGTTTGTCAAAGAGAAGCCTGCATTTATAGCAGTACCTGCCAACCAAGAAGTGGATTGGATCAGTGGCGCTTTTCTAATGGTGAAACGCAAGGCGCTTGAACAAACCCAAGGCATGGACGAATCTTTTTTTCTCTATGCCGAGGAGGTCGAATGGTGCAGCAGGCTGGGGAAACTGGGCAAATTGGTCATACAAAAAGGGGTTCCAATTGATGGTCTCCAATCACCTGAGAATAAGAAAGCAATATGGAATTTTTTGGTTATTTTTTCAGCTCATCAACCATGCCTGGGCTATTCTATTCTCCATGATTATAGGGGTGATGGAATATATTGTAAAGGGTAAGTCACTTAAAGATGGCTATATAAAATGGCATGGGTTTTCATCCAATATTGTTAGGCTTTGGGGCTTGATTCCCCAACTGCTCAAGCCTAAAAATCATTTTTTCAAATACCTGTGATGGGATTGTTTTATCTGTTGAGTAGACCAAGCATCGCATCTATCCTGAACTGAATTACTTTCCAGGACTGTGCAGCCTTACCCATGATGGCATATTGGATTCCCAATACTACTGCCGCGCCCAGCTTGAAACAGTATTCAATCAATTTCATTGTATAGCTAAGGGAAGAAATGGATAGGGTTCTTACCCTTTCGCCACGCCCTATGCCGCTGGCAACCCGGTACAAATATTCCTTCGTGAGTTTACTGGTCTCTACCACATGGTAAACAATGATATTGGGATCGTAATATATTTCCTCTCCGAGACCAATTACCTTGTAAAACAGTTCTTTTCCCTCGCCACCAATCCTCAACGTGCCTACCACGCCGGGAAGGGTTGTATTGAATCCGCCAATCTGGTCAAAAACAGATTTTTTGATGACCATGTTGGATTCAAGGGGGTATTTCCCTTTTTTGAATGCACAGGGAACTGGTGAATAATCAAAGTTGCCTACAAGCGATGAAACATAGTAGCTCATCCAAACGGGTTTCTCCGGGATATACTTTGGGATGATTTTTCCTCCAAACCCAACAATGGCAGGCTTTTCCTGGGTATGTTTGATGATGTTGGCAACAAAATCAGGGAAAGCAACAGCATCATCATCAATAAAACAAAGCCAACCCGTCTTGGCATGAGCAGCACCGGTATTTCTTGCAAAAGAGGCTCCTTGTTGGTGTTCAGTCAGGTATTCAAAATTACCATCAGGATGATGTTCTCTCCAGGTTGTATATACTGTGGGCGTTCCATCTGTAGAGTTGTTGTCTACCAGCATCACTTCAAAATCTGAGAGGCTGGTAGTTTGGTTGTACAAACTGTCCAGCGCGTCTCCAATGTATTGAGCACGGTTATAGCTGCAAATGACAATGGAGAGTTTCATCTTCTGAATGGATTAGGCATTCTTTTTTTGTTTCCTGAATTCGATGAATCCAATGGCAAACAACAAGGCCCAAAGAAGGATCGATGCTGTATTGGAAACCAATTTGGCTGTAGCAATCGAAGCAGGTTTGAGCTCAAATCGGATCTCATGTTTGCCGGGAGGAATGGCCAAGGCCCGCAATACATAATTGACTTTCATGATCGGAACTTCCTTGTTGTCGATGAAAGCTTTCCATCCAAAGGGATAGTAAACCTCACTGAAAACGGCCAATTGTTTTGTATTGGTGGTTGCACTATAGCTGATTTCATCATTGCTGTTGGCAATCAGTTGGATGGATGCAGTGCTGTCAAATACTATTCCATCAAGTTCACTGGTTTTGTCTTTTTCTTCCACAATAGCTGTATCTCTCGGATTGAAAAAGCTGAGTGCATTCATCACTTCAGCAGGTCCTTTTTTGACGTCAATTCCTTTTACAAACCAGGCATTGCCAAGGGCTTCCTGATTGGGTACGGTATCTGTTGCCATGTTGCCTGTGATGATGTATTTTGTATTCATCATGTTGGCCGTTGGACGGCAGTCTGGAAATTTATACCATTGGTTCTCAATCAGATCTTGGTAAATGCTCAACTTCGCAGGATTGTAGCCGCCAACTGATTTATGGTGATAGGCTATCAGGGCTCCTTCGTTGAATGCCTTTTGAACACCACCCCTCAGGTCCAGCACGCGATAGCTGCTCTTGTCTTTTTTGAGGGCAACGTCCAGTTCTGTGAGCGAAAAAACATTTTCATTTTCATCAGCTTCAATGAACTGTTCGTGCTTCAGGTATTTGGTATTGACCTGGAACAAATCAATCAAGGTCAGCAATCCAATGGCAGAGAGAAATATTGTTTTGCTGATGCTTTTTTTAGCTACCAGGAAGATCAAAAGAATGGCCAGCCCCATGAAAATGAAGCCTCTTGTCAGGTCAGACATGATCATGCCTTTTCTGTCGGCAGCCAGCGCATCTGTAAATGACCGGACAGGCTCAAGAAATGCGGCACGCTGGTTCTGGTCAGGAATTTGCATCACCTGGCTCATCAATTGCTTGTCGCCTTCAGTTTTAAAGTCGGAACTCATGTAGAGAAAAAGAACGACACCCAAAACCAATCCTAATCCGATGAATCCGGTACGGTATTTCTTGAATATCTCTTTGAAGTTATTTTCATTGGTCATTGCCTCCATGCCATACAGGGCCATGATGCCTACCAAAAGGGTAGGGATGACCATGATCATGCTTGGCGCCCTGAATTTATTATAAAGGGGGAGGTAGTCAAGCATGAACGTATTGAACGCCAAAAAATAAGATCCTGCTGCCAGCAAAATGGAAAAAACAAGGGTTGCCAATATCCACCACCTGTTTGGATTGGCTTTCATCCCAAGGCCAATGAATGCAAAGAAGCAAATCAGGATACCAATGTAAGGAGGTCCGGCGGTGAAGCCAATTCCTCCCCAGTAAAACTGCATGAAGGATTGGAGCTGTTGTGCAACTTCCTGTGGCATTTGTTGCAATGCTTCAACGGCTTTTGTCTTTTCAAGGTCAACTGTATTGGGATCGCTTGATCCGCCATAGATGTTGGGGAACATCAATACCAGTGATTCAGACAGGTACATGCTGTAACTCATGGCATAGTCTGCGCTCAGGCCGGTTGATGATGCTTTTCCTTCCTTGATGGCCAAAGCGCTTCCACCCCTGATGGATGCCTTACCATATTCTGCAGTGCTGACCAGCATTACTGCGTTGACGGCCAATCCGATCAATCCTGACACAAGTCCGAACCCAATGGTTTTTAGCACATGGGCATAGTCTTTTTCCTTCAGCCAAATGACCAGGTAATACAAAGACATGAACAAGACGATGATCATGCCATAATAATTGATTTGAAGATGGTTGGCCTGAACAAACAATGCAGTCGCAATGGCTGTCATCAGGGCACCTATCAGGTATTTGCGTTTGAAAATCAGGAGTACCGATCCGATAAACAAGGGAAGGTAACCAATGGCGTGCATTTTGGTCATGTGCCCAACGGTAACAATGATTGGATTATAGGTGGCATAGCTGTAGGCCAATCCGCCAATGATGCTCACCAGGGTGCTGAATCCAAGGACTTGTGCCAGAAAATAGAAGCAAATGCTGGCCAGGAAAAACAGTCCAACAGGTTCGGTAAGTTTCAAGGTAAACAAGGCATCAAGTCCACCAATGGAGTATGCGCTCACTGGAATTCCCGTGATTTGATAGGTAGGCATTCCGCCAAACATGCTGTTGGTCCACAGCGGAGTTATGCCATTTTTTTCTCTGAATTCAAGGGCATCCTGTGCCATTCCCTTCCACTGGGTTACGTCAGATTGTTGCAGTACCTTTCCCTCCAGCGCTGGTTTGCAATAGATAACAGCAACAATGAGAAATACAGCAACAGCAATCAGGTGAGGGTAGATGGCCTTGAAATTGATACTTTTCATTTACGCAATATTGAAAATTATAATGTGGTTTATGCCAAAAGACAAATATATCAATAAACAAGCAACAGGTTTTTAGTTTGCTTCTTTAATTAGGCTAAATTCAGTATTCAGTTTCCAACTTTTTCCCAAATTTGGTTATATTGCATCGTCAATACTGCTAAATCCAATCCGACCGAAGCCATTCACCCTATTTATTCAAAATTTTAGTAGTATGAAATCATTAAAAAGCATTGCTTTAGTTTCTTGTGCATCCTTTATTTTATTTTCCTGTCAGAAAGAAACCTTTGAAACACAGGACATCCGTCTTGACCTTGAGTCTGCCGCGAATGGAGCGCAAGTAAGTGGGAAGCCTGAGTTTGTTCCCAACGAGTTGTTGGTGAAGTTCAAAAAAGGGACAACCGCAGCTGCCCGTGGCAAAGCCCTCGGTCTTTTGAACGCTTCCTTGAAAGAGCATATCCATACCGCAGCCATGAAACGTGCTGGTGATGAGCAAGGTGTATTGCTTGTTTCTGTAAATGCAAATGCCCTTGAAGCAATTTCCAAAGCAAAAGGTTTTGCAGAAGTTGAGTATGCTGAACCCAATTGGATTTATCAGCATCAGGCAACTTCGAATGATACATACTTTACCAATGGTTCACTTTGGGGAATGAATAGCGGAACATCAACTCCAGCCAATCAATTTGGTTCTGGTGCTGCTTCAGCTTGGGCCAATGGTAAAACTGGATCATCAACTGTTTATGTTGGTATTATTGATGAGGGTTATATGTATACCCATTCTGATCTGGCTGCAAATGCCGGTAAAAACCCCGGTGAAATTGGTGGTAATGGTTTGGATGATGATGGAAATGGTTTGGTAGATGATGTTTATGGCTGGGATTTTGCCGGAAATAACAATACTGTTTTCGATGGTGTCGGTGATGATCATGGGACGCATGTTGCAGGGACCATTGGTGGCGTTGGTGGTAACGGAATTGGAGTTGCAGGCGTGGTTTGGAACGTGAAAATGTTGAATGCAAAATTCCTGGGTAGTACTGGGGGATCAACTGCCAATGCTATCAAGGCCGTTGATTATTTCACGGGTTTGAAAAATAAAGGGGTAAACATAGTTGCAACGAACAATTCATGGGGAGGTGGTGGATATAGCCAAGGTTTATTCGACGCGGTAAACAGATCTAATAGCGCCGGAATTTTATTCATTGCGGCAGCAGGCAATAGCTCAACAGATAATGACGTGACTGCCTCTTATCCTTCCAATTACAATGTCCCCAATGTAATTGCTGTTGCATCAATTACAAGTACTGGTGCTCTTAGCGGTTT
>JBIPNK010000138.1:0-2917 GCA_044373365.1 Chitinophagaceae bacterium
TCCAATACTTAATTGTACCAGAATACAATTCAGGAACAGTTTCTAGACCATGTTCTTTACAGAAATCTTTAATTTCTTTCCAAGAATATTCAATTACACTTCCTAAGAAAGTAGTTTCAGTAATACGATAAATCAACAGTTTATGTTCTCCAGGTTTACAACCATAGTCATAATCTTTCTGAATTAACTTCTCGCCGACATATCCTACAATTTCTCCATAAACAGAATAACCCCTAGGAAGTTTATCTTTAATCTCTCCAAACACTTTACCCCAAATATCGGAATTGTAATATCCTCCTTCAGGAGTATGATATTTACCCTCAATAGACTTAACTACTGTTCTAGATGAATATAGTTTAGAATATTCCTCTGTTTTAATATTAGATCCAAAGAACTTTTTAATATGTTCCCAAATAGATAATTTTCTTTTAGTTAGAACATTGCTGAATACAGCTGATGTACCATGCATCTTCAAATTTACAACAATCTCATCTTCCTCATTGTCAAACTTGTAAATATTATCTTGTAATTTGGATGTTGAGTAATGAAAATTAAATTGACCAGGAATTAACAAGTCAATTACTTTAGGTCCTCTTCTTTCTCCAGTTCCTGTACCAGATCTTACTTCTTTGATTACTGGAACATATTTTTTACAAATTACATCTCCACCTATAGTATCAAACTCTTGATTAATATGACTTGACCAGTAATAATATTTATTATGTTCTACAAGAGCTTCAAGAACTTGTTCTGCTGGAAGTATCATTCCTTCAGACATAATATCTCGGAGTTTTACAGCACGAACTCTACCTGTTTTATGAACATAACCAGCTATATTCTTGTCAGTATTCAACTCTTTATCTGAATAAAGATTTAAGTTAGATAATACTAGATTGTCAATTTGACATTCAATTGGAAAGTAGATACAAATATCCCCTTCTTTTCTGGACATGTCTGTAATTACATCATATCCATTTATATTCCAAATCTGAAGCCTATCGGCATTTGGATGCTTTTTAGGACTTTCTAATCTGACCACTCGAGCCAGGTAATTACTTTGTTCTGATATACTTAACATTCTGTTAAAAATTTTAATATTTGTATTTTAGCTTCTTTTACATTATTGGGATGTAATGTTACTAGTGGATCTATTGAATATAAAAACAATTGATGTTTATATCTACGATGTTTGTACATTCTTAATTCTATAGATTTAAATTTATAACTCCTAGTCATATAAAATTTACACCTAAGTTGTGTATCTGGACAATGAGTAAAAGATTGAAATCTTAATTTCCATTCTTCATCTAATATTTTAAACTCTTTTTCAGTTTTCATGAGTTTGTTAGATGTTTTAATAATAAAACTTTCGCTTCTTTCATTGTAGCAACTGGATAAGTTTGAGTTCCAGAAACCCATACATGAAATCCATATTCATTACTCCAGGAAGATATATGAGTTGCCCATTCATCATACCCACGAATAACTATGACATACTTAGTATCGTCCCAATCACAATCTCTAAATGTTTTAAGAGTAAGATGGTACTTCTTACCACCTATTTGAAAATCTTTATTTAAGATCATAGTTGATTAGTTAAAAATAACATAATAAGTCTTCTAACTTCTTGAGATTTACGAAAGTCATTTATCTCAGATAAAAATCCTCTATAATTTGGATTGGAAATATTATAATACCAAGATCTACGAAGTTCTCTATTAGGAAATGCTACTTTAAATTCTCTTCCACCACCAACAATTCTTAAATATGCTCTATTCCAACTATCCTTATGCATACTTGTAAAACTTTCAAAACTTAAAGTATACTCTACATCACCAACTTTAAATTGTTTAAATGTTCTCATTTAATAAGTATTTAATAACTGCTACTCGAGCTTCTAAAAAAGTATCATATATATAAGGTGTGGCTGAATAATCAGGGTAAGCATGAAGTCTAGACCAAGCATTAAATATAGTCACCGATTTATATTTATCTGAAAGAGAGCGTATAATAAAATGAAATCTTCTACCCATTGGAGCATCTCCAAAACTTTTAAACTCCATTTCCCATCTTTCATTATTAATTAAAATTTCTTTAAGAACTTTCATGAATTAGTTAAATATTTCATAGCTTCAATTTTAAATTCTTTTACAGAAGTTATTTGCTTAGATACTTTATCAATTCTACATATTAGTCGATAATCACTTCTTAAAATAGAACGATAAAATACAATACAAGGACTTGTATCACCTAAAGGATATATATAAAATGAAAATCTAGTGTGACTATTTTCATAATTCTTTATAAGAAACTCGATTTTATATTGTTTATTATTAACATTAAAATATTTTTCGATCTTTCTCATTAAAACAAACTTATTTGATGATGACGTTCTAACTCAGATATTATCTTCTTAGTCTGAGCTATATAAAATGTATAATCTATTCCATAAGTATCTAAAGAAGCTTCTTTATGGTTGTTATATATAGTTACACCATTACCTTTTAGCATATGATCTTTAGTGTAAACATTATATTTTATATCTTTATTCTTCTTGTCTTCTTTCTCAACCCATCTACATTTATACATATATGGACCTTTAGATACATAATATCTATTTAGTCTTTGTTGTTTAATATCATTCCATTCAACAGTATAACTTCTGTCTACTTTTTGACTAGCACAAAAATCAAATATTGAATATTCTTTATGAATTGCATCTTCAGGTGAAATACCTTTTATGAAATATTGTTCTAAAAGTTTAGGAATAATCAAGAAATCAGAACTATTACCTAATTCAGGTTGAGTTACAAACATTCCTTTCTTCTTTAACTGACCATTTTCTAGAGTAGCAATATAGTCATTAACTGAACTATATACAATACTTTTATACTTTTCTCTCTCAAACTGAACATTA
>JBIPNK010000069.1:0-14336 GCA_044373365.1 Chitinophagaceae bacterium
CAGGTTCCCAACCCCGCTACTACCACACCGCTTCACCAGAACCGTCAATGGGGGATCATCGATAACTATCGGAACAAAAAAAGGGCCTATAGGCAGATGCAAAAATTTTATGCTCCTGTTGCCGCCTTTAAGGTTAGAAGGGAAAAGTCTGAGAAAGAAAAATTGACACTCAGCGTGCTCATCCAACCAAGGGCAAAAATGGATGTGCCTTCCTATATTCTCAGGGGCTATATGATCAGGATTCGCTCCAGCAATCAACAAACACAAGCAGAAAACACGAGAGAGCGTTTGTTGAGTGATATTCTTCCTGGTTCAGACAGCGTGCAGCTGTCTTTTCAAAACCTGTCTGCCAATGTTGATTGGTACAATGTATCCCTGGTTTCCCCTACAGGCTATGCTGTGCTGGATACCACAATTCATCTTCAAGTTCCAGGCAAGCCTGCAATTGTCGATTTTATCAAGTCTGCAAATGCTGCCAGGGTTGTATTTGAAAAAGATGATAGGGCAACTGAGTATATTCTAAAGTACAGCCTTGATAGCAAGGTAACATCAATGCCTGCAACCATTGATCACTATGCAGAAATTGCTGGTTTAGCTGCTGAGAAGGATTACAAGGTTTGGGTTGTTGGGAAAAATGATCTGGGGGAAGGTCCTGCTTCTGATATCAAGCAGTTTATGCCTCATGCTGGGTATGCTATTTTGCCGCCGGTAATTTGGTTGGCAGAAGCAGGAGACAATTGTTTCTTCGTTGCGCCTTCATTCCAGTTATCAGATGTTCAATATGAAGTGCGTTTTGGTACTTCCTTGCTCAATAAAAATCAATGGCGTACAGTAACCTCATCGGCATTTGGCATGTTTAGGGTTGGTAACCTCACCAACGGAACAAAGTATTTTTTTCAGATCAGGAAAAGAAGTGGATACAATGCTATCATGAGTGAGTGGAGTGAAGTAAAGGAAGTTGTTCCAGGTTCACGTCATTACCAAAAGAGTGAAAATGCTCCTGAAAAGATTGATAAATCAATCGAAGCAAGCCAATCTGGTTCTATGCCCTTGCTGTTTTCTGCAGACAAAAATTTGAAGTTGTCTGCCATTGAAAACTGGCAGGATCCAAACGAAACATTTGTGCGCAATGGTCTTCCCAATTTTTCAAAAAAGATAAAAGTACCCAACAGAAAAATAACGGTTGCTTTTCTTGGTGGGAGCATAACGAAGGCCCATGACCAGTACCGGCAGCAATTGATGAATTGCTTACAAGCACTCAATCCCAAGGTTGAGTGGATAGGTGTGAATGCAGGAGTTTCTGGGACAGGCAGTGACCTCGGAGCCTGCAGGCTCCAGGATCAGGTGTTGAAATATGCACCAGACCTGATCTTCGTAGAATTTGCTGTTAATGGTGGTCATTTTGCAGCGATGGAAGGATTGGTAAGGCAGGCCAGAAAAATGGCTCCATCAGCAGATATTTGTTTTATCTATACCATCTCTGGAGAACAATACAAGCAGTATGCTGATGGTGGAATGCCTGCCAATATTGCAGCACTTGAAAAGATTGCTGATCATTATCAGATTCCATCTGTTCACATGGGCTTAAGACCAGCCCAACTCTTGCGCGAAGACAAGCTTGTTTGGAAATCCAAGGATTCCGTTGCCGGTAAAATTGTTTTCTCCAATGACGGTGTACATCCAACAAAAGAGGGGGGTGATCTCTATGCCGCTGCAGTTGCAAGAGGATTTCAAAAAATCCTGAGTTACCCTTCTAAACCATCGGTTATAATCCCCGCAGCGCTTTATGGAAATGAGTGGGAGAAAGCAACCATGCTGGATCCGCTTGAATTTTCAACAGTTTCTGGCAATTGGAAAAAGCTTGATATCAAGACTGATAAAGACCTTAATGCCTTTGCACCATGGTTTCCATATCTGTTACATTCAGCAACAGCCAATTCCAGTATCTGCTTCAATTTCAAGGGAACAGGTTTTGGATTTTTTGACATTGGCGGACCAGAAGCAGGCCAGGTCGATATTAGTGTAGACGGCCAACCTGCACAGTTGATCAAACCCAAAAATGATCGATCATGGACCTTGGCAGATACAACTGTTGAAAAGGCTTCTAATACCATCAACCGTTTCAATGACTATTGTTTTGGAAGGTACAGGGGACAGTTTGAACTTGTTCGGTTAAAAGATGGTATTCACAAAGTATGTTATACCGTCTCCCCCAAGACAGTTGATAAAAAATCATTTTCACCCAAGTTGAATGCCGATGACATCCTGTTGCATCCTGAGAAATATGCCCAACAGGCTTTTTACCTCGGGAAAATCCTTGTGTTGGGAACTCCCATAAAGCAAAAATAAACGCATGAAAAAAGCCTTATTTTATTTCCTGTTTTCTGTACTGACTTATTTCCCTTCGCAGTCACAGGAACTGGATGTTGCAGCGTTGATCAGCACTGTTGAGCCATCATCAAAATTCGGCCTGGACAGCTTTATGGTCTGGTGTGGCAGCATGGTCAAAGGAGATGACAACAAGTATTATCTTTTCTATAGCCGTTGGCCCCGCTCTCTGGGGCACCTGGCCTGGGCTACACACAGTGAGGTGGCCATAGCCGTAGCTGATCAGCCCATAGGTCCTTATCAACATGTCAAAGTTGTTTTACCAAAGAGAATCAAGAAATACTGGGATGCGGATGTTACACACAATCCTACCGTTCATAAGTTTGGCAATACCTATTACCTGTATTACATGGGTAATCATGGCAATGGAGAATGGTGGAACCATCGGAACAACCAGCGCATTGGATTGGCAACAGCAAAAAATCCTTTGGGTCCATGGAAAAGATTGGATCAGCCGTTGGTTGATACAACCACCAATGGCTTTGATCATGTCATTGCTTCCAATCCTTCGGTGATGAAAAGGTTGGATGGCAAATACCAGATGATTTACAAAGGGGTAAGCAAAGGCCCAATGCCCTTTGGTGGAGTGGTTACGCATGGTGCTGCATTGGCTGACAAACCATCTGGACCATTCATCAAAACAGGCCATAAAATATTCATCAAGGATACCGTGAAGTTTGCCGCAGAAGATCCATTTATTTGGGCACAGGAAGGAAAATACTGGGCTATCGTTAAAGACATGGCAGGCGTGTTTACCCATGCCGGTACCAGCCTTGCCCTGTTTGAATCTGCTGATGGTTTTGATTGGAAACTGTCTAAACATGCATTGGTTTCTACCACCACCATTCCATGGACAACCGGTGCCAAAAAAGTGTCCAAGCTTGAGCGTCCACAATTGTGGATTGAAAATGGGGTACCCAAAATTCTTTTCTGTGCAGTATATGATGGAAAAGACAATTACAATGTGGCCATTCCGCTCAAGTCCAACAAATCCAATGGTACTACTTCCCAACTTCCTGGCAAAGGGTATGTCTTGCTCTTTGAAGAAAACTTTGCCAACAATCAACTCAACCTGAAGGATTGGCAGTACAGAACAGGCAGAAGGACAGGAATGGGGTATATGGATGGACTCAACCTGGAGCAAAACGTATATGTCAAAGACAGCGTTTTGCATATTGCGGTGAAGCATGAAATGATCAATGGAAAATGGGAGAACACGGGTGGTGGCATCATTAGCAAACACAATTTTGGGTACGGCTATTATGAATCCTTGTCGAAACCTTTTATGGAAGGACATGGCGTGCATACTTCTTTTTGGCAGCGTGGTGGAGCCAATCCCAACAACAATATTTTTGAGATTGATTCCTATGAAGTTGATTCCAAAACCTGGGTGGCAACAAACAATTTGTATGTAGATCTTCCTTACAATGGATATTCATACACTCCCTGGCCGCACCGAGCACAGGTTCCATTCAGTTTTAGGAAAGATGGATGGTTCCTGGATGCGTATGAATTCACTCCAGAGGGAGTCACCTTCTATGACAATGGAAAAATTGTCGCCAAAGCAGAATACAATGATTTGAATGCCCATCAGGTGGTATGGTTAACAGCACTTAATGGCGTGGGTAAAGTGGATTCCACGAAATTACCGGGTGAATCCGTTTTCAAATATTTCAAATACTATGGCAAGGATTATCCAGGGGTATCGATTCTCCCCAATGGTAATTTTGAATTCAACCAGGAAAAAACAGATCCTTTCAAGCCCATGTGTTGGAACCTGATAGGAACGGAAGGTGCTATAAAAGTGGTTGCAGGAGATGCCGCAAAGGATCAATACAAACTTTCCATTGGACTTGGAAAATCGCACGATGTAAAATTGGTTCAGTCACTTCATTTCATCATGAATGGAAACTATGAATTAACTGCGATGGTCAAAACTTCTGGAGGCCCGAAAGCCGCATCTATCGTTGTTGATGGACATGGAGGAGAACAAATGCGCATCAATATTCCTGTCAGCAATCAATGGAAGAAGTTGGTGATACCCATGGTAGGCGTGACATCCAACCGCATCAACATTTCCATCGAATCCAAAGGGGGTGCAAACCAATGGCTGGAGGTTGATGACATTCGTTTTTTCAAGCCACTGCCCAAGGGAGAAAAAAAACCAACTTCAAAACCTATTGCAGAAAAGATCTTACCCATGTGGAAGCTTGCCATCAAGGAGCCCGTCCCATTTACCGGAGATCAGAAATTTTATTTCTTTGACCGGAATGTGGGATACGGTGACAGCATTTCAGTTTTGTTTGATTTGACTGCTGATGCATTTGCCAACACAACACCCATTGCCAGGATTCCCAAAACTGGAAATTCAGGCTGGTCTGTTCAAACCACTGTTTCCGGAGGCCTGGTCTTCAGGATTGGTAGCATAGCATCGCACAAGGATATCATCGCTGATCAAATCTATGAACCTGGTAAAAAGGTTTCCGTTTCACTCGTTTTTGAGAAAGGGAATGTTTCCATTTATAAAAATGGACAACTCATCAAAACAGCATTTGTTGGAGAATTCAATACCAAGGATGCGACAGCTGCTGGTAGGGTAGGCACCGTCGGAAAAGAATTTGAGGCAGTAGGTGAAGTGGTGATGCAAGTGGCCAATGCAGACAAGGAGTCTTCTGCCATGAAAAACTTCAGGGGAAGTTTGCAGAACCTTCGGATTTACAACAAGATCGTTTTACAATAACTTTAATCACCACATTAGATGTGTAAATCTGCTTTACATTTTTTCCTGTTCTGTTGTTTGATTGGAATGGCAGGATTGCCTGTTGTCGCACAACAACCCCGCCTGGATGCGAAAGGAGAATTGATGAACATGGATGAACTCGATCTTTCATCCATGGCACAACCTGTGCCTGAAAACAATCGCTTCATTGATTCAGCCTATAACATATGGTGTGGCTCTGTGATAAAGGCTGAGAACGGAAAATATTATATGTTCTACAGCCGTTGGCCCAAATCTGAGGGCCATGGCGCCTGGATTACACACTCTGAAATTGCATTGGCAAAAGCTGACCGTCCTGAAGGGCCTTACAAACATGTGAAGGTTGTTTTCAAAGCCAGGGGCAATCAATACTGGGATGGGGTTTGCACGCACAATCCTGCAGCCATTGTCCATAACGGAAAATATTATCTCTATTACATGGGTGCTACTGGTACCGCTGAAATCAAGAAGGGCTTTGATTATTCACCTGCATGGTACAACTTTAGAAACAACCAGCGCATTGGTGTTGCCGTTTCCAATGATCCTGAAGGAGAATGGAAAAGATTTGACAAGCCTGTATTGGATGTGAGCAAGGATTCTGCTGCTTATGACGCCATGATGGTTTCCAACCCTGCAATAGCAGTAGACCAGAATGGACGTGCTATCCTGGTGTACAAACAGGTTGAGAAGAACGGCACGTATCGTGGTGGAAGGGTCAGGTATGGTGTGGCCTTTTCAAAGTCGATCATGGGGCCATTTACCAAGCATCCTCATCCGATTTTTGAGGACAAGCAAAATCCCAATAGCAAGGAATGGATGATTGCCGAAGATCCATTCATCTGGAACCACAAGGGAACCAATTATGCCATTGTGAGGGATGTGATTGGAAAGTTCACCGGCAGCAGTGGTGGACTGGCTCTGTTCTCTTCTAAAAATGGGATTGACTGGTCGCCTGCAAAAAATCCCAAAGTGCTTTCCAAGGATGTATATGCTGCGGATGGTAAACGCTTTGATGATAAGCTGGAACGTCCATGCTTGTTGCTTGAAAAAGGATTGCCCACATATTTATTTGGTGCCATGGGAATTGACAAGCGAAAGCATTCGATGAATGTGGCTGTTCCACTCAAGTGGCAGGATGCCCTGGAGAAAAATTTCACCCAACCCACTGTTGTCTCCAAACCCTATGTATGGTGGCACTGGATGGGATCAAATTTTTCCAAAGAAGGGATCACCAAGGATCTTGAGGCGATGAAGGAGATGGGAATCGGTGGGGCCACAATTTTCAATATTGCATCTGCTGTGCAGGAAACACATTTCCCTATTTTGAACAATCCCTGGCCAAATCAGACTTACAGAAGCCCTGCCTATTGGGCGGCCATTCGTCATGCCGCTGCAGAAGCGCAACGATTGGGCCTTGAAATTGGTCTGCACAATACAGCAGGATACTCAACCACTGGTGGCCCATGGGTCACAGAGGAAAAGGGAATGCAGCGAACTGTGCTGTCCACAATTGAAGTGGAGGGAGGAAAGCCTCTGAAGTTGCAACTGGTAAAACCCGAACCACCCATTTTCACAGGATGGGGTTCCCCTAAAATAAAGCCAAGTTTCTACAAAGACATTGCCGTGCTTGCCATCGCATCCAAAGCGGTCATCACAAGTGCAGGCATCATCGATGTTTCAGGCAAGATGAACAATGATGGCTTTCTTGACTGGACGCCACCTCCGGGAAAATGGACCATCTACAGATATGGTCATGCACCGACCATGGCCAACCCACATCCGCTTCCTGATGACATCATTGGCAAGAGTTTGGAAGTAGACAAGATGAGTGCTATCCAAAATGAATTTCATTGGAAAACAGTGCTGGACCCACTACAAGAACATGTTGGGGATTATTTTGGAACCTCCTTCAAACACCTGTTGATTGACAGTTATGAAGCCGATTTTCAGAATTGGACACCTGCATTTCGTGAAGAGTTTATCAAAAGAAAAGGGTACGATCCTGTTCCATGGTTACCTGTTTTTGAGAAAGACAAGAATGGCAAATTATTGGTGATCAACAGCGAGGAACAAACATCCCGTTTCAAATGGGATTTTAAGGATGTTGTCAACAGGTTGTTTTTTGAAAATGGCTGGAACAAGGGAAAGGAGATGATGAAAAAGTTGGGGATTCAACTGCAATTTGAACCTTATTGGGGTCCCTTTGATATCGTTGAGGGTGCTGCGCTTGCAGATATTCCCATGGGAGAATTCTGGACCCATCGTGGTGGCATTCAGTCGCAGATACCACCAGCTGCAAGGGCTGCGGGCAAGACCATCATCGGTGCTGAGGCATTTACCGGCAGACCGGAATCCAGCCAGTATACAGAAGATCCCGCATTCCTGAAGCCCACTACTGTAGAGGCATTTGCTGCAGGTGTGAACAGGTTGATCCTGCATACTTGGGTACACCAACCCTTTGATGACAAATACCAGCCTGGAATGAGCATGGGGTGGTGGGGTACCCATTTTGGCAGGCACCAAACCTGGGCCAAGCCAGGCAAGGCCTATTTTGATTTTATTGGCAGGGCACAATCGCTTTTGCAATATGGGGAAACAAGTGCTGATTATCTCTGCCTGGAAAAACCAGAAGGCCTAAGGTCTGATGTCATTGCCATCAATGATTTCCTTCTTCAGCCAATTATGGTAAAAGACGGCAAAATTGTTTTGCCCTCCGGCAGAACATATCCTTTTTTGTATTTGCCCAATGCCACAGCTATTTTGCCTGAGGTCATGAAAAAAATACAATCACTGGTTGCTGATGGAGCTGTTGTGGTCGGCGCAAAACCCCTGAAGTCTTCAAGTCTTCAACATTATCCTGACTGCGATACCGTGGTAGCTTCGATTGCCAATGAATTGTGGAGTGATATAGGTGTAAAGCAGTATGGAAAAGGATTTGTATATGCTGAATTGACAACTGCACTTCAGCGCATCAAGATCATCAATCCTGTTATCGTTGAGTCCAGTGATAGCCTAAAGTCCATCTCAACTTTGCACCGACATGGAAAAGATGCTGATGTTTTTCTTTTGGCAAACCTCAGCAAACTTCCTCAGGCTGTAACCGTTTCGTTTGGCATCACAGGTAAGCAACCAGAGTTATGGCAGGCTGAAGACGGTAGCATGGGCAATGCTCCTGTCTGGAGAGAGGAAAATGGACGCACCCATGTTCAATTGTTTCTCAAAGACTACCAGACCGTTTTTGTTGTTTTCAGAAAATCTATTCAATCCAGTACGTCACATGCAACAAAAATGGACATCAAGGCTGGAAAAAATTCAGTTGAATTTACAACTACCGCAAATGGCAAAACGCTGTTTGTTGCTTCGGCAAAAGTTGATGCTGAACTCCTTCAAAACAATCAATTGACAAAGTTCAACCTTGATCAACCTACAAAACTAAACCTCGAAGGTCCTTGGCGCATGCAGTTTCAGCCAAAACTGAACAACTCTTTTGATACAACAGTTTCAACCTTGATTGATTTGAGCCAAAGCCTTGATGCGCGCATCAAATATTTTTCCGGAACTGTAAAGTACATGAAAGAATACAATTTTTCGCCGAGTCAATTGAATGGGGAAAAACGTATTTACCTTGATCTTGGATCATTGCATGATATTGTCAGTCTGAAAGTCAATGGTAAGTCTGTTGGAGTAGATTGGTATCCTCCTTATCAGTTTGATGTCACTGACCTGCTGAAACCAGGAACCAATCTTTTTGAATTGGATGTTACCAACAACTGGGCCAACCGATTGATTGGCGATGAACAAGCGCTCGCAGATTTTGAGTGGGGTGCTGACAGGGATGATAAGGGAAGGGCGATGAAAGCTTTTCCCGATTGGTTCATCAAGGATCAGCCAAGGCCATCTCAAGACAGAAAAGCCTTCCTCTTATGGTACTATCATCGCAAGGACAGCAAGTTAAATCCTGCCGGAATGATTGGCCCGGTACAATTGGTTTTTAAATCATTCAAACAATTGTAAGATGAAAAAAGATCTGCGCAACGCTGTTGCTATGGTATTATTGACTGTTTTGATCTTAGGACTCAACACGCTTGCCATCGGACAGCCAACTCTTGCCAAGACACCTGATAACAATGTCATGTGGTACACCACTCCTGCATCCCATTGGTTGGAAGCACTTCCATTGGGCAATGGAACCCTTGGTGCCATGGTGTTTGGCGGCATCACTAGTGACCGAATTCAAATCAATGAAAACAGTTTAGTGACTGGAACGCCTGATAATGTTGGGTTCTATCAACCACTCGGCAATCTTTTTCTTGATTTTGACCACAAGGATGCAGTTGATTACAAAAGAAGTTTGTCTCTGGACAAGGCCATTCACCGCATCAGTTATTTAAAAGACGGTGTGAAATTTCAAAGAGAATATTTTGTGAGTCATCCCGACAAGGCATTGGTAATGATGATCACCGCCGATCGCAAAGCAGCCGTTTCGATGTCTGTTTCCTTGCAAGACAGCAGGCCCAACAAAGTGATCTATGCCAATAACCAGGTTCATTTTGCGGGGTCACTGGTAGAGAACAAGATGGAGTACATGACCAAACTAAAAATCGTTAACAAAGGTGGAACAAAGTTTGTGCAGGACTCATCAGTGAGCATCAACAATGCTGATACTGTTTTACTTTATCTTGGCGCAACAACATCCTTTCTGCGCAACAATACGAGAGAAGTATTTGGGGCACTCCCCGTTGCTGTGTTGAACAAATCAGTAGATCTGGTGGCGTCAAAGCCTTATGCAGTTGTCAGAAAAAAACATGTGGATGATTTTGGGGGCTTGTTTAACCGTGTAAGCCTGAATCTTGGTACAGCCCCTGATCTGTCTACTACTGACCGTGCTATCGCCTACAACAAGGGTACAAAAGATTTGCCATTGGAGGCCCTCCTGTTTCAATATGGCCGATACCTATTGATCAGCTCATCGAGAATCGGTGGATTGCCGGCCAACTTGCAGGGCTTGTGGAACAATGAGGTGAAGCCTCCATGGTATTCCCAGTACACTACCAACATCAACATCCAGATGAATTACTGGTTGGCGGAGGTTACCAATTTGTCAGAGGTTCACATGCCCATGCTGGACTGGGTTGAGAACCTGGGCAGGGTGCAGAAAACCAGCACAGATTCTGTGCTCAAAACCAAGGCAGGCTGGGTAGCTTATAGCACCAATAACACCATGGGCGGGCCAAGCCGATGGAGATTGCACCGTCCAGGCAGTGCCTGGCTGAGCCAGCATTTATGGGAACATTTTGCATTTACACAGGATACTGTTTTCTTGAGGGAAAGGGCTTATCCACTCATGAAAGAGTTGGTGAAATATTGGGAAGGACATTTGGTGGAAGGGAAAAACGGTAAACTGATTACCCCAGACGGATGGTCTCCGGAGCATGGTCCTGGTAAAAATGAGGGAGACAAAAACCCCTATCCCGGAGCATCCTACGATCAGCAGATTGTTTATGATTTGATGAGCAATTATCTTGAAGCGGAAAAAATATTGGGCATTGATAAAAAATACATGAACAAGATTCAATCCATCCGGGCCAGGTTATTGGGCCCGCAGGTTGGTAAATGGGGGCAGCTCCAGGAATGGATGGAAGACGTAGATGACTCAACAGATCACCACCGCCACAACTCGCATATGTTTGCTGTTCACCCCGGAAGGCAAATTGATGCACGCATTACACCCGAATGGGCTGCGGCGGCAAAAAAATCCATGATTGCCAGGGGCAATATCAGCACGGGTTGGAGCTCAGCATGGAAAATGAACATCTGGGCCCGTCTTTTTGAAGGCGACAGGGCTCATGATTTTGTGCGTGAGTTGCTCAAGCCTGTGACGCCCAATGCCCCGGCAGGTCAGCGAAGTGGCGTTTATCCCAATCTGTTCGGTGCCCATCCTCCTTTTCAAATGGATGCCAATTTTGGCTATACTGCAGGCATTGCTGAAATGCTTTTGCAAAGCCAGAACGGCGTCATTCATTTTCTGCCTGCCCTTCCATCTGTATGGCAGAATGGAAAGGTTGAAGGGTTAAAAGCCCGAGGGAATGTGCTGGTGTCCATGGCATGGAAAAACAATCAACTCATTGCTGTGGATTTGAAGGCCCTGAAAACTGGTGAGCATACCATCCTGTACAAAGGTAAAATGGTCAAGGTGAAATTAAAGGCGGGGATTGTTTATCATTTTGATGGTAACTTAAACTTGCAGTAAATTTAAATGTCCTCATCAATAATCACTCCGATTATCATCAATACAACAACATGAAAAAAACGATTTCAATCTTCTTCTTTATTGCTCTGGCATCAGTTTCGATTGCACAGCAGATAGGCAGGAATCTTTCCATCAGTGGAATTTATCCTTCTTTGGCATACTACAACAATGAAGGAGAATGCGGAACCGGGGCAGTCGTTCCCTGGGCTGGCAAGCTCTGGGTGATTTCCTATGGGCCCCATTTGCCTTTCGGATCTTCTGATAAATTGTATGAGATTGGGCCAGACATGAAAAGAATTGTAAGGGCTGAATCCGTGGGGGGAACACATGCCAACAGGATGATTCACAAGGAATCCAACCAGCTTTTTATAGGCTCCTATGCCATTGATGCCAAAGGTAATGTCAGGGTTATTCCGCCATCCGTCATGCCAGGAAGGCTGACAGGAATTGCCAGGAGCACCACTGATCCAGCCAACAAGCTTGTGTTTGCCACCATGGAGGAGGGATTTTATGAAGTGGATGTTCATACGCTTGAAGTCAAGTTATTGTTCAAAGACGGCAATGTGATGAGGCTTGAGGGGGCAAAAAGCCATGAGAGTGAATTGCTGTTGGGCGTTCATGGCAAAGGTTTTTATTCTGGACAGGGTGTATATGTTTATTCAAACAATGGTGAGGCGGGAGAAAAAGCCAGGGTGGATCCTAAAATTGAAGCCGGTTCACTGTCTGAATGGGATGGTAACAATTGGAAATTGATCAGAAGAAACCAGTTTGTAGAAGTGACTGGCCCCGGAGGCATCAGCGGAAATAATTCGCCATCTTCAGATCCTATCTGGTCAACCGGATGGGACCACAAGTCGGTTATATTGGCTTGTAGAGACAATGGCCAATGGTCTTTTTATCGCTTGCCCAAGGCCTCCAATTCATACGATGGTGCACATGGTTGGAATACCGAGTGGCCCAGGATCAGGAACATCGGCACCGAGCAAAACAAGGATTACATGATGACCATGCATGGCATGTTCTGGCGTTTTCCTGCAACCTTCACATCCACCAATACTGCCGGCATCAGACCAAGATCATCTTACCTGAAAGTGATTGGCGACTTTACCCGCTGGAACGACCAATTGGTATTTGGTTGTGATGATGCAGCCAAGAGTGAGTTCTTGAACAAGCGCAAAGAAAAAGGAGGGATTTTAGGGCCAGGCCAATCCAATTCAAATATCTGGTTTACTTCTCTCAAGAAACCCGACAGCACTGGTAATACCAATGCACAAGGTTCCGTTTGGTACAATGAAAAAGTTGCAGCGGGAGCAGTGTCTGAACCATTTCTTTTCGCAGGATGGAGCAACAGGACGGCTTTGCTCAAGAACCATGGCAATTCAACGTTGACCTTGGTTTTGGAGGTGGATGTTTTGGGTAATGCAAAATGGAAAACGCTTAAAACCATTGCGATTCCATCAAATGGTTCCGTTGTATTTCCTTTTACCAATGCAGAACAGGGAGAATGGATAAGGATCAGAACTGTCCAATCTGCTGTTGTCTCCGCTTCTTTTGTATACGCAGGGTCCAGGCAAAATATTCCTCAATCCTCTTCAGCATTTGCCGGTATCAGCAAGGTAAACGACGAGGCCACGTTGGGAGGTTTGTTGCTTGCATTGGGTGACAACAAGCGAAAGCTGGGTCTGCTGGCCAATGCATCATATGGAAATACATCTATTGAAACAGGTTACTATGAGATGGACAGTACAATGAAAATTGTACTGAAGAAAAACGACACCATGCAGCAAACCATCCGAGAAAAGGCTAACATCCCTTCTCAGGTTGTACAGGTGGATGCCTCTTCTTACCTCATTGTTGACGGCATGGGAAGGCGCTGGCGCTTGCCTAAAACAGATCAGGGATACAATGGCCTGATGGAAAGACAATCGATCCGTATTTGCAGGGAAGTGGCAACAGAAAGAGACCTTTTCAATTGCGGAGGTACTTTTTACGAACTACCTTCAGAGAATGCTGATGGTTTTGCAAAAATCAAACCGGTATCAACGCATGGGCTGCGCATCAACGATTATGCCTCTTTCCGCGGGATGTTGATCATCTCTGGTATCGACACAAAAACTGCATCAACCAACAGGAATATTTTTTACTCAGAAGACAGGAAAGCTGCCATCTGGGCTGGTGTGATTGATGATCTCTGGAAAATGGGCAAACCTGTTGGTAAGGGTGGACCCTGGCTTACATCTGAGGTTGCTGCTGGTATTGCTTCCGATCCATATCTTTTGGGAGGTTATGACAACAGGACATTGACCTTGTCTCATCAATCAGCATCTGACGTTTCATTTACACTGCAGTTGGATGCAACAGGAGATGGGGTTTGGTATGATTATAAAACTGTTCCTGTTTCAGCCGGTAAAAGCATTGTTTTGTCTTTCCCAGCAGCTATTCAGTCTAAATGGATACGGGTGGTTGCTGACAAAGCAACCATTGCCACCGCTCAGTTTGAATACCGGTAATCCAAAGAAAGGTTTTTGTATCTTGTTCTCAATAAAAGCGTGTTGAAATGGACGTGAAAAGCTTGTTTGTTGAAAATTATGGGTACGCACCCCAAATAATGGCCAAATCTCCCGGCAGGATTAATTTGATTGGTGAGCATACAGATTATAACCTGGGATTTGTATTGCCTGCAGCCATAGACAAGGCTGCCTATGTTGCCATTGCCAGGAGAGATGACCAGTTGGTCAGGCTTTTTGCAAAAGACCTCGGAGAACATCATGAGGTTGAAATCAATCTTCTTGCTACCAACCCAGGCCATTGGTCTGCTTATGTACTTGGGGTAGTTGATCAACTGCTCAAGATGGGCAAACAGCTCAGTGGCTTTGATTTGGTGCTCACATGCGATGTTCCTACGGGTGCAGGCATGTCATCTTCTGCTGCAGTGGAATG
>JBIPNK010000163.1:0-14320 GCA_044373365.1 Chitinophagaceae bacterium
TTGCCGGTTGGTGATTGAATTAACGGAATAAATTTGATCCGTTGGTTTCTTGACAAATGCTTCTGTGACATTGGGTGCCACAGTGTATGACATGGTGGCCGTGTTTCCAGAATACGTGATGCTTCCATTTGTTGTTGGCGCTTCAAATTGAGTAATCAATGATTGTGCACTGGATGCCGCGCTTTCACGACCGCTTGAATTGCCTTCTGCTATCACCACGAAACTGAATGAAGTTGCAAATGCAATCACAATGGTAGCGGTTGTTCCGCTCACCGTGTTGGTTGTCACACTTGCATCACTCGGCAATGCGCTAAGATCCGATTTCACAACCCTCACGGTCACTCCAGAAGTCACGGTGTAAGTCATGGATGCCGTGTTTCCAGAATATGCGATGCCGCCGAACAACACGGGTGCAGCAAACTTGGGTAAAATTGTTTGCGCAACGGATGCCGCGCTTTCCCGGCCAGTTGAATTGGTCAGGGCAACCACCACAAAGTTCAATGCGTCCGTGAACGGCACCGTAATTGTCGCGGTGATTCCGGTCACTGATGTGGTCACACCTGTCACAACCGAACTATCCGATGCCCTCCGCACTTGCAGTGAAGTGACACCAGATGTCACGGTGTACGTCATGGTCGCCGTGTAGGATCCTGCACTCACTTCGGTGTACACGGGATCGCTGGCTTTAATGGGAACGGCATATTGACTCAATATGTTTTGCACGACAGAATTGGCACTAACTCTGCCATTGGAATTGGCCTTGGCAACTGCAACCAACGACAATGGCAATTCTACATCTAAAAATGGAACTGCAAATGTTACACTGTTTCCACTAACAGTGGATGAAGCAAATGCTGGAAAGACACTCACTTCGGTGATTGGTCCCACAAAAGTTTCGCTGTCAGGTCCAGCCAACCATCCACCAACTGTCACTGATCCATGCATTCCCCATATATCAGAAGCAGTTAGTGTCAGTGTGCTTGTCTGAATGGCATTTGTTGATAAATTTGTTAATGAAAGCGTCATGGTTGTTAACATTTTTGTCACACGGAGAACATAATTAACATTTTGTGCAACCACAAGGGTGGTTTCCCAAAGCGTGGGAGCCTTTAAAACACTGTCGGCATAAGGTGAAACAATAATTGTGTTAGTGTTATTAATCCAAATACCCCATGCTCTATTTGCACCATCGTTGAGTCCATTATATACATTTCCAATCAACCCGCGCCATGAGTTATTGTTTCCAGTGTTGTTAAATGCAATTTGCATTTCCCATCTTGATGAAAACCGTTCAACCACGGGTCCACTCCATGTTCCATTAGATATATTGGTACTATCCTTGATTTCATCCACACTGGTGAGGTTTTGATAATTGGGGTATCTTGCGGTTTTTGTATTATTGTCATAACTAATCAAGAAATAGCTGCCATCAAAACTCACGGTAAATGTCAATGGCCTTGCCAAATTATGAAATCCAGTCATTATTGTTTGTTCTCCGCCCCATGTGCCTGCGAAATGACCCATGACAACGCGATCACTTCTGATATCCATGGCAAATGGCAGATAGGATGACGGTGATTTTCTAGTCAATCCAAGGTCACCAGTGGCAGCATTAAGCGTGTATGTCCATGTTTTCTTTTCACCAAGCACAGGGAAATTGGGCAGTATTTGCCGGTTGGTGATTGAATTAACGGAATAAATTTGATCCGTTGGTTTCTTGACAAATGCTTCTGTGACATTGGGTGCCACAGTGTATGACATGGTGGCCGTGTTTCCAGAATACGTGATGCTTCCACTTGTGGTTGGCGCTTCAAATTGAGGAATCAACGTCAGCGTTTGAGAATTTGCACTTGTTTTGCCATATCCATTCCCAGCCGAACGCACAACCATGTTGACAACTCCAATTGAGTTGGGAATTGTGACAGTGATGGATATTATTCGGGAAGTGCCAGTGGTGCTCACAATGGATTGCTGAATGCTCGTGCCATTGGGCAACGCCGTTCCATCTGATTTCAATGCCACAAGTGCTTCCACCCGATGGTTCACACCGTAATTCATTTGCGCAGTGTAATTTGCCCCATTGATTCCATACGTAATTTGGCCGGACATCACGGGCTCTGAATAAATGGGAATGTCTTCGCCAACGACATCAATTAATGCGCTTTCTCTCTTTGTGGCGCTCTCTTTTGAAGACAGCTTGAACACAACTTGACCAATCTTGTCAATGCCGTATGTTTTCGTCACGGCAAATGGAGATGTTCCGGTCACGGTTTGAACGAATGAATTGTCCGGATTATACACGTTGATGCCGGATGTGGACAAAGAATTGTGGTTTGCCGAATACGTGTATTCGGAACCTCCCTCGTTCAACATGATTGTTTTGGAACCGTCATTTGCGTACGTCGGTGAATCGTATTGCCCCACTGGCACAAATGCATCCGACGCCACGCTTTGCAACCCGTATGAGTTTACCAGTGTGATCACGACAAACGAAATCGCGTTGTTTGTGACTTGGGTTTCCGTGTAATCAATGCTGAAGGTCACGCTTCCGCCCGATGCGGCCTGAGACGCAATGTAAGTTCCGGCCGTGGAAGGGTTGATGACTTTGACGGCAGACGCAACGGAATGCACCTCATACGTTGCTGTCACCCGATACGATCCCGCACTCAATGTGGTGTATAACACGTTGGATTGCACCGGTTTGCTGAATGTGATTGCTTCACCATTCGCGCTGGTGAATTCACTGGTGCGTTTGCCGTTGCCAGTTTTCGCCCTCAACTTGAACAACGGTTGTCCAATTTGTCCAACCGCGTGGGTCAGGCTCACAGACACTTGCCCGCCGACCACGGCCAGCTCGGACGACGTGTATGCACTTGTTTCCACATTGTACGTCTGCAATTCAACCGTGATTGCGGTGGTAGAATACGTCACGGCGTGTGTGTACGTGGACCCCGACACCGTCACGGTTTTGGAGCCGCCGACTTCGGCCGGCGCCGCGTGCTGTGGGTAAGCATTGTAAACGTCGTTCAGCGTTAATGGCGCGCTTTCCAGCTTGGCGTTGGAGTTCAGCGCCTTCACGACGACCGCGCCAGCCGGGTCCGCCCCCGGAAGGTATTCCAGTGTGTGCACCAGTTGAGTTGTGCCGGTGACGTCGTACACGGTGCCGTCAATCTGCAACCGCTGAACCCCCGACTCAAAATTCACGGCAATCACCTGCGATATTTTGCCCGTTGCATCGCTCCATGTTGTCGCAGCATACGGCGTCTGAACCGTCGGCGCGGCGTACACGTATCCAGCAATCGCCAGTTTCGGCACGGTGAATGGCGAATTGTCCGGCGCAAAGCGCGTGGCGGACTCATTCATGGTGAAAACAATTGCGGTTGCATTGTTCGCGTAATCGGTTGCGTTGCTTGAATCAATGCTGAACGTGTGAGCACCGCCAGTGAAAGAAACTGGGTATTCCACGCCCCGGCTGCTGTATTTCACGGTCGTTTGCGTGGAATCAAATTTCATGGCAATGACTTGCGTGATTTTGGTGACCGCATAATTGGCATCAATTGTGAATGCCAGCGAAGACGACTGCAGAACCATGTTGGATAATTTATTCAATTTGTAGTTGATGGTGCCATTCGGATTCATAAACCCGTTGTACACGTACAGCGTGTCCACTTGACGAATGGTGTCACTCAATAATCCAAATATTTCCGAATTTATGGTCATATTGGATTGCAACGACTGAACTTCACTGGAAATGCCGACATTCACGGTGCTTCCCATGGAAGACAGCGCCGTTTGCAACTGCGTCACCAACGCGTCATTTGCCTTGGTTCCAACGGTGTTCACAAGTTGGGTCAGATCCGTTTGGGTTGCCTTCAATCGCACTTCATCACTCAGCGACGCAACGTCGGATTGGTTGGCCTTGCCAATGATCGCGTTCTCCAATGCGGTGCCGATGGAGGCATTGTTGTTTACCGCAAGCGCAAATTCATTCAGCGTGTCCAATGCGGACACGGTGCCGACACCCAACACTTGGCCAATGGCCGAATCCACTTCCGTCATATTTGCCAGTGTGCTCAAATTGATCCCCCCGTTCAAGGTGGAATGCACGCTGGAGAGCGACGCAATGGATGACGCTTGTGCCAAAACTGTGCTTGAGAGCGTTCCCGAAACCAAATTGACGCCGCTTTGCCTCGCGGAGGTTGCAGTGGAAATGCCGGAGGAAAGCGCAGTGTCGGCGGTTTGCAACCCCAAAACGGTGTTAGACCGCAACACGGATGCAGACGCTATCCCGCTCTGTCGTGCGGAGGTCGCGGCCACGATTGAACTGCCGGCCAAAGAATCGGCGGATTGCAGCGCGGTTGCCATGCCCGACAATAACGTGGATATGGAATTTACGCCGGTCTGTCTAACAGATGCCGTGGTTGAAACTCCGAGGGACACGCTGGTGTGGGTGCTGTGCGTGGAAGAAATGAAAGCCGACATGCCGGCGGACACCGATGCAACCCGGCTGATCCGGTCGGATGTCGCCGACGAAATGCCGGCAGACAGCGTCGCGTCGGCCAGTTGCAGCGTGGAAGCCGCCGCGGACAGGGACGCCGACACGGAAGCCACCGCGCCTGTACCAATGTTGGCGGCCAACGCGGTTTCGGTGGCGGAAATCGTGGAATACAGTGCGGGGCCCGCGTCCAGCGTGGTCGCAATTTCAAACAGCGTGTCCAGCGAGGCAGGGGGCGCTCCCACCAAAGAAGTCATTGCGGTCAACACCTGGGACGATCGGTTTGAAATCTGCGTGCTCAATGCGGCCGAAATGGATGCCGCGGTGGATGAAAGCGTCGCCACATTGTTCGTCATTTGCACGGACAACGATGAAACCCTCGCATTTCTCTCGGATGAAGCAACTGAAATAGCGGCACTGATCCCGGCAGTCACAATCTGCAATGAGTTCGCCGACTGCGCGGCCACTTCCACGATGGATGAAACGGCCACGCTGCGCGCAGTTGCAATGGTCGCAACATCGGGGTTGATCATGGTGACGGTTCCAGTCGTGTATGATGTGGTGTAACCATCCAAAATCAGTTGACGTGCGTTCCAATATGCATCAATTGGGAACTGAATTGCAACAGTGCTCACGTATTCAATTTGAAAAGTTTGTTGCGCAGGAACAAATGCATCATACCATCTAATCGGCGATGCTGAATATGCATATCCTCCTGATCCCACATATGTATCTGTGGAATTCAAACTAATTCGGTTTCCAGACGGTTTGATTATTCCATACACATACCCAACCTCATTTGACAGGAATGCAGGATGTATGTTGTCAATCACAATGTTTTGGGACCGTGGCATGTCAACTATAAAACTGGCTCTTGTTGTACTCCCCGTAACATATGAGGCAGCGGGGGCAGCATAAATGGTGGAAACCGTTTTGTTTGTCCCAACTTCAGTGATTTTAAATGTCACATTGTAACCATTAACTGCAGTTACATTTCCTTTTATGAAATCGGTCTCCGAATACACAATCTTGATTGCTCCTCCAATGGGAAAAGACATCATGTCATGCACAAAGCAGGTTAAACTTTGACCAATGGAAAGTCTCGGCAAATTGAACACAGTTGATGTGGCGGTTGTCCCCAGTGAATTTCGTGTTTGGGTGGACAGCGCATCCATCGCCGAAATGCGCGTGCTCTGCAGGGTCCCGTTGGACTCAACTTGCACGGCACCCCCGGTATAGGGAACCGCGTAGCCTTTCATGGTGGTGTGAGCGTTCTGGTCGCTGAAATTCACGATGATTTGCGTGCTTTTGCCCGCGGAATGAAGGAAATTCTGTTTCAGATTTGTCGCACCCTTCAACAAGAAGGCAGTGACGAATTCATGCGTTTCCACGGTTTGCGAGGCATTGAATGTTTTGCTCAACGAGGTCGCAATAACCGCATTGGATGCATCCATCAAATTCACGCTGTAGGTTCCCGTGTCGGTGGATGAAAACAACGTGCCCGTCATGGATGTCACCACGAAGTTGCTGCCCGCAACAAACACGGGATTGGACAATGACACCGTGCGGTCGCCGGTCGAGCTTGCGACGGACGCGCCGTATGGCCCGGTGGTGGTGTAAATCGTGGTTTCGGAAGCCGACGTGGCTTTGAATGTCACGTTGAGCGTCACGCTGGACCCCGCAACCGCAGTCACCGTTCCTTTCAAATAATCGGTGGCGGAATAGGTGATGACAACTTTGTCACCGTTTGAAAAGGTGCTGTCACCCGATTTCACAAACGTCACGCTTTGTCCCACGGTTACGCCGACCAGATTGAACACCGTGCTGGTTGTGGCAGCGGACGCAGATGCCATGATTTGGGGCAAAATTGCGGCGTTCATGGACCGCGTCGCTGAAACCTGCGTGCTGACTGCGCCGGACAGCGTCGCAACGGCCGCATTGCGATCGGTCGTTTGAGTGGACAGCGCGGTGCTGAACGTTGCATCCGCCGACTGCAGTGCGGTCACCGTGGCCGAACCCAGGGACGACAAGGACGCCGCCGAGCTGATTCGCGCGCTGGCAACATTCACAATTGAAGTGGAAAGCGTGGCATCCGCCGTTTCCAAGGCCGACACTTGCGCCGACCATGTGGATGCATTTGTGGAAACGTTTAAGCTGCGGTTCAAAGTTGCAGTGGAGACGCCGCCTGAAATCACGGCGTCGGCATTTTGGAGCAACGACGTCGCAGTGGAAATCGCTGAACTCAGCGATCGCGTTTGCGAACTCCGATTGGACGTGGCTCCGCTCATCGCGGTGCTCATGGCCGCGTCGGATTGCTGCATTCCGGACACAGTGGTTTGCAGCAATGTGGAAACGGACTCCATTTGACTCACTCGCGGGGGGATCGTGGTTGAAAGGGCGCCGGAAAGCGACAAATCAACCGACTGCAAGGCGGACATTTGTGTTGAAAGAGCAGTTGACAGCGAAGACGCCGACGTGCTGCGCACACTGGCAATGCTTGTAATGGATTTGACTATGCTGGTTTGAGACGCCAGCGCATTCACTGCAAAATTCGGATCTGCATCAATCACCGATGCAATGTCGGCCAACATTGTCGCCGTGGATAAAATGGAGCTTCTGTTGATTATTTGGATCTTGGATTGCGTGTAGGATTCCGTGGCCAGCACTTCCGCGTTGTGCCGGGGTTTATTCCCGATGAAATTCCAGTTCCCCGACACTGTTCCGGGGCCATCCAGTTTTGCAACACCATTCACCGTGAGCGTGGGCACGGAAAGGTTGATTGGCTGCGGGAAGTTGAACCCGTATCGGTTGCCGTATGCCAGAACAAATGCGCCGTTTTCATACACCGAACCCACCATCGCTCCCATTGCGCCCAACAGATTGGAACTGTTGTAAGAAACCCCGTTGCTCACAAATTTGGTGCGAATGACGATGGTTGGATCAGTGATTGTGCCGGGCGCGGCCGTGGAGTATGCCAGCTTTATTGCATTGGCATTGGAATCAAACCCGGTTCCGGACCACGTGATTTGAGACCCCCCCACCCACGATATGTTTTTGGCATTCAACTTTGCCAAAAGTTCGCCGACCAATGCATCCCCGGTGCGATATATTCCATTGGACAAAACAATCTCAATCGGCGCAGCATTCTCATTGACTCCGCCCACCAACAGCAAATTTCCGGCAGTGGTCAAAACCTGGAAGCGACTATTTTTGTTTTTAACCGACACATTGTCTTCATAATAATCAACCGTGACATTGGTGGTCACATTGGTCGTGATGTTGGCAGTGTTTACCGTGGCATTGGTAATTGTGGTCGCTGAAATCAAGGCGGTTGGAATGGTGGTGGTGCCCGTGAACGTGGGATTTGCCTTTGTCACTTTCAAAGTGGACAAACTGGTGTCGGTGCCAATGCGGGCGGCCGTTTCTTTGCTAGCCACGCGCGTGGCATCCAACACACCGGACAACATGTCCGACGTGGTTTCATTCTCAACCACTAGCTCATCAATAAGCGTATTGGCAAATGCACTTGCGCCAACGGTTGTCACGCTGGCCGGAATTGTCAGGCGGCCGTTAATTTTCACACCGTTGAATGCGGAGTCTCCGATGCGCACAAGGGTGTTGGGCAACACGAGTCCCCCCTCGGCAAATTCGGTTCTCCCATTGAATGCGCCGTTCGCGATTTCAACCACGGAAAATGCGTTTTCCAATGTGCCGTATCCATTGTATGCCACAGTGGT
This sequence comes from Chitinophagaceae bacterium, assembly GCA_044373365.1. Taxonomy (GTDB): domain Bacteria; phylum Bacteroidota; class Bacteroidia; order Chitinophagales; family Chitinophagaceae; genus Pollutibacter. Next base: position 8,233 of record JBIPNK010000163.1, read on the forward strand.
TCCTGCATACAGTGCAGGAATTTCGGGAAACCCCCCCCAACTCAGGTTAAAAGCATTGTATTTGGAAGGGTTGACCCCTGTGATTTGTAAGGTTCTCTCACTGCTAGAAACCAAGGCGTAGGCAAAGTTGTCATCAAATGCAGACATATTGTTATGGTTTGCCTTATACCATAAAAATATATAAAAATACGTAAATATATTTAATAACCCCCATGATTGTGGGGTTTCGCATTTCTCTCAATTGTACAACACTTGCAATTCCAGTGCAATTGAGTAGTCATTCCCGTTCAAATTAATGACGTTGCCGAATTTGTCCAGCAACCGAATGGTCAGCTTCTCCAGGCGAACCGGCCCCAAATACTCGCGCATCTTAAATATCATGTCGCCGGCGTTGTCGTTGATGATTGTCAGCTGTCCACTACTAACAGTGATTCTTCCTAAAATGTTAAACCCTAAATATGAATCCCCCGTTTGCGCAATGATGCTGTTCGTTATGAAATTTTTGTTGTAATCATCCACATCCACATACAAGTAATTCCATATGGAACTGCCATACGATGAGTCGCTTTCTAAAATTGCGTTGTACTTTAAAATCGGCACTTGACTGATCATGTCAATGCGCTCGTTTTGCCATGTGCGACGATACGCCAACTGCTTGAATCCCATCATCCATCCAGCGGTTCGGCTGATCGTCTTGATGTTGGCATTGTAATACTCCTTTTCGTGCTCTTCTTTGATGTGTTGAATGTCGCAGTCGGTGTACATGCACCCATTTTTCAAATACTTATTGTACTTGGTCGGATCATCAAACATGATCACGTATTCAAACTCGGGGCTCGTGTCACACGTCACCGTGGGGTTATTCACAAATATCATGCACTTGCTGTTGTATGAATTGACCGCGAATTGGAAAAACTCCATGCCATTGGCCGTGTTTTTTAACAGGTTGTTCATGCACTCCGTGAACTCGTCACTCAAATAGTTGCCATCGGGGATCACAATTTCGTTCGTGTACACTTCGGTAGGGTCGTAAGGGGGAACGTTTAGTCCTGCAATCATCACCGTGAATCGGTTGCTTTTTGTGCTCTCTGAAAATGCGTACCACATGTGGGGGATTTGAACCGACGCAATTTTCATGGACACCACGTTTTCCACGGGGAACGGCAGCACCCAGGATGCATTCGACGAACTGGTCGCGTTGTAGTTCACGCGGAAGAGAGTGTCCATGGACAGCAGGCGCTTAATCACCCGTCGCTCAATGGGGTTAAGCACGCCGGTTGGGAATTTGTAATTGTAGGTGTTGGCCACTTCGGCTATGTTGCGTTTGGCATACGTGCTTGACCCCCCGTCATGCACGACCGATTCCCGGTGCAATGCATCGTAATTGGTCGGACGCGTGGAGTAATTCAGGTTGAGCGTGTTGTGGTTGTTGTGGTTGTTGTGGCTGTTGTGACTGGGATTGGCATGATCATTTGGGTTGGGTTGGTAATCATTGTTTTGAGAGATAATGCCCTTATTGTAGGGTTTTACACGGGACTCAATAAATTGTCCCATTTTCTCTCTACATTGACGGATGAATTGGGCTGCATTCGGATGATCGGACAATGCAGTTGCCAACCGGTGCGCGCATTCATCCGCTTCCTGCGTGGTGCAGTTTGAAGAGTTCAATTTGAACATGTCGAATATTTCATGCACGGTGTAATTGCCAACATCAAAATCAATCGCGGTGGACGACATGCTGTGCTGCTATGCTACTGTGCTGCTATGCTACTATGCTGCTATGCTACTGTGCAATTATAAATACATCACATTTATAATTGCATGCAATGCACGAACCGAACCACGAACCCACTTATTTGGGTGCATTGCAAGGAACACATCCGGCATCGCCCGCATTGGCTGCATTGGCTGCATTGGCCAATGTGTGGTTTATTGATTCATTCACTGCATTGGTCAATGCCGCATTCATATTTATGTTCGTCCCATTATTCGGAACCGCGCAGTTGGATTGCGCCCTCATCTTCAACTCGTTAATGATTTCGGCCAATATCTGGGCATCAAAGGCACCATTCTGGGGGAAACCATATCGCTGAATATACAAATCATATTCAGGACGCAACTTGATCCTCGTGGTTTTGAGTTTTTGTTCGTTGAAAATGGTGAACGTCCTTTTGGTCAGCGTTTCTAAATACTCTTTCAACAATGTCACATTGTGCAATATGGAATTTTCGGCCTTTAGCTTTTTAATTTCCTGCCTTAAAACCCCCAACTCTTTGCCGACATTCACTTCCACGACCAACATCGTGGTCAAGCAAAAATTCAGGTAGTTTAACAGGCGGACATACAGTGGATGCCGGTTGGTTTTTAAAGCATACAGTTTAACGGCCAACCGATTGAACGTGTCCAAATCAAAATTGTCAATCAAATGTTGAAAATCACCGAGACCCAGCTGATTCATGAACTCGTTCAGTTCGCGAAACGGTTGACTGCGCACCAATTTCGCCAAACCGTCCATTTGACCTGAAAACACGCTCACCGGGCCGGTCGTGCTGCCCGCATTGCTTGAAAAAGCGGTTTTAGTCACCATGATGTTCGCACTATTATTACATTATGATGTCTTTAAAATATAAGCAAAATATGCATTTAAAAATGTGCATTGATATGAATGCACGTGAAACCCCCACATGATTCCTAAACGGTTGTTTCAAACCAATGAACACGGGGTTCCGCCGCAGGTTGAGAGCATTGTCCGAGACCGCGCTCCCGGCTGGGACTACCGGTTCTATGCGTATGAAGACATCGTCGCCTATTTTGCAGAATTGCAGGAGGACGACCCCGATTGCAAACCGCTGCACGACGCAATATGCGAAGCGCATGACATCGTGCGAACCACTGCTCCGCCGATCCAGGATGGAACTGATGCGGCTGCCAGCCAAACCCAACTCCAATCATCGGCAACGTGCACCAGCGGAAACATCAAGCTTGCGGATTTGATGCAGTTGCATGAGGTTTTCATGTATTATCACCTGTACAAACACGGTGGCGCATACATGGACACTGGAGTGATCGTGCACGAGGACCAAACCTTGGACGCAATCGTGGAAGAAGGCCCCCAGTTCGTTGCAATTGAATCCTGTCTCACGCCCGTCATCTTCACCGGGTTCATGGCGTGCAGCCCACAACATCCCGTGATGCGAAGGGTCATTCAGCACATTTGCGGCTACGTTGCCAATTTCCGCCAGTGTTGTCAGGACGGAACCAAGTTTGATGTTTCACAAATCAAGGTCACTTCCATCATGCACGCCGCCTGTTCTGAATCCGTGTCCGGAGTGAAACTGCTCAGCGAAGTCATTCTGCCGAGTGAATCCAGAGCCACCATTTACAACAAGGACAAGGACGGCGCAGAGGATGCAGCCGTTTTACCGCTGTTTTATCACTATTTCATAGACAAAATTGTGCGCATCCCGTTCCCCAAATGCACACTTCCATCCAATGTGAACGACATTAAAATCGGCATCAGCGCGGCGGTTCCGTCTCACATGTTCAACAACGGCATCCACCAGAACACCCTGTATTTTTACGACGTTCTGAAAAACATCGGGTACACGCCCTACCTCGTCGTCACCAATTCGGACTACATGAAGTTCAAAAAAAATCCGCCGGACGGATGGAACGGGTCGCATTATGAAAATGTTGTCGGCTTCTCTCAAATGTACAGCATGGGATTTCACGCAGTGGTCACCTTCGGCGTGCAAATCTCTCACATCGTGCTGCAGCAACTGCGTTACATGGGTGTGAAACTCGTGTCCTACGTGTGCGGCAACGAATACCTCATCAATTCGGAGACCATCCTGTATGGCCACGGCGAATCGGGCTCATTTGAGCAGGATAAAACCAACCCGCGCAAGTCGCTGTTTGACGAGGTGTGGCTCATTCCGCAAATGATGGAGATGAACGAGTGTTATAAGCGCACGCTGTCCCGCTGCGCCAAAGTCATTGAAGCGCCGTTCATCTGGTCGCCCAAGGGCATTGAAACCATCGCCGAAAAAGACGGCACCACATTGAACGACTTCCTTTACATCAATGCAAAAAAGACGACGCACGAGAATAAATCCAAACGGCTGGCCATTTTTGATCCCAACATCAGCATCATGAAGTGGTTCCTGCCGTCGTTCGTGCTGTGCGAGCGCGCCTATCAGCTGTCGCCACAACTCGTGGACCGCATTTACATCACCAACGCATTCCGAGAGAAAATCGGCGACACCCTGAACGCCAAAAAAATAGAGAACACAGTGCGCTACACCGATCTGTTCCTGGACAAGCGCGTGTTTTTTGAAAAGCGCTTCATCACGTTCGAATTCATGAAGACACATGCTGATGTGGCCGTGTTCCACCAATGGGGCAACCCGCTCAACTACATCTACTTGGAAATGGCGTGGCTCGGATACCCCTTCGTGCACAACGCACACCTGTGCCCCGATCTCGGATATTATTACGAGGGCTACAACCTGGAACAGGGCGCCGAGGTGCTCCTCGGTGCCATCATGAAGCACGACGCGGTCGCCCGTGAATACCTGCGAGTGAATCGCGAGCGCGTGGACCGCTACCTTCCCACTAATCGGTGTTTGCAACAAAAATACAAGAAAATGTTTGACGACCTGTTTTACGCGCCTTAGGCCCGTGATTACATGACATACGGAATGTAGTAGTTTTCCAACTCGTAATATTTTTTCATGAGCGCTTGGTTTTTTTTCTCTTGCCATTTTTGTTTCTGTTGCTTGTCCTTCGTTTGTTTCATTTGCTCCCTTTGATCTCGTTGCTTCATTTGTTCCGCGGATTCACCACAGCATCCGCAGTGGTCTTCATTCGCTTGATCCACTTTGGAGTTTACAATTTTGGGGTCGTACTGCAAATTCCACCTTCCTAATTTGGTAGTGCTCGCCTTCGTTGCAGGGTTCAACATCCGACGGATGAAATTCATGATCTATGTAATTTGGTTTGGTTGGTTTCGTTGTTTGGTTGTTTGGCTATCACGGTGTATGTAATGACTATTTGGCATTCAATTTTTAAATCAATAATGCAACAAAAATTGATTTAAATTAGGGTTATTAATGCGGTTTAACAATAAACAATAAACTGGACCCATGTACACCGAGATTTTCAACAGCACTTACACCATCCAAGTCGGCGCAAACCAGGCCGAGAATGACGCGCTCGTAAAACGCGCGCCCCAGCACGCCATGTGGTTCCATTTGAAGGACTTCCCCAGCGCACACGCAGTAGTCGTGAACACGGCCAAGGCAGGCACATACGACGCCGACGCGATCCGACGCGCTGCTACGTTAGTGAAGGACCGCGCGGCACCAGGTGTTCGCAACATGCAAAATGTTGGCGTCAATTACTTGGTGATAAAATATGTGCGGCGCACCGAAACCCCGGGCAAAGTCATCATGACCAAGGCCGCCAAATGCGTTCAGGTTTAAATTTTGCATAGCATCCGGTTGAATCCCATTATTTTTATCATTTTCTCTCGTTTTACACAATTGAATTTGTCAAACATTGCAACTAATGGCGCACAACCGCACACGTTGGTTCATCCGAACACATGTTTATTGGTTTCTTGAACTTAATATTAGAGAGAAATTCAATAAATAATACAACCAACGCAACCAATTTAGTATTTCATTTTTGCGAACATTAAATCCGAATCCATGATTCGTCAAGAGGGGGTTAAAGGGCACTACGTAGTGGACGCATGTCCCCCATCACAGTAGTAATAATCGGCAATGACCGTCTTGGCCTTGACGCATCGGCTCATTTTTGCGGCGCACACGCCTTCCGACAAGGCCGCGTTTGCAATCGTGGGCCACGAACTCAACAGCTGGTGCGTGGTCGCCTCCCTCTTTTCCACCTTTTTGCCAGTGGTTGATGTGCATATTGGGTTGTTGGTGACTGCGTTCGTCATCGCATAATAATCCTCGCGCAATGACACGCCATAGTAGCCCTCGTTGTTTCCCTGTTCGGTCCACACGGTCGCTTTCAGCGCATGCGGCGACGCATTCAAATACGCCTTCAAATCCTTCATGTC
>JBIPNK010000070.1:0-14229 GCA_044373365.1 Chitinophagaceae bacterium
CTTACACTTCATGGCAGTTCAGGCCCATCAATTTTGAAAATACACGGTTCAAGGCCGACAGTCTTTTCCTTGAATCCATCAGCAGTTTTCCTCTCCTGCTGTATACCTACAACAATGGTTTAATTATTGGCATGAATGCCATGTTCAACAAAAACCTCACTCCCAACAATACCAAGAAAATCAACCTGTTGAAAATTTATGCAGAAGAAAGTGGTTTGGTTACGGGGGCACTGTTGTACAACCAAACAAAAGAGGGAAAGACCCTCTCCGACCTATTCCGGTTCTTCAAAATGGACGTTGAGTTCAAACACATTGTTTCACACAAGAACAGCAGCCTTCATCTTCGTGCTTATGCTGGAGCGGGTTTGGCGCTTACCACAGGGTCTAAAAAAGGTGAAGTAACCCTGCCATTTTTCAAGAGTTTCATTGCAGGCGGCCCCAACAGCATGAGGGGTTGGGCCATCAGGAAACTGGGTATTGGTTCAAATGTTTTTTATGATACGGTGGCTGCAGGTACTTTCAATGACAAATATGCAGACATGCAACTTGAGGGAAACATCGAATACCGTTTCAATCTATTCCAGTTTTATGGATTTTGGATGCGCGGTGCTGCATTCACCGATATTGGTAACATCTGGTTCAGGAATGACCTCAACAATACATTGAAAAATGCAGGATTTCGCCTTGATCGTCTGGGCAAGGACATCGCCGTTGCCAGTGGTTTTGGCGCAAGAGTAGACTTCAGTTATTTCTTGTTGCGGTTTGACCTTGGCTTTCCCATCAAGGATCCCAGATATGGCCCAGACAACAAGGGAAATGCGAACATAGAAAGGTTCTATTCTACCAGTTCAGGCGGCTGGTTTGTGAACAATGTTTGGAACAAACCCAGTTTTCAATTTGCCATCGGCTATCCTTTCTAAATCAGGCCTGTTATAGCTTTCCTTCAAACCGCAATTGCATCTTCTCTACCATCTTGTAGGTGGCAGGGCAATATTCAATGTTCTGTTTGTGGACATGGATATAATCCGTCATCTTCTTTTTCGCGAGATGCGGAAAGCCTGCACAATCCTCCGGACGGATGGTATAGATAGAGCACATGTTGGTTTTGAGGTCCAGGAATTGGCAAGGTGTTTTGGTGTTCATCCAGTCTCCCTTCTTGTCTTTGTACAGCCATTTTTCTCTGAACTCATCGGGAGTTTGGTTGAAATGGGCCGCAATGCGCTCGGTATCTTTTTTTGTAAATGTAGGCGTCATTGACCTGCAGCAATTTGAGCAACTAAGGCAATCCACTTCTTGCCATACTTCCTTGTCCACTTCTGCCGCAATATTATCCAACCTTCTGGGCACATTTTTTTCAAGCCTCGAAAGAAAGAGTTTCATTTTACGTTTGTTCTTGCTTACCTTGACTTTGAAAGAACGAAGGTTGATGGGTTCCATGGTTTTCAGTGGCTGTTTGAATAATTGGTAATATTGAATTGCGAATTTAATGGAATTAACCATTCATCTAAAATGAACCTAAACAAAGAAAAATGTGGGATGCATTCAAAAAAGGCTTTTTGGTTCACCTCCAGCTGGAAAAATCGCTTTCCACCAATACGATTGATGCTTATGGACTGGACCTGGAGAAGCTGATCCAGTTCATGCAACTCAGGGGACTCAAGGCCGGCCCGGAGGGGATTTCCCTGAAAGACCTACAGGAATACATCAAATGGATTGCGGAACTGGGTATGAGCGAAAGATCCCAGGCAAGAATCATCTCAGGCATCAAGGCATTTTACCGGTATTGCGCCCAGGAAGAAATCACCAAAAACGATCCTACCGAACTTCTCTCTGCACCAAAGTTGAAAAAAACCTTGCCAGATACCTTGACGTTTGAAGAGATTGAATTGCTGATTGCCCAAATCGATCAGAGCAAGCAAGAAGGGGGAAGAAACAAGGCCCTGCTTGAAACCCTTTACAGTTGTGGCCTGCGGGTTAGCGAAGTGATCAACCTGAGAAGATCTCATCTTTACCTCGACATTGGCTTCATCAGGGTAATTGGCAAAGGAGACAAGGAAAGGTTGATTCCTATCGGAACAGATGCCATCAAGTACATACAGATTTACCTGCAACTGATCAGGGTTCATTTTCCTGAGAAAAAAGGATGCGAAGACATCCTGTTCCTCAACAGGCGCGGGGGCAAGCTGTCCAGGGTGATGGTCTTTTACATCATCAAGGACCTTGCCCTAAAAGCCAACATCCAAAAAAGCATTTCACCCCATACGTTCAGGCATTCTTTTGCTACCCACCTGGTGGAAGGCGGCGCAGACCTGAGGGCTGTGCAGGAAATGTTGGGCCATGAAAGCATTACCACCACAGAAATTTATACCCACCTCGACAGAAATTTCCTGAGGGATACCTTAAATCGGTTCCATCCAGGATTCCAACAGCATAAAACAACTTAATTTTATCAAAATTTATTAACCATGAGCACAGGAACAATCAAGCTGTTGAGAAAAGTCGGCATTGCAGAGGGCGCTTCTTTTTTAATTCTCTTATTGATTGCCATGCCCTTGAAATATGCATTGGGAATGCCATTGGCGGTGAAGTACACAGGCTCTGTGCATGGCTTCCTCTTTGTGGCCTATGTAGGCCTGGCCTATTATGCCAAAGAAGTCTATAACTGGCCTTTCAAGCGGTTTCTGCTGGCTTTTGTATCTGCCTGGCTTCCCCTTGGCACTTTTTTCTTTGATGGCAGGTTAAAAATCGAGGAGAAAAGGATTGAACAAGGCTTGCACTAAAAATTCTCTAATTTCGCAACAAATACTAAGCAACATGAAAAAAACAATTCTGGCCTTGTTTTCACTGGTAATGGTTTTTCAAACCAATGCCCAAAGCCTCAAGACACCTGCCCCTTCAACAACACAAACGGTTAAACAAGAATTTGGTCTTGGTGCCATTGACCTTTCTTATTCCAGACCCAATACCAAAGGCCGAACCATCTTCGGAGACCTGGTTCCTTATGGTGCCATCTGGCGCACAGGCGCAAACAGTGCCACAACATTAACATTTAGTGATGAGGTAATGATTGGTGGCAAGAAAATTGCTCCAGGCAAATATGGACTTCTTTCTATTCCTGGTGCCAAAGAGTGGACCCTCATCATCACCAAACAAACTGATGTTACATCACCTTCAGCTTACAAGCAGGAAATGGATGTAGTAAGGGTAAATGTACAACCAGTTACCATGCCTTTTGCCACTGAATCTTTCATGATTCTCTTTGACAATGTAAAGAACAATGAAATTGAATTGAACATAGTATGGGACAAAACAATGGTAACCCTTCCCATCAAGGCTGATGTTGACAGCAAAATCATGGGTCAGATTGACAACCTCATGAACAAGGACAGCAAACCTTATTACAATGCTGCCATGTACTATCTGGACAACAACAAAGACCTGAACCAGGCTGCAGCTTGGTTTGACAAGGCTACTGCCCAAACTCCCAATGCATATTGGGTTTGGTACCAAAAAGCCAGGTGTTTGGCCCAGTTGGGAAAGAAAGCAGATGCCATGGCAGCTTCAGCAAAATCAATGGAATTGGCCAAAACAGCCAAAAATCCTGACTATGTAACACTGAACGAAAAACTACAGGCTACACTCAAATAAACATAGTGGACCTACTTGATCAACTCCTCTGCGCTTGCAGGGGAGTCTTTTATTGGAGGGAGGCTTGCATATAACTCATCCAGAGATCGCCTTCCCGCATATAGTTAACAGTATGTAAAGTTGTAGATTGACCAAACTGAATGGCGGCTGTCCCATGGTTTTGTAGAGCAAAAGATTGAATCCTGATTTGTTCAGAAAAATCCACGCCACCAATTCCCCAGCACTTGTACACCGTCTCTTTGATGCTCCAAAACAAAGAAGAAAAGACTATCCTGTCTTGCTCAGACAATGGAGCAAGCAATGCAAATTCCTGAGGGTTCAGGAATTTTTTTTCTATCTTAAGAACCCTTGGCGAAATGTATTCAATGTCAATGCCAACGGGTGTTTCAGCTGAAATGATGCCCGCGGCGAAACCTCGGGTATGTGAAATCGAAAACTGTCGCATCCCGTCAGGCAAAAAAGGCTTTCCTGCAGGGTTCAATTGGATCTTCTCAAATGGAAACGAAGGGTGCAAAGCGTTGAGCACCATTCTGGAAGCCAGCTGTTGCAATTGCTGTCCTGGGTTGGAGGCTATAGCCTTGTATGGAATCGCCTGCTCAAAGAACAAGGGTTCCTCGGTTATTTCCCATAAACCCAGGGATATATCAGCATTGTGTATGGAGTGAACCAGCGGCATGCAGCAAAGATAGCACCTCCCTGTTCACAGTTTGTTGAAAAATCATGTTTCAAAACCAGCCTTCAATGCCGAATTTCGGGCTGAGTAAAATGACATGCGATGATCCTTTCTGATAAGCGAATTATGGAAGAAATGGAAAAGGGAACAATCAAGATTACCCCTTTCGATAAGGCCTGCCTGGGCAGCAATTCCTATGATGTGCATTTGGGCAAATGCCTTGCAACCTATAAGAGTCATATTCTTGATGCCAAAGCGCACAATGAAATTGAGTACTTTGACATCCCAGACGATGGGTTCGTTTTATATCCCCATGTTTTTTACCTGGGCGTAACGCAGGAGTATACAGAAACCCATGAGCATGTTCCTTTCCTGGAAGGCAAATCCTCTACAGGCCGCTTGGGTATTGATATTCATGCCACAGCAGGCAAAGGGGATGTAGGCTTCTGTGGCAACTGGACATTGGAAATTTCGGTCAAGCAACCCGTGAAAATTTACCACGGCATGCCCATTGGCCAATTGATTTATTTCCCGGTTGAAGGTGAAATTGAAGTCAAGTACAACCAAAAATCAAATGCCAAATACAGCGGTCAACCCGACAGGCCCATTGAGAGCATGATGTGGAAGAACAAGTTTTAATTTGATGCGTTAGCTGAGATGACTTTCAAGAATAGAAAGCTCGGATGCAGTAATACAATATTCATAAAGCCTTGCATCCAGGTCGCTTTTGACACGGTCAATCAGCTCTACATCCTTTTCAGGCATCAACATCCTGTATTTTGCATTGATCGATCGAATGATATCACTTCTTTTTCTTTTCTGCATATCACCCGATTTGCTTGCCATTCCCAAAACCTTGTTCACCTCATCAGTAGCGGTTCTTGAATTTCTGTTGATCATGTTATCCATCAACAGCTTGAGTAGCGCCTTTTCAATCTCCTCAAATCCCTCTTTCACCGGATAAGGTGAACGCATTGTTGATGTGTTAGGTGTTATAGGCATTAAGTCAGCTTTCGAAACAACCTGTTTCCTTTTCTTGTAAAACCAAAATCCGGCAATGGCCAACAGCGCTAGTGCCGATCCGGAAATGAGGGTACTTGACGGATTGGAGGTTGTGTAAACCTGCTCACCTGTAAAAGTAAAATCTTGAGCACCTATCTTTATAGAGTCTACTTGCCATTCTCCCAAAATGGTATAATAAATTTGACCGTCATGAAACCAGCTAACTTTCTGCACAATATTTGAATAAAAAAAGTTCAAAATATCTCGATTAGACAGTGAATAAATCTTGTTATCCAATAAGTTGAGGTATTGAATATTTTCCTTGATATCCACAACCACTCCAGAGTCAAGCACTGATCGAAGCGTATATTCAGATTTAGATAAGGCATCCAGCGTAGGATTTAGTTTCCCCAGAATAGTCCAGTCTGTCCTATCCAAATCCAAAGAAATAACAGAATCTATTGATTTGACCCGTTCTTGTTCCGGTACCTTTTCAGTTGAATTTGTTGAAACATAACCAAGGCTGATCAATTGATTTCCGTTCCTAGATTTCCATTGTGGGAAGCCCGGTGGATTCAATACCACAGGTATCTCCCTGTTCAATCGCTCAATCATCCAGTCAGCACTCCGATCATTGAAAAACCGCAATTGCCCATTCCACCGCCAAAAACCATATCCACCGAGATTGTAAAACTGATCTTTGTGTAAAAACACTTTAGCATTGATATTGTATCCGTAATGTTCTGTTTTGTCTATCCGATCAAAGCGCAAGGAATCATCACCCACGTTTCCTCCACATTTATACAACATGCCGGTTGCAGATATGTAGATGTACAACTCCCCTTTCCTGATCAACAAGACCTGGCCATAGTTACGGAAATTGGAGTCTTTGAAATCAATGATTTTAAGTGAAAGTAATGAATGAGGCACTATCTCGCAACCATCAAAACGGGCGTTTCTGATGGTACGCAGGAATGGTGTATTGTATACGGTATAAGAGGCATCCTGGCCCCAGGCAAATGAAGTCCAAAACAACAGAAAAAAAATCTGTGAAGTACGTACCAAGTAAAAAAAATTAAAAACTAATGTAAAACATTGTCCTCAATCCTCCATAAAGATCAGTGAATCACCAATAACATATTGTATATCAAATAAATACATAAAATATAAATTCACCAAATGATGTACCAAAAAAAATACCAACTTCGTAAAAGACAAGTTGAATACCAAGAAATTTGCACAAAATCCTCTGATCCTTATTGCGATGTTCATATAAAACCAAAAAGTCGTTGCACTAACCAATGAAATTCAAAATCCCCAAAGCAGCAGCTGAGGGGATTTATTTTTTATATCAATGAAGCTTGTTTTACCTTTAAGGTTGTAACGACTCAGCACATTTGAATACATAAACCAGTACGTATCAAACAGCACTCATTCAGCCAATCAGCTCCTGAAAAACTCCGCACCCTGCTTCTGATCTCCCGCTACCCCAGCAGATTCATCCCATTTGCATTCCTATCTATGGCTTTTTTCCATTTCCCGCTTTTCCTGAACAGGAACCTGAAGTTCTATAAACTCATGGGGTCTGGAAAGAATGGCACCTTTGACATCGTGCCAGATTTCAACCAATGGGCCATCATGGTTTTTTTTGATGCAGAGCACTACCCTGAAGCGGGTATCAAAACGCTGGTAGGAAAGTTCATCATTGGCTGGTGGAGGTTTTTCAAGGCTGATACCCGTTATTTTTTGCTCGAACCTTATGCCGGGCATGGCACCTGGGATGGGCAAAGCTTTGTAGATCCCAACAACAAAATTGCTGATCCGGAAGGAAAAATTGCAGTGCTCACCCGTGCAACCATCCGCTTGAGTCGTTTGCAGCATTTTTGGAAGGCTGTTCCTAAAACGGCAGATCAATTGGAGGCCAACAAAGGATTTGTCTATTCCATTGGCATAGGAGAAATCCCCTTTATCAAACAAGCCACCTTCAGTGTTTGGGAATCCATTGAAGACATGAAGGCATTTGCGTACAAAAAAATGGCCCACCAAGATGTGATCCGGAGAACCAGGAAAGAAAGCTGGTACAGCGAAGAAATGTTCCTGCGCTTTAAAATACTCAGGGAGAACGAACCGGTATAACCGTATGCCTTTCTCATGACAAAAAACAGGGGAAAATTGACTTAAATTGGTTAAATTTGCGACCACAGCCTATTGATAATCATCTTACGACTGCTACCCTACATTTTAACCCAGACCAACAGATCAATGGAAAAAAAAGTTACCAAGATTGGTGTAATGACATCTGGCGGAGATTCTCCAGGCATGAATGCGTGCATAAGGGCTGTGGTAAGGACAGGACTTTACCATAATCTCGAAGTGTTTGGCATTACCAGGGGTTACGCTGGAATGATTGATGACGATATCCACCAGATGGATTCAAGGAGTGTAGCCAACATCATCCAAAGGGGCGGAACCATCCTGAAAACTGCAAGGTGCAAGGAGTTCATGACACCTGAAGGAAGAAAAAAGGCCTACGAGAACCTCAAGAAACATGGCATCAACGGATTGATCATCATCGGTGGAGATGGCTCTTTTAAGGGTGCACAAATCTTCTCCAATGAATTTGACATACCCTGCATAGGCATCCCTGGAACCATTGACAAGGACATCGCAGGTACAGACTTTACGATTGGGTTTGATACCGCAGTCAATACGGCTGTTGAAGCCATCGATAAAATCAGGGATACAGCAGATGCCCATGACAGGCTCTTCATCATTGAAGTGATGGGCAGGGATGCCGGCTATATTGCATTGCACAGTGGCATAGGAACAGGTGCGGAACATATCCTGATTCCTGAAAAGAAAACCGATGTTGAAGCTGTATTGAGTTCGCTTCAGGAAAAAGAGCGCAGAAAAAAATTAGTGAACATCGTTGTGGTGGCTGAAGGGGATGATTTCGGCGGAGCCAATCACCTTGCTGGTGTGGTAAAAGAGCGTATTCCCGGATTTGATATCAGGGTGGCGATTCTCGGCCATATTCAGCGTGGCGGCTCACCAACGAGCATGGACAGGCTGATTGCCAGCAGAATGGGCTATTCAGCAGTAGAATGTCTATTGGAAGGCAGGAACAATGTGATGGTGGGCATCATGAACAACAAAATGCACTATACTCCATTGGACAATGCTGTAAAAGCGAAACAAAAAATCAGTGATGAGTGGATGAAGATCGTCAAGATCCTCGCCAGTTGATATCGAGAACAGCAGTACAGTATCTGCTGTTTTTCATTTAAAACCGAATAAAACATACTATGAGCAAGAATATTGGCAAATACTTTCACCAGGAAATGGATAATCAAGCAGCACATGAGCATGCAACCCACAGAACAAAAATTGTTGCCACCGTAGGCCCCGCTTGCGACAGTTATGAGAAATTGCTCGAGTTGGTTAGGGCAGGTGTGAATGTGTTCCGGTTGAATTTTTCGCATGGTGCACATGAAGACAAGAAGAGAATCATTGACAGCATCAGAAAAATAAGTGTAACTGAGCCATATAACATTGCCATACTCGGAGACCTCCAAGGGCCCAAATTGAGGGTAGGTGAAATTGAAAACAATGCACTGCATGTTAAGGAAGGTGATATATTGACTTTCACCAATGAGAAAATGGTGGGAACCATGGATAGGATCTATGTTTCCTATCCGAATCTTGCCGGAGATGTTGTTCTTGGCAATACCATCATGATAGATGATGGAAAGATTGAAGTGGTGGTTAAAGAAATTATGCCAAATGGTGATGTGAAAGTCAGGGTCAAGCTTGGTGGGATCATCTCATCCAAAAAAGGACTGAATTTACCAGATACCAAGATCTCTCTTCCTGCCCTCACAGAGAAAGACTTGATAGACCTTGATTTCATCATCAAGGAAAACCTCGACTGGGTGGCGCTTTCCTTTGTGAGAAAAGTTGAAGACATTGTTGGCATCAAAAAAATACTCCAGGACAACAAGAGCAAACTAAAAGTGATTGCCAAAATAGAAATGCCTGAAGCACTGGACAATTTGAGGGAAATCATCCTTGAATCAGATGGCATCATGGTTGCACGTGGAGACCTGGGTGTTGAAGTGCCCATCGAAAAAGTTCCATTGATCCAACGGCAGATCATCAGAAAATGTTTGCACCGTGGAAAGCCCGTCATTGTGGCAACACAGATGATGGAAAGCATGATTGACCGCGTAAAGCCCAACAGAAGCGAAAGCACTGACGTTGCCAATGCAGTATTGGAAGGTGCCGATGCGGTGATGCTCAGCGGAGAAACTGCTACAGGCATGCACCCTGCCCTGGTGGTGGAAACCATGCGCAAAATCATCATTGAGGCGGAAAAGTCTGAATACCGGTACAACAGGGATGAGGACATCAAGCCCCTCCCACACTCTCCTACCTTTATCAGCGATGCAGTTTGCCTGACCGCATGTAAACTTTCTCAAAATACCAATGCAGACGCCTTGATCGGCATGACACAAACCGGTTATACCGCCTTCATGTTGAGTTGCTTCCGCCCAAAATCCAATCTCTATATCTTCACCAAAGAAAAAACCTTGGTGAACCAGTTGAGCCTCAGCTGGGGAATCAGGGCATTCTTCTATGATGAAGAAGTGAGCCTGGATGAGATTATTGCCGATCAGATCAAGATCCTCAAAGAAAGAGGATTCATCCGTGAAGGTGAGGTTGTTGTCAACACAGGCAGCACCCCCATTGAACTGCATCTTCCTACCAATACCATCAAGGTTACGGTTGTTAAATGATCAACGCCAACGGATTAACCATTTATACTGACGGTGCTGCCAGGGGAAACCCTGGCAGAGGGGGCTTTGGTGCCATTCTGATGTGGGGAGGTAAAAGCAAGGAGATCTCCAAGGGATACAAGCATACCACCAACAACAGGATGGAGCTGATGTCTGTTATTGCAGCATTGGAGTCCCTGACGAGGCCAGGATTGAACATTGAGGTCTATTCTGACAGCAAATATGTTGTACAAGCTGTCATGGAAAGATGGCTGGACAAATGGATGGCCACCAATTTCAAAGGAGGCAAAAAAAACAGCGATCTCTGGCGCAGATACTACCAACTCTCAAGGCAGCATACCATCAAATTCATCTGGGTAAAAGGACATGCATCCAATCCATACAACCAACGCTGTGATGAACTGGCTACTGCTGCAGCAGACGGAGGAAATCTTGTAGAAGATACCGGTTACGAGGGTTAAGCCATTTGCTTGCTGATGGCTGATTTCTTCAGCCAATAAAATCCACCAAACAGGACTGTTCCAAAGACAAATGTGGCTACCAGGCTATTGGTATAAAATGGAATACCATCAATAAAAGCCTGTGTCAAACCCGAAACAGTTTTAGGTCTGTTGTAACCACCACTGCCCAACCATGTCATGAGGTTGGAAGCAAAAAAGAAAATGGTTGGCGCGGCAATGGCACCTTTTGCGATAGACAGTGGCTTGTCATTCTTGATAAAGAAACCAACGATTGTCAATGATCCAAACAACAGATAGTTGATCCACATGCCGGAGTAAAAACCTTGTATTTCAAAAATGCCGTTGATATACAACAGCTCATAAAAAACATCTGAAATCAACAATGAGTTTCCTGTCTTTGATGACAGCTCCACCAAAGATGGCCATGGCAAACTGTGGTGCAAAGCCCCAGGGGCGTCCTGGAATTGCGCGGTATGCTGCCGCAACAACAATCAACATCAGGAAGGATAACAAGGTATATTTTGAAGCTTTCATCTTTGCCATTTTAACAAAATTAGTGATTTAATATTCCTAGGAAAGAAAATACAGATACAGTTATCCTCATGATGTGTATAGCGTAAATTATTGCCCGGGAACGGCTGCCCAAAAAAGGTTTGTATCAACAGTTGCTTCTGCTAAAAGCTTCTCTCCGGGGGTAGAAAAAAATGCAGCTGCCCCTTCAAGATCCGCACTGGCATTACCTTTCCACTGAACATGCCCATTGAGCATCAGGAAGATGCTGGGTGATGTTACAGTGAATTCCATTTTTTCACCCGCTTTCAAAAAATAAGCAGTCAGCGAAAAATCTCCAATCGGACAAGGATAGAGTTGAACAGTTTTGTTTAATGACCCGGGTATGATTTTCGCTATCGTTGGAACAAAGGCTGTGTTGGCCAGTAATTCAGGAATATCTACGTGCTTAGGCGTCAAACCGGCCCTCAAGACATTGTCTGAATTGGACATCAACTCAATGTTCTGGCCTTCAAGATAGGCATGGGGCATGCCAGCCCCCTGAAAGATCCCTTCCCCGGGTTTCAAGTTGAGGATATTGAACAGGTAGATTGAAAAAATACCCCTGTCAAAATGACCATCTCCACAAAAATTATGGACTGCCCTGGCTGCCCAAAAATCAGGGGATGATTTGGGCAATTGATGGGCCTCATACAACGGCAAGATGACTTCTATATGCGGGGCAATCAAACGGTCGACTTCTTCTTGCGGCAACTCCATCACCTGTTGATAGAGTCCTTTGATTCCTTCTGCCTGGAATATTGCTTTGAATCCATGCAGGAATCCATAGGCATCAAGATGCTGATCAATGGCAGGAGAAAAACCATGCAACAACCAGAAATCACTGAGCGCCACCATCATCTCTGGCTTGTGGTTATCGTCTTTGTAGTTGCGGTTGGGTGCAGTAAGGGGAATGGCCAACGCATTCTCTTTTTTAAACCCCTCTTCTGCGGCTCGCTTGTTGGGATGCACCTGAATCGACAACATGTCCTTTACGTCAAGGATCTTCAGGAGGTAGGGAAGATTGCCAAACTGATCCATTACTGACTTGCCCAAGTACCGGGCCTTGTCAGAATTAATCAGGGCTTGCAGGGATGTTGATGCGCCCTGCCCTAACACGACCTGAGAAGGACCGCCATTGTGTATGCCCAACCAATATTCTGCAGCAGGTTGCTCATCTGGTGCTTGTTGAAATAGCGATGGAATAAACGTTTTTCCACCCCAGGTATAGTGTTGAATTCTCCCTTTTAAGCTGTGCATTTCCCGTTTGTTTTATGAAAGACTGATGGAGCTTTGATGAGGAATTTCCTCATCGATAGTAAAGTTAAATCAATACTGCTTATGGCAAGACACAATGAAACGGGAAAACTGGGAGAACAATTGGCCCGCAACTGGGCAGAGAACAATGGATACATCATCAGAAATCAGAACTGGCGGTATGGCCATTGGGAAATCGATCTTGTTGCATCCAAAACTGGCAGGTTGCATTTTTTTGAAGTCAAAACCAGAAGGACAAACCGATTTGGTTATCCTGAAAAACTGGTGGACAGGAACAAACTCAGGTATTTCATTTCAGCAGGTACGGCCTATATCAGGATCAACCGGGGGTTCAAATGGGTTCAGTATGACATCCTCTCCATCAGCCTGGATGAGCAGGACCATCCCACGTTTTTTTTGATAGAGGATGTCTATTTCTGATGCCTTATTTCAGCAGTGCCGCCAGCCTGGATTGCAGTTCTTCGCCCCTGAGATTTTTGGCAATGATCAATCCATTGGGATCAACCAGGTAATTCTGTGGAATGCTTTGAACCTTGTATTGGACTGCAACCGCATTGCTCCAGAACTTGAGATCACTGACCTGGGTCCAGGCCAGGTTATCGGCCTTGATGGCCTCTACCCATTTGTCTTTTGCCCGGTCTAGGGAAACACCCAATACGGTGAAATTTTTTGACTTGAATTTGTTGTAGGCATTGACCACATTCGGGTTTTCCTGGCGGCAGGGTCCACACCAGCTGGCCCAAAAATCAATCAATACATATTTGCCTTTGAAAGAAGATAGTTTCACATCCTTCCCATCAACATCCTGTTGTGTGAAATCAGGCGCAGGGCTGCCAATGGCTCCAAACCTGGCATCCGCAACTACTTTAATAGCTGTCCTTCCGAAATAATTTTCTTTTGCAGGATTGGCAATCCTGGATAGCCGGGCATCAAAGACATTGGGATCATCATTGAGTTGCATCATCACCAGCAAAACAAATGGAG
Organism: Chitinophagaceae bacterium; assembly: GCA_044373365.1. GTDB lineage: Bacteria > Bacteroidota > Bacteroidia > Chitinophagales > Chitinophagaceae > Pollutibacter. The sequence continues at coordinate 13,392 of JBIPNK010000070.1, forward strand.
ATACAGGTGATGCAGGATGCTCATCAATGAATTTATCTGTTTGCTTGTTTACTTCAGCAACAACATCGGCATAGTTCTTTTTGAGCGGAGCATTTTCAGTGTTGGGATTCTGGTTCAGTTGCTGGGCGTATGCACTGAGCTTTGCAAAAAGTGGATTGAACGTATTGTTGAACACCACAAAATCATCATGTGTTTTAGACCCCGTAACTTTTGCATTTTGGATGATGGAAAAATCACCTTCAATACTGATGGATGATGCATCCAAAAAGATGAACATTTTTTGCTGGCCATTCTTTGCTGCAAGCTGGTAAAGGCCTGGCTCCTTCAGCTTTCCAGCTACCTGAAACTGGTCTCCTTTTGAAACAAAACTGGCCAATGGTTCCGGACTGACTTCTTCGTTCTTCAGTACCAGTTCAGTCTTGTCTGGCATGCCTTTTAGTATCCCTTTGATGGAATAGTTTCCTTCCTGAGCAAATACCAATGCAGGAAATATCAGGAGTATGGAGATTAATTTTTTCATTTTTTATGTCTTTGTTTCAGGATATCTTTTACCTGTGCTAAATTAAACCCTTTGCTGTTAAGCAAAAGTAAATAGTGGAACAGTAAGTCTGCAGATTCGTTCAGAAATTTATCATCATCATTGTCCTTGGCTTCAATCACCACTTCCACTGCTTCTTCACCCACTTTCTGGGCGATTTTGTTGAGGCCTTTTTTGAACAGCGATCGTATATAGGAATTTTCGTCATCACTGTTTTTTCTCAGTTCGATGATTCCCTCAAGGTGAGCCAGGAAATCTTCCGAAACATTGACCTCGTTCCAGCAGGTATCTGTCCCTGTA
>JBIPNK010000180.1:0-3444 GCA_044373365.1 Chitinophagaceae bacterium
CGTAAAAAACCCTTTTGGAAGAAATTAATTATTCAAATCAAACAATTTTTAACATGGTAAAATATCTGTTTTTATTCCTAATTGCTTTTGCTTGCAATGGTCCAAAAGCTGACCTAGGAAATACCGATAGCAGGTTAGATTCAATTGAGCAAAAAGCCAAATTGCAGGATCTTGAAATTACTAAGCTTTACGCTGAAAATGATTCATTGGTCAATTTGTGCTTAAGCATTCAGCAAGATCAAAGGACTACCGAATACTACCTTAATCAGGACTTTGAAAGGCTGCATTCAAAAATGGATTCCCTTTCAAAGTTACCAGGCGAAAAAGGCAAAGGTTGGAGAATATTAGGTCAGGTTTTTGGCGAAGCTGCTAAACGGATTATTCCCGGGTTATAATGAGTTTTCAAAGATGGATGGAACTGTTTTCATTTGTCGCTGTAATAATCTTTACAGGAGGGCTTCTTATTGGCGTTGGTTGGCTTTATAAGTTTGAAAAGATTGATACTTCAGATACTATCCTAATTTACGTTTTAGGTCAGTTTATCACTGGATTCTGGGATATGATTAAAAAGAGAAATAGGATTGAATCCTTACCCCCGCCCCCAAAGAGTTAAAAAAAAGCCCCGTAGGGCTATTAAATTTTTTCAATTGACTTGTATATTTTTTTGATGCTTTAGCCATTATTTGGGCTTTTGCTTTTTCAATTTCTTCGGGAGTGTTTGCATAAATATCAGCAGTGATTGTTCTGTTGTTAGTGCATGAGCAAATTGTGCAGTAAGCGATTGATTTTGTTTTTAATTGTCCGATTGCTAGTGTCATTTTCTTGTTGTTTTTATTTGTTGGGTCAAAAGTACAACCTTATTTTATATTTGCAAACTTTTATAATAAAATAATGAAAATATTTTTTCACTGGTTATTTTTTACTTTTGCCAAATGCTTTCAGATGAACAACTGGCTATAATCAAATCCATTCAAGACTTACAGGATAAGTTGATTAATGACATGGATGGAAAACTACCAACTATTTTTAAAGACCTATCCGACCAGGTTATTGAAATTTCTAATGAGTTTACATTTGATGCCAAAGAAAGGGTTGCTAACCTTCAAAAATTAAGAAAGCTAAAAACCCAAATAGCCGATACGATTGTCAATAATACTGCTTATCAATTAGCGGTTAAAGAAGTATTAACTGGATTTAAGGAAATTAAAAAGCTTAGTGATTCTTACTATTCTGCTTTAATTGATGGTTATTCTGCAAAATCAGAACTTTATAAAGCGATACTTGAAAGTAACATTCAAACGACCTCAGACCTTCTTTTAGGTGCTGAAATCAGGTCAAACTTTGACAATGCCATTACCCAGGTTCTTAAGGAAAACATTGCAGGGAATACCAATCGGACCAATCTGCAAAAGGTTTTAAGGGAGTTTATAAAGGGGACACCTGAGCAAAAAGCTTACTTGGAAAGATATGTCAAGCAAACGACAAACGATGCTGTGATGGTTTTTTCTAGGGAATACAACCAAGTTGTTAGTGATGATCTTAACCTTCAATTTTATACCTACGTTGGAACTCGAATAGATACTTCCAGACCTTTTTGTGATGCAAGGGCAGGAAGGTTTTTTAAAAAATCTGAGGTTGAAAATTGGGCTAATTTAGGTAACTGGCAAGGGCGGATGCCTGGTACAACTAAGACTACTATATTTTCCCTCGCAGGTGGATTTAATTGCAGGCACGAGCTGTATGGGATTGTAAAATCCCAATATATCGCTGCTGAAAAGAGGGGATTGACAGGATTAAGATAATTTATCACTACTTTTATAGGATTCTAATAAATTATTTATAAAATCTCTGGCTATTCTTCTGTCATTTCCAGAAACAATAATATAATCTACAAAGTCAATACTTAAAAAGCCTTTGTAAAAAAACCCATCATTAACATCATCTGTTACTATTTTACTTAAATCTATTTTTGAAAAAACTAAAACATATTGTCCATGATTGTGCGAGTCTTCAAAATCTTTAGATAAAAAAAATCCTACTCCATCAAAATAGGGAGTTCCAATTTTCTTATCTGTTAATATTCCAAGCAAGCCGTTACTATCGGTCCCATGATAAAAAACCGATTCTTTTTTTATTGTAATACTTTCTAAACTTATAAATCTCATAAAAATTCAAAAGCCCGATCAAACAGGTAGAGGACTGTCTAATCAGGCTTTAAGGTTTAAAACCAAGTTCTTCGTTTTGGCCTCTACTCCGCAACGGTGTAAATATACAAATTTTGTTTAAGATAAAAAAAAGCGAACCTAAAAAAGATCCGCTTTTCCAATCAATTTTCAAACCAAATATTAACCATTTAAATATTTCAAAATCGATCTCAATTTAACTATTTCAAGTTTTCGTTTTCTGACATAAAAATTAAAAGTTGAACTGTTTTTTCCGCCCTTGGAAATGTACTGATCTAGTTTTCTTTCCAGAATTTGAACTTCTTTTTGAGTTATTTGAATTAACTCCCATTTGGAAAGTAATTCGATTTGATTAACCGATATGTCTGCCATTTTTTTATTTAATTAAAGCATATCCATGATTCACTCTTCTGCCTCTTTGTAAAATTGGCCTTGGATTTGGGTTTCTTTTAATCACTCCAGACCTTAAATCCCTTACAAAGCTTCTTGAAACTTTAAATAGCTTTGCTGTTTGTACATCATTGAAATCACATCGTAAAATATCTTTTATTAATTCATCAGAATACTTGCAAAATCCATTGTTTTTACCAAATAAAGGCTTTTTTAGGCCAGTCGTATATGCGTGTTTTTGATTTTCTGACTGTGTAGCCCATTCCAAATTTTCCACTCTATTATCATTTTTAATACCATTAATATGGTTAATTTGTGGTTTATTCTCTGGATTTGGAATAAAGGCTTTTGCGATAAGTCTATGTAAAATAAATGTCTTTTTCATTTTACTTCTTGCTAACGAAATTATATGATATTGCCATGTGCTAAACTGCGGCTTCAATAACCTTTGATTTATAGATTTAATTCTACCGAAATTACTTACCAAATATAAATCTTCATATTCTGGACATGGCAACCATAGTTCATTTTCAATAAAATAATTTATATCCTTAAATCTATCAGTAATTCTTTTATTTCTCTGATAGCTATTATAGCAATCCTTACAGCAACTTTTATGCTTTATTTGAGGGTTGCCACATTTACAAAGTTTACCTAACATATTTTATATTAAAGTACAAATATACACTTTATTTTGATACGTGCCTTCCATTTCCCCCAATATGTTTTACAAATCCTTGCATCAAAGTAGCGGCTTTAAAACCAGCTTTTTTATAAACCTGACCAACTTCCATTTCAGACTTCCAAGGCTCTTTTATGTTAAACTCTGTTACACCTGCATAACCATTTGGAAAAAGGGTTTTATAATCTG
>JBIPNK010000125.1:0-3431 GCA_044373365.1 Chitinophagaceae bacterium
TTCAGGATCGTAACCGGTATATTTTGTAAATGTAATAAGGTTGTTTCCTGTAAGGTATACAGATGCGTTTTTCACAAACTTTTCCTTGAATCCAAGGTCATAGGAAACGGTCAGGTTGCGCAACCTCAAATAGGATCCATCTTCCAGCCACCTGTCACTGAACCTGTTGTTGCCCCGCGGATCACCAAAACTGGCTTTGGGCATATTGGTAACCTGGCCTTCTGAACGCCATCTGCTCACCACACTGTTGAGCTGGTTTTCAGTTCCACTGGCAGATTCAAGATAGTACCTCAATTGATTGAAGATTTCATTTCCTTGTGAGAAGGTAAAGAGTGCGTCAATGGTAAACCTAGCTACAGAGAGTTTGCTTGAAAAACTGCCATGGAAACGTGGGGCAGATGAGCCCAATTGCTGCATGTCTTTTTCATCAATGATCCTGTCGCCATTGAGGTCAACAAATTGTACATCCCCACCTTGGAAGTTTGAAAAAGATCCGTCAGCATTTTTTGTTCTCAAGCCTGAAGCAACAGCATCTGTGGTGGTTTTAAAAACACCAACAGTCCTGTACCCATAAAATACATTGGCGGCAGCACCCGTTTGCGTGATAATGGTGGCACCTTGGCTGTTGGTAAGGAATTGATCATTGGGAACAGCAAGGATTTTATTGCGGTTGGTAGCATAAGTGAATCCAAGGTCCCACTTGAGTGAAGACTTGTTGATAGCTCTGGCATTCACCATTGCTTCAAAACCAGTGTTGCGCATGGCACCGCTGTTGGTCAATACATTATCAAAGCCGGATGCTGAAAGCACTTTCTCATACACCAGCATGTCGGTTGTTTTGGAGGAATAAAGGTCAAGGCTCATTCCTATCCTGTCATTCCAGAAGGCAACATCAACACCAAGATTGGCTTTGGTGCTTGTTTCCCATTGTATGGCGGAATTTGGAACTCCTGAACGAACCAATCCTTGCATGCCAAGGAAGTTTTGTGATGTGTAAGTTTGCCTAGCGGTATAATTTCCAATATCATCATTACCACTGCGGCTGAGGGTGGCACGCAATTTAAATAGGTCGATGGATGCCGCGTTACCGAAGGCAGATCCAGAAGAAATGATCCATGCAGCTCCAAGAGAGGGCATGAAGGAATACCGAACGCCATTGAGTGCAAGCCCACTTTTTGCGTCTTTGCCAAACCTGGATGATCCATCCATTGCAGCATTGAAATGCAGGAAGAACCGTTGCTTGTAATCATAAGAGGCATTGAAATAGGTGTTCATCCAATTCCATTCGCCGATGCCACCACCAGACTGCTTAAGGGCACTGACACCATTCTGCACACTGATCAGTTCATCTGTAGCTGAGTTGTAGCCAAGGGTGAAATCTTGTTCAGCAGCATTGTGTTGGTACCTTAATCCCAAGCGTGATCCAACATGGTGATCATGGTTGAATGTTTTGTCATAATCAATCTTGGCATTGAAGGCAGTTGAAAAAAGGCGCCTTACTTGCGTACCCAATCTGCTGTCAGCGATTGCATTGCTCAAAGAATCATCAGCAACTCCTTTGCGGGGAATAAAGATATTTTCTCTTGACTTGTCATAAAACACGCCAATCAATGCAGAGGCCTTGAGTGTGCGGGAAAGCTCATAGTTGAAAGTATACGATCCGGTGAATCGGTAATTCTTGGAAACACCTTGTGCTTTCTCGATGAGTGCAGAGGGGTTACTCAAACCGAAAACATCTGTGTCTTCAAGATTCGGAGAACTGATTCCTTTTGCATTGACTTCATTGGCTTGCAAAAACGGCGACTTCATGAGGGCCACTAGCAATGGTGAGGTCTTGCGGTCAATGCCCTGTGTCCTCAGGTCTTGTTCGTTATAGGTAAATGCCAGATTGGCCTGTCCGGTAAGTCTTTTTGAAAAATTGAATGCCGCATTAAAACGGGTATTGTATTTGGTAAGTGCGTTGCTTTTCAAAACGCCTTCCATGTTGGTGAACCCAATGCTCAAGGCATAGGTGGCAATGTTGTCTCCCCCGGTTACTTTCAGAAAATAGTTTTTGTTAAGGCTGTTTCGCAATACTTTTTTCTGCCAATCAGTGCTGTTGTGGTAACGATAGTATTCAGGATTGGAAGAAGAGTCGTCATTCATGTATGGCATTGAAGCAATCTCATTCAGGGACATGCCTTTGTTCTGGAGAATTTCAGTGAGATAGGTTCGGTAGTCTCCTGCATTCATCATGGATAAATTTGCAGGTTGTTGGTTGTATGATGCATACACGCCAAAATCAATGCTGGTTGCCTGTTTTTTTGCCCTTGAAGTTGTGATAACAATGGCCCCGTTAGCGCCTTTGGCACCATACTCAGCGCTTGCATCTTTGAGAATAGCAATATTGTCAATATCCTGTGCATTGATCAATGAGAGTGGATTGGTATAATTATTGCCGATAAGGCTTTTGCCATAATCATTGTTATCATACAACATTCCATCCACTACTATCAGCGGTGTATTGGTTCCGTAAATAGAGTTTGCTCCCCTTAAAAAAAGATTCGCTCCCTTTGCTGTTGCGCCTGATCTCCTGATGGTTTGCAAACCTGCAACCTGCCCTTGCAAAAGATCGTCCACCGATTCAAATGGCCTGTTCCAGCTGCTGCTCACAGCATATGTACCCACTGCAGCAGAGAGATTTCTCAGCGATGTTTTTTCATGCTCAAGGTAGGCCTCCTGTTGAAAGGATTTTCCGGTTGCATAGGTCATTGCAATAGTCAATGTTGTTCTGCCCTTCACTGCAATTTGCTTTCTCTCATAGCCCTCACCTTCCGCCAGCAGTTCAATGTCTAGTGTGGGAACTGAGATGCTAAAAGCCCCTTTTTCGTCAGAAAGATCAGCAGCAACATTGCCAAACTTGACATTGATTCCTGCCAATGGTTTGCCTGTTGCATGGTCAACCACAACCCCTTTGATGGTTTGTTTCAATGCATTGATCTTCCCTGTTTTGGGAGCTGCATTCTTTTGCTGTGCCATTCCCAGGCTTCCTGACACCAGGAAAAGAATGAGAACCGATGCCCTGCTGAAATAATACATGCTAGTTTTAATCATCACCAATATCTTTTAAATCTCAATTATAAACTCGGTACCAGTTTGATATAATCACAAACCAGTGGGTTGGCGGCATTGGCCGTACTGTTGGCTGCGGTAAGGAACAATGACATCACAGGTGAATACCTTGTCATGGTGAACTCTCCCAGGTAGACTTCAGTTTTTACATTTGCCGTAACATTTACATAAGGCAGACGTGTTGACAATGGAGATTCAATGCCCAGTTTCTGTGTGAAAGCTGCTGTCTGAAAATCATTTACCGCCACCCAATAGGCCTTGTACTTGATGGCCGGCATTTCAGGAACATCATAACGAAGATTGAACAAGGCAACACCATG
>JBIPNK010000157.1:0-3390 GCA_044373365.1 Chitinophagaceae bacterium
TCCCTGCGACTGGCGGGTTTAGCGATGGGTCTGAGTGGGATTTACCGGATGATCCATTTTAAGGGTTGAAAATGGATTGTTTGTTTGTTATTTAATGGGCGCCGGGAGCCTTATACAATGTGGGCTAGATGGCGACTCGCCTAACCGGCATTTTCTTCTAAATGAAACAGGCCGGGAAGATTTCTCCTCCCGGCCTTTCGATTTGTGCGAAACCCGCCCGGACGACGCGCGCTATGCGCGATATTACACCCCCCAAATGAACGAGAGAAGAAGGGCAGCAACCGAGAACATAGCACCTGTAACTGAGGCATTGAAAACCTTATCCCACTTATCCCCCCGCTGTTTGGTTAGGGCTGCTGAGATAAGGAAGCCAGCCCCACACATAACCGCCAGCGTTGCGCTAATTTTCGCAATGAGCATGTCTTGTCTCCCTTAAAAGACGAAGAAAACATACCACACAAATGTCAAAGACACAAGTGCGGTGATGAAGATAAGAGCGATTGATTCCAGAAACAGGCGGATCATGTGGGTTGCCCGTAGGGTTTTAGGTTGAATCTATTAGTCAAGCGATCTGCTTCCTGCATAAAAATACGCAAGAAATCTGCCCATCTTGAGGCTGCATCATGTGCGTCTTGCAGATAACTAATCAAATCCACATGAGGAACAAGGCTCTTTGGCAGCCTGCCTTTAAGGTTAAGCTGAAGAACCCCGGTGTTCTCCTCAATGAGCGCCGAGTAAAAGCTATCAGGGATAACATGCCCTGCTGCACATTTAAGGCCGTCCGGGCCTCGATAGAGGCACCTATCGTTATCCCCAACACTAGGGCGCCCCTGTTTCACAATAGCCTCCACGATGTAGTCATAGAGTTCCTGTGCTTCGATTGGCTGGTTCTGTTCGATCCGGGTTAGTAGGTCAGTCATTGGTTGTCTCCTTTCAGCGTGTAAATCGTAAATGAACCCCTGGCGCCAACAATCACGGTCAGGATCAGCAGCGCGCAAAGCGGGCCAAGCACGATCCACCAGATAAGACGTTCGGGGGTCATGGCGCATCCCTCCACCGCTTTATAGCTTTGGCGAACATCGCCAAAATATCTTGCGTTTCATCGCCAAGCGGCGTCCCCGCGCGCGTGTCCTTCCAGTGCTTGCGGCCTTCTTTCAGCGTAAAAAACCGGCAACCTGCCTTGATGTAAAAGCCATCTTCGCAATGCCACAGGAAAAACTCATAACCATCCGACCGCGTGGCGCGGCGCAGGATACCAAAGGCGGTCTTGCCGTTGTTGATTTTGGCGCCGGGCAAATTCGCGCGGGACAAATTCGCGCCGGACAAATCCGCGCTGTACAAATTCGCGCCGGACAAATCCGCGCCGGACAAATTCGCGCGGGACAAATTCGCGCCGGACAAATTCGCGCGGGACAAATTCGCGCCGGACAAATTCGCGCGGGACAAATTCGCGCGCTTGCCGCCTTCGCCGCGCAGCCATTTAAGATGCTCAGCCAGCACAACGGAAATTTCTTCCTTGGTCATGGCCTTAGCCCCTATACCGGGGCCAGCGGTCTTCTGGACATATACCGGCGCATCATCCTCAGCGCGGCGCGCCGCTTCTTCCAGAGCATCGTTCCGGCCTTGGGCAATCATCCGCCCAATCGCTTCCGTATCTGCCGCGTTCAGCGTAAGGCCGGTGGCGGCATAGATTTTGTCTGCTAGGTCAGTCATTGGCTTGCTCCTTCGGTTGTGATGCTACCCAATTAAGGAATTGCAGGACTTCATCAGGTGATTGATAGCCCTTCACTGTGTCGGAATCTTCCGGGTCCATTGCCACCAATTCCCCGCTTGGGTTTAGTGCGGCAATCTCCGCATCCTTGCTTTCGCGCGGCATTTCTTCGTCGTCCGTGCTGCAATACATGCCGTAGCCCCATTGGACTGAGGCAGTCCAGCCGTTAGCGAAGGTGATCTGGAAGCCTCTTCCGAATTTATCGCGCCCGCGATGGCTGATTCTAAAGGTCATTGGTTGTCTCCTTTTCTCCGAGTGATGTTCTTTCTTCTAGTGTCAGTGGATAGAGTGCTTGATGAACAAGCATATCCGTTGCTTGCCATTCGTCGTCCTGAAGAAAAGCAGGTTCCCATTCATGAATCCATTGCATCACTTCATTCAGCGCAGACTTTAGATTTTTGTTCTCATTCAACAGTGCGCGCACATCTTCATCAGCGATAGCCCGGCCTTCATCAAGGCGGGCGCGGATGATTGTTGAGATTTCAGTCATACCGATACCTCCACCGTTGCGTCTGGGTTTTCCTTACAAGCCTCAAGATATTTCTCAACAAACTCAACGAAATGAGGGTAAATCCCCCATCCGTTTGCTGCGTCAAACTGTTTGTAATGCTCCGGCCTTGCCTTCAATTCAGCCAAGCCATTTTCAAGAGGCTCGATTAGCTGTTCGGCCTTGCTCATGCCTATTGTCTCGGGCCTCCATAGGCAATCATAAATCCCAGCCTCGGCAGCCATCTTACCGAGATTGTGAGTGATGTTGCTGCTATAGATTGTCGTCGGGCGGATTGCCGTCAGATATACGTCAAGCGACATTTTCTTTGTCTCCTTTCAGCGTGTAAATGGTGAATGAACCCTTAGCGCCCGTCAGTCCGAAGCACCTGTGCTGTTGCGCTTCAAGCCCGTGCTTGCGCCGGATCATAGAAAGCCAGTTGTTAGCCGTGCCTTTGGTCCAGCCGGTGACTTGGATGATAGCTTGAAGGGTGGCGCCTGTTCGCAACAGTGCGAGGGCAGTTTCACGTTTGGTCATTGAGTCAATCCTTTAGAATCAGGGGTGGAAAGGCTGCGATAAGGTCTTGGCGTTGGGTTTCTTTTTCCGCCGCCGCCATCCGCCGCGCGGAGGCCGCCTCCACCCACGCCGCCGCCGCCGCCGCCGCTTCGAGGTCGGCGGGCCTGCCCGCAATCCAATCATGAATGACGGCAATGCAATCATGCACTCGCTTGTCAGTGGTGTGTTTGGCCGCACGTTCCACGGACGGCATCACGGCTGCGACAACCTGCCGCCGAACGGCCATATCTGACCAATCCAGCGCCCGAACGCACCACCACGCATCTGCGGCGTCATTAGACTTAGCCACATCGCCAAGGCTAATCACGGTACCCATTGGCGGATTGCCGAGGGATTTCAATAGCTTGGTCCATCCCTCTGTGCAGGGGGATTGATCACGAATCTGTTGTAAGGTCAGCATCATCTTCTCCAATGTCAATGGTTTTGGATTTGAGCAGGGCTTCCATAAACTCTGCTACATCATCATCATCCACCCCCGGCGATTTCCCGCCAGAGGTTAGATATTCCTTTAGGATTTGATAGGCTGCGAAGGCAGCGGCGGACGTTACACGCACTT
>JBIPNK010000083.1:0-11358 GCA_044373365.1 Chitinophagaceae bacterium
ATACAAGCTGGCCAAGGCCATGATGTTGCTGACGCGTGATACCATTCCATTGGTGGGATACCTGACCGGCAATGGCCAACCGCTTGATCTTAGTGTTTATGACCTTGTTGAAAAAGTTTTGAGAAAGGACCATCGATTCAGGATTTTGCCGATCGACAGCGTTGCCTATATTCCTGATGAATTTGCTGCCCTGGTGATTGCAAAACCAACAAGGCCATTCACTGCTGGACAGAAATTGAAAATTGATCAGTACATCATGCACGGTGGCAAACTGCTTTGGGCGGTAGACAATCTATATGCCAGCATGGACAGCCTCCAGCGCAGCAGCGGGTCTTTTGTGGCCTTTGATATGGGGTTGGAGCTGGACGAACAACTGTTCAAATACGGTGTGCGGATCAACAGGGATTTGTTGCAAGACCTCGAATGCGACAAGGTTCCATCAGTGATTGGCAGCATTGGAGACAAACCCCAAATTGAACTCTTGCCCTGGCCTTATGCACCGCTCTTGAGAAATACCGGAGATCATCCCATTTCAAAGAACCTTGATTTTGTGCTTTCTTCCTTTCCCCAGTCCATCGATACTGTTTCAGCACCCGGCATTCGCAAACAGGTGATCCTGGGTTCATCTTCCTATTCACGAACGCTGCAGACACCAGCCCTTGTAGAGTGGAGAAGCATCAAGACAGAAGAAGACCTCACACAGTTTAATAAAAAAAACAAGGCCGTGGCTGTGCTGCTCGAAGGCAAATTCCGTTCTGCTTTGGCCAACAGGATTTCATCAGCTGATCTGCAGCAATTGGCGGTTGAATACAAAAGACCATTCCTTTCTGCTGCCCCTTCAGAGAACAGCATGATTGTTATTTCTGACGCAGATATTTTGACCAATGCTGTCAGCCAGCAGGATGGGCCCATGGCCATGGGCATGAACAGCTACACCCGGCAACAGTTTGCCAACCGTGACTTCATCAGCAACTGTCTTTTTTACCTCACAGGAGGTGCTTCCATCATGGAGGCCCGTTCAAAGACCTTCAGGTTGCGTTTGTTGGACAAGGAACAACTGGAGAATGACAAGTTGTTTTGGCAACTGCTCAACATCCTTTTACCACTTGCTTTTCCACTGGTATTGTATTTTATGTATGGCTTTTTACGGAAAAGAAAATATGCCATGCGGGGATAACCCATTGGCATGCGGGAATGATTATCTTTGTTCCCTAACAATTGATTTTCAACATGACCGTTGACCAGATTACTTACCTGACTTTTGGCATTGTGCTTTTGGGTGCATTGGTGCTTGACCTTGGACTGATGAGCAAGAAGAACGCATCCATCAGCATGAAAAAAGCCTTGTGGCAAACCATTTTTTGGGTTGGGCTTTCTGTAGCGTTCTGTGTTTTTTTATGGTTTGAAAAAACACCCATGGTAGCCACCAAATTTTTCACGGCTTACCTCATGGAGTGGTCACTGAGCATCGATAATATTTTTGTTTTCATCCTGATCTTCACTTATTTCAGGGTCAGGGAAACAGATGCCGGTCGTGCATTGCTGATTGGTATTCTTCTAGCGATTGTTTTCCGCATCATTTTCATTGCGGTGGGCATTGAATTGATAGATCGGTTTCATTGGATTCTATATGTTTTTGGTTTCTTTCTTTTGTATACAGGATATCATTTGTTCGTCAAGAAAGATGAGGCTGAATTTGATCCAGGGGAGACCAAGATCTACAAGGTAATCAACAAGTTTTTCAGGGTAACTACGGTTGAGCCAGAGGGCCGGTATTTTCTGAATCATCATGGAAAGTTCTATTTTACTTCATTGGCCGTTGTGGTGTTGATGTTGGCGGCAGTGGACATTGCTTTTGCGCTTGATTCCATTCCTACGGTGGTTTCACTGGTCAGGGAAAACGCTAAAGCAAGTTTTACTTCAGATGATATTTTGGTGATCTATTCTTCCAATATTTTTGCACTGCTTGGCTTGAGATCACTATTCTTTTTGCTGAAGGGTGCAGTAGATAAATTTGACTATCTGCAACAAGGCATCGCGGTTGTCCTGATCTTTATTGGCGTAAAAATGCTGATTGAATTTTTTGGCATCCACATCAACATCCTTGTTTCTTTGGGCGTAATCATCGCATGTCTTTCTGGTGCTGTCTTGTATTCCATAAGGGTAAACAGGCAAAAGGCCATACAGGGAAAATAACCACCATGAAAGTCCATCCTGTCGAACATATCAGCAGCTTGATGGGTACTACACTACTGGGACAATCAGCAGTGACGGTTGTAGAGCATTTGCTGATTGACAGCCGTAAACTTGTATTTCCCCCAACAACCTTGTTTTTTGCTATCAAAACTGAGCAGGGAGACGGTCATCAGTACATCGATGAGCTCTACCGGGAAGGGGTAAGGAATTTTGTGGTTTTCACTGTTCCTGATCTGGCATCCTTTCCTGAGGCCAGGTTTTTATTGACGAACAACGTTGTGGCATCCCTGCAAAAGCTGGCCATTGCTCACCGAAAACAATTTGAATTTCCTGTGATTGGCATCACCGGTAGCAATGCAAAGACCATTGTAAAAGAATGGCTCAATCATTTGTTGCAGCAAGAGAAAAACATTGTCAGGTCTCCGCGCAGTTTCAATTCTCAGTTGGGTGTTCCACTCAGCATTTGGCAGATGCAGGATACGCATGAGCTGGGTATTTTTGAAGCGGGCATTTCCCAGTCTGGAGAAATGGACAGGCTTCAAAAAATGATCCGTCCAGATATTGGTTTGTTGACCAATATTGGGGAGGCCCATGGCGAGGGGTTTGATTCCATCAAGGATAAATTGTCAGAAAAGTTGCAACTGTTTCGTGATGCCCAATTGCTGGTTTATTGTAAGGACCATCCATTGGTGAATGAGGCAGTTCAACAAATGCTCTTGGATGGCGGCCTGCGAGCTGCATTTTCCTGGGGAACCCATCCTGGTGCAGATGTTTTGGTTTCCTATCATGCAGTGGCAGGACGAACCATCGTCTCTGTTGATTACAAAGGAACCAACCACGGTTTTTCGATTCCCTATATCGATCCTGCTGCCATAGAAAATGCATTGCATTGTTTTGCCGTTTGTCTGCACCTGGGGTTGCAAGACCAGGTCATTCCAAGGATGCATGATCTTCCGCCTCTCTCTATGCGGCTGGAAATGAAACAGGGACAGCATGGATCAACCATCATCAATGACAGTTATAATGCGGACCTGAGCGGGCTCATGAGCGCCCTTGATTTTTTAGGACTGCAACACCCCTCTCGTGAGCGGGTGGCCATCCTTTCAGATGTATCAGGCATCGCAGGCGATGCCCGGCTGGCCTATGAAAAACTGGCATCTTACCTCCAGTTAAAAAACATCATCACCCTCTATGCCGTTGGAGAACAGTTCCATGCCTTTGCCAATTGTTTTGATCATCCGTCCTTGAAGGTTTTTTATTTCAAGGACACGGAAGCCTTGTTGCACCAGCTGAATGGGATAATCTTCAGGGATCAGGTTGTCTTGATCAAAGGGGCAAGGTCATTTCATTTTGAAAAACTGAGCCATTTTCTGGAAAGCAAGAACCATCGAACCAGGCTTGAAATTGATCTCTCCAGTGTTGCACATAACCTGAACCAGTTCAAAGCCGGGTTAAAGCCATCTACAAGAATTATGGCCATGGTCAAGGCTTTTTCATACGGGGCTGGCAGCTATGAAATGGCCAACCTGCTGCAGTTTCACCATGTCAACTATATTGCAGTGGCCTATGTTGATGAAGGGGTCGAGTTGAGAAAAGCGGGCATCAGGATGCCCATCATGGTCATGAATACAGCACCGGCATCTTTTTCATCACTGGTGGAATACAATCTTGAACCCGAAATCTATTCCATTGGATTTGCCCAACAATTGAACGCCTATTTGCAACAAGAAGGCATCAGCTATTTTCCAGTTCACATCAAACTCGATACCGGCATGCACAGGCTGGGTTTGGAGCCCGCTGATATCGGTTATTTCATTGATCAGCTGGGCAGTTCTTCTGCATTCAAGATCAAGACGGTATTTACACATTTGGTGGCATCTGAGAACCCTGCCCATGATGATTTTACCAGCATCCAACTGCAACGGTTTGACCATGCTTGCCATCTTTTGTCTGCACATGTTGGATATACATTTATCAAGCATGCTGCCAATACCGCTGCCATCAGAAGGCATCCATCTGCTGAATACGATATGGTCAGGATCGGTATCGGACTGTATGGAATCGATCCGGGAAACAGTGCGTTGAAGCTGCAGGAATCAGTTTCTCTAAAGTCAACCATTGCACAGATCAAGGAGGTTAAAAAAGGCGAATCTGTTGGTTATGGCCGCCATTCTGTGGTAGACAAAGATACCAGGGTGGCCACCATCAGGATTGGCTATGCTGATGGCTTTCCAAGAAGCTTGGGCAATGGCAAGGGAAATGTATTGATCAGGGGCAAGTCTTTCAGCACCATTGGGAATGTTTGCATGGACATGACAATGATTGATGTAACGGATGAAAGCAGCATCACCATTGAAGATGAGGTCTTGGTGTTTGGCAAGGACCATTCGATTGTTGCTGTTGCCAATGCCGCAGGCACCATTCCCTATGAGATCATGACCGGCATTTCACAGCGCGTTCCGAGGATTTATTTGGGTGAATGATCCTTTGGGGTCATCTGCCATTGTTCCCTTATCATTATATTTGCAAAAACCCGCATTTTGAAGTTCAAACACGCCCTTTTCCTGACTTTTTTGATCCTGCTTGCTGACCAGGCATTGAAAATTTACATCAAGACCAGTTACCACATGGGCCAGGAAAATGTCCTGTTCCAATCCATTCCCTGGTTAAGGTTTCATTTTATTGAGAATGAGGGGATGGCCTATGGATGGAAGCTTGGCGGAGACTGGGGAAAGATAGCCCTCACTGTTTTCAGGTTGGTGGCTGTTGGGTTTGGCACCTACTATATTCTGGATATCATCAAGAAAAAATACCATGTTGGTTATATCATCTGTGTCACCTTCATCTATGCAGGAGCCATAGGCAACCTGATCGACAGCCTGTTTTATGGAATGGCATTTGAGGCCAGTGATCCCTATCTGCAGAATCTCGCCCATGGCATCTGGCAGCAAGGTTTTCAAGGCGGCTATGCTGGATTTTTGCATGGCAAGGTGGTTGACATGTTGTACATGCCCATCATTGAAGACGCTTATTTTCCTTCATGGTTTCCACTCTGGGGTGGAGAATCCTTCATGTTTTTCAGGCCTGTTTTTAACATTGCCGATGCATCTATTTCTGGAGGTGTATTTGCCATCTTGATTTTTCAAAGCAGGTTTTTCCCTTCCGTAGAAGCCCCCAAGGCACCAACAGAGGAAACAGAAACCCCGACAGTATAAGGCAAGCTGCACTATTCATCCTCCCCATCCCTCCCTGTCGAGGCTTCTGTAATGTATGGCTTCCGCGATATGTTCAGGCATGATGTTTTCACTGTTGGCAAGGTCTGCCACTGTTCTTGCCACTTTCAGTATCCTGTCATAGGCCCTTGCGGAAAGGCTTAATTTTTCCATAGCATTTTTGAGCAAATGCTGCCCCGCTTCATTCAACTGGCAAATGTCTTTCATCTCCTTTGACCCCATTTGCGCATTGGCATAGATCCCTGTTTTCCCCTTGTATCTGTTTGCTTGAATGCTGCGGGCCGCCATTACACGATCCCTGATGCTGGCAGAATTTTCAATGGTTTCTTTTGATGCCAGTGCTGAAAAAGCAACAGGGGTCACTTCCACATGCAGGTCAATCCTGTCCAGCAAGGGTCCTGAGATGCGGTTCAGGTACTTGGTAACAGCACCCGGAGGGCAGTTGCATGCTTTTTCTGGATGGTTGTAAAATCCGCAGGGGCAGGGGTTCATGGATGCCACCAGCATGAATGATGCGGGAAAATCAACAGCCAGCCTTGCCCTTGAAATGGTAACCCTTCTTTCTTCCATGGGTTGCCGCATGACCTCCAGTACATTTCTCTTGAATTCCGGAAGTTCATCCAGGAACAAAACCCCATTGTGTGAAAGGGAAATCTCACCGGGTTGTGGGTTGGCACCGCCCCCAACCAGGCCAGCATTGCTGATCGAATGATGAGGGCTTCTGAAAGGCCTTTTGGTGATGAGGGTGGCATGCTCGGGAAGTTTACCTGCTACACTATGGATCTTGGTGCTTTCCAGTGCTTCTTCCATTGAAAGGGGAGGAAGGATGGATGCCAAACGCTTTGCCAGCATGGTTTTCCCGGCACCGGGCGGACCGATGAGAATTACATTGTGCCCGCCCGAAGCCGCGATTTCCAACGCCCTCTTGATGTTTTCTTGCCCCTTTACTTCAGCAAAATCATTCTCAAATGCCTGCTGTGCGGCACTGAATGCTTCTTGTATGTTGATGGAGATGGGCGCAGCGCTTGAGCCCTCCGATTGGATGAATGCAACCACCTCCCTGATGTTCTTCATGCCGTATACCTTGATGCCACTGACCATTGCAGCCTCTTGGGCATTTGCGGCAGGCAGGATGAATCCATTGAATCCTTCTTTCCTTGCTTGAATGGCAATGGGCAAGGCCCCTCTGATGGGGCGCAGCTCTCCGTCCAGGCTCAGCTCGCCCATCATGATATACCGATCAAATTTTTCTGCCAGTGTAATTTGCTCTGAGGCAGACAGAATGCCGATGGCGATGGGAAGATCAAAGGCTGTCCCGCTTTTCCTCAGGTCTGCAGGTGCAAGGTTGATGACAATCCGCGTGCGCGGCATTTCAAACCGTTTTGATTTGATGGCGCTTTCTATCCTTTGCATGCTCTCCTTGATGGCGGAGTCTGCCAATCCTACAATACAATATTCTTTTCCCTGGGCTGTCCAGTTCACTTCAATGGTGATGGTTTTCGCCTCAACCCCATATACGGCACTTCCAAAGGTCTTTACAAACATGGTGTAAAGCTATGACCATGGCCAGGGCCGCCAATGGGAAAATCATCCTCAATAAAAGGATTAACCGCTGATTTCGTTGTTGTTTTCACCCGCTATGTTGGTGTTCTTCCCAATGTTTTCCAACAGGGAAACGACACCTTCTTTTTGAAGGATCAGGTAGCCCATCCTGTCTTGGCTGATGCCCTCATTGAGTTGATAGCTGAAGCGGAGTTCATTTTCGGTGAGATGGGTTTCAAAGTATTTGAAACTGATGGATGGCAAGTCTTTGAGCGCATCACCGATCTCATAGAGATGGGTGGAAAGGATGAAAAGGCCGTTGCGCATATTGATCAACCCCCTGATAACGGCCAGTGAACATTTCATGGCATCCTGGATATTGGTGCCCTTGAAAAGTTCATCGATGAGGATCAGCCATTTTTTGCCATCACTGATGCGGGTGATGGTTTCGCGGATCCGCCTCACTTCATTGAAAAAATAACTTTCCCCTTTGATGAGATTGTCTTCTACAGTGATGTTGCTGAGTATGCCTTCAAAAAGGGAAAGCTTCATGCTTTTGGCGGCAACACCCATGCCCAGGTGTGCAAGATAGGTTGATAGGCCAACAGCCTTGATCAGCGTGGTTTTTCCGGCCATGTTGGCGCCGGTAAGAAAAATGAAATTGGCGTGCGGATTCATTTCAAGATCGTATCCTACAGGTTCCTTGAGCATCAGGTGCCGCAGTCCTTTTGCGCTGATCATGGGTTCTGCATCATCAGTGAAATGTGGAAGTTGCAAGCCCAGTTCTTTGTTGGCTTTGGCCATAGCGTACCACGCATCAAGTTGCCCATAAACACCCATGAGTGTCTGAAGATCATTGGCCATTTCCCCATGAAAAATTCTTCCATACTGCAATACTTCTGCAGGGCTCAAGGCATTGAATGTTTGCTGGGATTGCAATCCTTTAAGCCTGTGGTCGCGCAGGATTTTTTCAGATTGTTGCAATACATCATCCAGCATTTTTGGTCTTTGGCATGCAGAAAAAAAAGCATGCACGGCTTCAAATCCCTTGATGCATTCAAAGAGTTGCTGCATCGAGAATTTGATCATGGCATGGTCTGCAGGATGAAGCCATTTGTAGAAAAAAGCATTGACCGGGTTGGGCTGCTCGGGCATTGCATCCGGATTGTCATCAAGAAATTTTTCTATGACAAGCAAGGTGCCGTTGGTGATTCTTTCTGGCCAGGCATCCAGCCTCGTACCAATGAAAGAGAGAATCTCCTGCACCTGAAGGATATTCTGTATATCACTGAAAGGCCTGGTGAACTTTTTTTTTAATTCCGCCTTTCCCGCGGTGGTTCTGGTATGGTCAATTTTGTTGAACAATGATTGCTCATCCTCCCTATGGAAGATGGAAAGGTCATGCAAAGTGATGTTGTCTACCAGCATGGCGTTTAGTTCCTGTTGAATTGGAGGCGCATTCCAGTATAGGATGCATCAACCCTTCCATTTTCATAAACAGGGTAGCCGTTTACAAAAGTCATGGCAATGGTTGCAGGGAAGGTGAAGCCCTCGAGCGGACTCCAGCCACATTTGTAGAGGAGATTTTCCTTGCCCACGGTATATGGTTGGTTCAGGTCCACCAAGACCAGGTCAGCAAAATAGCCTTCGCGGATGAATCCGCGGTCCCTGATCTGAAAACATTTTGCCGGCGCATGCGCCATTTTCTCAACCAGTTTTTCAAGGCTGATCCTGCCCTGCTTGTATTGGTGCATCATCAATTGAAGGCTATGCTGTACAAGCGGCAATCCTGCATGCGCATGGTCATAGTCGCCCGATTTTTCATCGATGGCATGTGGGGCATGGTCTGTTGCGATGATGTCCAGCCTGTCATCCAACAATGCCTCCCAAAGGGCTGCCTTGTTTTCTTTTGATTTGATGGCAGGGTTGCATTTTATTTTGTTGCCAAGGGTAGCATAATCATCCGCTGTGAAATGAAGATGGTGCACACAAACTTCTGAGGTGATCCGTTTTTCTTCCAGCGGAATCAGGTTGGTGAACAGTTGCAATTCTTTCGCTGTAGAGATATGCAAAATGTGCAATCTTGTATTGTTTCTTTTGGCCAGCTGTACCGCTATCAGGGAAGATTCAAAGCAGGCTTCTGCATCACGGATGATGGGATGGTCAGAAGCTTCCAGCACAGCCTTGGTACTGCGCAGTTTTTCAAGATTGGATTTGATGATGCGCTCATCCTCACAATGCGTTGCAATCAGCAGTTCAGATTCCCTGAAAATCCTGTCAAGGGAAAGATGGTTGTCTACCAGCATGTTTCCAGTGGAAGAACCCATGAAAATCTTCACACCACATACATTTTCTTTGTTGTCATTTGTTTTCAAGACCTCATCAGCATTGTCATTGGAGGTGCCCATGAAAAAAGAATAATTCGCAACCGCACTGTTGGCTGCAATGGAATATTTTTCCTCCAGCAACTCCTGGGTCAGGGCAGGGGGTTTGGTATTGGGCATTTCCATGAAGCTGGTGGTGCCACCGGCAACCGCTGCCATGGATTCAGAATGGATATTGGCCTTGTGGGTAAGTCCGGGTTCCCTGAAATGCACCTGGTCATCGATCACGCCGGGCAATAAGTATTTGTTTTCTCCGTTAATCTCCCTAGCGTTATATTTATTGTCAATTCCCTGCGCAATTTTCAATATCCTTTGGTTGCCTATCAAGATATCCGACACGGTAATCTTGCCTTCGTTTACAATCTGAACATTTTTAATGAGAATATTCGACATGAGCTATAGTATTGGTAAATCTATGCTGCAAATTATCAAAACCTTTTTAGTCGGGCTGATATTTATTGCACCTTTCTGCGTGAATGCACAGTCTACGCTTTTTCAACAGGGGTCCAAGGAATATATTTTACTGGATCGGCTGGAGATAAAGTTGCAAGGCGACAGCAACTTGAATTTTTCATTCATCAAGCCATTTAACAGAAAATGGTGGGCGAGCGCATTGGACAGGGCAGGTTCGAGCAATATTTCCCTCTCAAGGGTAGACCGCTACAACATCAACAGGTCAAGGCTGAACAACCTGGAATGGACCAGCAATGGGGTTTCCTCCATAAAAAGCAGGAAGCCTGTTTTCAATAGTTTTTTCAAGGATCCTGCCAACATGATAGGGGTGAACCAGAAGGATTTTTTCCTTTCTGTCAATCCGGTTCTTCAGCTGCAAGCCATGAAAGATGATGCAACCGATGAACTGCTTTACCTCAATACCCGTGGAGCCGTGGTGCGTTCTTTGATTGGAGGTAAGGTTGGATTTCATGCCTACCTCACCGAGAACCAGGAAAAAACACCTGTTTTTGTAAGGAATGATGTCAACAGGTTCAGGGCCGTTCCCGGTGCAGGGCGTTACAGGATATTCAAGGGCACAGGCTTTGATTATTTTGATGCCCGGGGAACGGTGTTTTTCAATGCCGCAAAATTCATCAATGTTCAATTTGGATTTGACAAGATGTTTCTTGGAAACGGTTACAGGAGCTTGTTCATCAGCGACCATTCCAACAGCCACCTGTTTCTCAACATGAACTTGCGCGTATGGAAGCTGAACTACATGAGCCGCATCATGGAACTTACGCCACAATATACCAGGGATGGTTTGGGCGGAGATTCACTCTATCCCAAGAAATATGCCTCCATCCACCACATCAGTTTCAATGCCCCCAAATGGTTGACGCTTGGCTTGTTTGAAGGGGTGGTATTTGGAAGAAAGGATCATTTTGAGTTCAGCTACCTCAACCCTGTGATGTTTATCCGTGGAGCGGAGTTGAATATAGGAAGCCCGGACAATTCTTTTATCGGCATTGACGCCAAAGCCAATCTGGCCAAGCATGTACAGCTCTATGGGCAGGTGATGTTGGATGAGTTCTACACCAAATACATCCGGGAAAGAAAAGGATGGTGGGGAAACAAATGGGCCTTCCAGGCAGGAATGAAATACATTGATTTTCTGGGGGTCAAAAACCTTGACCTGCAACTGGAAACCAACTGGATAAGGCCATTTACGTATTCTCATTTTGATACGGTGGCCAATTATACCCATTATAACCAAGCATTGGCCCATCCATTGATGTCCAATATCAAGGAATACATTGGCATCCTCAAGTTTCAGCCTGCTCCCAAATGGTACATGCAGGCCAAGACCATTTATTGGCAATCTGGGGCAGACACGGCAAGGAAAAATTTTGGGAACAATCTTTTTCTGGACAACGATACCCGTGCCCTGCCACAGAATGGATATTTTTTTGGAACACCTGTGCCGAGGAAAAACCTCAATGCCAGTTTCTGGCTTGCCTATGAAATAAAAGAAAACCTTTTTCTTGAGGCCAACCTGGTGTGCCGCA